>NZ_PPRS01000035.1 GCF_002902755.1 Mammaliicoccus lentus | reverse complement strand
ACCTGTTCCCATGCCGAACACAGAAGTTAAGCTCTTTAGCGCCGATGGTAGTTGGGCTTACGTTCCGCGAGAGTAGGACGTTGCCGGGCAAATTATTATAAAATGGATGCGATGAGCCGCACTCGAGACCTGTTAGGTCTCTTTTTTTTGATTTAATTTAAAGGAGTAATCTTTCTATTTCTATACATAAAAATACACCCTCTAAAGCTTATTTTAGAGGGTGTATTTGTATTATATGAGTAATGAGTAAAGCATCTTATTTTGATTAATATAAATGTATTTAGGGTCAAATTCACTAACATTTTTATAAAGCTGATCAAGATCATTATGGTCTTTTAATTGTATACCGATAATAACGGTACCTGTATTTTGACTCGATTTCTTTAAGTACTCGAATTTAGTAATATCATCATTCGGTCCTAAAACATCATTAACAAATTCTCTTAAAGCACCAGGTCTTTGAGGGAAATTAACAATAAAGTAATGTTTCATATCTTCAAATAGCAATGAACGTTCTTCTATTTCCTTCATTCTATTAATATCATTGTTGCCACCACTGACGATACATACTACATTTTTACCTTTAATTTCATTTTTGTAATGGTTTAATGCCGATACACTTAAAGCACCTGCAGGCTCAGCTATAATAGCTAATTTCGAATACATATCTAAGATTGTGCTACACACTTCACCTTCATCGATTGCGACAAAATTATCTACAACGTTTTTAGCGATATCAAATGTTAATTCGCCAACTTTACCTACTGAAGCGCCATCTACGAATTTATCTATATCTGTAAGTGCTACAACTTTATTAGCTTTCACAGATTGTGCCATACTGCTAGCACCTAATGGCTCAACACCAATTAATTGTGTAGAAGGGCTCTTATCTTTTAAATAAGTACCAACTCCAGAGATAAGGCCGCCGCCTCCAACTGCTGCAAAACAATAATCAAAATTTATATTTTCTTCAGAAGAAAAGTCTAGGATTTCTTTTGCTATAGTACCTTGTCCTGCAATTGTATTTAAATTATTAAATGGATCAATAAATGATAAATTAAATTTATTAGTGTACTCTAGTGCGTGTTTTAGACAATCATCGAATGTATCACCGATCAATTCAATTTGCACGAATTCTCCACCATGAAATTTAACTTGATTTATTTTTTGTGACGGAGTAGTAACAGGCATGAATATTACAGCTTTAATACCTAAATACTTAGCTGTAAATGCAACACCTTGTGCGTGATTACCTGCACTTGCGCAACTTACACCATTAGCACGTTGTTCATCAGTTAGTTGATTAATCGCGTAATACGCGCCTCGTAATTTAAAAGATCTTACCCATTGCATATCTTCACGTTTTAGATATACATTACAATCAAATTTTTGAGATAAGTATAAGTCTTTTTCAAGTGGTGTTTGTTTGACGGTATCTTTAAGTTTTAAAAATGCATCTTCGATATCATCGGTACTTAATCGAGTTTTTAAGGTCATTCTATCACTCCTATATTAGTTGTGCGTTTTTTCATATTCATTAATTTGGTCTTCATATGTTAATGTAATTGCGATATCATCTAGTCCATTAACGAGTTTATTTTTCCATGTTGCATCAATATCGAAGTGATATTTAGCTTCTGGTGTTATAATTTCTTGATTTGGTAAATCTATTGTAATTTCACTATGTTGAGCAATTGATTCTCTATCTGTTTTATTTTCAATAGCAATAGGAAGCATACCGTTTTTAGTACAGTTCATGTAAAAGATATCACTAAAGCTACCAGCTATTATAATAAGAAAACCAAAGTCTTTTAAAGCCCATGCAGCGTGTTCTCTTGATGAACCACAACCGAAGTTATCTCCAGAAATTAAAATAGATGCGCCTTTATATTCAGGTTTATTTAAATTGAATTCTGGATTTTCTGAGCCATCTGAAAGGTAGCGCCATTCATCGAATAAAAATGGTCCGAATCCTGTTTTAGAAATACGTTTTAAAAATGCTTTAGGAATAATTTGATCTGTATCAATATTATTATTTAATAGAGGTACAGTTTTACCATTAAATATATTAATAGGTTCCATTTAAATGACCACCTTTCTTGTATCTACAAATCTACCATTAATTGCAGCAGCTGCAGCCATAGCAGGGGATACTAGATGAGTTCTAGCTCCTTTACCTTGTCTTCCTTCGAAGTTACGGTTACTTGTAGATGCACAGTGTACTCCATCAGGTACTTGGTCTGGATTCATACCTAGACACATTGAACATCCAGGTTCTCTCCAATCAAAACCAGCGTCTTTAAATATTTTGTCTAGACCTAATGCCTCGGCTTGAAGTTTAACACTTCTTGAACCAGGGACAACAATAGCTGTTATATTAGAGTGGACGGTATGACCATCTACGATTTTACTTGCTTCGATTAAGTCTGAAAGTCTAGCATTTGTACATGAACCTAGAAATACATATCCTAAAGGAATATCTCTTGCTGTTTGACCTGGTTCAAGTCCCATATAGTTATAAGCTCTTTCATCATTTAAATCATTTATTTCAGGGAAAGGAGTACTAAAACTTACGCCCATCTCGGGACTAGTTCCCCAAGTCACTTGTGGTTCTAAATCGGTCACATCTACATTGATAATTTTATCGTAAGTAGCCTCTTCGTCCGAATAGAGTTCTTTCCATTCTTCTACTTTTTCTTCAAAGTTTTCAGGTTGGTATTCACGACCTTTAACATATTCAAAAGTTGTTTCATCTGGTTTCATCATACCGTATTTTGCGCCAGCTTCAATTGCCATATTACAAATGGTCATGCGTTCATCCATCGTCATATTTTCAATGGCTTCTCCAGCGAATTCTAATGCGTAACCAGTTCCAAAATCTACACCATGTTGATTGATTAAATAAAGAATAAGGTCTTTGGCATAAACACCATTAGGTAAACTTCCATCTACTTGTATTTTTAAGTTTTTAGGTTTAGTTTGCCATAGAGTTTGTGTTGCAAAAACATGTTCTACTTCACTTGTACCAATACCAAAAGCTATAGCACCAAATGCGCCATGTGTAGCTGTATGAGAATCACCACATACAATTGTTTTTCCTGGTTGTGTTAAACCTGTTTCAGGTCCAACCATGTGCACAATACCTTGTTCATCTGAACCCATATCAAATAACTTTACACCGAAAGCCTCACAGTTTTTTTGCAAAGCTTGAATTTGTTTATTAGCTATTTCATCTCTAATATTGAATATATCAACTGTCGGTACATTGTGATCTAACGTAGCAAATGTACGATCAGGTCGTCGGACTTTCCTATTTTGCAATCTTAAGCCTTCAAAAGCTTGAGGAGAAGTGACTTCATGTATTAGGTGTAAGTCGATATATAATAATTGTGGTTCACCTTCTTTACCGGCTATTATATGTCGATTCCATACTTTATCAAATAATGTTTGACTCATGTCGTTTCCTCCTTTTAAATTGATTTTTTAATAGTTTCGAAGACTTGAGATGTGCTAGATTGTCCACCTAAATCTTTTGTTGAAATACCTTCTTTTATTGTTTTAAATACGATATCTTCTAAATGTTGTGCACATTCTGGTTGATTTAAACTTTCACGTATTAACATTGCTAAAGATAATAACATGCCACTTGGATTTGCTATATCTTTTCCAGCGATATCAGGAGCTGAACCATGAATAGGTTCATATAAACTAGGTCCGTCTTCTCCAAAGCTAGCTGAAGGTGATAATCCTAATGAACCTGGGATAACCGATGCTTCATCGCTTAAAATATCACCAAATAAGTTTTCAGTTACAATTACATCGAATTGTCTTGGATTTGTTATAAGATGCATGCTGCAAGCATCTACGAGTAAATGATTTAAAGTTACATCAGGATATTGTTTTGAAACTGTTTCTAATGTTTGTCTCCATAATTTTGAAGAACTTAATACATTTTCTTTATCTACTGAAGTTACAACTTTATTTCTATGTTGAGCTAGTTTAAAAGCAACATGTGCTATTCGTGTTATTTCATCAACTGAATAAGCTAGAGTATCTACAGCTTTATTTTCATCGAAATATTTTGGTTCGCCAAAATATAAACCGCCTGTTAATTCTCTAACGATGATAAAATCTGTATTTTTTACTAATGATTCTTTAAGTGGAGAAAGGTGTGCAGTTGATTCAGTAACAATTGTAGGCCTAATATTAGCAAAAAGTTTAAGTGCTTTTCTGATACCTAATAGTCCATGTTCAGGTCTGTTTTTAGGATTTGTCCATTTAGGTCCTCCAACAGCACCTAACAAAATAGCATCACTGTTTTTACATGCTTCTAATGTATCAGGAGGTAAAGGTTCGCCATGTTTATCTATGGCGATACCTCCAAAATCTTTTGATACTACTTCATATTCAAAATTAAATTTCTTTGACAGGATTTCTAAAATTTCTAAACTACCTGTTAAAATCTCTGGGCCTATACCATCACCGGGTAGGGCAGTGATTTTGTATGTCATGACTTCACGCCTTCTTTCAATGTAGTTTCACTATGTTTCGCATGCGCTTCAACATAAGCTTTGCATGAAGCATATAAAATATCGTAATCAATACCGATACCTGTATATGTTTCATCTTCAAATTCAACTTGTACATGAACTTCAGCTTGAGCGTCCGTTCCTTCAGTAATTGATTCAATTCTATATTGTTGAAGAGTAGGTGAATAATCAAAAATTCTATCTATGGCATTATAAATTGAAATGATAGAACCAGATCCAATCGATGAATCTTGATAAGTTTTACCTTCTTTATCTTCAATAACGACGACTGCGCTTTGCAGGCCGTTAGATACGAATTGCAGTTGAAGAGCATTAACTTTATAATACGCATTTTCTTCATGTTCACTACCGCGTAAAATAGCGTGTATATCACGATCAGTTACTTGTTTTTTCTTATCTGCAATAGATTTAAACTGTTTAAACACTTCGACTTGTTCGTCTGGTGTTAAGTCGTAGCCTAGTTCTATTAGTTTTTCACTGAAAGCATGTTTACCGGATAATTTACCTAGAGGTAATGAATTTTTTACAACACCGACGAGTTGTGGTGTCATAATTTCATATGTTTCTGGATTTTTCAAAATGCCATCTTGATGAATACCTGATTCATGGCTAAATGCATTTTGTCCGACAATTGCTTTATTTCTAGGAACTTGAAAGCCTGAATAACGACTGACCATGTCACTTGTATTTTTTGTTTCTTCTAAATTAATATTAGTAGAAAGGTTGTAATGGTCTTTTCTTACATACAATGCAAGTGCAATTTCTTCGAGTGCAGTATTACCAGCACGCTCTCCGATACCATTTATTGCACCTTCAACTCTACGAGCGCCATTTTCAAAAGCAGCAAGGCCGTTTGCTACGGCCATGCCTAGGTCATCGTGACAATGAGAGCTATAAATCACTTCATGGTCACTTTCAACTGATTCAATAATTGTCTTAAAGAGTTGACCATATTCTAAAGGATACGAATAACCTACAGTATCTGGAATGTTGATTATATTAGCACCAGCATCAACAGCAGTTTGAATTGCTTTTATTAAAAATGGTAAAGGTGTTCTTGTAGCATCTTCAGGTGAAAACTGTACGTTTTCGAATAATGTTTTAGCATATGTGATATTCTCTTTAATCGATGCTAATACTTCATCTTCAGTCATTTTTAATTTGAATTCTAAATGGATAGGGCTAGTTGCTAAAAATACATGAACTTGTCTATGTTGAGCTAACTTTGTAGATTCATGTACAGCATCAATATCTGATTTTTTACATCTAGCTAAACCACATACAGCTGTTGTTGTTAATGCTTGTGAAATACTTTCCACTGATTTAAAACTACCTTCACTAGAAGCGGGGAATCCTGCTTCGATAACATCTACTCCCCATTTTTCTAGTTGTTTAGCAATTTTGAGACGTTCTTCGAATGAAAAGTTTACTCCAGGTGTTTGTTCTCCGTCTCTTAGAGTTGTATCGAATATTTGAATATGATCTGGCATAATTATCCTCTCCTTAAGTTACTATGATTTATTTGGACTGAATGCTTTTAGCTTTAACAAATGGCATCATGTCACGTAAATCTCTACCAACTGATTCAATTTGATGACCTTGTTGTTCTTTACGCATTCTTAAGAACTCTTTAAAGCCATTTTCATTATCTTTAATGAAGCTATCACTGAATGCTCCTGATTGAATATCTTTTAATACTGCTTTCATGTTGTCTTTAACATCTGGTGTAATAACGCGTTCTCCTGAAACATAGTCACCGTACTCAGCAGTATTTGAAATAGAGTAACGCATGTTTTCCATTCCGCCTTCATACATTAAATCAACGATTAATTTCATTTCGTGTAATACTTCGAAATAAGCAATTTCTGGTTGATATCCAGCTTCTACTAGTGTTTCAAATCCTGATTGGATTAACTTAGTAACACCGCCACATAATACAGCTTGTTCACCAAATAGGTCTGTTTCAGTTTCTTCTTCAAATGAAGTACCAATTACACCAGCACGAGTTGCTCCAATTCCTTTTGCATAGCTAAGCGCTAATTGAGTTGCTTTACCTGAAGCATCTTGGTACACAGCATATAAAGCTGGTACTGCGCTGCCTTCTGTAAATGTACGTCTTACAAGATGACCTGGTCCTTTAGGTGCTACTAGGAACACATCAACATTTTCAGGTGGTTGAATGACTTTGAAATGAATGTTAAATCCATGGGCAAATACTAATGCATTATTTGCTTCTAAATTAGGTTCAATTTCTTCTTTATATACTTGTCCTTGGATTTCATCTGGTAATAGAATCATTACAACGTCAGATTGTTTAACTGCTTCGTTAACTGGATATACTTCAAAGCCATCTTCTTTAGCTTGATCGAATGATTTACCTGGACGAATACCGATAACTACATCATATCCGTTATCTTTTAAGTTTTGTGCATGTGCATGTCCTTGAGAACCATACCCAACTACTGCAATTTTTTTACCTTGTAATGCGTCTTCTGTTACCGAGTTGTCATAAAATACTTTAGTCATAATAAAATGCCTCCAATAGTTAATTTGTTTTGTTTTTATAGTAATCCTGCAGAACCTGTTCGTGACACTTGTGTCACTGGATATATATCTAAATCATCCAATAGATTTTCTATTGTTTGATGGGTTCCAAAAGCTTGTAAATAGATGTGTTCTTCAACATCTTTTAAAATTGTGAGCTGTTCTTTATAAGGTTCGATCACTGATTCGAATTCTTGATAATTGCTAGGATGACCGAGCTTTATAAGAATCAACTCACGATTAAATAAATTTGTTTCTGTAATATCTAAAGCTGAAATTACGTTCACTTGTTTTTCTAATTGTTTAATGATCGTTTCGATACTACTTTCATCTGAAACATCGACGATAAATGTAATGTTAGTAATGCCTTCAGTTTCAGTTGGCGTTGCTGAAAGAGTAACAATGTTGTACTGTCTCCTTACAAAAATACTTGTAAGCCGGTTGAGTGTGCCCGCTCTATCGAGCACTAATGTCTTAATTGTTCTTTTCATTATTCCACGCCCTCCATCTTATAATTTGGTTGTCCACTTGGAACCATTGGTAGTACTGGTTCAGAAGGGGATATTCTAATTTCGATAAGAGCAGGGCCTTTATGTGCAAATGCTTCATCAAGTGTTGATTCTAATTTCTCATTTGAATCAATCATGAAACTTTTAACGCCATAACTTTCTGAAAGCTTCATGAAATCGGGTTGTCCAGAAAATACTGAATGTGAGAAACGTTGACTGTAAAATTTATCTTGCCACTGTTTTACCATACCTAGTGTTCCATTATTGATAAGAACAATTTTAATATCGTTATCAAATTCGTTAAGAATAGCCATCTCTTGATTAGTCATTTGGAATCCACCGTCACCAACAAAGGCAACAACTGTCTTATCAGGATATGCAAATTTCGCACCCATTGCAGCTGGAATTCCGAATCCCATTGTTCCAAGACCACCACTTGTAATGATTTGTCCATGTGTTTTAAACGGATAATATTGAGCGACCCACATTTGGTGTTGACCTACATCTGTAGAAACTAATGCATCACCGTCAGTGATTTTACCAATATATTCGATTGCTTGTTGTGGTTTAACAAAGTCATCTGTAGGTGTATCGTATCTGAATGGGTAAGTCGCTTTATTTGATAGACAATGTTCGTACCATTCGTTATGAATTAATTCATGAGCATCATATTCTAACAATGCTTCTAGAGTGAGCTTTGCATCGGCAATAACACCTAAATCAGTAGGTATAATTTTATTGATTTCACTTGGATCGATATCGACATGAATAACTTTAGCGTCTTGAGCAAACTCATCAGGTTTACTTGCTAATCTATCGTCAAATCTACTGCCAAAGTTAATCAACAAATCACATTCTGTAAGTGCCATATTACTTGCGTAAGAACCATGCATGCCGCCCATACCTAAGAATAATGGGTCAGAGTAGGGAATTGACCCTAATCCTAATAAAGTATTCACTACTGGAATTTTAAATTTGTTAGCAAATTCAGTGAGTTCTTTAGAAGCTTCTGCATGATTCACACCAGCTCCAGCTAAAATAATTGGTCTTTTAGCTACACTCATCATTTGAATGATTTGCTCAATTTCTTTATCTTCAGGATTTAAATTAAGCTGATAACCTGGTAAATCTAAATCTCTTGGTTCAACTTCAACTGTTTCTAATACGCCGATATCTTTAGGAAAATCGATTACAACTGGCCCCTTACGACCAGTAGAAGCAATATGAAAAGCTTCGTCTATAATCTTTGGAATATCTTTTACATCTGTTACTTGATAGTTATGTTTTGTAATTGGTGTTGTCATAGAAAGTAAATCCGCTTCTTGGAAAGCATCTTTACCAATACCTGGTCTATGCACTTGTCCAGTAATAACGATCAAAGGGATAGAGTCACTCATTGCATCTGCAATACCTGTGATTGTATTTGTAGCACCAGGTCCACTTGTTACAACAACCACGCCTGGTTTACCAGTAACTCTTGCATATCCTTCCGCGGCATGAACAGCACCTTGTTCATGCCTAGTTAAAATGTGAGGAACTTTACCATCATAAAAAGCATCATATAATGGAAGAACAGCGCCTCCAGGATAACCAAAGATATAATCAACTTTTTGATCAATAAATGATTGTACGAGTAATTCTGCTCCTGTGTAAGTTATTGTTTTTTCCTTAGTTGCTTCATCGGGTTCATTATAAGATTTAGTAGTTAGTGCCATGATAATCACTCCTTAAATTAATTCATCTGGTACTTTCATAATGCCACCTGTATTTGCACTTGTAACAAGGGCAGTATATCTAGCTAAATAGCCAGTTTTTACTTTTGCTTTAAATGGTTTGATATTTTGTTTTCTTTCGTGTAATTCAGCGTCAGAAACATTAACATCTAATTTACGATTAACTAAATCAATTACGATTTCGTCTCCATCGTTAATTAATCCAATAGGGCCACCAGCAGCAGCTTCAGGTGAAATGTGTCCGACAGCAACACCTCTTGTTGCACCAGAGAATCTTCCGTCAGTAATAAGTGCAACATCTTTACCTAAACCTCTACCTACGATGGATGAAGTAGGGGCTAACATTTCTGGCATTCCTGGTCCACCTTTAGGACCTTCATATCTAATAACAACTACGTGACCTTCACGTACTGTATGATTATCAATTGCTTCAACCGCTTCATCATGTGAGTCGAAGCAAATCGCTTTACCGACGAATTTACTAATAGATGGATCAACTCCGCCGACTTTAATAGCTGCACCATCTGGAGCGATATTTCCAAATAAGATTGATAAACCTCCAGTTTTTGAAAATGCGTTTTCTTTTTTATGGATAACATCGAGGTTTTTAATTTCTCTATTCTCGTTGTTTTCTCTTAATGTTTTACTAGTTACGGTAATTCTATCTGGATGTAATACATTATCCATAGTCAGCAATTCACCGATGATTGCTGGAACACCACCAGCTTCATGTACATCATGCATTGAGTAAGATGAGCTTGGGGCAATCTTAGATAAGTACGGTGTACGTTTAGCAATTTCGTTTACTCTGTTTAAATCGTAATCAATTCCTGCTTCATTTGCTAAAGCTAATGTGTGTAGAACTGTGTTAGTAGAACCACCCATTGCCATATCTAAAGCAAATGCGTCATCGATAGCATCTTTTGTTACGATATCTTTTGGTTTAATATCATTTTTAACTAAATCCATTAACTTGAATGCAGCATCTCGAATTAATTCTTTTCTTTGTTCACCAACTGCAATTGCTGTTCCGTTATAAGGTAGAGCTAAACCTAGCACTTCCATTAAACAGTTCATTGAGTTAGCAGTAAACATACCTGCACAAGAACCACAAGTAGGACACGCGTTTTGTTCCATATCCAAGAATTCTTCTTTACTCATTGATCCATCTTTAAATGCACCAACTGCTTCGAACATTGAAGATAGGTTTAATGCTTTTCCTGTTGAAGATAAACCTGCTTTCATCGGTCCACCTGAACAGAAAATAGCTGGTACGTTTGTTCTAACTGATGCTAGTAACATTCCTGGTGTGATTTTGTCACAGTTTGGCATGTAGAATACGCCGTCAAACCAGTGAGCGTTAATAACTGTTTCTGCTGCATCTGCGATAACTTCTCTACTTGGTAATGAGTAGCGCATGCCAATATGTCCCATTGCAATGCCATCGTCTACACCAATCGTATTAAATTCGAATGGAATACCACCTGCTTCTCTGATTGCTTCTTTAGCAACATCAGCTAACTCTCTTAGATGAACATGTCCTGGGACAATGTCGATGTAAGAGTTACAGATAGCAATAAACGGTTTGTTCATATCTGTTGGGTCTTTAATTTGTCCTGTTGCATGTAATAAGCTTCTTGCAGGTGCTTGTTGGTCACCTTTTTTGATCATGTCACTTCTCATATTTACACTCCTCTAGAAAATAAAAAAACAGCCTCCCAATATAATGGGACGCTGTTTACGAGTCCCATTCAAGTAGAAATAGGACTTAAACCATACAGTAAATTGCAAGTTACTGTTGTTCGAGTCCTACTGAGCGTAATAAAATTACTATTAAGCTATATTCAGTTGTCGGTTTATGTGCCGTCATATAGAATTTCATTACAACTCGTCCTTTCTTCTTAAATGAGAATTTTTATTTTTCGATATATTTTGAATAATTAAAAAATTTATGTACTAAATTTAACCCATATTTCGGGACATGTCAACAGAAGATTTGGATTTTTCTAAATATTTAGACAATGTAAGCGCTTTAGCGATAAAAAACCATTCATTACCCAATTTTTTAATTATTTGTTATAATAATTCAGTTAGTTTAACTTAGTAAAATTAAAGGTAGGTGTTACATTTGTATATTGAAGTTCAAACATTAGATCAAACGAAAAATATTGCAGAAAAATTAGCAAAGCATGTATCGAAAAATGATGTCATTTTGCTTAATGGTGATTTAGGGGCAGGTAAAACGACATTTAGCCAATTTTTTGGTAAAGCTTTAGGCGTTAAGCGAAATATTAATTCACCTACCTTTAATATAATTAAATCATACAAAGGAAAATTGCCTTTTCATCATATGGATTGTTATAGATTAGAAGATAGCGATGAAGATTTAGGTTTTGATGAGTATTTTAATGGTGATGGTGTTACATTAATCGAATGGAGTACATTCATTGAAGATTATCTACCTGAAGAGAGATTAGAAATTAATATTAAGAGATTAGATGAGCATACAAGAACGTTTGAAATTGTTTCAAAAGGTGAACACTATAAACAATTGAAGGAGTTGTTAAATAATGACGACATTACTGATTGATACTTCCAATCAACCATTAGCCGTTGCAATTATGAATGAAAACCAAATATTACTTAATCATCAATCAAATATAAAAAAGAATCACTCGTTACAATTGATGCCCGTAATTGAGAATATGTTAAAAGAAGCCAATATTGTACCTAAAGATTTAACTGAAATTGTAGTAGCAAATGGACCAGGTTCT
The DNA here is from genome assembly GCF_002902755.1 of Mammaliicoccus lentus. Classification (GTDB taxonomy): domain Bacteria; phylum Bacillota; class Bacilli; order Staphylococcales; family Staphylococcaceae; genus Mammaliicoccus; species Mammaliicoccus lentus. The sequence continues at coordinate 6,850 of NZ_PPRS01000035.1, read as the reverse complement.
TATACGGGATTAAGGATTGGTATCACTACAGCTAAAACTTTAGCATATGCACTTAATATACCAGTTTATGAAGTGTCTTCTTTAAAAGCCTTGGCACATACAACTGATATAAAAGAAACGCTAATCGTCCCTATATTTGATGCAAGACGTAATCATGTCTTTACTGGTGTATATAAGTATGAAGATAATGTATTAACAAATGTAATGGAAGATACGTACATCTCTATAGAAGCACTTAAAGAATACTTGGAGTCATTAAACAAAACATATATATATGTAGGGAAAGATGCTGAGAAGCTCCAAGATCAATTAGCAGGTGAAATAAAATCTTATTTACCAGATGCTTCTAGAATGTATGATATAAAAGAAGAACCTATTAAAAATGTACACGAACTAAAACCACGATATTTAAAATTATCAGAGGCGGAACAAAATTGGAAAAACAATCAGACAACACGTTAGAAATTAGAAAAATGTCAATGGAAGATGTCCCTCAAGTTTATGAAATAGAAAAGCAGAGTTTCACTAATAGTTCGTGGTCGATGGAAGCTTTTTATCATGAATTAGAGAAGAATGAATTTGCTCATTATTTTGTAGTATCGCTAGGTGAAGAAATTATTGCTTATTGTGGTTTGTGGCTCGTGATAGATCAAGCACAAATTACGACGATTTCAGTAAGTAGAAATTATAGAAATAGTGGAGTCGGTCAATTGTTATTAGAATACGTAATGAATTTTGCGAGTTCAACATGCACAACAATGAGTTTAGAAGTAAGAATTGAAAATGATGTAGCAAGACATGTATATGAAAAAGCAGGGTTTACTTATGGTGGCGTCAGAAAAAATTATTATGGCGACGGAGAGGATGCAAAAGTAATGTGGGTGAGTCTAAAAAATGTGTGAATCTATAATATTAAGTATTGAAACAAGTTGTGATGAAACTGCAGCTAGTGTGATTAAAGATGGTAAAGAAATATTAAGTAACGAAGTCGTAACACAGATGATGACACATAAGAAGTTTGGTGGAGTAGTACCTGAAGTAGCGAGTAGACAACATGTAGAAGTGATTACTCGAGTAGTCGATGAAGCTTTGAAAAATGCAGAGATGACTATGGAAGAGATAGATGCCATTGCTGTTACAGAAGGTCCAGGATTAATTGGGGCATTATTGGTAGGTGTAGCGAGTGCTAAAGCTTTAGCATTTAGTTACCAAAAGCCATTAATCCCAGTACACCATATTGCTGGTCACATATACGCTAACAATCTAATTCAGCCTCTACAATTCCCATTAATGGCGCTAATTGTATCAGGTGGTCATACAGAATTAATTTATATGGAAGATCATTTAAACTTTGAAATAATAGGTGAAACAAGAGATGATGCTGTAGGCGAAGCATATGATAAAGTAGCTAGAACAATAAGATTACCTTATCCAGGTGGACCAGAAGTAGATCGATTAGCAGAAATTGGGCAAGATAATTTAAATTTCCCAAGAGTATGGTTAGAAAAAGATAGTTATGATTTTAGTTTTAGTGGTTTGAAAAGTGCTGTTATAAATACACTTCATAACAAACGACAAAAAAATGAAGAAATTATACCAGAAGACGTAGCAACAAGCTTTCAAAATAGTGTTGTAGAAGTTCTTGTAGGTAAAACGATGTCTGCCATTAAAGAATATAAAGTAGACCAGCTAGTTGTGGCAGGAGGAGTTGCCGCAAACAAAGGGCTTAGAAAAGTATTGGCGCAAGAATGTGAAAGAGAACAAATAGAATTAAAAATACCACCTCTAAATCTCTGTACAGATAATGCTGCGATGATTGGTTCAGTAGCTCATTACCTTTATATAAACGGTAAGACAGCGGACATGAAGCTTAATGGAAAAAGTTCATTAGATATAGAAATGATGGATTAGAGTTGTTTTTAAACAATAAATTTTCTATTGGCAAGCTTGCACGAACAAAATCGTAAACTATAAAAAATAGGCATATCACTTTTAAACTGAAATAATCAGTTAAGTGATATGCTTATTTTTGTTTCAAATAGGCATGTATATGATAAATCTATTAAATACTATAAGTATTAAGATAATGCTATTGTTTTCGTGAATACTTACCTTCACTATTTGTGTAATCAGTGTAGTCTTGTATTCTTTCCTCATATTCATCTTTAGTTATAATTTTAAGATTTAGTAATTCTTTAGCCTGGGTTGAATAGCGCTCTATATTTTCATTATTTTCTTTCATGAACTACCATCCCTTCTGTTTCATGTCAGACCAATGATTAGTGAAATTAGCCAATTTAATAAAATATATAAATTTTGAAAATTAAAAAGAAATTGGTTACCTGAATTATAAGGCTTTTTAGATTTTAAATCTACTAATATTTTCTATATTATTAAAAAATTATGTTTAAATATATTTTTAATTAATAATCTTTACTTTCTTAGTATGAAGTACATGCTTAATTAATAAAGTCAATACGGAACATTTGTACTTGTGCACAAGTTAAGCACATTTTGTGGATAAACTAAGTATATCTTTTTAAATATTTGTGGATAACTTATTGTTAAAAAGAAAGGTTTGTGTAATTTACCTGTGGATAAGTAGGATAACTCTGTGGACTACTAGTAAAACAAGACTTTTTAATGTGAATAAAAATGTGGCTAAATATAAAAAAATAAAAGTATTAGAGTGTAAAAATAACTCTAATACTTTTAAATTAATCTAATTGATTTTGTATTTCTTCCCAATTATTCATACTTTCTTCGAGCAGATGTTCTGTATCTATTCTTTGTTTATTAATTTGATTACTCTTTTCAATATCATTAAATACTTCAGGCAAAGTAAGTTGATATTCATAATCTTCTATAAGTGATTCATATTCAGATATATTACTTTCTATTTCTTCAAGTTGTCTTTCTAATTTTCTTTTTTCTTTCTTTTGTTGTTTCTGATTAATATAGAAGTCATCATCATTAGTAGAAGCGGTTTGCTTTTTGTTACTTTGTTCATAGTTTTCGATTGCTTCTCGTTGCTCTAATTTTTCTAAGTAATATTGATAATCTCCCTGGAATAATTCGTTACCATCAGCAGTAATATTAAATATTTTGTTAGCAAGTTCATTAATAAAGTAACGATCATGAGTTACAAATAAGAGTGTACCTTCATAATTTTGTAGAGCTTGTTCTAACATTTCTTTTGAATCAATATCTAAATGGTTTGTAGGCTCATCTAAAATGAGTAAGTTATTTTTTTCTAACATGAGTAATGCAAGCTGTAATCTAGCTTTTTCTCCACCAGATAAATCATTGATTATTTTTTTAACTTCTTCTTGTGTAAATAAAAAACGCCCAAGAATCGTTCTAATATCTTTTTCTGGCATATGAGAATATTGATTCCAAACATAATCTAAAATCGTTAAATTAGATTTAAATTCAGCTTGTTTTTGATCGTAATAACCGATTTGAACATTGGAACCATAACGTATATCACCAGATAATGATTCTAGTTTTTGGGCAATCGTTTTTATTAATGTGGATTTCCCAATACCATTTGGACCGATTATAGCAATTCGGTCGTGTCTTTTTACCTCTAAATTTATAGGGGGTGTAATACGATTAGAGTAGCCAATTTCTAAGTTTTTAACAGATAAAACATCTTCACCCGTTGAACGGTTAATTTCAAAAGTTATTTGAGCGCTTTTAGCATCTAGCCTTGGTTTTTCGATTTTTTCCATTCTTTCAAGAACTTTTCTACGACTTTTTGCCATACCACTTGTTGATGCTCTTGTTATATTTTTCTCAACAAATGTTTCTAATTTTTTAATTTCACTTTGCTGTCTTTCATATTCAGCCATTACTTTTTCATAATGGGCATCTCTTTCTTTTAGAAATTTACTATAATTGCCGATATAACGCTTAACAGAACCAAGTGCCACATCATATACTTGATTAACAATTTTATCTAAGAAATATCTATCATGACTGATGATGACAATAGCACCCTTAAAGTGTATTAAATAATTTTCCAACCATTCTGTAGTTTCCATATCTAAATGGTTTGTAGGTTCATCAAGCAGTAATAAATCAGGTTCGCGTAATAACATTTGAGCCATTGATAACCTTGTTTTTTGACCACCGCTAAATGAATGTATTTCTCTTTCAAAATCTTCTTCAGTAAAATTCAAACCTGTTAACACTGTTTTTATTTTACTTTCATATTGATACCCATCTAATAGTTCATATTGATTAGATAAATATTCATATTGCGATAACTGTTCTTTATATTCTTCGCTATCATACTGTTCAGCATGTTCGCTTAACCATTTTGTTAAGTTATTCATTTTCTGTTCTAGCTTTATGATATGTTCGAAAGGTTTTCTCATTTCATTCATAACAGTATCGGAAGAATCTAATGTCATTTGTTGAGTTAAATAACCCATTGAAACATTTTTACCTTTAGAAAAGTTTCCAGAGTCATATGATTCAGTGCCAGCAATAATTTTCATCAATGTGGTTTTTCCAGCACCATTTCTGCCGACGATAGCTATTCTTTCGCCTGTTTTGACTTCAAAATCGACATCTGAAAATATTATGTCGCCGTCAAAAGACTTTTCTAATTTATTTATTTGTAAAAGTATCATATCTACACCTCTCTATTACTTATTATTCTACATGAAAACACTAAAGAAATGTATCTTATTTGCATACAATATTTGTATAGTTATTTCAAGAAAAGTTTGATATAATTAACCCAATAGATGTGAACGCAATCACATTATTTTATAGTAGAAAAGGTGAGGATTTTGGCGAAGAATGATGTGAAGATCCCAAAAGCAACTTTGAAACGATTGCCACTGTACTATCGATTTGTTAGCACTTTGCATAATTCAGGTGTGGACCGTGTGTCTTCAAAAGAACTTAGTGAAGGTCTCAAAATTGATTCAGCGACAATTCGTCGTGATTTTTCATATTTTGGAGAACTAGGCAAAAAAGGATACGGCTATAACATCAGTTATTTATTAAAGTTTTTCAGAACAACTTTAGAGCAAGATGATATGACAAAAGTAGCTATTGTTGGTGTAGGTAACTTAGGTACTGCACTCGTTAACTATAACTTTACGGTTAATGATAGAATGCAAATTGTAGCAGCTTTTGATCAATCTGAAGATGTAGTAGGTAATATGGTAGGTAAATTAACGATTGATAGCATGGACGATTTCGAGAAAGTACTTGAAGAACTTGGTATTGAAGTTGTAATATTGACAGTACCACAACAAGCTGCACAGAAAGTTGCAGATAGAATAACAAAAGCAGGTATTACTGGAATACTGAATTTTACACCTCAAAGAGTAAACGTACCTGAGAAAGTTCAAGTACATCATATAGATTTAGGAATAGAACTACAATCTTTAATCTTCTTTATGAAGAATCAATAGGAGGGTATCAAGATGGAAGCATTAGCGTTTATCAATACTGTCGGCATTTCAGGACCAGTTAGTTTATTATTTATAGGGGTAGTTGCACTGATTATTTTCGGACCGAAGAAATTACCACAATTCGGAAGAGCAATGGGTTCAACTTTGAAAGAATTTAAAGACGCTACAGATGGCATGACAAACTTCGACGATAAGAAAAATAACGACGAACAAAGTCAGGACAAAGAAGTTAAATAAAGCACGGACATAATGTTCATATAAATGTGGCGGGAATCCTGCCACATCTTTTTTTAGATTGGAGGTAAAGCGGTGAATAAAGACAACTTAACATTTGTCGAACATTTAGAAGAATTGCGTAAACGTATAATGGTAGTTGCTTACTTTCTAATCGGGGGATTAGTAATAGGTTTTTTCTTTGCAAAACCAGTCATTCATTACATTACGAATGATGATTTTACTCAATCATTAGAACTAAATGCTTTCAGAATAACGGACCCTCTTACAATATACATAGCAATGATTGTCGTAATAGCTTTTATAATTGTCTCACCAGTTATCTTATACCAGTTATGGGCTTTCATATCACCAGGATTACATCCAAAAGAACAAAAAGTCACTTTAAGTTATATTCCTTTTAGTTTAGGATTATTTATCATTGGATTATTGTTTTCTTATTTTGTTATTTTCCCTTACTTAATTTCGTTTACAATGGGATTGGCAGACGATATGGGCATTAAACAAACGATAGGCATTAAAGAATATTTTAGTGAGTTGTTTAAATTTACTATACCTTTCGGATTTGTATTTCAACTGCCTATACTGCTATTGTTTTTAACGCGATTAGGTATTGTGACACCAGTGTTTTTAAAGAAAAATAGAAAGTATGCATACTTCATATTGTTAGTCTTAGCTGCTTTAATAGCACCACCTGACTTTATGACGCATATGCTATTCACGATTCCTATGATTGTACTATATGAAATAAGTATTATGATATCTAAGGTTGGATATAAGAAATATTTAAAAGCAGAACAAAAGCTTATGGAAGAAGAATTAGGCATGGATGAAGATGAAACTGAAAAGAGCTAGGGATGTAAATCCTTAGCTCTTTTTTGGATAGAATTAATCAAAAAGCAAGAGTTGATATTGTTGTTTGATTAAATATTATATAAATCCAAGTAGTGGCTCCTTATTAGATTTAGTACCTCATTAATCCAAGTACACATACCTTTATTGGATTAACGATGACAATAATCCAACTAACCATACTCTTATTGGATTTACTAAGACAATAATCCAATTAACCATACTCTTATTAGTCAAGTCCATATTTATGTGTAATATCTTTAGAAGTAATCAACCATTGGTTTTTTAGAATGTATTAACAAAATAAATCTGTTTGATTTTTAGCAGAT
>NZ_PPRS01000034.1 GCF_002902755.1 Mammaliicoccus lentus | reverse complement strand
ACCTGTTCCCATGCCGAACACAGAAGTTAAGCTCTTTAGCGCCGATGGTAGTTGGGCTTACGTTCCGCGAGAGTAGGACGTTGCCGGGCAAATTATTAGTATTATTCCACAGTAGCTCAGTGGTAGAGCTATCGGCTGTTAACCGATCGGTCGTAGGTTCGAATCCTACCTGTGGAGCCATGGCCCCTTGGTCAAGCGGTTAAGACACCGCCCTTTCACGGCGGTAACACGGGTTCGAGTCCCGTAGGGGTCATTTTTATATGGAGAATTAGCTCAGCTGGGAGAGCATCTGCCTTACAAGCAGAGGGTCGGCGGTTCGAACCCGTCATTCTCCACCATTTCTAATAACTAAATAAGCTGGAGGGGTAGCGAAGTGGCTAAACGCGGCGGACTGTAAATCCGCTCCTTCGGGTTCGGCAGTTCGAATCTGCCCCCCTCCACCATTGTTGGGCTATAGCCAAGCGGTAAGGCAACGGACTTTGACTCCGTCACCCGCTGGTTCGAATCCAGCTAGCCCAGCCATTAGAGCCATTAGCTCAGTTGGTAGAGCATCTGACTTTTAATCAGAGGGTCAGAGGTTCGAATCCTCTATGGCTCATATTGAAGACATTAGTGATTTCACTAATGTCTTTTTTGTTTTTAAGCGTTTTTGCATATACATGTATATGTATTAGGATATTGTTGCAAAGGCGTTTCTATATACATATATGAATAAATATTTGTAATATATTAATAATATCCATAAACCCTTATATACCTTGATGTAAGTGCTTACATATACTAGAATATAATAGTAATGACAATTAAGGGGGATTTAAAATATGAGTAAACGTATTGAAATTATTGGTGCACCCACTGCCTTTGGTCAACGTAAATTAGGTGTTAACTTTGGACCGGATGCATTAAGATATGCTGGTTTAATAGAGAGAATAGAAGATATTGGACATGAAGTAATTGATAAAGGTAATGTTCAATCACCAGTTCTAGACATGAAGAAATATAAAAGTGAACAAAAAGGTCTTCGTAATTTAGAGGAAGTAATTGCTTTTTCAAATAATTTATACGAATCTGTGAATGAAACCGTTGAAAAAGGTCACTTTCCACTCATACTAGGTGGAGATCATTCTTTATCAATAGGCTCTATAGCTGGTATTAGTAGACACTATGAAAATTTAGGCGTGATTTGGTACGATGCACACGGTGATTTAAATACGTTAGAGTCTTCTCCTAGCGGAAATATACACGGTATGCCATTAAGAGCATTGATTGGTGAAGGTGATGAAGCACTGACAAACATTGGTGGATATAAAAATAAAGTTAAACCTGAAAATGTCGTATTAATAGGTATGAGAGATTTAGATGAAGGCGAGAAAAAGTACATAAAAGAAGCAGGTATTTTAACATATACTATGGCTGATATTGATAGGTTAGGTATGGGACAAGTCATTTCAGAAACGATAGAATATCTAAAAGATAAAACGGATGGTATTCACTTATCGCTAGACGTTGATGCTTTAGATCCTGTTGAAACACCAGGAACAGGAACTATTGTACCTGGTGGAGCTACATATAGAGAAAGCCATCTTGCGATGGAAATGTTGCATGAATCTAAATTGATTGTTTCTGCTGACTTAGTAGAAGTAAACCCACTTATTGATGAATATAATAAAACAGCTAGATTAGCGATTGGATTAATGGGTTCATTTTTTGGTGAAAAACTATTATAATTGACAATTATGAATAAAATCATTATAAATAAAGAAGTCTCTAATTATAGAGACTTCTTTTTTATTTAAATTAACAATATAACTGAAAAATTGATATAATAAATAATAGGTTAACGAAATACGGAGGAGATACTATGCAGTTACCTGACATTTTTGGCGATTTAAGTGCCATAAAAGTTATAACAGGTATACTTGATTTGATTATTGTATGGTATGTATTGTACTTAATTATTACAGTAGCGAAAGGTACAAAAGCGATACAATTATTAAAAGGTATATTTTTCATCATAATTGGTAGAACAGTAAGTGATTTTTTAAATTTAACAACAACAACGCTATTATTTGACTTCGTATTACAATGGGGATTTTTAGCGATTATTGTTATATTCCAACCAGAGTTTAGAAGAGCTCTAGAACAGTTAGGTAGAGGTAGCTTGTTTAAACGCGTAAATGTAACGACCTCTGCTGAACAAGAACGTCTAACTGATAGTATCGATAAAGCTGTTCAATACATGGCTAAGAGACGTATAGGTGCACTCATAGTCTTTGAGAAAGAAACAGGTTTGCAGGATTACATAGAGACGGGCATCCCTATTAACGCTGATATTACTCAAGAGCTACTCACTAATATATTCATTCCTAATACACCATTACATGATGGGGCTATGATTATTAGAGAACAAAAGATTGCTACAGCTGCAAGTTACTTACCATTATCAGATAGTCAAAAAATATCTAAAAGTTTAGGTACAAGACATAGAGCGGCGGTAGGTATCTCTGAAGTTTCAGATGCATTTACAGTAGTTGTATCTGAAGAAACGGGGTCGATTTCTGTTTCATTTGATGGTAAATTAAGAAAAGAAATATCTAGTGATACTTTTAGGGAATTACTAGTTGAGCATTGGTTTGGTTCTGTTCAAAGCAGAAAGGATGTGAAGTAGATGCTAGAATCTAAATGGGGATTACGTTTTGTCGCATTAGTACTAGCTTTAGTCATGTTCTTATCTGTTAATAATGTATTTGGTAGTTTATTTAACGAAACAACGTTAAAAAATTCTGATCATGTTATAGAGGATGTTCCTGTTGAAACAGTTTACAATTCTAAAGAATTATACTTATCAGGTGCACCTAAGACAGTAGATGTTAAAGTTTCAGGACCACAATCTACAATCTTAAAAACAGAAAAATTACTTAATTTTAAGGTGGAACTTAATCTAAAGAATAAATCAGTAGGAGAATATAAAGAAAGCTTTAAAGTAAAAGGATTAAACAAAGATTTGAATTATCAAGTTATTCCGAAAACCACAACTGTTTCTTTACAAGAAAAAGTATCTAAGAAATTCCCAATCGAAGCTGAAATCAATCAAAATAGAATCGCTTCCGGTTATGAATTATTAGGTGAAACAGTTAATCCATCACAAATAACGATTACTGGTGGTCAAGAAGAATTAAATAAAATCGCATATGTAAAGGCAACATTAGATGAGAATAAACAACTTACTGATGATACAACTGAGAAAGCAGGCATTAGCGTACTAGATAGTAACTTGAACAAATTAGATGTTCAAATTAGACCTGATACCGTTAATGTAAACATTAAAGTTGCGAGATCGAGTAAAACAGTAAGTTTAAATCCTGTCACAAAAGGATCTGCTTCAAAAAACACAAATATTGACGATATAAGTTTAGATAAATCAGAAGTTAAAATATACGGTTCACGTAATGTATTAGATGGTATTAGTTCAATAGATGTGCCAGTAGATGTATCGGATATCGATAATGATACAACGAAAAAGGTAGATTTAAATTTACCTGATGATATAGACGAAGCCGAATTCAACAAAGTCGAAGCAAAAATAAAAACTTCTAAAAACTAATGGAAATAAAAGGAGAATTACAAATGGGCAAATATTTTGGTACTGATGGTGTAAGGGGAGTAGCGAATTCTGAATTAACTCCTGAAATTGCTTTTAAATTAGGTAGATTTGGTGGATATGTTTTAGCTAAAAAGCATAATAGCGAAAACCCGAAAGTATTAGTAGGTAGAGATACACGAGTATCAGGAGAAATGTTAGAATCTGCTTTAATTGCTGGTCTATCATCAATAGGAGCAGAAGTTATGAGATTAGGTGTCATTTCAACACCAGGTGTAGCTTATTTAACTAAAGAAGTAGAAGCAGATTTAGGTGTTATGATTAGTGCTTCTCATAATCCAGTAGCTGATAATGGTATTAAATTCTTCGGACCAGATGGTTTCAAGCTGACTGATGATGAAGAATTAGAAATAGAAAAATTATTAGATTCAACTGAAGATAATTTACCAAGACCTACAGGTAAGGAATTAAATCATATATCTGATTATTTCGAAGGCGCTCAAAAATATATGAGCTATATTAAGTCAACAGTGGATGGAGACTTAGAAGGGCTTAAAATTGTATTAGACGGTGCGCACGGTGCTACATATTCTCTAGCTCCTTATTTATTCGGAGATTTAGAAGCCTCTAGTGAGACAATTGGTTGTAAACCGGATGGCTATAATATTAATTTAAATGTTGGATCTACACATCCTGAAGAATTATCTAATGCAGTTGTAGAGTACGAAGCAGATTTTGGTTTAGCATTTGATGGTGATGGAGACAGAATTATAGCGGTTGATGAAAAAGGTCAAATAGTAGACGGTGACCAAATTATGTTCATTTTAGCGCAAGATATGGCTGAACAAGGTGAATTAAAAGATAATATGGTTGTATCAACAGTAATGAGTAATTTAGGTTTCTATAAAGCTTTAGAAGAAATAGGTATAAAATCCGACAAAACTAAAGTAGGCGACAGATATGTTGTAGAAGAAATGAGAAGAGGTTCTTATAGTCTTGGTGGCGAGCAATCTGGCCATATCGTATTAATGGACTATAATACAACAGGTGATGGTTTACTAACAGGTGTACATTTAGCAAGCATCGTTAAAAGAACGGGTAAATCATTAAGCGAATTAGCAAGTAAAATGAAAAAATATCCTCAGCGTTTAGTGAATGTAAAAGTTTCTGATAAGTATGGTGTTGAAGAAAATACTAAAGTTGCAGAAATTATTACAAAAGTTGAAGTTGAAATGAATGGAGAAGGCCGTATTTTAGTACGTCCATCTGGAACAGAACCGTTAGTTCGTGTAATGGTAGAAGCTAAAACTGAAGAAGATGCTGAAAGATATGTAAATAGTATTGCAGAAGTTGTTAAAAGAGAAATGGGAATTGAATAATTAAATGAATATAAAAGCGGTTGAGTCATATGTTTTATGGCTCAACCGTTTTTTTATTATAAATTATTATCACAAGTTCATTTAATATAAATTTATAAAATAAGTTGATATATATAGTGATATAATTGCACAATACTGAGATTCATTGTAGAATAAAGAAAGTTCACTAAAGGAGGATTGTGAGGTTTATCAAAATAAGGAAACTTATAGCGCCTGAACAAAAGGGAATTATGACTAAAGATGCGTGTATATTCAGATACATGTTGAATGAATAATTTCGCTTTTGTTGACGAGGAGGAAGGTTATCGAATTATCGGCGGATGCTATCCCGGATGTGGCTCATTCGAAAGTTCAATGGTTAAAGCATATGGGTGACTGTATGTCCAAAGTCATTGAAACAGCCATGAAGTCAATAACGTACTGAAAGCGACTGGACACTTTTTGAAGTTGTCTAACCGCTTATTTAAAATTGGAGGAATTTAATTTATGTGTGGAATCGTCGGATATATTGGTACAGCCAATGCAAAAGAATTATTACTTAGAGGATTAGAAAAATTAGAATATAGAGGCTATGATTCAGCAGGTATTGCTGTTCGTAACGAAGAAGAAATAAAAGTATTTAAAGAAAAAGGTAGAATTGCTGAATTACGTAAAGTTGCAGATAATGATTTTGATGGAAATATTGGGATTGGACATACTCGTTGGGCAACACATGGTGTACCTAACTACGAAAATGCACACCCTCACCAATCAACATCAGGTCGTTTTACTTTAGTACACAATGGTGTAATAGAGAACTATGAACAATTAAGAAATGAATTTTTACAAAGTGTAACATTTAAATCAGATACTGATACTGAAGTAATTGTAGAATTAATTGAACATTTTTCAAATGAAGGTTTAACAACTGAAGAAGCTTTTAATAAAGTATTATCATTACTACATGGTTCTTATGCATTAGGCTTATTAGATGAACAAGATGCAGAAACTATTTATGTTGCTAAAAATAAATCACCATTATTAGTTGGTGTTGGAGATGGCTTCAATGTTATTGCTTCAGATGCAATTGCGATGCTAGCTGTCACAGATACTTATAAAGAGTTAGTAGATAATGAAATTGTAATAGTGAAAAAAGATAAAGTAATCATTAAAGATCAAGAAGGCAATGTTATCGATAGAGATAGCTATAAAGCAGAAATTGATGCATCAGATGTTGAAAAAGGTACTTACGATCATTACATGTTAAAAGAAATTCATGAACAACCTGCAGTTATGCGTAACATTATTCAAAATTATCAAGATGATGAAGGTAACTTAAAAATCGATAAAGAAATTATCGATGATGTTGCACAAGCAGATAGAATATACATTGTAGCTTGTGGTACAAGTTATCATGCTGGTTTAGTAGGTAAAGAATATATCGAAAAATGGGCTGAAGTACCTACGGAAGTACATGTAGCTTCAGAATTTGTTTACAATATGCCATTACTATCTAAGAAACCATTATTTATCTTTATTTCACAATCAGGTGAAACAGCAGATAGTCGTGCAGTATTAGTTGAAGCGAAACGTCTTGGTCATAAAGCACTGACGATTACAAATGTTCCTGGCTCTACTTTATCTCGTGAAGCGGATCATACATTAATCTTACATGCAGGTCCTGAAATTGCTGTTGCTTCTACAAAAGCATATACAGCTCAAATCGCAGTATTAGCGATTCTTTCACAAGTTGTAGCAAATGCTCATGGTAAAGAAACAGGTGTTGATATTTTACCAGAACTTGCAAAAGTAACGACAGCTATTACAGCTATCGTCGATGATGCTTCTAAAATGGAACAAATTGCTAAAGATTTCTTAGAAACAACTCGCAACGCATTCTTCATTGGTCGTACGATGGATTACTATGTTGGCTTAGAAGGTGCTTTAAAACTTAAAGAAATTTCGTATATTCAAGCAGAAGGATTTGCTGGAGGAGAGTTGAAACACGGAACAATTGCTTTAATTGAAGAAGGTACGCCAATTATTGCATTAGCTACTCAAGAAAAAGTTAACTTATCTATCCGTGGTAATGTAAAAGAAGTAGTAGCACGTGGAGCTAATCCTTGTATCATTTCTATGGAAGGATTAGAACATGATGAGGATACTTATGTAATCCCACATGTACATGAATTATTATCACCACTTGTTTCAGTAGTAGTACTACAATTAGTTTCTTATTACGCAGCGCTTCACAGAGGCTGTGACGTAGATAAACCACGTAACTTAGCTAAATCAGTAACAGTTGAATAATATATTTTAGTTTTTAAAGAGTCTGGGACATAATCAATGTCTCCGGCTCTTTTTTTATATTGCCAGTAATCATTGCCCGGTTGGACTAATAGATTTTTTTATAGAAAATTATGTATCATATTTAATTTTATAAACAAAAAACTTGAAAAATATACGCTAGGGGGGTATAGTGTTAATTAAGAAAGGACGTGAGTATATGGGAGAGTTTTTACATGATCATCCTGTAACACCAAGAACTAAAGAAGAAAAAGAGAAAGTATTAAATAGATTAAAACGTATTGAAGGGCAAGTACGAGGTATTCAAAGTATGGTTGAAGAAGACCGTTATTGTGTGGATATACTCGTTCAAATTAGTGCTATACAGTCTGCACTTAAGAATGTTGGGTTTGCAGTAACAGAACGTCATATTAAACATTGTGTTACAGATGCTATCCAAAAAGGCGAAGGCGAAGAAACAATAGATGAATTAATGAGTGTTCTTAAACAATTTTCTAAATAAGGAGGTGTGGTATAAGTGGCAAATCAGAAACAAACAACTGTTGGCGTCACTGGCATGACATGTGCAGCATGTTCAAGTCGAATTGAGAAAGTGTTAAATAGAATGGACAGTGTAGATGCCAAAGTGAACTTAACAACAGAAAAAGCATCTGTTTCATTTGATCCTGAACAATCTTCTTTAAAGGATATAACTAATAAAATTGAAAAACTTGGATATGGCGTGTTAACAGAAAAGGCAGAACTTGATGTATTTGGTATGACATGTGCAGCATGTTCAAGTCGTATCGAGAAAGTATTAAATAGACAAGAAGGCATTGAGCAAGCAACAGTTAATTTAACTACAGAACAGGCTAATATAGAATATAATCCTGAAATAGTGGATATTAAAGCAATCATAGATAAAATTAAAAAATTAGGATATGATGCACAAGCAAAAAGTGAAATGAAAAATAAAGAAACACACAAACAAAAAGAAATAAAACAAATGAAATTAAAATTAATTATTTCAGCAGTTTTATCCTTACCACTATTCATGACAATGCTTGTTCATTTATTTAATGTTCAATTACCTAGTATATTTATGAATCCATGGTTTCAATTTATTCTTGCTACACCTGTTCAATTCGTAATAGGATGGCAGTTCTATATTGGAGCATATAAAAATTTGAGAAACGGCGGCGCCAATATGGATGTGCTTGTTGTATTAGGTACTAGTGCGGCATATTTTTATAGTTTATACGAAGCGATTAAAACTATTGGTAATCCAGAATACATGCCACATTTATACTTTGAAACAAGCGCAGTTCTAATCACTCTTATTTTATTCGGTAAATATTTAGAGCAAAGAGCAAAAAGTCAAACAACAAATGCATTATCATCACTTCTTAATTTACAAGCGAAAGAAGCAAGGGTTATTAGAGAAGACAAAGAAATGATGATACCTGTAGAAGAAGTTGTAGTAGGTGATGTTTTAAGAATTAAACCTGGTGAAAAAATACCAGTAGACGGTAAAGTTATAAAAGGAAATACTTCTATTGATGAATCAATGATTACTGGTGAATCTATACCGGTAGAGAAATCAATAGATGAAGCGTTAATTGGTTCAACAATTAATAAAAATGGTTCAATTGAAATGAAAGCAACAAAAGTTGGTTCAGATACTGCTTTAGCATCAATCGTTAAAGTTGTAGAAGAAGCTCAAGGGTCTAAAGCTCCTATACAAAGACTTGCCGATGTTATATCAGGTTATTTCGTACCAATCGTGGTTGGAATAGCAATCTTAACATTTGTGATATGGATAACTTTAGTTAACCCAGGACAATTTGAAGGCGCACTTGTAGCTGCAATTGCAGTGCTCGTTATTGCTTGTCCATGTGCTTTAGGGTTAGCAACACCTACTTCTATCATGGTAGGCACGGGTAAAGCAGCAGAAAGTGGTATTTTATTTAAAGGTGGCGGACACTTAGAGAGAACACACCAATTAAATGCTATTGTTCTAGATAAGACAGGAACAATAACAAAAGGAAAACCAGAAGTGACTGACTTTACAGGTGACGATGAAACTTTACAATTGTTGGCAAGTGCAGAAAGAGGATCTGAACATCCACTAGCTGAAGCAATAGTTGCATATGCTACAGAAAAAGATTTAACTTTAAAAGACGTATCAAGCTTTGATGCAATACCTGGACACGGTATAAAAGCAACTATAGATGGAAATGAAATATTAGTAGGTAATAGAAAACTAATGACTGATGCTCAAATTTCAGTTAATCAAGTTGAAGAAACACTTACAAACTTTGAACATCAAGGTAAAACTGCAATGTTAATGGCAGTTAATGGTCAATATAAAGGCGTAGTAGCAGTTGCTGATACAATTAAAGAAACGGCACCTGAAGCGATTAAACTGATGCAAGATGAAGGATTAGAAGTAATTATGCTTACAGGTGATAATGAAAGAACTGCGAAAGCTATTGCTAAGCAAGTAGGTATTGATTCAGTTATAGCAGAAGTATTACCAGAAGAAAAATCAAATGAAATAAAAGCTTTACAAGATAAAGGCAAGAAAGTAGCTATGGTCGGAGATGGTGTAAATGATGCACCTGCATTAGTAGTAGCAGATATCGGAATAGCTATAGGAACTGGAACTGAAGTAGCGATAGAAGCAGCTGACGTAACGATTTTAGGGGGAGAACTATTATTAATCCCTAAAGCAATCAAGATTAGTCACGCAACAATTAAAAATATTAAACAAAACTTATTCTGGGCATTTGGGTATAACACAGCTGGTATACCTATAGCTGCCCTCGGTTTATTAGCACCGTGGATAGCAGGGGCTGCAATGGCTCTAAGTTCAGTTAGTGTTGTCACTAATGCTTTAAGATTAAAAAGAGTTAAACTATAAATTATAAGGAGATGTATATAATGGAACAAACAATTAAAGTAGAAGGTATGACTTGTAATCATTGTAAATCATCAGTAGAAGGTGCTTTAAATCAATTAGATGGTGTAAATAATGCCGCTGTAAACTTAGAAGAAAATAATGTACAAGTAGCATATGAAGAAGGCAAAGTAAACTTTGACCAGATGAAAGAAGCAATAGAAGATCAAGGATACGATGTTGAAGCATAACAAGAAAATATAATGAATTTTATATGAGTCCTGGACATAAATAATTGTCTAGGACTTTATTTTGTATTGGCAGTAGCTGATTTGACTGAAAATAAGTTTATAAAAAGCTTTTTTCAATATTAGTCATTCTAAGCAGTGTGGGACTACGAAATCTTTTTAAGAAAATGAAATTTCTGTCCACTCCTATTTTTATAAGGAAACTAGAGTCATCATGAAAACAAGGGGGAATTTTTGCAGTAAGATATAGACTAACGTATATTGATATATAAGTACAACTAAAGAAAGGGGTATTAGATGGATTTTAAATTAGAGAACAAAGTAGCATTAATTACTGGAGGCAGTAAAGGTATCGGTTTAGAATCAGCTTTATGTTTGGCGAAAGAGGGAGCAAAAGTAGCTATTTGTGCTAGAAATAAAGATAGATTAGAAGAAGCAAAAAGTTATATTCAAAAACACACAAAAGCTAATGTCCAAATTATTGTTGCTGATGTAACAGATAAGTCAGAATGTATAAAAGCTGTAGAAGAAACAGTGGGTAAGTTTGGAACGATAGATATATTAGTGAACAATGCTGGTACATCCCAAGCTCATGCGTTTGAAGAAGTGGAAAATGAACTTTGGGAAGATGATCTTGATTTAAAATTATTTGGAGCCATAAATTGTTCAAAAGCAGCAATCCCTTATATGAAAGAAAATGAACAAGGTTCAATCATTAATGTCACAGCAGCGTTAGGCAAGACACCTCCTAAATCATCGTTGCCGACTTCTGTATCAAGAGCTGCTGGCATGGCACTTACAAAAGCGATGAGTAAAGATTTAGGTGAATATAATATAAGAGTCAATACAGTATGTATAGGACTTATAAGAAGTGAACAATTAGAAAAAAGATGGAAAAACGAAAATCCTGAGTTATCTTGGGAAGAATACTCAAAAATTGACCGTTCAATTCCTTTAGGAAGAATTGGGAACACAGAAGAAGCGGCCAATGTGATTACTTTCTTATCATCATCAGCCGCTTCATATGTGTCTGGAGCTTCAGTTAATATTGATGGTGGATTCATAGGCACTTTATAATTTAATGGGCTATGAGCGTTTATATACTACTTTTCCTCCAATAATCGTATATTGAATCATATCATCATTTAGATCGATTGATTCGTCTAATGGGTTATGATTCAATATTACAAAATCAGCGTTTTTATTAGGCTCAATTGTACCGTTTTGATTTTCGGTATGGTTGAGCTTTGCGCCGTTTATAGTCATTGCTTTTAATGATTCTAGGCGTGTTAATTTCAATTCTTCACCTAAAGTACGTCCGCTTTTTGTTTTACGATTACAAGCAATCATTATATTATCTATTGGAGAGATGGGCGTTACAGGACAGTCTGAATGCAGCGTATATAACACGTCTAAATCTTGAGCCTATCTTGCAGGATCTATTAGATTTGCCCGATTAGGATCTAAAAATTTTTCATAATGTTGATCACCAAAATAATATATATGATTAGTAAAAAATGAACCGGAAATTTGATTGTTTTTCATTGCCACAATGTCTTCATATTCACCAGTTTGAATATGTTCAATTCGTGTTTCATGATTATAATTTGGTAAAGACTGTATTTTAGAATAAGCTTTTATAATGGATTTAATAGCAGCATCGCCATTCACATGCGTTGTTAATGGAAATCCTTTTTCTGCGAACGATGTATATAAACTTTCTAATGTTTCTTGTTTTATAATAATCTCACTCTTTGTATTTTCATTTTTATAAGGTTGTGTGAGTGCTGCTGTATTTATTTGGATTGATCCATCTTGGAAAAATTTAGCGCTATCCAAAGTACATTTTTGGTTTGAAAGTGTTTGTACTTGTTCATTTAATTCTTGATATGTTTTATCTTTGATTCTTTCATCATTTAATAGCAGTTGGTAATCTATCATGATCCTTAAATTAATGTCATTTTCTAATTGTATATATTCATGATAAGCAGATATATCATCTTTACCATGAGCTAGACCAACCGACGCTTCTGAAGCTGTTGTAATACCTTTTTCAATATAATCTTGAGCAGCATTTTTCAGCGCATCAATCATCTCTTCTTTAGATGGTTTCGGTAAATAAGGTAACAGTTTTTCTACTGCTGGTAATTCATAAAGTAAACCGTTTAAGGTACCATCCGTTTTAGAAAAATAGCCACCTTCAGGATTTTCTGTTTCATCATTAATATTTGCTATTTCTAGAGCTTTACTGTTTGCAACCCCCATATGTGCAGAGCTATGACGTAAGTAAATAGGGTGTTCAGTTGAAACTTCATCGAGTTCTTGCTTCGTAATATGTCGTTCTTCATCAAGTTCTAGTTCGTTGTAACCTTGACCAACTATCCATTCCCCTGAATCCTTTTTAGGTAATTGTTGTTTCAATGCTTTTTTAATGTCTGAAATATTTTTAACTGCTTCAGGCCTTACATCTACTAATTCTTTAAATAAGCCATAAAGTAATAAATGACTATGTGTATCAATAAAACCAGGTATAATAAATTGTTCTTTACCATCTAATGTTTCAACATTTTGATTACTGATAGATGTATTAATTTCTTTAATCTTTCCATCTTTAATTAATATATTACTTTTATAAGGTTTAGGAATAACCATGTCTATAATATTAACGTTTTTAATCATTAAGTTACTCATAATAATCCTCCAAATTCGGGTTGTCTAATTTTTCAAAATAAGCAGCTTGAATCGTTTCTAACTTATCGTGTTTAGTTAGTAAACTTGTGCCTACTAATAAAATAAATGAAATTATAAATCCAAATATTGCATGATCAATAGGTAAATTAAATAAAGGATATAATAAGACAAGTATTGCTGTTCCTATCATACTTACCATAACGCCAATTTTCGTTACACCTTTCCAGAACATTACTGCAATAAATGGTATGACAAGTATAGTAGATGTTAATCTTAAAGCCCATTGGTATGTAGTAGCGATATCACTTACAGTATATGCAAATAAACAAGCCAATATTGTTATGATTGCAACTGAAATTCTCGAAAATACTAACATTTTTCTGCTGCTAGCATTTTTATTAATAAATGTTTGATAAAAATCAATTGTCAGGTTACTGCTACCTTGTAAAATAAATGATGTTGCTCCTGTCATTAAAGCAGCTAATAAACCTAAGAATACAAGTCCTCCTAGTGGGCTAGATAATAATAAATCTGTTACATATGAAAAAACTAAGTCAGGGTGCATATCAAGCGGAACAAATTGTCTTGCTGCTAAGCCAATAATAAAAGGTAAAATAGAAATGAAACCTGAAATTACAAACCCTAAGGCATTTGCTGAAACAGCTACATTTTCGCTTTTTGCAGCAAAGATTCTCTGCCAAATAGATTGCCATACTAAATAAAATGGCCCGACTGATAATGCATAAAGTAAGACTTCCCCATAACCATCTGGTCCTGAAATACTTAAAAGTTTAGAGCTACTGTTTTCAAAAAGTGTTGAAAGTCCTCCAACATGAACTACCGTAACAACCGCAAGAATAACGACACCAATAATAATGATGATTGATTGAATAGCATCAGTTAACATAGTTGCTGGTAATCCTCCGATTACAGTGAATATTAAGATGACGACAAATGATATAAATATACCTAATGAAACATTCATATCAAAAGTAATATTAAAGACAGTAGACATACCGACCATTTGTAGAGCTGTTGTCGGTACTGAATATATAAACGCAGATAGTATGGAAGGCACTACTCCTGCTTTACCACCAAATCTTTTAGTAAATAAATCTGCTAAAGTAATGAGCTTTTGCCTTCTAAGTGGCCTGGCAAATCCTAAGATTAATATTAATGAAAATAAAATCGCTACAAAAGCGAATTTCCAATAACCTGATAACCCAACTGTAAAACCGAGTCCTACCCAACCGATGAATACTGCGGCTCCACAAAATGTACTTATAATTGTCCCCGTAATTTGCCAAAACCCAGTGTTCCAACCACCGATTAAGTAATCCTCATAAGTTTTGATTTTTTTGAAATAATAATATGCTATTGCAAGCATAAATATGAAATAAACTATAAAGTAAGTTGCATACCAACCCAAATTCATCACTCTCTTTTAAAATGTTACAATAAGAGTATAAAGTAAATTATTGAATATTTCTAATTAATCAGAAAATTTTAAATAACAATCGTTAATTAAATGTTCATACTAAAGTCCGACACTAACACACTTGTAATGTTATATAATGGAGTTTAACTTTTATTTTTAATTTTTTGAATTTATGGTTTATGTTTTATGTAATACGGTAATAAATTATTGAAAACAACTTAAAGGAGTCTATTAATGGAGAGTTGGATAACAAGTGTAATGGAACAGTTTGGCTATTTTGGTATAGCCTTATTAATATTAGTTGAGAATGTATTTCCACCTATACCATCTGAAGTCATTTTGACCTTTGGAGGGTTTATGACGACTAAATCCGAATTATCTATATTCGGTGTGGTCGTAGCATCGACGATTGGTTCTGTAGGTGGAGCGGTCATATTATATTGGATTGGTCGTATTCTCAACGTTGAGCGTCTTGAACGAATCATTGAAAAATGGGGAAAGTATTTAAGGTTAACAAAAGAAGATGTTAGAAAAGCTGATGCTTGGTTTGATAAATATGGACCTTGGACAGTATTTTTCTGTAGGTTTATTCCACTTATTAGAAGTTTAATATCTATCCCAGCCGGTATGAGTGGTATGAATCAATGGCTGTTTTTAGTATTAACGACGTTAGGTACATTAATATGGAACTTAGTACTTGTTCTAGTTGGAGCAAAAGTAGGGAATAATTGGCACCAAATTGTAAATTACATGGATGTTTATTCAAATATTATGTATGTAGTTATTGCAGTAAGTGCGGTAATTTTTATAATTTGGTTTATAAAAAGGAAAAAAACTTCTACTAAATAAAAACTGTAGGTGAATGTGATGATCCAAACATGCAAATTGTTAACTGATAAGCATTATGAGTTGCTTTCATTAGCAGATGATAATCAAAAAGCAATAAATGCAAATACTTCACGTGGAGAAGTATTTGCATTTGTTAAAGAAGGACAACCAGTAGGTATTGTAGTCGGATTATTAACGAGGCCAAATACATTTGAACTTGTAAACTTAGCTGTGGATTCACATTATCAACATCAAGGTATAGGTAAACAGTTAGTAAATTATATTATTGAAGTAGCTAAAAATTTAGATTGTCACACTGTTACTGTTGGTACTGGTAATTCAGGCATTGGGCAATTAAAGCTATATCAACAAGCAGGCTTTAGAATGAAGTCCATTGATATTGATTACTTTATAAAATATTATGATGAGCCCATTTATGAGAATGGCATACAGTGCAAAGATATGGTTCGGTTAGAATTAGAATTAAAATAGAAAATTATAATCAAGGAGTCTGAGACAGTTATTTATGTTTTAGACTCCTTCTTTTATGAGAGTCTTGTTAGAATCCCGGTCTTTAACATCAAAGTAATTTCATGTACAATGAGTGAATATTATGAAAACTTTGAGGGGATGACAAAATGTTACTTGATTTAAAAAATATCAACTGGATACGTGAAGGTAATTACATATTAAAAGATATTTCTTGGGAAATAAACGATGGGGATAATTGGGTGTTGTATGGTTTAAATGGAGCAGGTAAATCTACTATATTAGATATTATAAATGCTTATACAGCGCCATCGTCTGGCGAATTTGAAATATTAGATATGAAACAAGGCAAACCAGGTTACTCAGCGGATAATATTCGAAAGCAAATCGGTTACGTCTCACAATCATTATTTAAAAAAATGCGTCAAGAAGATAATGCTTTTACAACTGTTATTAGCGGAGCGTATGCTTCAATTGGTGTATACGAGGATCCTACAGATGAGATTAGAAATAAAGCTGAAGAAATTTGTGCGATGCTAGGTATTACACCATATATAAATAGAAGATTTAGTACATTATCTCAAGGTGAACAAACACGTGTGTTAATTGGTAGAGCTTTAATGTCAGAACCTAGGTTACTTATTTTAGACGAACCGACTAACGGCTTAGATTTTGTTGCAAGAGAGGATTTATTAGAAAGAATTGGAAATATCGGTCAAGATAAAAATGGTCCGACAATGATTTATGTAACGCATCATTTAGAAGAGGTATTGCCAGTGTTCAAACATATATTGTTGCTGAAAGAAGGACAAGTATTTGCTTCAGGAGGCATTGAATCAGTTGTTAATTCAGAAACTATGAGTGATTTATTCAATATAGAAGTAGATGTAACTTTTAAAAGTGGACGTCCAATTTTATCTAAAGTCTAAAAAATTGATTAAATAAATCTTCCGTGAAATAATAATAATGGAAATAAACTTTGGAGGATTATACATGACAACGCAAGTAGTTTTTTTAGACATGGACGGTACGATTTTAAATGAAGATAATAGAGTAACAAATTACACAACTCAAATTATTAAAGAGGTACGTAATAAAGGTGTGAAAGTCTTTCTAGCAACCGGTCGCGCATATGACGAGATACACTATCTTGTGCCAGATGATTTTGAAGTAGATGGTATTTTATCTTCAAATGGAGCAGTTGGTTATATTGATGGTGAAGAAATATTTAAATATCAGTTAGAAATGGATACAGTACATAAATTAATTGATTTAGCTGAAGAACACCAAATATATTATGAGTTATTCCCTTATCATAAAGATAGAATAGTTTTAAATCGTGATAAAGCATTATTAGTTTCAGAACTTGAGCAGTCAGATGATGCAGATGTAGAAATTAATGAATGGAAATCGAGATTAGAAGCAATGAAAGATAAAATCACTTGGGTAGATGAAATACCAAATGATGCCTATTCTAAAATCTATTTCTTCAAAAAGTATCACACTGATATCGATAGATGGGAAAAAGTAGTTGAACCTTTAAAAGAAACTTTAAATATATCAATATCAAATTCAACACCTTGTAATTTAGAAACAATGCCTAAAGGCGTTAATAAAGCGACAGCTATTCAAAAAGTTTTAACGCATTTCGAAATAGAAGAAGATGCTATAACTTACGCTATTGGTGATAGTGATAATGACAGACAAATGTTAGAACATGTAGATAATCCTATCGTAATGAAAAATGCACCAGATCATATTAAGCTACTAGGTAAAGAAGTAACACAATTATCTAACCTCGAAAATGGCGCAGCAGAATTTTTAAAACTTAAATTTTTATCTGAATAAAACATAAGAATCTCATACAAAAGTAATTCTCCTAATCTGTTAGTTTAAAATAACGGGTTAGGAGAATTATTTTGGTTAGAAGTCATATTTTAGCCGTGTAATTTACGTAGATGTAAGTAGTGCACAATTTATTTGGAACGATTGAAATAATAATGTTCGGATATATTAATAATAGTACTCGTTTGAAGGAGTGATACTATGATTAAAGCGATAGTATTTGATATATATGGAACATTATTTGATATCGATAGTGTTAAAAATAAGTGTGAGAAGTTATTTCCGGGCAACGGAGAAAAAATCGCAAAAGCTTGGCGACAAAAGTTAATTGAATATATTCACGTAAGACAATTAGTAAATCAATATAAACCTTTCAGTCTCGTAGTAAAAGACTCACTTGAGTATGTATTAGATAGAAATGAATATGATTACGATTCAGAAGATGTATCTGAATGTGTAAACGAATATAATAAGCTAGAAGCTTTTCCTGAAACTGAACAAGTTTTAAATCAGTTAGAGAATATAGATAAGATTGTATTTAGCAATGGAAATGAAGAGATGATATTAACTGTTTTAGAACATGCACATATAGAAGATAAATTTAAACATATTGTAGCTTTAGAAGAAATAGGGCTTTATAAGCCAGATTCAAACAGTTATAAATATTTATATGAAAAATTAGATTTAAACAAAGAAGATATTTTATTTGTTTCTTCTAATAAATGGGATATTATTGGTGCCCAGAATTTTGGATATAAGACAGCATGGATTAATAGATATTTAACGGAGTTTGAACATATCGATGTTGAACCTGACTATGAATACCAGACTTTATACGGTTTAATTTCTTTAATAAAATAATGAAAAAAACTGAGAAACATCCAAATTAAAGGTTTGATTCTCAGTTTTTTATTAATCATTTATTCATCAGGTTGATCATTTTGTGGGTATAGTGCATTTTTATTTTTATGATAGAAGTTCATTGCACTTCCGTACATGATATAACTCATAGCTATTAAATAAACAAATGCGAAAATATAAGCGAAAATGCCAAGTAATATTTTTAGTACGTCAGGAAGTAATGATATTATAAGCGCGGTAATAACTGCGATTATAGCGAGTATGATATAAGCAACAATGAAATATAATACATTACTAAATAGTAATTTCCACGCACTTTTAGGACCTTTACTTGTGATGTTCCAACCTATAGATAATTTATTTAGTGTTGGCAGTGATTGTTGGTCAATATGTACAAGAACCGTATTAACTAAGAAAATGACAACATAATAAATTGGTATGTAAAGCGCAAAGATGATTAACATCATAAGTAACATAATAATTAAGAATGATACTGACATAGCACCAAAGTTATTTTCGTTTATAAACGCAGCTGAAGTGCCAAATATCGCGATAAATATCAATTCTACAATAAACACAACGATATATAATACAATTGCTAATGCAACAGAAATGACAAACATAATTGCAGTTAGTTTAAGTGTCTTTACGTATTTACCTTTCTTGAAGAATAATAACAAATCAGAAAATCTTGGCGCACGTCCTAAGTCTGTATCTTTATAATATTTTAAGAACCCATAAGTCATAGGTATTAAGACAAAAACATATAATAATAAACTAACGATAAAACCTATTACCATAGATATTAAAAAGGCTACGATACCTCCGCCTGAAGGCTCGCCAGAGAAATCTTGAGAAGATATCATGCTAATGGCACCTATTAAAAATATAACACCTGGCACTAACATGATGATACCAAGAATAATTGACGTTAATATTGAAAGGAGAACTGTCTTTAAATGAAGTCCTCGACCATTTCGCCAATAATCTAAATGAAATTCAAACATATTGATCACTCCGTATTCTATTTTATATCAATAGCGTAACATAAAAAGTTTTATAAATGTCATAATATTGTCAAAAATATGGATGAAGATAAAGTTAATATAATTATCATAATAAGCAGTTTGTTTGATATCATATTAAATTACTCATATATTGAGGGTAGATTAAATTTAGGAGTGAGCTATGAAGAAGTTATTTCGTTTCACGATGTTTATCGTTACTTGGGTTATAATCATTACGATGCTTATCTTATTCAAGCAACAAGGTGGCTTCAACTTTGTAACCCAATATGTTGATAATATTCAAAAAGAAATGCGACAAAAAGAAATAGCATCACGAACAGAACAAATTAAACAAAAAGATAAAACTGATGACCGTTCACTAGGTAATTTCTATCAAGAAGGACAATGTACTTTTTATGTATTTGAAGAACGCTTAAAAATAGATAAAAGAATCCCAACTTCGTGGGGAGATGCTAAACACTGGGCGGAAAGGGCTAAAAAAGATGGCTTTAAAGTGAATGGTAAGCCAGCAAAAGGTTCTATACTCCAAACAGATTATGGTGATTTAGGTCATGTAGCAATTGTAAAAGAAGTACACTCAAATGGTAATATAGTTGTATCAGATATGAACTATGAGAAACCATATGAAGTAACAAAAAGAGTTATTACATCGGATAGATTGCATAATTATCAATTTATCCATGAAAAAATATAAGGAGTGTTTTATATGAATATATTCGTTATAGGTGCAAATGGACAAATCGGTAGATTACTTGTAAAAGATTTAGTAGAAGAAGGTAATCAAGTAACAGCAGGAATAAGAAAAACGAACCAAGCTAGCTATTTTGAAGAAATAGGCGCTAAAACAGCTTCTCTTGATTTAGAGTATGACGATATTGATGATATTGCTGAAAAAATTAAAGATGCAGATAAAGTTGTTTTCACTGCTGGTTCTGGTGGACACACTGGTGCTGACCAAACAATTATTATTGATTTAGATGGTGCTGTGAAATCAATAGAAGCAAGTAAACGAGCTAATATTGAACACTTCGTTCTCGTTTCATCATTTGATACAAGACGTTCGGCATTCGAAGGTGATTTAAAACCTTATACAATCGCAAAACATTATGCAGATGATCATTTAAGAAGATCTGAACTACCTTATACAATTGTACATCCTGGCTTATTAACTAATAATGAGGGCACTGGAAAAGTTGAAATAGCAGGAGAAGTTGAACGTGGAGAAGTCCCTCGCCAAGACGTTGCTTCAGTTATACAAGCTGTTTTAAATAACGATGGTACAATCGGAAAAGAATTCCAAGTTGTTACTGGAAATATAGATATAACAGAAGCAGTGAATCAACAATAATAGTGTGATTTAAGGAGATGTATTATGGTTAAATTTGCTATTTTAACAGATATACATGGTAATTATGATGCTTTAGAAGCGGTGATAAAGGATATAGATAGTCGTTCTGATATAGAACACATTTATAATTTAGGTGATAATATCGGAGTTGGTCATAAGACGAATGAAGTATTGGACCTTGTTACAAATCGCAAGGATATGACTAATATTGCTGGAAATCATGATGAAGCAATCATGGCAGTAGCTCATAATGAAACGTATCCTGAAAGTCTTAAAAATAAATTTTACGAACACCATCAATGGATAGTAGAACATCTTGATTCTAAATTTTATACTTTTTTAGATCAATTAGACCGAGAAATCACAAAAGAAATAGATGGACTGAATTTTTACTTTACCCATTATCGTATATTAGAAGAAGATATGGATAAGCATATAAGTGAAGATCCGTTTCAACCAATCGTTGAACCATCTTTAGAACATGTTCACGGCTTATTTAATGGTATAGATGCAGACTTTGTTACATTTGGACACAATCACGTGTTACACCATTTTGATGATATTGAGACAATTTATTTTAACCCTGGTTCAGTAGGTCTTAACAACGGTGCTTATGCCGTGTATGGTATCGTTGAAGTTAAAGATGGTGCAATAAATGTTGAACGTATTAAAGTACCATATGATAACCAAGCATTTTTAGATGGCTTCGAAGAAAAGAATGTTCCAGGAAAAGAATTGATATTTGAATCATTTATTTAAATAAAAAGCCTTCCTTTTAAAGTAAATGAAGTTAACCCTGTCAAGTAGACAACTAAATAATAAAAATGTCTTTTTGGTCAAATTCATAGCTAAGCTATGGATTTGGCCATTTTTAATGTAATT
>NZ_PPRS01000033.1 GCF_002902755.1 Mammaliicoccus lentus | reverse complement strand
TAATAAAGTATTGATATCTATTTTAATATTTCTAGTCATAATAAAACTCCCTGCTAAGTTTTCACTATTTAAGTGTTTACTTAACAGGGAGCATATCAGAATCTGTAAGGTTAGGCTATTATAGTGTTGTAAAAGAAATAGGTGGACAAGTACTTGTTCCAAGTTGGGAAGTTAAAGTGAAATCTAAAGAAGATGGAAAAGAAAAGACGACCTTGCTATACGTTGACGCTATTAAGCCAGAATCAACTGTATTAGAAGAATCATAGTTTTAAAAAGCAGTAATTAAAGGAGATGAACACTTGTGATCGCAATGAGCGTACTCGCAAGTGGCAGTACAGGAAATGCCACTTATATAGAATCAGATAAAGGAAGCCTGCTCGTAGATGCTGGATTAACAGGTAAAAAGATAGAAGGTTTATTTCAACAAATAGATAGAAGCATTAGCGACTTAGAAGGCATCTTAGTGACGCATGAACATATCGATCACATTAAAGGGCTAGGCGTTCTCGCAAGAAAATATAAACTACCTATTTATGCTAATAAGAAGACATGGCAGAAAATAGAAGCAAAAGATAAAAACATACCGCTAGATCAAAAGTTCAACTTCGAACCATTTGAAACAAAGACATTAGCAGGTATAGATATCGAATCATTTAGCGTGTCACACGATGCGATAGACCCGCAGTTCTATATATTCAACAACGACTACAAAAAGCTAACAATGATTACCGATACAGGATATGTATCAGATAGAATGAAAGGTATGATACATGGCAGTGATGCCTTCGTATTCGAAAGTAACCATGATGTAGATATGTTGCGAATGGGAAGATACCCATGGAAGACGAAACAACGTATATTAAGCGATATGGGACACGTATCAAACGAAGACGCAGCACATGCAATGTGCGATGTTATAACAGGTAATACAAAGCGTATATATTTATCTCATTTAAGCCAAGACAATAACATGAAAGACTTAGCGAGAATGAGCGTGGGTCAAATACTTAACGAACATGATATAGATACGAAAAAAGAAGTCACGTTATGTGATACAGATAAAGAAAAAGCAACACCAATATATTACTTATAACTAAAAGATATCCCCAATTTAGCGTTTGGGGATATCTTTTTATTTTGTGCACAGGAATACACACAGTTATACACAATTGTCCACAAACTGTGTATAAACCATGTACTTACCCACAAAGTTATCCACATTGTATAAAAAACAGTGGATAAATCATAACTAAATGAATAAAAATAACTTACAGAATTTTAAAAAAGAGAACAAAATTTTAAAATGTTGATATAATGATAACTGAAACTGTGCATAAGTTAATAACCTGTGGGTAACTTTTAAGACAATGTATAAAGGTGGATAAAGATGAAAATCACAATTATTACAGTAGGCAAGCTCAAAGAAAAATACTGGAAACAAGCAGTAGACGAATATAACAAGAGACTAGGCGCCTACACAAAGACCGAATTAATCGAAGTAGCAGACGAAAAAGCATCAGATAATATGAGTGAGAAAGATATAGAGATAGTAAAAGAAAAAGAAGCGGACAGAATTATGTCTAAAATCAAAGCAGACAGTCACGTTATTACCTTGGAAATAGAAGGTAAGATGTTAACAAGCGAGCAGCTAAGCAAAGAAATAGATAACCTCATGACACGAGGTAACTCACACATAACATTTATCATCGGTGGATCAAACGGGCTACATAGCAAAGTACTACAACGTAGCAACTATGCCCTGTCGTTCAGTAAAATGACCTTCCCACACCAAATGATGAAAGTCGTGTTGATGGAGCAAGTATATAGAGCATTTAAGATCATGCGTGGGGAAGCGTATCACAAATAAAACTAAAAAATGAGTTGTGTAAAACAAAAAAAGAAAAGAGGTATAATATTGAAAATAGAAGACTTCATAAATAAGTATTCAAATCATCCAGTATTATTTATCGGTACTGGTTTAAGCTTAAGGTACTTAAATAATAGCTATAGTTGGGAAAATCTACTTCAACATATCTGTTATGAGTTAACAGGAAATAAAGAAGTATTTTATGATTATAAAGATGAATGTCAGAAAGAAGACTCCTCTTATGACTTCCCAGCATTAGGAGAAAGGATAGAAAACTTATTTAATGAAACTGTAAAAAATGAAAGAGACGGGAATTTTAAAGAAATAAATGATGAATACTATAATTTAATGGAAAACGGGATAAATATTAGTAGATTCAAAATTTATATATCAAAATTATTTAAGCATCTAAATTTTAGAACTGAGTTTGAAGATGAATTTATTCATATGAAAAAGGCTAGAAAAAATATTGGGTCAATTGTTACTACTAATTATGATAAATTGGTAGAAAACTTATTCGAATTTAATCCTTTAATAGGTAATCAAATATTATTGAGTAATCCCTATGGTTCTGTTTATAAAATACACGGTTGCATAAGCCAACCAGATAAAATTGTATTAACGAGTGAAGATTACAATAAATTCAATACTAGTTATGAACTAATTAGAGCACAATTATTATCTCTATTTATTCATAATCCAATTATTTTTCTAGGATATAGCATAAACGATGAAAATATAAGAGATATTTTAGAAACTATTTATAAATATGTAGATGTAAATAGTGACTTATCTGAAAGAATTAGGAGAAACTTTTTACTGGTAGAGTTCGACGAAGGTTCTAAAAATAAAGAGGTTGTGGAACACGATATTCAGTTAGAAAATAATAAAGTTATTCGAATTAATAAAATTAAAACTGAAGATTACATTAGTATATATAAAGCATTAGGTAATTTAGAACTATCAGTTTCTGCTATGGATATACGTAAAGTTCAAAATGTTGTAAAAGATATTTATATAGGTGGTAAAACTAGGGTTGAAATAACAGAAGATATAGATGATTTAAATAATAGTGAAAAAATACTAGCTATTGGATCTCCAAAAACGATAAAATATGAGTTTCAAACGGTGCCAGAACTTATGCAAAAATATTTTCAGATAGAAGAAGAAGAAAACAAACAAATTCTTGATGTAATTAATAAGCAAACAATTCAAAGAAACCAATTTTTCCCTATATATTGTTTTAGTAAAATTAATTCTAATATCAATAATATAGAAAAACTCAAAAAACAACAAAGTAAAAAAATTGAAAATATATTAAATTCTTTAGAAGATCGTTTTAAAATAGAATGTTGCACGATAGAAGAAATAAGCAAAAATACTAATATAACTCTTAGTAGAGAAGAAAATGTTCTTGTTTATAATGTAATAAAAGGTAATATTGATTTGGATGAATTAAAAAATCATTTACTTGAATTTGAAAATAAAAGTAATACATCATATAAGAAATTACTATGTGTATATGATTTGCAAAAGTATGGTCCGAAAGGAGCAATGGATAATGTGTAACGTTAGTAATTTTAAAGAAAGAATCCAAAAGACATACACTAAAAAAGAACTTGAGAAGGCTCTAAACCTTAAAAATAAGGCACAGTTACAGAAGAGAATTGATAAATTAGTTGATATTTATAAGGTTGATATGAAGAAATTTCAAAAAAATCCTGGTGAAAGTGAAAGAGCTGCTTATAGTTTCAACGGGATTGCTTTTGATATATTATGCGTCTTATTAAATAATATGACAGATGATAATATACCGAAAGCAATTACAGATGAAGATATAAGGTTAAGAAAAGATGCGATAGAGCATATTGATATAACCCAATATGCTTACTTTATTAAAAATCTTAAGAATGATATTGATAAAATTGAATTTAAACCATTAAAGTTACATATACACGCACAAAAAGCATACCAAGATGTAAAAAAGGTGTTTGATTCAGGTAGTAAAATAAACGATAAGTTACAATTAGCTTCTGAAGTAATGAGCCAATTACCTATAGATAAACAAGTGGAATTAAGTGATAAAATTGCACTTGCTATACATGAAGCTATTTACTCAACATTTTCAGAAAGTAAATATAATGAACGAATTAATGAACATACTCAGACGAGTGAAAAGTCAAGTCAGTATGATTTTCGATATAATTATTTTATAAATCAATTAACAGATAATGTAGTAACAGAAGATATAAATGATGAAAAAGCATTCATATATGATAGAGATGAACAATTAGATTGGTTATTAGTTAACATACTAAATAAAGTTCAACGAGCTGCAGATGGATGGGGAATGAGAAATGCTAAACCTCATCACAGAACTAAAGCATTTAGAGATATTGAGCATTATTTCATTAGAGATGTATCGAAAATGATAGACAAAGAACTTAACAAAAAGAAGAATTTAAGTAAGCAATTAAAAAAATATGACTTTGATAATAAGATTAAGGTTATCAACGAAAATATTAAGAATTTTAATGAGGATGAACAAATTGGGAAACATTTATTAGAATTACGCAAACGTTTAGATTTTCATTCAGCAGCAGTGTTAGATAAGAAAAGTCATTCAAATATAGACAATGAAATGTTTCAATATTTTATGGATGATATGCAACAAGTCGTAACATTGATAGACCGTTATATTAATAAGGAAGAACATTATAATGATATGAAAATCGGATTTATTAATCAATATAAATCATTTTATAATGCATACAGCAATGAAATTGAAATGACTAATACTTATGAATACAATATTCCAATGGTAATGTTAATGAAACAATTTAAGAATCAACTGTTAAAAAGAAGAAATAATCGAAAAACACATAATTGAAGTTAAGTAAAAAATTCAAAAATAATTTAAAAGCCCAATCCCTTTATACGTAAGGGATTGGGTTTTTTTATGGTGGAAATTTTTATATTTTTTTTTGCCACTTCATCAGTGATGCCTATTTAATACTAAGATTGTCTTGTCAAAACGTTTTGAACAAATTTTAAGTTGAAGGTGAGTGCACCGCTTTTAACTATAAAGGAGAGGTTTTAAATGAAGGCAAGAGAGCAAATCATGTCATTAACTCAAAGCAACAAAACAGAACAGTTATTAATGAACAAATTATCTAACCAAGATGATATTCAACAATTGCAGCAACAATTCAGCCAACTGCTAGATCAAAAATATAATGCACTTTTAGCTGATAAACGAGCTAAGTTAGACCAATACGTGGAAGTACATCAAGGGTTGGAAGCATTAAAGGAAGAGATTGAATCAGAATCCATTAAACTTAATATCGATAAATTACCCGATATCAAAGCAACAATGCTTGAAAGAGCCAAGAATGATGAACATTCTGATAAGATCGAAAAGCTATTTGATAGGTTAGAACAGGCATTAAATGGTACGAATCGATTATATACGCAATTATCGTTGATTGGTACACGAACACATCGAATTACAACTAAAAATTTTAATCTTCAAGGCTTACCTAAAGCAGTCCAACATACGATTTTACCTTCAAAATTTAAGAAGGTGTATACAGTCGATTTTAAATCGTTTGAACCATCAGTTGTAGCATACATGACTCAAGATTCAAAACTGATTGAATTTTTGAATCATAAAGACGGACTGTATGACGCATTACAAAGTGAATTAGAATTACCAGATGAGCAACGAGTACTTGTTAAACGTGCATTTATTGGTTCGTTTCTATTTGGTGGTAACTTCAATAGCCCTACATTCAAGATTAATCAATATGTAAGTGAAGTGCAATGGTTGGACGCGGTCAGCCAATTTACAAAAGTCATTGAACTAAAGAAACATGTCGATGAGAAAAAATCGATGCCTATGCCTTATGGTATTGAACATGATATGAGCGCATTTCAAGGTAGCAGTATCATGGCATTTTATGTACAAACTGTATCGAGTTATATTTTCAAGCACATTCTATTGGAAGTGTACAAAGCACAATGCGAACTAAAAACGTTCAAAATTATTATGCCCATACACGATGCGATTATGATTGAATGTGATCATGAAGTAATTGCACGTGATGTTGCTCAGCTAATGAAAAGTACAGCTAATCAGTTGTTTAATGGTGAATTCGCCCATGTGACAGTGGAAAAACTAGGAGGTTTAGTCTATGAATAATGATAGAGGACAAAGTTTACAAATACCAAGTAGTACACCACTCAAAGAAAATTATATATATGTAGCTACGTTACATTCTGTAAGGGAAAAAAATTTCTCAGGTGATGTGAAACACCAATTCACATATGAAATTGAAGTGAATAATCAGATTGTATATGTGAATCGTAATATTTCAACACAAAAGACAGCTAAGCAGTTGTCAATCAATGATTGGCTTAAACGTCACAGTAATTATAGCTCCACTCATGAGAATTATGATCCATACATTGATAGAAAGCATTTAATCCATGTAGGTTGCTTTAACGGTAATTATTATGTACAAGATGTAGCACCATTAAATGAAGATGGAGGATTATTATAATGAATCATATATTACAAATGTTAACGAAACTATTGAGTGAAGCAAAGGAAGCAATCGACCGTGAAGGTCTGATTGCTATCTTAACAGGAAGTGTTGGAAATAATGATGAAATAGATGAGTCTGGACAAGCTATAACGGTGTTTAACGAGCTTATTGATAAGTTAAAACTTAACATCCCTAAAGATGTAGACTATCGACCTAATATTCATAGCTATTTTAGTATTCAGAAAAAACCGAATGACACAATATTAATGGATATGATGATAAATGTTTTTCATGTCAAACGCTTTGCTTCAGAATTGTTTATTTTTAAAGATAAAGGTTGGCAAAAGGTAAATGAAGATGAATTGCAAGGGTTGATATCTAAAATGATACAAGTGTTGCTGGTAGATTATAAACCTTCACTAAGCATCTTGAAAAGTATAGTAGATGGCTTACAAAAGTCAACAGATGTTGAAGAACTTGTTGAAGATAAACAATACATTGGTTGCGGTCCAAATATGTTCAATCTAAATACATTTAAAGTAGTTAAAAACAACTTGAATATTTTCCCAAAAACCCGCTTAAATTTAGATTTAGATATGAATGATGTAATCTCTGATAAAATACCGCCTCATTTCGATAATTATATGCTACAACTTGCTAATTTCGATCTTGATTTAAAGTGTTTTATAATCCAACACACATCGGTATTACTAACTGCAGATACAAAATTACGTCGCGGTCTGATTTTGTATGGTACCGCCAAAAATGGGAAATCGGTTTATCTCAAGTTACTTAAATCATTCTTTTATAGTAACGATGTAGTATCTAAAACACTTAATGAGCTTGGTGGGCGTTTTGATAAAGAAAGTCTAATTGGTAAAAGGCTTATGGCAAGTGATGAAATTGGTGAAGCTAAAATCAATGAAAAAGTTGTTAATGACTTTAAAAAATTACTCTCTGTTGAGCCTATTCATGTGGATCGGAAAGGACAGACGCAGGTTGAAGTTACTTTAGATTTAAAACTCATTTTTAATACGAATGCGAAATTAAATTTTCCTTCAGAACATGCAAAAGCATTAGAGCGTCGGATTGCCATAATACCATGTGAGCACTATGTTAAAAAAGCAGATATATCATTGAATGACAAACTACAAAATGAAAAAAAACAAATTTTCCTCTACTTGATGTATGTTTATCAGCAAATGATACATGAAAATATGGAATATATCGAAAATGAACGTGTTACGATGAAAACCCATGATTGGTTAAATTTCGGATATAAGTTTGTATCCAGCAAATCAGTTAACCTTAACAGTCAGAAGGCATGCATTAATTTACTCAGAAAAAGTATAGAAATTAAAGAGGGCTCATCTATCAAAGTGTCTGATTTAAATGAAGTTATTAAGAAAGAAATTAACGTAAGTTCTCAGGTTATTAAACAACTAATTCAAGCAAATTATGAAGTTCAAATAAAACGATATGATGGTTATGAATATTGGATAGGATTAGATTGGAAAAAATCTGATCGCCAAGTTACTTATTCTGAAGAAGTTGGATTAACCCAATTCGATGAAAATGTAAGTATAACTGATTCTGTATTACTTTATGAAGACTTTTGGGAATGGGATGAGGAGGACTTTGAAGGTGAATAATGAACAAATTGAAGCATTTGTAGAAGTGCTTGTGCCTATCATAGAAGAACGTATCAATAAAGGTAAGTAATCTAATTACGTACTACAGGCAGTTGCCTGTAGTACTCATATGATTAAGTGGTAAAAGTGATAAAAATGAAACGAAGTTATAAATATATATTATCCATATGATGTTACAAGTCCGATGGTCTGTAACAATATTCTAATAAAAGGAGTGGTGTGTTATGAGTGGTAAAATTGCACTTTATTCACGCGTTAGTACGTCTGAGCAGTCAGAACATGGTTATTCTGTAAAGGAGCAGGAACAAGTACTCATCAAAGAAGTTGTGAAAAATTTCCCGGGTTATGACTATGAAACTTATATCGATTCTGGTATATCAGGTAAAAATATTGAAGGTCGACCAGCAATGAAACGTCTATTACAAGATGTTAAGGATAATAAAATCGAAATGGTATTAAGTTGGAAATTAAATCGTATTTCTCGCTCAATGAGAGACGTGTTTAATATTATCCATGAATTCAAAGAGCATGGCGTAGGTTATAAATCGATTTCTGAGAATATTGATACATCCAATGCTTCTGGAGAAGTACTCGTTACAATGTTTGGGTTAATAGGATCAATAGAACGTTCAACACTGATCAGTAATGTCAAGATGTCGATGAATGCTAAAGCGCGCAGTGGAGAGGCTATCACAGGCAGGTTGCAGGGATATAGGTTATCACTTAACCCACTTACCCAGAAAAATGATTTGGTTATCGATGAAAATGAAGCTAACATTGTTCGAGAAATATTCGATTTGTACTTAAATCATAATAAAGGACTTAAGGCAATTACAACCGTACTTAATCAAAAGGGGTATCGTACTATTAATCAAAAGCCATTTTCAGTGTATGGTGTTAAATACATTTTGAATAATCCAGTCTATAAAGGTTATGTCAGATTCAATAACCATCAAAACTGGGCTGTACAGCGAAGAAGTGGCAAAAGTGATAAAAATGATGTGATATTGGTCAAAGGAAAACATGAAGCCATTATAAGTGAAGAAGTATTTGATCAAGTTCATGAGAAATTAGCATCTAAAAGTTTTAAACCAGGCAGACCTATTGGTGGAGATTTTTACCTTCGTAGCCTTATTAAATGTCCAGAATGCGGTAATAATATGGTATGTCGACGGACTTATTATAAAACCAAAAAGTCAAAAGAACGGACAATCAAGCGTTATTACATTTGTTCCTTATTCAATCGTTCAGGGAGTTCTGCATGTCACAGTAATGCCATCAATGCTGAAGTCGTCGAGCGTGTAATTAATGTTCATTTGAATCGTATTCTGTCTCAACCAGATATTATCAAGCAGATTGCGTCAAATGTGATAGAAGAACTGAAACAAAAGCATAGTAACCAAACAGAAATTAAATATGACATTGATAGTTTAGAAAAACAAAAAGCTAAGCTTAAAACACAACAAGAACGATTGTTAGAATTGTTCTTAGATGATCAAATGGATAGCGAAATGTTAAAAGCAAAACAAAGTCAGATGAATGGACAACTAAAGATGCTAGATAAGCAAATTAAAGAAGCGCAACAAGCTACTGAATCACAAGATGAAGTACCAAATTTTGATAAACTGAAAAGCCGTTTAACCATGATGATTAGCCGATTTAGTGTCTACTTAAGGGAAGCTACACCAGAAGCAAAAAATCAACTTATGAAGATGTTGATTGATTCTATTGAAATTACTACAGATAAAAAAGTGAAACTCGTACGGTATAAAATTGACGAAAGTCTTATCCCTCAATCTTTGAAAAAAGATTGGGGGTCTTTTTTTATGCCCAAATTCCAATTCGAAATATATGGTCAAAATGATTATTTCATCGACCAAATTACCACTTTTACCACTTAGTTCTTAGTGACAAAAGTGAGAGAAATGAAATAAAAATCAAATATATATTATCTAAATGATGTATCACATGTATACATCAACCAAATACATTAGGAGGTCATAACAATGACATTAGAACAACAACTCAAGCATTATATAACCAACTTATTCAATCTGCCAAGGGATGAAAAATGGGAATGTGAATCTATCGAGGAAATCGCTGATGATATCCTTCCTGACAAATATGTAAGGCTTGGGCCACTTAGTAATAAAATACTTCAAACCTATACCTACTACTCTGACACACTTCACGAAAGTAATATATATCCTTTCATTCTCTACCATCAGAAACAACTCATAGCCATTGGTTATATCGATGAAAATCACGATATGGATTTCTTATACCTACACAACACTATCATGCCCCTTTTGGATCAACGATACTTACTAACAGGAGGACAATAATATGCATAA
Source organism: Mammaliicoccus lentus (assembly GCF_002902755.1). GTDB lineage: Bacteria > Bacillota > Bacilli > Staphylococcales > Staphylococcaceae > Mammaliicoccus > Mammaliicoccus lentus. The sequence continues at coordinate 6,950 of NZ_PPRS01000033.1, read as the reverse complement.
ATACATCAAAATTACACAACTCGTCATTACAATTCTTAGTGAAATTATCATTTGGATGAAAGAATCAGAACGAAAGGAAAACGCTTATGAATAGATATATCACTCGTGGTATTGCCAATAGCTTATCTATCACCTTACAAAAACAATTATGGCAACTCGTAGCACGACGAGAACAAACACAATCAAAAGGCAAGGAATCATTGGATTATTTTCATATATTCCAATTCAATATGCACAATAACCAACTATATATCAAACACAAACAAGAACGTCCTGGGTATGTCAAAACGTATAAGGCAAATGTCAAACAGTCTATCGCTATCAATAAGGTCTACATTATCCGAGAAGATGATGTAGACCTTTCTTATTACGTCATGTTATTACCGAATGAATACTAACTAGGAGGAAACAAACATGCAGACAATAAAGAACACATTAGAAACTGAAGCTATTTTCAGTGATGATCAACAGCATCGCTATCTACTTAAAAAGACATGGGATAAAGATAAACAAGTTATCACAATCATTACTATGTATCCACATTATGATGGATTACTTAACATAGACTTAACAACACAACTGATTATGAACAAAGTTTCAGAAATGGATGTATTTGGTTCAATCCATTTTGTGAACCTATACTCTAATATAACGACACCAATCAACCTAAAACATCTGGAAAATGCTTATGATAAGCATACAGATATTCAAATTATGAAAGCTGTGAAAGAAACTGACGAAGTGATATTAGCTTGGGGCGCCTACGCTAAAAAACCCATTGTCGAAGCACGTGTAAATGAAATTTTAGAGATGTTGAAACCACATAAAAAGAAAGTGAAACAACTCATCAATCCAGAAACGAATAAAATTATGCATCCACTCAATCCAAAAGCAAGAAGCAAATGGATATTTAAAAAACATTAGAAAAAGTATTGAGGAATTGATTAAATATGATTATACAAAAGAGGGAAACTATTAATAAATTTATCGAGTGTTAATTTATAACATCTAGAGGAATAGAATTCATGACAAAATTTAATGAAAATGCATTTGTAGAGTATCATAGCGATTTAAATAAAGTTATCTTTAATGGCTTTAAAGATAACTTTATTTTTTTCTATATGTAGCTTGTTAAAACATTGCGAATCCGAGCGTATGATATTAGAAATTAGTGAAATAAAGAAAATAGCTAATTATATAAACTGTAATAAAAAGCGTTTTTCAAAGTATGATTTCACTAACTCAAAATCAATATATTCTAAAAAATTATATCGTTTATATACAGAATATCAAGATAAAAGTACTTATGCATTTAGTATAGAAGCATTTAGAGAATTTCTAGATATTAATTCAAGATATCCTCACTAATTATTTTTTATTAGCTATGGACTCTACTTTTTAATTGAATTCCTAGTAAACTCTCTAATAATCCAATTTAAATTTACTGTTGCAATACGCTTACCTATTTATAAGAAAAATTTATTCTTTCTTAATTCTAAAAAAGTTTGAAAAATCTCGAGAGACGCAAAATAAAATTATATAACCCTTTAGTGGGGACTACCAAATGAAATAGTGCTTATTCAAGTATTCTTTCTTAAATCTAGTAATAAAGTCCCACCTTAAATGATAGGCTTCTATTATCCTATATTTCTAAAATTTTATTATTTTTTTGTAAACGTAATTAATAATTTTTAGTTTGAAAATTAATTTGACAATACACAACAAAGATGTATAATAAAATTATTCGAATCAAAATTGTGCGAATCAAAATTGAGCATAACCAAAAATGCGGAGGGTATTATGGAAGAAACAATTGATTTAAGTAAACTATTTGCAATATTAAAGAAAAACATGAGGTATTTAATAATTTTACCGATATTTTTTCTTGTTTTAAGTATGGTGATGACATTCTTATTTATGACACCTAAATATTCTTCTTCAACACAAGTACTTGTTAACCAAAAAGAAACAGACAGCCAAATGATGGCTCAACAAGTGCAATCAGACTTACAACTAGTCAATACATACTCAGAAATTATTAAGAGTCCAAGAATCTTAGACAAAGTATCTAAAAATTTAAAAGGTAAGTATTCTAGTGAAGAAATTGCAGGCATGCTTACAGTTAGCAATCAAGCAGAATCCCAAATTTTAAACATAGCTGTTGAAAATGAAAGTCGTGAAGCAGCAGGTAAAGTTGCTAATGAAATAGCAAACGTCTTTAGTAAAGATGTTAATAAAATTATGAACGTAGATAATGTTTCTATTCTTTCTAAAGCAGATCATAATGGGAATAAAGTTTCACCTAAACCGCTTATCAATGCAGTGTTCGGTGTTTTTTTAGGCTTAATTGTCGCACTTATTATAATATTCTTGAAAGAAATCTTAGATAAGAGAATAAAAACAGAAGAAGATGTAGAAGAATTATTGGATTTACCAGTATTAGGCACTATACAAGACTTTAGTAAATTAGGGGAGGTAAGAATATGGCTAAAAATGAAAATGTAAAACCACTTATTACAGTAGATAAACCTAAATCAGTAATTAGTGAAAAATTCAGAGGTATTCGTACGAACATCTTATTCTCAACAGCAGATAACGATGTTCAAACTGTCGTATTTACTTCTGAAAAACCATCAGCTGGCAAATCAACCATTTCTGCTAACGTTGCAATCACATATGCACAAGCTGGATATAAGACATTGTTGATAGAAGGCGATATGAGAAAACCGACACAGCATTATTTATTCAATACGACGAATATTGACGGTTTATCAAATTTGATTATTAATAAGACGGACTATTCTAAAGCAATTCATAAGACAGATATTTCAGGTTTAGATTTACTTACAGCGGGTCCAATTCCGCCAAATCCTTCAGAATTAATTGGTTCAGAAAACTTATTAGAAATATTCCAATACGTAAAAAAAGAATATGATTTTATTATTATTGATACGCCTCCAGTAAATACCGTAACAGATGCGCAGTTGTTCTCTGAAATTGCTAAGTATGTTGTTTATGTAGTAGATGTACAAAAGAATGATCGAAACGCAGTGAAAAAAGGTAAAGAACTCATTGAAAAAGCGGGTGCGAAAATTTTAGGAGTTGTGTTAAACAAAGCGCCTGAAGATAAATCATCTAGTTATTATTATTACTACGGGAAAGATGAAAAATGATCGACATCCATAATCATGTTTTAGTAGGAGTTGACGATGGGCCACAATCTTTAGATGAAACCATTGCTCTATTAAAGCAAGCAAGAGCACAAGGAATTAAAGGTATTGTTGTAACACCACATCATTTACATCCTAGATATGATAATACTTTTGAAACAGTGTTAAAAGGGATTGATGAACTTAACAACATCGAAGAGATTGCACAATTAAATTTACAGCTTTATCCAGGTCAAGAAATACGTATAACAGATAAAATATTCGAAGAAATCGAGCAACAAAGAATTTACGGGATTAATAAATCAAGATACTTACTTATTGAACTACCTTCAAATGAAGTACCACACTACACTAAGAAACTTCTATATGAAATTCAAACTAAAGGCTTTATACCTATTATTGCGCATCCAGAACGCAATAAAGCGATTGCTCAAAATATAAATTTACTATATGAACTGATCAATCACGGAGCACTTAGTCAACTTACATCATCATCTTTAACAAGTGAACTTGGTAAAAATATACAAAAATTATCTATACAAATGTTAGAACACAATTTAGTACATTTTGTTGCTTCAGATGCACATCATTCAGAAAGTAGACCATTTAGTTTGGATGTTTTGTTTAGCACGCCTAAATTAAGAAATGTTGAGTCTGATATAAGGGTGTTGCTAGATAATAATGAGGCAATGATTCAAGACAAGAATGTGGTTACGGGAAGACCCATTGAATTTAAGAGGAATAAATTTTTTGGTCTATTTTAATTAAAGAAATCGGGGAATGAGAATTGAAATATATATCAACTAAGCAGAAACTTTTGATGTTGTTGTTCATAGACTCGCTAATTGTAACTTTTTCAGTGTTTTTAGGATATTACATCTTAGAACCTTTTTTAAGGGCTACTCAATTAACGTATTGATTTTATCATCACTCATCTTGCTTATATCGCATCATGTATTCGCTCAAATCTTTGATTTGTATCATAGAGCTTGGGAATATGCGAGTGTTAGCGAATTAATATTAATCGTTAAAGCAGTTACGGGATCCATCGTCGTTACGGGAATAATTGTTTCAATATTTACGCTACAACCACCATTTTTACGATTGTATTTTATAACTTGGATGATGCACTTATTGTTAATCGGTGGATCACGGTTGTCGTGGAGAATATTTAGAAAGACATTTATTAGTAAAGAAGGCGAAAAGAAACCAACACTTATCGTAGGTGGTGGTAGAGGTGGTTCATTACTTATTCGTCAAATGATGAATACACCATATATGGGGATGGAACCCGTACTTGTAGTAGATGATGACCCTAATAAACAAAAAATGTCTATCGCATCTGGCGTTAAAATTCAAGGTTACATTGCAGATATACCAGACTTAGTAAAGAAATTTAATATTAAAAAAATCATCATTGCGATACCGACACTTTCACAACAGAGATTAAGAGAAATTAATAAATTGTGTGAAGGCGCAAATGTAGAAGTATTTAAAATGCCTAACATAGAAAATGTTATGTCAGGTGAAATTGAAGTTAATCAATTGAAAAAAGTAGAAGTCGAAGATTTACTAGGAAGAGATCCAGTAGAGCTAGATATGGCATCCGTTTCAAAAGAATTAACACACAAAACGATACTTGTAACAGGAGCAGGTGGATCAATCGGTTCTGAAATATGTAGACAAGTATGTAAGTTCACACCGGATAGAATCATACTACTTGGTCATGGAGAGAATAGTATATATCACATTCATCAAGAACTTATTGGACTATATAAAGAAGAAATAGAAGTAATACCCATTATTGCAGACGTTCAAGATAAAGAGCGTATGAAAGAAGTCATGCAAGCTTATAAACCATACGTTGTTTATCATGCAGCAGCACATAAACACGTACCATTAATGGAGTACAATCCACAAGAAGCAATTAAGAATAATGTTTTAGGAACAAGAAATACAGCAGAAGCAGCTAAATTAGCAGAAGTAAGTAAATTTGTAATGGTATCAACAGATAAAGCTGTAAATCCACCAAACGTCATGGGTGCTACAAAACGAATAGCAGAAATGGTTATACAAAGTATGAACAATGAAACAAGTAAGACAGACTTTGTAGCAGTACGATTCGGAAACGTACTTGGTTCAAGAGGATCAGTAATACCATTATTTAAAAAGCAAATAGAAGCAGGCGGTCCGGTAACAGTGACTCACCCAGATATGACAAGGTACTTTATGACGATACCAGAAGCATCAAGACTAGTCTTACAAGCAGGCGCACTAGCAACAGGTGGAGAAGTATTTGTATTAGATATGGGTAAACCTGTAAAAATAGTAGACTTAGCCAAAAATCTTATCAGATTAAGTGGTTATAAAGAAGAAGATATCGGGATAGAGTTCAGTGGAATTAGACCTGGTGAAAAATTGTTTGAAGAACTATTAAATAAGGATGAAATACATCCGGAACAAGTGTACGAGAAGATTTATAGAGGGAAAGTAAGGAATGATGACGAAAATTTACAACTTTTTGTAGATGAAGTAACAAATATCAAAGATAGTTCAACGATAAAGACGAAAATTTTAAGATACGTAAATGAAGGTTTATTATGAATAAGGTCATAAAAAATTTGTCGTATGTATTTTTAGCTAATATATCTAATGCAATATCAAAATTTTTGTTTATTATATTGATATCAAAATTTTTGACGAATGTTGAATTAGGCCAATATACTTTGGCCTTAGCAGTAACTGCTCCAATTACTTTATTATTTAATATGAAGTTACGTTCTTATATTATTTCTGAAGATAAAGTAAATTATATTCACTTAAAAAAAATAAGGAATATAACTAATTTTATAGCAATGATAATTGTTATTATAGTAAGTTTAACATTTTATAAAGAATTCTTTTTAGTTTTTATATTAGTAGCCGTAATAAAAGTTTTAGAAATGAATAGTGAATTTTACCAAGGGTTTCCAAACAAAGAAAAATTATTTCAAACACCAGCCAAATTAATGGTTCTACGTACAGTATCGATCACCTTAATATTTGGAGTATATATTTATGAAACTAAGAGTTTAATTTTAGCATTAATAGCTCAGTGCATATTACAATTCATTATTTTACTTTTTGAAAAAAAAATAAATATGGGATTAGTAAGCCACAAGAAATATAAAGAACAGAAAAATGTCAAAGCTATACTTTTAACAATCATTCCATTGGGGATAGTACAATTTTTAATGAGTTTTTCTTCATCAATTCCTAAATACATATTAAATAATTTTGCTGATATAGCAATAATAGGTATTTTTTCTGGGATTATATATTTGATAACTATAGTTAACCTATTTATGTCTACATTGAATCAGACTTTACTACCTTATATAAAAAGTAAATATAAAAGTAATAAAAAAGAATTTAATAAAACTATAAATGTTTATTGTAATGCTCTATTTTTAATTATTAGCGTATTATTAGTGATTTGCTCACATGTATTTGGAGAGTATTTACTAAGAGTAATTTTTAATGAAGGGTTTGTAAAATATAAATTTTTATTAGTAATTAGCTCATTCATAATCTTTTTTAATATGTCAGGTTGGATGTATGATTCTGGATTACTAATTGTAAAAAAGATAAAATATCAACCTTTATTTCTAGTAATATCCATGATTATAACATTTGTTTTAGGATTATTTTTAATTGAAAAATATATGTTATTTGGTGCAGGGTATACGTTATTAATATTCAACTTTTTAAATACTGGATTTAAGGCATTATATTTTAATT
>NZ_PPRS01000032.1 GCF_002902755.1 Mammaliicoccus lentus | reverse complement strand
AGGTCACCTCTACAATATTTTCTTAGTCGATTACATTGTACTAAAGTGAGCTATATTTGGCTCTTTTTTTATTACACAATTATATGGACATATTCATAAAAAGTGGTCTACTTGGATTATTGAAGGAGTTAATCCAATAAAAGGTGCTCTACGGAGTTAATCCAACAAAGGGGTGTCTACTTGGATTATTGTCGGAGTAAATCCAACAACAATATCATCAACTCTTGTTTTTGACCAATCTCATCCAAAAAAGAGCTAAGGATTTGTATCCCTAGCTCTTTTATATTATTAGGACTTTAAGCCCTTCAAATTAAAATGATTTTTTCAAATGAATGATAAATGCTGGTGTAACAAACAGCATTAATAAAAATGATATCGGTGTAATAAATACGGAAAATTGTGATGTTTGAAGTGCCGATACAAAGAATGTAGTTGCAATTTCAAAGAACAATGCTGATATCACAAATAATTTTCCGAAATTATGTGTATTTTTAACATTAGTTGTATAGTTAAAGTATGCATATAGTATAATTAATAACATCATTATAAATAATGTTACCCATTCAAATACATATTGAATTTGAGATAGACTCCATTCACCTGATAAGAATAAGCCATTTCTATTGTTAAATTCTATAATCGTAAATAAGAAAAGTACGAATGTACAAATCCATTCTATATAACTTTTTTTCAACCATTTTGGTCTTCTCATCCATTTAGGTATATCTTCATCTTCAATTTTTATGATTTCTTTCCATTTTTCATTTCGTTTTCTTCTTTTTTCTTTTACCTCTTCAGAATTAAACTTATCCAAAGTAACTTGCTTCATATCTTCTAATTTGCTGTATAAAGCTTGTGACATAGTAAATATTTTTCTAGTTAATCGATTATTTTTAACTCTTGAATAACGTTCTTCATTTACAGTTTCAATGTCTTCTTCACTAATTGGTAATGATCGTCTCAAATAAAGACTCGTCCATACAGACATCTGACTAAAACACCATAATAAAATAAAGAACAAATTCACACTCATTACATCGAGCGGTTTAACGCTTTTTGTATCAATATTATGATTCATAGCGAATTGTGAAATAAAGTAGCACATTCCGTATGAAATGATAATCCATAAGTAATGTTTTTTTCGATGTAATGGATTAAGTTCACTTTTATATACAACATAGCCTACATGTATGGCAAATGGGATAATAAATAAAAATGAAGCATAGCTATAAACTTGGAACATTGTCATTAAAATAATAATCATGAATATAATTGTTAAAACTATATAAAATATAGATATATCATAATCATAATTTGTTGTTCTTCTTAATGTACGTGCTATTAACAATACAAAGATGCCGAACAACAAGATAATTATTGCCGAAATGACTGGAAAACCACCTATATAGTGATTTAAAATTCTTACTAACTCATCAAAAAAAGCTACAAAAAAGTCCCAAATATTACGAATATGGATATTAGCAGAGTCTTTAATATTATAATCTTTAATACGTGGTGCATTAAATAATATCAGTAGGCCCGTTATGATAATGAATATACCTATAATCCGACTAAAATGAACTTCCCAGCTTTTTTTCTTAATAGACATGTTCTTCACCTCATTGAACATTATAATTGTTTCATTTTCAAATGTCTTTAAATAAATCGAAAATCAGCCCCAAGAAGTATAAATAAGTTTAAAAGTCAGTACTACCTGGGTATATAATAATATCATACATTTTAAGGGAGTGTTATTATGAGTAATAACGATAAACATAAAGAAGAAGCAGAAAAAGCTAAGAAAAAAGAACAAGAAAACAAAAAAGATAACGATAAAGGACAAGAAAACAAAAAAGATAACGATAAAGGACAAGATGAAACAAAAGACAACATTCAAGACACTTTTGAATAAATATATCTTATCTTAAATTTCAACGCTTGAGAGGCTGGGACATAAATACATGTCTCTGCCTCTTTCAATTATAATGGTAGTAGCTGAAATGCACTTATATCAAGCTTTTTTAACCCTAGTAATCTTTGCCGGGGTGGGACTACGAAATCTTTTTAATAAAATGAGATTTCTGTCCTACTCCCTCATTCTTATTATATTTTTGAATAATATGGTGTTACAAAATGTTCTTATTGACAAAAGATTTAATAAGACTTATCGTAGTGTTAACAAATCAATAAATGCACTAGGGGCGTTTTAAACTGAGACAGACCTGAAAAAGTCTGAACCCTTTGTACCTGATCTAGATTATACTAGCGTAGGAAAGTGTTCGTGAATCTTATAATATTCATTTTTATAATGATAACAATATTTTTATGCGCTTCTATCTAGATATAGAAGTGCATTTTTTTATATAAAAAAGGAGAATTAGTTATGGCAAAAAGATTAACTTTATCTGATATTTTAGTAACTGTATTAATAGGTGCTGTATTTGCGATTATTTATAAATTTTTATGGTTACCGTATGAAGTTTTAAAACCACTTGGTCTCCATTTAGAGCAATCTATTTATGGTTTTTGGTTTATTGCAGCTATTATCACTTATTTGATTATTCAAAAACCTGGTGTAGCATTATTAGCAGAATTTGCAGCGGGTGCTGGCGAAACAATAGTTATGGGACAATTTGATATTCCTACTTTTGTATATGCCTTACTTCAAGGCTTAGCTTGTGAAATTGTATTTTTAGCTGTTCGATATAAATCGAGAAAGTTATCTGTCGCTATTATAGCTGGAGCTTTGGCTGGTATCATTACTTTACCCGTTGATTGGTTTTATAATTATTTAGGCGACGTTGCAACTTGGAATATTATATTAATGTTCAGCATAAGAATACTGAGCGGAGCTATATTAGGTGGCGCGCTTGGATACTCTATTGTACGAGCACTTGATCGAACTGGTGTTACTAAATTATTCAGACCTTCTTCTAAAAAAGATTACGACTTATTATAGGAGCTATAAAATTGTTATCACTTAAAAATCTTAGACTTAAATATCCAGATGATGAACGTATCATTTTTAAAAATTTAAATATTACTATAAATGATAGAGAGAAAGTTTTATTACTTGGTCCGAGTGGTTCAGGTAAAAGTACCCTATTAAATGTATTAAGTGGCATCATTCCTAGGTCTGTAGATATACCTATGAAAGTTGATGAAAAGCATATTGACCCTTTCCCAGGTGTTATATTTCAAGATCCTGACACACAATTTTGTATGCCTAAAATTAAAGAAGAGTTGGCTTTTGTATTAGAAAATATGAAAGTTGAGCCTAACCGAATGGATTCACTTATATCAAAAGCTATGCAAGAAGTTAACTTAGAGGCAGATCCATCTAAAAAACTTAGCCAACTTAGCGGTGGAATGAAACAGAAATTAGCTATTGCTTCTATTTTATTGCAAAAAACTGATACTTTATTTTTAGATGAACCAACTGCAATGTTAGATACATCTTCTACTTATCAACTTTGGGATTTACTCATGCAACATTGGGAAAATCAAACAGTTGTAATTGTTGAGCATAAAGTTGATTATATATGGAATTATGTAGACAGAGTCATTGTCATGAATGATAAAGGGCAAATTACGCATGATAGTACACCTGACGACATATTAAATAACCATACTGACGTATTAAATGAATATGGTGTTTGGCATCCTAATTCATGGGATTATGCACCTAAATCACTTTCTATTAACCATAAATACGAACCTTTATTAAATATAAGCAATCTAGAAATATTACGTCATCGTAAAAAGTTATTTAAAATAAACGATTTATCTATAAACAAAGGTGAATTAATAGTGTTAACAGGGGCTAATGGAACTGGAAAGACTACTTTTTTAGAAACCTTAATGCAACTTATTAAATATGAAGGAAATATTTATTACAAAGATAAACGTCTAAAAAAAATAAAAGATGCATCTAAACACATGTATTTTGTATATCAAAATCCAGAATTACAATTTATTGAAATGTCTGTTTATGATGAAATTTCGATTAATTTTTCACACCAAAATAAAGAAACAGCACAAGCAAAAACTGAAGAAATGTTAAAACTTTTGAGATTAGAACATGTAAAAGTACAACATCCATTCGAACTTTCAATTGGACAGAAAAAAAGATTAAGCGTGGCTACAGCATTAAGCACGCAATCTGAAATCATATTACTAGATGAACCGACATTTGGTTTAGACAGCCATAACACTTTTGAACTGATTAAGTTATTTAAACAGAGAGTTGCAGATGGGCAAACAATTATCATGATTACACATGAAAATGAAATCATAAATCGTTACGCGACCAGAATATTGAACATTCAAAACCGTGAATTAGCCATAAGTGATGGTGACGTTTATGCTGAATAATTGGAAAAGATATTACACTTTCATCGATAACGTTAATATTTTAACTAAACTATTATTAGGTATTTCACTATTTTTCTTTGCCATTTTCATACATGATTTTGATTTCATGCTTTATTTAACAATTGTGATGTTTATATATTTAATATTTATGAGCGGTGTAAAATGGGCGCCGTTGTTAATTGTTATTGCTATTACTTTATTCTTTGGCTTTACTTCCTCGCTATTTATGATTTTTTACGGTGAAGGAAGTCATACGTTGTTTAAATTTGGTATTATCAATATTACGAGTGAAAGCTTAATGAGAGGCTTACACGTTACAATGCGTACACTGGTTATTTCCTTTTATGGAATGGTTATACCTTTCACATCACAAATTATTTATGTGTTCTATAGCTTCATGCAACATTTAAAATTAAAACCTAAAATAGCTTATGCTTTTATGGCATCTATCAGAATGATTCCTATCATGTTTACATCATTCATCCAATTAAGACAAGCATTAAAAATGCGTTATCAAGTCATTGATAAAAGTCAGCGTAAAGGACTTAAATGGATAAATCATTTACTTATACCGACATTAAGTCAAAGTATAAGAAAATCTCATAGATTAGCAGTAGCTATGGAAGCTAAAGGATTTACGAATGGTAAACGAAATTATTATTATAAAGTGCCTTTTACAATAAATGATGTGTATTTTATTATAATGTCAATTTTATTAGTTGTTTTGGCGTTTTGTTTAGGGAGTTTCTTCCCTATTACAAACATTACTGATATTAGGTAACATTGCGTTATGTTTGACCATATCTTTCCCTAAAAGAACGAAATGTAGCGCAATGAAAAAGACCGATAAAATTTATGCAATCAAATAAATTTTATCGGTCTTTCATTTTATTATATTTGAGCTTTCAATGCTTTATGTCCTATATCTTTTCTATAGAATAAATTGTCGCATTTTATTTTTTCCACTTGAACATAAGCATTTTTTTGTGCTTCTCTTATATCTTTGCCTGTTCCAATAGAAATCATAACTCTTCCACCGTTATTTTCATATTGTCCTTTTTCGTTCTTTTTCAAGGCGCTAACATAATACTGTTCTATTTGGTCTAAGCCTTCAACTATATGACCTTTTTCGTAATTAGCAGGATACCCTTTTGATGCTAATACAACACCTACTACACTTTCATCTTTCCATTCAAGCTTGATAGGTTCTTTTTTATATGTTTTTTCTAGGAGTTCAATAAAATCTGAATCTAATTTTGTTAATAATACTTGTGCTTCAGGATCTCCAAATCTCGCATTAAATTCAATAACTTTTGGACCATCTTCTGTTAAAATTGCACCGATATATATTAACCCGAAGTATTGTATACCCTCACTTACAAGTGCTTGAGCTATAGGTTGCGCTACTTTTTGATTTGTTTCTTCGATGATTTCTTTTGAAATATGTGGAACCGGGCAGTAAGCACCCATACCTCCAGTATTAGGACCTTTATCAGCATCAAATGCACGTTTATGATCTTGAGCTATACAATCAAAAGGTACCGCAAATTCTTCATTTACAAATGTCATAACTGAAAATTCTTCGCCTTCAAGAAACTCTTCAAATACAACTTTTTCATCATCTGTTGTATATAAAGTTTCTACAGCTTGTCGAGCTTCTTCTCTAGTCAAAGCTACGATAACACCTTTACCAGCAGCCAGCCCATCCTTTTTCAATACAATTGGTATAGGACATGCTTCAACATATGTTAATGCTTTTTCTTTAGAACAAATTGTTTCATATTCAGCTGTTGGAATATTATATTTGTCCATTATTTTTTTAGCAAATTCTTTTGACCCTTCTAATTGTGCAGCTTCTTTATTAGGTCCAAATACTTTAGCATTTGTTTCACTTAAAACATCAGTTAATCCATCAATCAAAGGTTGTTCTGGGCCGATAATAACCCATTCAATATCATTATTTACCACGAACTCTTTTATCTTTTCATGATTATCTTCTTTAATATTTGAAATGACAGTTGCTACACCACTCATCGCATCATTTCCTGGAATAACAAATACCTCTTCGACTGTATTTGAAAGTTTACATTTTTGAGCTAAAACATGTTCACGACCACCTGAGCCGATTATCAGTACTTTCATTTATGAACCTCCTAATGTTTAAAGTGTCTCACGCCAGTAAATACCATACTTATGCCATATTTATTTGCCATATCAATAGATTCTTGATCTTTTATTGAACCGCCTGGTTGAATAATTGTCTTAATGCCAGCTTTTGCAGCAGTTTCAACTGAATCTCCCATTGGGAAAAAGCCATCCGAAGCTAAAGCTACATTATCATTCATTTCAATTGCTCTATCTATCGCAATTTTAGCTGATCCTACTCTATTCATCTGTCCAGCGCCGACACCGACAGTTTGATGATCATTTGCTAGAACAATCGCATTACTTTTAACTGAACGTACTACTTTCCAAGCAAGTTCTAATGCTTTCCATTGCTCTTCACTTGGTTCAACATCTGTTACTACTTTCATATCTTCTCTTTTAATAATTGCATTATCTTTATCTTGAACTAAGTATCCACCTGAAACAGAAACAAATTCTTGTTCATCTTTTGTTTCAGCCATATCGATTTCTAACAATCTAATATTTTTCTTACCTTTAAGAACTTCCAATGCTTCCTCTTCAAAATGAGGAGCGATAACCACTTCTAAGAAAATAGAATGTAGATTTTCTGCTAAAGCTTTTGTAACAGGTCTATTAAGTGCAACTATTCCACCAAATATTGATTGTGAATCCGCTTCATAAGCATATTCATATGCTTGTTCTATTGTTTCACCTACACCTACCCCACAAGGGTTCATGTGTTTAACAGCTACTGCTGCAGGTTGTTCAAACTTCTTAATCAATGATAATGTTGCGTCTGCATCTTTTATATTATTAAAACTTAATGCTTTTCCATGTAACTGTTTAGCTCCAGCTAAAGTATTAGGCTCTTGAGAAGTCTTAACAAACGTAGCATTTTGTTGTGGATTTTCTCCATATCTTAATTCTTCAGAAGCATCATTAAAGAATTCTACAATCGTATTATCATAATCATTAGTATGTTTGAAAACTTTTATCATTAATGATTTTCTGTAATTCTCATCTAATTCATTGTTCTCTATACGTCGAATCACTTCTTCATAATCATCAGGATTAACAACTGTCGTTACAAATTTGAAGTTTTTAGCAGCAGCTCTCAACATAGTTGGTCCACCAATGTCTATATTCTCAATTGCTTCTTCTTCAGTAACATTTTCTTTTTTAATTGTTTCTTTAAACGGATATAGATTAACAACGACTAAATCGATTAAGTCGATACCTTGTTCCTCTAATGCTGATAAATGTTCAGGAATAGAACGATTTGCAAGTATACCACCATGTACACCAGGGTGAAGTGTTTTAACACGACCATCCATTATTTCAGGAAAGTCTGTTAGTTCTGATACTGAGTACACTTCAACATTCGCTTCTTCTAAAGCTTTTTTAGTGCCACCAGTAGAATAGACTTTGTAGTCATTTTTAATTAAATTACGTGTAAATTCGACAATGTTCGTTTTATCTGAAACACTTAATATTGCATTTTTCATTTTGTAAAGACTCCTTTATTTTATGATTTCTTTAATGACGCGCGGATATAGTTCATATTCTAAGTTCTGTATTCTCAGCTGTAGTGTGTCTCTTGTATCGTCTGGATAAACTGGGCAACTTAGTTGGTCTATAATTTCTCCTGTATCCATACCACTGTCTACGTAATGTACAGTTGCTCCTGTAACTCTTACACCATAATCTAGTGCTTGACCAACTGCATCTTTACCAGGAAAGCTTGGTAATATTGAAGGATGTATATTTAAAATTTTTCCTTCATATTGACTAAGTAAAGTTGGACCTACAAGTCTCATATAACCAGCTAAAATAATCCAACTCACTCTTTCTTGAGATAATCTTGTAATTAGAGCTTCCTCATATTCCTTTTTATTATCATATGTTCTAGGATCAATGATATATACAGGTAGATTAAACCTTCTTGCTCTTTCAACACAAAATGCATTCGGGTTATCTGTAAATAAAGCAGTAACTTCGATATGACTTAAATGACCATATTCAATATTTTCCATAATTTTTTCGAAATTAGAACCGTTACCTGAAGCAAAAATAGCAGTTTTTATCATAATTGAACCCCCGATAAATTCACGTTACCAGAACCTTTTGTAATTTCCCCAATAACGTAAGCTTCTTCGTTCTGTTCTTTTAATGTATTCAATACTTCATCTTTATCATTTTGATCAACTATTAATACGAAACCAATACCCATATTGAACACGTTATACATTTCAGTTGCATCAATCTCGCCTTGTTCTTGCAACCATTTAAATATTTTAGGAATTTTATAAGTATTCACATCAATATTTGCATCCATATTATCTGGAATAGCTCTTGGTATATTTTCTATAAAACCGCCGCCAGTAATGTGCGACATAGCTTTTACTTTCACTTTATTCAATACAGAAAGTACAGGTTTTACATATAATTTAGTAGGTTCTAAAAACACATCTAAATAACTATGTTGATCATCAAATTGGTCCTCTAGATTAATACCACTTGTTTTGATTAAGTTTCTTACCAAGCTATATCCGTTCGAATGAATACCACTTGAAGTTATACCAATAATGACATCATTTTCAGACACATTACTGCCATCGATATATTCATCTTTTTCAACTGCGCCTACACAGAAACCAGCTATATCATACTCACCTTCATGATACATTTCGCCCATTTCTGCAGTTTCTCCACCGATTAAAGCACAGTTTGTTTCTTTACAAGCAACAGATACACCAGAAACGATATTCTCAATCGTTTCCGGATTTACTTTGTTTGTTGCAATATAGTCAAGGAAATATAATGGCTCTGCTCCAGTTGTTAAAATATCATTTACGCACATAGCGACTGCATCTATACCTATTGTGTCATGTTTATCATTATCGATAGCTAATTTTAATTTTGTTCCTACACCATCAGTACCCGAAACTAAAACTGGTTTTTTCATGTTTAATTGGGATAAATCAAACGCTGCTCCGAAACCACCTAGACCACCAAGTACCTCTTTTCTCATCGTACTTTGTACGTGAGATTTCATTCTATTAACTGCTTCATAACCTGCTTCAATATCAACACCGGATGCTTTATATGCTTTCGACATTAAGATTACCCTCTCTATCAAAGTATTGTTTGTGTTCACTTAAATATTCTTTTTGTCGTTTACTTAAGTTTTCGAAATAACGTGTTTCATAGTCATACAAGCCTGCTGGATAATCACCAGTGAAACTTTCAACACATAATCCGTTGTAAGGTACGTCTAAATCTAAACCGATTGAGTCAATCAAACCATCTACGCTTAAATATGCTAAAGAATCTGCTCCTATATAGTCTCGTATTTCTTCTGGTGATTTGTGAGCAGAAATTAATTCTGATGATGTTGAAACATCGATACCGTAGAAACTTGGGAACATAAACTCAGGAGATGCTATGCGTACATGTATTTCATTTGCACCAGCATCTTTTAACATTCTTACGATTCTTTTACTTGTAGTTCCTCTCACAATTGAATCATCTACGAGCACTATATTTTTACCGTAAACAATATCTTTTACAGCTGATAATTTCACACGCACACCCTGTTCACGAAGTTCCTGTGTTGGCTGAATGAATGTTCTTGCGACATATTGATTTTTAACTAGACCCATTTCATAAGGTAAGTGGCTTTCTTCAGCAAATCCAGTTGCTGCAGATAGAGATGAATTTGGCACCCCTATTACCATGTCTGCACCTTTTACTGGGCTTTCGTCAGCTAAACGTTTTCCTGATTCTTTACGGACTGCATGAACATTTTTACCTGCAATTGTTGAATCTGGTCTTGCAAAATAAATATATTCCATAGCTGAAATCGCTGTTGAGGTTTGTTTAGTGTAAGATTCTACTCTTATTCCGTCGTCATTAATCACAACATATTCTCCTGCATGTATATCCCTTACAAATTCAGCGCCTAATACATCGATTGCACATGTTTCACTAGCTATAATATAAGCTCCAGTTTTCATTCGACCTACCGCTAAAGGTCTAATGGCATTTGGATCAACTGCTCCATATAATGCATCTTTAGTTAGTAATGCAAACGTAAATCCGCCTTTAATTATGTTTAAACTTTCTTTTAAACTTCCTTCGAAATCAGTTGCTTTGCTTCGTCTGATTAGGTGCATAATCACTTCTGTATCTGATGAAGAGTGAAAAATCGCGCCATCTTTTTCTAGTTTTTTTCTCAAACTTTGTGCATTTACTAAGTTACCGTTATGGCAAACGCCAACACTCATATCGTAAAAATGGTATAAAAATGGCTGAATGTTTTCTATTCCTTTATTGCCAGATGTCGCATATCTCACGTGTCCTATTGCATGGTTATAATCTTTGAAAGATTCTAATTGCGCATCAGAAATCGCTTCTGATAATAAGCCTAAACCACGTTCACCCTTTAATTCATTGCCATTTGACCCAACAATTCCTGCTCCTTCTTGACCTCTATGTTGTAAACTGTGTAAGCCCATATATGTTAATTGTGCTGACTCTGGATGATTCCATATACCAAACACGCCACATTCCTCATTTAGACTTTTGATTTCATGCATTGGCCAATTGCCCCTTTCAATTGTTCCCTTATATTCTTCACGTCGACAGTTAATTGTGTAGTTTGGTTCGATAGTTTAAATTGCGTATCGTCAGTTAATTTACCAATTTCAATTGCACCATCGATATCTATTGTTTCGCCTTCTTTTGCTACGACAATATATCGACCTTGTGTTTCACTAAACAATTGTGCGTTTGTAAGTTCTAAATTAACTTCAACTCCTAAATTAAAGTGTGCGCTAAGTTTAGCTAAGCCTATTGCGATTCCGCCTTTACCTAATGCTTGTACATGTGACGCTTTCCCATCTACAATTGCTTTTTTAATTGTTTCTCCTCTTTGTACTTCTGTATTTAAATCTATTTCACAATGTTCATGGTTAACATCTCTATATAGAAGTTTTTCGATTTGACTTCCACCAAAGTTATTTTCAGTGTCGCCTACTAGATAAATACGTTCTGAAGCTTGAGGTTTATAATCATTTAAATATTCTACATCTTCAATTAAACCAACCATACCAATAACTGGTGTTGGGAATATTGAAGTACCTTTTGTTTCGTTATACAAGGAAACGTTACCTGAAACTACTGGTGTTTTGAGTATTTCACAAGCTTCTGCCATCCCTTTTGTTGAATCAGCTAATTGTTGATATATTTCTGGTTTTTCTGGTGAACCATAATTTAAACAATCAGTCATTGCTAAAGGCGTTGCACCGACTGAAATCAGGTTACGATACGCTTCTGCAACAACCATTTTTCCACCTTCATAAGGATTATTGAAAACATATCTAGCTTCGCCATCAATAGTTGAAGCAATTGCTTTTTTAGTACCTTCTACTCTAACGACACCAGCGTGAATACCTGGTTTGCGTATAGTATTTGCCCCAACTTGTTGATCGTATTGTTCATAAGCAAATTCTTTTGAAGCTATAGTTGGATGACTAATTAATTGATTAAATACATCTTTTACATCAATATCTTCATATTTATTAGCTTTTGTTTCATACTTAGGTGTTTTACCTTCTAAAATATACACAGGTGCTTCGTCTGCTAAAGGTTCTACAGGTATATCTGCATAAACTTCATCTTCATAAGATAAAACGAAGCGGTTTGTATCAGTTACTTCTCCAATTACTGCAGAATCTAATTCATGATGTTCAAATAAATCTAAGAATTTTTGTTCTGTTCCTTTTTCAACTACAAGTAACATACGTTCTTGAGTTTCAGACAACATCATTTCATATGGTGAAATACCCTCTTCTCTTGTTGGAACTTTTTCTAAATGTAGATGAATACCACTACCACCTTTTGCTGCCATTTCAGAAGATGAAGAAGTTAAACCTGCTGCACCCATATCTTGAATACCTACAAGCTCAGGATATGTAATTGCTTCTAGTGTTGCTTCCATTAATTTTTTACCAACGAATGGGTCGCCTATTTGTACTGAAGGTCTTTTACTTTCAGATGCTTCACTCAATTCCTCAGAAGCAAAAGTTGCACCATGAATGCCATCTCTACCAGTTTTTAAACCTACATATATTACTGGATTGCCTTTACCTTTTGCAGTGCCCTTTTGAATTTTATCGTGATCAATAATACCTACACACATTGCGTTAACAAGAGGATTACCATCATATCTTTCATCAAATTCAATTTCACCAGCTACAGTTGGGATTCCTATACAGTTTCCGTAACCACCTATCCCTTTTACAACTCCACTAAATAATCTACGGTTTGTTTTATTTGATAATTCACCAAATCTTAAACTATTTAATAATGAAATTGGTCTAGCACCGATAGATACGATGTCACGGATAATACCGCCTACACCAGTAGCTGCACCTTGATAAGGTTCAATTGCTGAAGGGTGGTTATGAGATTCAACTTTAAATACTACTGCTTGATTATCACCAATATCTACAACACCTGCACCTTCACCAGGTCCCATTAATACGCGTTCTCCAGTTGTAGGAAACTGTTTAAGAAATGGTTTAGAATGTTTATAAGAACAATGTTCACTCCACATAACTGAGAAAATACCAATTTCAGTGAAATTAGGTTTTCTTCCTAATATGCTTATAACTTTTTGATACTCTTCATCCGTTAATCCCATATCTCTATATAAATGTTCAGTTTCGATTTCTTTAATACTCGGTTCTAAAAACTTAGACATGTTGTTCCCTCCAACTTTCGATCATAGATTGAAATAACTTAACACCGCTATCTGAGCCAAGTAATGTTTCCATAGCTCTCTCAGGATGTGGCATCATACCACAAACGTTACCTTCTATATTTGTAATCCCTGCTATATCTTTGTATGAACCATTTGGATTATCTTGGTACGTTAAAATAATTTGATTATGTTTTTTCAATTCTTCATACATTTCATCCGTACAATAGTAGTGGCCTTCGCCATGCGCAACTGGATATACAACTGTTTCATTTTCATCATATTGATGCGTAAATTTTGTTTGATTATTAACAATCGTTAATTCTTCATTTCTGCTAACGAATAAATGATCATCATTATGCAAAAGCGCACCTGGCAATAATCCGATTTCAGTTAAAATTTGGAAGCCATTACAAACACCTAATACTGGTTTCCCTTCTTCTGCTAGTCTTTTAACTTCTTTTATAATTGGAGCAACTCTAGCCATAGCTCCTGATCTTAAGTAGTCACCAAATGAAAAACCGCCTGGTATCAGAACACCATCAAAACCTTTTAAAGATGTTTCTCTATAATCAACATACTCCGCTTCAACTCCAGAACGTGTAGCAGCATTGTACATGTCGCGGTCACAATTTGAACCTGGGAAGACTAATACAGCTAATTTCATTATGCGTTCTCCTTATCTTCTAAAATTTTAAAACTATATTCTTCAATTACAGTATTCGCAAATAATTTTTCACTAAGTGTATTAACGATATTATGGATTGTTGCTTCATCTGTTTCTTCAACTGTCATGTATATTACTTTACCTACTCTAATATTATTGACTTGCTCATAACCTAAATCGTGTACAGCTCTATTCAATGCTTGTCCTTGTGTATCTAAAACTTGTCCTTGTAATGTAATGTGCAATTCAATATTTTTCATTTTATAGTTCCTCCAATTTATTATAAAAAGTTTCATACGTATCAATTAATGATCCAGTGTCTTCTCTATATACATCTTTATCAAAGTTTTCATGAGTATCTTTATCCCATATACGGCATGTATCTGGAGATATCTCATCTGCTAACAAGATTTCGCCGTCAGCTGTATACCCAAACTCTATTTTGAAATCCACTAATAAAAGATTCATTTCTTCCATGATTTCACTTAAAACTGTGTTAACTTGTAATGCCTTATTTTTAATAACTTCTAATTGTTCTGTTGTAGCAATATTTAATAGTTCTACATGGTCATCTGTAATAAGTGGGTCATTTAATTCGTCTTTCTTATAAAACAATTCTAGTAATGGCTTTTCAAATTGATGTCCTTTTTCAAAACCAAGTCTTTTGCAAATGGAACCAGCTGCTACATTACGTACAACTACTTCTAATGGAAATATTTCTACTGCTTTTACTAATTGTTCCGTATCTGATAGTTTTTCAACAAAATGACTTTCGATGTCTCTTGTTTGCAAAATTCCAAAAATTTTAGATGTAATAAGATTATTTAAACGACCTTTACCAGTCATTTCATCTTTTTTTGCACCGTTGCCAGCTGTGACTTCATCTTTATATTCAATTCTTAAAATATTTGATTTCTCGGTGTTAAAAACTCTTTTTGCTTTTCCTTCATATAATAGAGTCATTTAATTGTTCCGCCCTTCAAACAAATTGTTAAACATCGCTTCATCTTTATTTAAGTCTTCTGTTAATTTTGTGATATGACCCATCTTACGATTTGTTTTATTTACTTTTTTACCGTACAAATGAACGTGCCATTCCGGATGTTTGTAAAAAGTTTCATATAATAAGTTCACATCTTGACCTAATAAATTCATCATAATCGCTGGTTTCAATAATGAGATTTGCTTAGGTAAGTGCCATCCAGCCACAGCAAGAATATGTGTATCGAATTGAGAATAATCACAAGCTTCTATTGAATAATGACCTGAATTATGTGGTCTCGGTGCAATCTCATTAACAAATAAATCTTGATCGTTTGTTACAAAAAATTCGACTGTAAAAGTTCCTACAAAATGGAGCTTAGTCATAATTTTTTTAACTTCTTCTATTGCTTTGTTTTCTAAATCTACTCGTGCTGGAACAACCGTTTTGTATAATATTTGATTTCTATGTTCATTCTCTTGTAGTGGAAAATAAACTGTTTGATTGTATATATCACGTGTTGCCGTAATAGATACTTCTTTATTAAGGGAAATAAACTTTTCTACAACGCATGGTGTATCAGTGACTAATTTGCGTGCTTCTTCTAGTTCGCTCTTTTCACGTATAATTAACTGACCTTTACCGTCATATCCACCAAAACGCGTTTTGATTATAAATGGAAGTCCAATTTCATCAATAGCTTCCTTAAGATCAGATATTTCTTTAACTTCTATAAAAGGAACAATATTTACGTTTGCTTCTTGTAATGTTTGTTTTTCAGTTAATCTGTCTTGTAATAAAGCTACTGTTTCACTTCCTTGAGGAATATTAAATTGGTTAGAGAGTGTTTCTAATTGATGTGCATCAATATTTTCAAATTCGTAAGTAATTACTTTTGAAATTTCACCTAAACGTTTAAGAGCTAAATCGTCTGAATATGCCGCATTGATAAATTCATGTGCTACATATTGAGCTGGACAATTCTCGTCAGGATCTAGTATTGCAACTTTAAACCCCATTTTTTGTGCCGATTGTGCCATCATCTTTCCTAGTTGGCCGCCACCTACAATACCTATCATGTCACCTGCTTCAAGGTTATAATAAGTCATTTTGCATTTCCTCCACTTTATCAACTAAACTTTCTTCATATTTAACTAATTGATGTCTAACTTTATTATCGTGCATACCTATCATTCTAGCTGCAAGAATGCCAGCATTTTTACTACCTGCTTTACCTATAGCTGTTGTAGCAACAGGAATACCTCCTGGCATTTGAACTATAGATAATAAAGAATCTAGACCTTTTAAACTTTTAGATTCTATTGGCACGCCTATAACAGGAGCAGTCGTTAATGACGCTACCATTCCTGGTAAATGAGCTGCACCACCGGCACCAGCAATAATAATATCTATGTTATTTTTTGTTGCACTCTTAGCATAATCGACCATTTTTAATGGTGTTCTATGAGCAGACACGACTTCTTTTTCATATTCAATACCAAAATAATCAAGCATGTCACATGCTTCTTTCATGATTGCCCAGTCGGAAGAACTACCCATTATTACTGCCACTTTCATCTTTGTCACCCTTTCAATTAGTTGAAATGTTAAAGTTTCATTGTGTATATTACAGATATAGCATAACAATTGATTTTGCTATTTTCAATGGAAAAACGAACATTTTTATATTTTTATACAAAAATATTTGATTTATGTTCGTATTAACGACATAATTTACTATGTAAACAATGTTAAAGTTCGATTTATAATTTAGGAGGATTTATATGTCAGCAAAAATATTAGATGGTAAAGAGATTGCAAAAGCATACAGAAGTGGTCTACAAAGTGAAGTGGAAAAATTAAAAGAACAAAATATCGTACCTAAACTATCTGTTATTCTTGTTGGAAATGACGGTGCGAGCCAGAGTTATGTTAATTCTAAAAAGAAAGCAGCTGAAAAAATTGGCATGATTTCTGAAATAGTACATATGGATGAATCATCTTCGGAAGAAGAAGTGTTAAATGAGTTAGAACGCTTAAACAATGATGATTCAGTGAGTGGTATATTAGTTCAAGTACCTTTACCAAAGCAAGTATCAGAAGCAAAAGTACTAGAAGCCATTAACCCAGATAAAGATGTAGATGGTTTTAATCCTATCAACATAGGAAGATTATATACTGGTGAGCGTACATTTATTCCATGTACTCCATTAGGTATAATGGAAATATTAAAACATGCTGATATAGACTTAAAAGGTAAGAATGTTGCTGTTATAGGCAGAAGTCATATAGTTGGGCAACCAGTAAGTAAATTATTAACAGATCAAGATGCTACCGTTACTTTATTACATTCCAAATCAACAAATACAGAAGAAGTTCTAAAGCAAGCTGATGTTATCGTTAGTGCTGTTGGCCGTGTACATCTTGTTACAAAAGATTTAGTAAAATCAGGAGCAGTCATTGTAGATGTTGGTAACACACCAGATGAAAATGGAAAACTGAAAGGTGACGTAGACTTTGAAGCAGTAAAAGAAGTTGCGAGTGCTATTACGCCAGTACCAGGTGGTGTTGGTCCATTAACGATTACAATGGTATTAAACAACACACTGTTAGCTGAAAAATGGAAAAATAATATAGAATAAGAAAAAGCCTTAACGCTTTGTTGTACAGAATGATTACAACTGGGTTAAGGCTTTTTTAATTAATTCACTTTTGTTCGTATTATACGTTTGTAATACTCATTTTTGGACCGAATGGTTCGAAGTTAACATCTGATTGACTAATATTTAATTTAGCAAATTCATCGAATATTGTATCCATAAATAATATACCACCACATAAATAAATGTCAGTATTTTCATTAATCCAATGTTGTAAAGAATCGCTTGTTAAATATCCGTCTCTTAATTTCAAATGATAAGTTACATCGACGTTATCATATTTTTCGTTAATTTCTGTAAGCTCAGTTTTAAACGGAACATCTGCTTCACTTTCATTAACATGTACAAAATGTACTTGTCTTCCTTTTTTAGCTTCATCTTCTAACATAGCAAGCATTGGTGTAACACCTGCACCAGAAGATAATAATAACAATTCTTTACCAGCTTCTGAATTCACTTTAAAGTCCCCTGCTGGTGCTGAAATTTCAATACTATCACCTATAGAAGTATTATCGTGTAATTCATGTGACACGATACCTTTTTTCTCTCCTGTACCTTCTTTTTTAACAGCGAATTTTAATGTTCCATCATTTTCAACAGAATAAAGAGAATAGTGTCTTAATGCTAGATTTTCATCATTTTCAGGTTTCACACGCACTGTTATATATTGTCCAGCTACTAATTCTGGTATTTCTAATGCAACTTCTGGTTCTACTTCAAATGATTTCATTGTCGTACCTTGATTTAAGATATTCGTAATTTTAAACGGTTGGAAACCATCCCAAGCTGCTTTTTCATACATTTCTTTTTCCATTGAAATAAATACACTTGCTATTTCACCGTATGCTTCTTCCCACGCATTCATAATTTCATCTGTAGCTGCATCTCCAAGTACTTCTTTAATAGCTTTTAATAAGTATTCCCCCACTATTGGATAATGCTCTTCTTTAACTTGTAAAGCACGGTGTTTATGTGCAATTTGATTAACATTAGGAACGATAGCACCTAAATTATCAATATGTTTTGCAGCCGCTAAAACTGTTTGTGCTAAAGCTGTTTGTTGTTTACCTTGTTTTTGGTTAGATTTGTTGAAAATGTTCAATAATTCAGGATGTGCTTCAAACATTCTTGTGTAAAATACTTTTGTAATTTCAGTTCCGTGCTGTTCCAATACAGGCACTGTTTGTTTTACTATTTCTCTAGTTTGTTCTGATAACATCAGAAGGCCCCCTCTTAAAGATATATTTTAAATACATCTTTAATTGTAAATAGTTTCACAATGTAATTCAATAAATTATCAGTTTGTTTACAAAATTGTCATTTTTATATTTCAATCTGAATTGTTGGTAAAGTTATAAATAATAAGTATAATAAGTATATTATAAGGAGGTCTGACCTATGAAACTCACCCAATATACGGATTATTCATTACGAGTTCTCATGTACCTTGCTCAACAAAAGAAACAATCTCAAATAGAAGAAATAGCAAACTTTTATGGTATATCTAAGAACCATCTAACAAAAATTGTTCATCAACTTGTTAAATTAGGTTATTTAAAATCAGTCAGAGGTAGAAATGGCGGAATTACGCTTAATCTATCACCTGAAGACATAAATATCGGTACACTTGTTCGACAAACAGAAGAACATTTCGAACTAGTCGAATGCTTCAATATGGAAACGAACACTTGCCCTATCGCTCTAAATTGTGGCCTCAAAGGTGCACTCCACCACGCATTAAATGAATACCTCAAAACGCTAGATCAATATACTTTAAGTGATATCGTACCCAAAAATAATCTAAAAGATACACTCTACACTCCTTAATAGTAGATATCGGTCTTAAGGTCGATGTAAATGTTACAAGTTTGCGATAATCTTGTAACTATAAGGAAATCAACTTAAAAAAATGTTATCCTTTCCTTATAACCTTACAACAAAGGAGTACATAATATTATGATGAATAAATTAATACAATCATTAACTGTCTTAGGTGTTTCTGCAACACTTGTTACACCTTCACTAACTGCAAACACAACTGGAAACAGCTTACCTGAAATTAAAGGTGTTGAAGGCGACGTAGTTGAAAAAGGCTCTGACTATGATTTATTAAAAGGAATTAAAGCATTTGATAAAGAAGATGGAGATTTAACTAAAAAAATAAAAGTAACTGGCGATGTTGATACTTCAAAATTAGGAAAATACAAAGTTCAATATAAAGTTACTGATTCTGACGGTGCTTATAGAACGAAATGGCACTATGTTTATGTAGTAGAAGAAGGTTCATTAAATGGGTCAAAAGATAAAGCTTCTAAAGATAAAAATAAAGAAAAAGCAGAAGTAGCATCTAATAAAGAAACTTCTAAAAAAGACTTAGATGAAAATATGCCACTAATTACTGTCCCAACTAAAGACTTAGTGTATCAAGGTGATAACTTTGATCCTATGAAAGGCGTTAAAGCTTTAGATAAAAAAGATGGAGATATAACGGATAAAGTAACTGTTAAAGGTGATATCGACACTTCAAAAACTGGTTTACAATACATTACTTATCACGTAAAAGATTCAGATGGTTACTATTACACGTATAAACGAGGCGTGTATGTTAACGACGGTGACTTAGCACCTAAACCTGAATTAACAGGTGTTAAAGATATTACAGTAAATAAAGGTGAAGACTTCGATTTACTTAAAGATGTTAAAGCAAAATCTAATTCTGGCGATGATTTAACTTCAGACATCGTTACAAGCGGTGAAGTTAACACAAATAAACCAGGTAAATATAAAGTTGGTTACGCTGTATCAGATAAAGACGGACATATTACAGCACAAGGTAGAACAATTACAGTAAAATAATATTCTAAAAAGAAAGACTTCTAAAAATTAGAAGTCTTTCTTTTTTATCTCTTTTATTTATGTTTTTTATAATATAAAATTGTATATACAAACTTCACTAAATTTAAAGAAAAATCATTGAAATTATTAATAAAAAGGGGAAATTTATTATTTCCTTATTCAATTCAAAAAGTACACAAAAATTTAACAATTAGGTTTAATAGCGTCATATCAAAGCTAGAGCAATGCATTTATTGGAAACAATGCTTACAAGGCTTTAAATAGCCTTGTAAATATGGATAAATCCTTTAAAATTAAGGTCTAGCCATATATATAGGTATATAGAAAATGGGAGGTAAAAAACGTGGCAAAGTTAAAGTCAATACTTCTCATGTCAACCCTAGGTATTTTACTTAGTGGTTGTTCAAACTTAGAAGTATTAAACCCTAAAGGACCCATGGCGGAAGATTCACATTTCTTAATTATTTTCTCAATTATTATGATGGTCTTCATTGTCGTAGTGGTCTTAATTTTGTTTTTAATATTTATCATTAAATATAGAAAAACAAAAAATGTAACATCAGGTACAATGCATCACAATCTCATTTTAGAAGCAGTATGGTTTATTATTCCTGTTATCATATTAGTGATATTGGCTGTACCTACAGTTAAATCTCTATATAACTATGAAGAAGCACCAAAATCAGAAGACGAGCCCGTCGTTATTTATGCAACGAGCGCTGGTTTCAAATGGTTCTTCAGTTATCCAGAGGAAAAAGTAGAAACAGTAAATCACGTAACGATACCAGAAAACCGTCCTGTATTATTCAAGCTACAGTCAATGGATACAATGACTAGTTTTTGGGTACCTCAACTAGGTGGTCAAAAATATGCCATGACAAGTATGACTATGGATTGGACTTTAGAAGCAAATGAGACAGGTACTTTCAAAGGTAGAAACTCAAACTTTAATGGTGAAGGTTTCTCAAGACAAACATTTAACGTAAATTCAGTAAGTAACGAAGATTACGATAAATGGGTATCTAAATCGCAAAAACGTAAAACAATAGATCAAGATACATTTGATCATCAAATTCTTCCGACAACAAAGAATCAGGAACTTACTTATAGCGGAACACACTTAGCATATGTAGATCCAGCAGCAGACCCAGAATACATCTTCCATGCTTATAAACGTTACCGTTATGAACCAAAAGATCCAAACTTCTATGATGAAAGTGAAGGTGTAACTGAAAAACCAGTTCTCCCTCCACGTAAAGTTACGGTTACTAACCCTAACTACGAACGTCATGGAATGAAACCTATGATTCTTAAAAATAACGAGAAATATGATAGTGAATTCAAGAAAGAAGAAGAACATCATATGGATGAAATGGAAAAAATATCAGAAGATGCAAAAAATGAAGATGAAAAAGGTAACAAACAATCTTCTAATAAAAACCATGGAGGTGACAAGTAATGAATTTTCCATGGCATGAACTCATCATCCAAAGTGACTGGATGATCACAATGGCACAAGTTCTACTTGTATTAACAGGTATATGCGTTGTTGGTGGTTTAACTTACTATAAAAAATGGAATTGGTTATATTCAGAATGGCTAACATCTGTCGACCATAAGAAAATTGGGATTATGTATATTATTTCTGCTATCCTAATGTTCTTCCGTGGTGGTGTAGATGCTTTACTTATTCGTCTACAATTAATGACACCAGACAATACATTACTAGAGTCACAGCACTATAACGAAATCTTTACAACTCACGGTGTAATCATGATTATCTTTATGGCTATGCCATTCTTAATCGGTTTAATGAACGTGGTTGTTCCATTACAAATTGGTGCTCGTGACGTTGCATTCCCTATGTTAAATAACTTGAGTTTCTGGTTATTTGCTGCAGGAATGGGATTATTCAATATTTCATTCGTACTTGGCGGTGCGCCAGCTGCTGGTTGGACAAACTATGCACCATTAGCAACTGACTTCAGTCCAGGTACTGGGATTAACTATTATTTAATTGCAATACAAATTGCAGGTATTGGTACATTAATGACAGGTATTAACTTCTTTGTTACTATCCTTAAATTACGTACTAAATCAATGAAATTTATGGAAATCCCTATGTTTACAATAACGACTTTAATTACGTCATTAATAATTATTCTAGCTTTCCCTATTTTAACTGTCGCACTTGCTTTAATGACATTTGACCGTTTAATGGGAACGAGCTTCTTTGAAATAGCAAATGGTGGTATGCCTATGTTATGGGCAAACTTCTTCTGGGTTTGGGGTCATCCTGAAGTATATATACTTGTATTACCTGCATTTGGTATGTTCTCAGAGATTATTCCAACATTTGCTCGTAAACGTTTGTTTGGACATCAAAGCATGGTTTGGGCAACAGGCGGTATTGCATTCTTAAGTTTCTTAGTTTGGGTTCACCATTTCTTCACTATGGGTAATGGCGCATTAGTTAACTCATTCTTCTCAATTTCAACTATGTTAATCGCAATACCAACGGGTGTTAAAATATTCAACTGGCTATTCACCCTATTTAAAGGTCGAATCACCTTTGAATCACCAATGTTATTCGCTTTAGCGTTTATCCCTAACTTTACTTTAGGTGGAGTAACAGGTGTTATGCTAGCAATGGCAGCAGCTGACTATCAGTATCATAATACGTATTTCTTAGTCGCACACTTCCACTACGTAATTATTGCAGCTGTAGTATTCGCTTGTTTCGCTGGTTTAATATTCTGGTATCCAAAAATGTTTGGTTACAAATTAAATGAAAAGATCAACCAATGGTTATTCTGGACATTTACATTAGGCTTTAACCTATGTTTCTTACCACAATTCCTATTAGGTTTAGATGGTATGCCTCGTCGACTATATCAATATGTACCTGAAGATGGATGGTTCACATTAAACTTCATCTCAACAATCGGTGCATTCTTGATGGGTATTGGATTCTTAGCATTAATTTGGAACGTAGTATACAGCTTCGGTAGAGCAAAACGTGAAGCTACAGGCGATAACTGGGATGGCTTAGGTAGAACATTAGAATGGTCTACTGCATCAGCAATTCCACCACACTATAACTTTGCTATCACACCTGAGTGGTATGACACTGAAACATTTGTAGAAATGAAACAAAATGGCAAACATTATCTTGATAATAGAAATTATGAAGATATTCATATGCCTAACAATACACACGTTGGATTCTGGATGGCAGTTAGTTTCTTATTCGGAGGTTTCTTCTTAGTATTTGAAACTTATATACCTGCAATTATATTCTTAATTGGAGTTATAGCATGTATGTTTTGGAGAAGTTTCCAAGAAGACTATGGCTACCACATTCATGCTGAAGAGCTAGAAGAAAATGAAGCAAAATTACGCGAATTACGCGAACAAGAACTTAAGGAAAAGGAGGACAATAAAGATGAGTAATGAGCAACATAATACAATTGATACTGTTAATGAAACAGGCCAATTAAATAAACTCGGATTTTGGGTCTTTCTTACTGCTGAAATTGCGTTATTCGGTACATTATTTGCAACATTCCTAGTCTTACAAAAAAGTGGTTCTTATGGTGGCGCTTCAACGCCTGAACTATTTGAATTACCTTTAGTCATGATAATGACATTCTTACTATTAGTAAGTAGTTACACATGTGGTATAGCTGTTTACTTTATGCGTAAAGAAAATGTTAAAATGATGATGATTTGGATGATTATTACCGTTTTACTTGGTGCAGGATTCGTTGGATTTGAATTATATGAATTTACCCATTATGTAGGTGAAGGTGTTACAGCTCAATTAGGTTCATTCTGGTCTGCGTTCTTTATTTTACTAGGAACACACGGACTTCACGTAACTGTAGGTATATTCTGGATTTCAGGAGTTTTAATCCAAATTGCTAGACGTGGTTTAAATGAACATAACGCACCTAAAATTTTCATAGGTAGTTTATATTGGCACTTCCTAGATGTTGTATGGATCTTTATCTTTACACTAGTTTATCTTGTAGGGATGGTGAGTGGATCATGAATAAAACAGTCGTAAATCATACAGTCGGTTTAATATTCTCAATTGTACTTACATTGTTAGCTGTTTACGTTATGTTATACACTGGCATGTCTCTACAAGTAAGAACTTCAATTATTGTTGGATTTGCTTTTATTCAGGCACTTGTACAATTGTTAATGTTTATGCACTTAACAGAAGGACGAGACGGTCGAGCAACTGCATTCAAAGTACTCTTCGCAGTAATCATTACTTTAATTATTGTAATCGGTACTTATTGGGTTATGGTTGGTGGACACAGCTCTCACCTATAATAAAAATCTAAGTTTAAATAAATAAAACAGTCGCAGTTCTTACTAATAAGAACTGCGACTGTTTCTTTATGTAAATCAATTACATTATAAGATTTTCAAAGTCTTTACTTATTTCAGCTATTTTATCGGTATTATTTGTTTCTCTGAAATAAATAATAGCTTTCTGATACATTTCAATTGCCTTTCTCCTATTTTTCTTTGTTTTATATAATTCTGCAAATTGTAAAAATCCATTACCCATAATTTCAAAATCATATCTAACGAGATTTGCTTCAATATCTCTTAATAATATCATTGCTTCCTTATTGTTATCTGACTTAATATAATTACAAACATTTTCTATACTTTTTTTAATATACATAACCTTTACTTTTGCCCCCACTTATAATTCATTAATGCTATTATTGTAATCCCTCTATTTATAAAACTCAAGGTAATAAAACACGCCATTAGCTTTACATGCAACTAATGGCGTAATTATCTCTATTAAATAATATTTATATTAAACTTGTTTCATAATCTTCACGAGTTAATGGAGCAAATTCGTTGTAAATATCTAATAATTTAACTTTCTCATTTTCCCAATTATATATTTCTTTAGCTACTTTAGTATTTTCACTCATTTCACTTCTTAATTGAGGGTTTTTAACAAGTTTATTAACTGCTTTTGCTATTTCATTTACATTATGTGAATCTATTACAATTCCTGTATTTGTTTCTTCTACAACTTTCTGAATTTCAGGAAAGTCACAACTCACAACTGGTACATGTGCCATCATATATTCAAATAATTTATTTGAACTAGCTGAATAGTGATTAAAACATATATTTTGTAATACTTGAAAACCTAAATAAGCTTCTCTCGTATAAGAAGGTAATTGTTGAAATGGAACTTTATCAAGAAAATGTATTCTAGAGGACTGAGCCGATTGTTTACTTTGATCTTTTAACGATTGTGTTAGCTTACCTCCGCCTATAAATAGCAAATGCCCTTCTTCTATTTGATCCATAGCTTCTATTAATAGTTCAAGCCCTCTACCTTGTTGTAATCCACCTTGATATAGTAATATTTTTTCATTTTTCGAAATACCTATTAATTCGTGTAAATTTATTTTAGGTTTATCTTGAATATCATATTTTTCAGAGTAATTATATAAAGTCTTCGGATAAAAATGATATATTTTTTCGTTATATGCTGCTCTTGTATGATTCTCTACAATCATTTGATCAACAAATTTAAGCATATATGATTCAA
Organism: Mammaliicoccus lentus; assembly: GCF_002902755.1. GTDB lineage: Bacteria > Bacillota > Bacilli > Staphylococcales > Staphylococcaceae > Mammaliicoccus > Mammaliicoccus lentus. The sequence goes on along the minus strand of NZ_PPRS01000032.1, from coordinate 24,679 downwards.
TCTTTTTAATTTTTTCTTTATTATAGCCTGTTCTATCTGATTGTACTTCGTGACTATCATAAATGAGTGGTTTCGGTTTAAACCTCAATTTAGAGCAGACAATTGCTTGTGGTAATGTATTTAAATCATTAGCATGATAAATATCGGCATTTTGTATATAGCCTTTTACAATCATTCTTATGATAATCGCACTGTTTATAAACCACTTTCTCACTTTTTTAAATTTAATCATTCCAGCCGCTAATAATAAAGACATTAAATATGCAGACATTAATGTGAAGCTGACATAAAATAAACTTGGTATTATAGCAATTTGCACACCTGCAACTACAAGTAAAAATTTCTTTCCATAATCTTGATAAGCTTGTAGTATCCAAGGATAACGTTTTACTCTATGTACTCTGAACCTTTCAGATATTTCTTCATAAGCTGTAATCATTGGGTTTTTCGGGTCATTTATTGCGATTAGATCAACATTATATCCTGTTTCAGCTAAAGTAGTACACTCTCTATTGACCCTTGCATCATTCGTAAAATGATTCCACACAAACATTGTTACTTTCTTCATTCTATTACCCCATTTAAAATTGAAATAATTAAATTATAAAATGCCTACTTGAAATAGCATAACGTATATCCAAGCGATGCTGAGCATGCCTATCATTGCTAATAAACTTATAGGTCTTTTCTCTTTATGAACATCTTTTTCATTTACTTCTTTTTCTCTTTGTTGCTGGATTTTTATACGTTTATATTCTAACTGCTCTTTTTTAGATTTCTTTTTAACTTTTTGTATGAGATTAACATATCTTTTAACTACTTCTTGTACTTCTCCATATGCAACCATTTCACCGTAATGAATCCATATTGCTTTTTTACACATTTTCTTAATTTGACCTGCAGAATGTGATACAAAAAAGATTGTTTTACCTTGTTCTTGTAATTCATGCATTTTTTCAATACACTTATTAGAAAATGTTTCATCACCTACTGATAATGCTTCATCGACAATCAAAATATCAGGATCAGTATGAATCGCTATTGCAAAGCCAAGTCTTGATTTCATACCGCTAGAATATGACTTTAAAGGTTGATAAATAAAATCATCTAATTCACTAAACTGAACGATATCATCAAATTTTTCATTGATTTCTTTTTGAGACATACCATGCATCAAACATTTATAATGTATATTCTCTTCACCTGTGAAATCGGGATTCAAACCTGCACCTATAGCAATTAAAGATGGCTTACCATTTGTATAAACTGAGCCTGATGAAGGTTCGATAACCCCACCTAATATATTTGATAAAGTTGATTTTCCTGAACCATTTAACCCTATTATTCCAACTGATGTGCCTTCTTCAACTTCAAACGAAATATCATGAAGAGCATAATATGGTTTTGATTTATAACTTAATCCAAACGTAAATAATGATAATAATTTATCTTTTCTACTAACATTTAAATCATATACTTTAGATACATTTTCACATTTGATTTTATATGTTTGTGTCATGCGTCTCACCTTTTCTTAAAAAAGCAATTAATTTTTCAATATTGTCTTCCCATATTAAGTGTTCATCCCTATATTTTTTCGCATTTTCGGATTTTTGAATTAATGATTTTTCATTACGCTTTAATGATTCTATTTCATTAACAATTGTATTAACGGAACATTGTTTTCTCGCAAATCCTAAATTATATTTTTGAATAATCGCTTCTGTAGGACCGCTAATATTAGATATAGGCGGTGTCCCCACACCGATTGAATCTATAATTTTACCTGGCATAACGTTCATAAAAACTTCAGATGATTCTAATATAGAAAGTGAAACATGATGTTTTGCTATTTCTTTTAAACACTCACTTCTACCTAAAGGTTTCTGTAATTGAATGTATGGTAATTCACGGACTGCATCTCTAAATTTAGCAGCTTGTACACCATACACGATTGCTGTTAAACTAATTTTCTTTTCATTTAACTTTTTGCAAATCTCTATTAACTGGTTTACATCTTGAGCATATCCAATATTTCCAGTATATATAACACTGAAATCACGATACTTTTCTTCTGTTTTCAATTCAGTTTTCGATAAACCATTAGGTAAATAAAATATAGGTATTTTTGTTTTTAATTTTGACTGAATATGAGATCTAAATGCTTCATTATTTATAACAATTTTGTCTGCTTCATTATACATTTTTCTTTCTAGATACTTAAGTAATGGCATAAATAGACTAATATTAACGTGTTTTAATCCATTTACACTATCTGGCCATAAGTCACGAATTTCCAGAACATAAGTTGGATGTTTACTTTTTTTAAAAAATAAAGTAGCCCAAGCTAAAAATATATTAGGACTTGATACATAGACATAGTCATAATCTTTATCATGCATTTTCAAGTAAATTCGAAGACGCATATATTGTTCAATATAATAAACCAATCTCATAATAAAGTTGCTATTTTGTTTATTACCGTGCATTTTCATTCTTATAATTTTACTATGTTCTAGTTCATTTAAATCTTCATCTGTAAAATATGAACTATCTTGAAACAAATCTCTATTTGGATATGTTGGTTCAGTTGTTAACATCGTCGGATCTGTGCCTTTAGTCTTAAAAGCTTTAAACATCATTCTCATTCTATTTGCAGCAGAGCCAAGTTCAGGATAAAAATTTTGTGAAATCATAAGTAATTTCTTTGTCATTTCAAAAACACCCTATAAGTAGTCTAGTAATCTTCGTTTAAATCTTGAGTGAACAAGTGAACCAATTAATATTAATAATATTGTAATTAACCAGAAATAAATATGGTCATGCCATTGACCATATATTGAAACATTACCATGTACAAAGGATGTTCTGTACACACCTACTAAATATGCGAAAGGATTTAAGCTCGCAATTCTTTGTAAAATACCATGTGCTTCTTCCATAGCCCAAAATATTGGTGTCATAAAGAATAGCATTCTTATAATATTTTGTAATAAGTTTTTAGTATCTCGTATAATAATAACTAAAGTACTCATTATTAATGAAATACCAAAAATAATCGCAAATGATGCAACGATAAAATATATAAACCAGAAATAATGCCACCATGGTACATAACCATTTATAACAGAAATAACAAATAATATAGACGAAGTAATCATCAGATTAATCATATTATTTGTTAAAGCTATAGAGATAAATATTGAAGATGGGAACTTCATTTTGGATAATAGACCAACATTACCTTGTATGGCAGCTGCTCCAGTATTAATTCCTTGGGATATAAACAGCCATGGGAACAAACCTGAAATTAAATGCACTAAAAAGGGAACACCTACAACTTGAGCACTTGCATCCCCTCTTAAACCTAACCCAAATACAAGATAATATACAGCTACTTGAAGCATAGGCTGTAATATATTCCAAAATACACCAAGATAATGATTAGCGTATTGACTCTTCATATTATATATCGCTAGTTTAAATATCTTGGGTAAATTATAGATTTGTTCTTTAAATATCTCTGCAACAATTTTCATGCTTAACGACCTACTTGATTGTTATATTTTTAATAGTTCTATCAATCATTTATTAAAAATGTAAAAACTATTGTATTTCTTTTTTTAAATTTTCTACATAATTGATTAAATCATTATCTTCTGGTCTCTTATATTGATCGTATAAAGCATAAATATCTAAAAATCGCTTTATAGCTTCTGTTCTTTCTTCAGGTTTTACTTTTTCTAATCGTGGTAAATACCACCCTTTAACGTAAAAATTAAATCTATTTTCTAAATAAGAATTCATTAAATCATGTTTTTCATAAAATGGTATTCTTTCAATTTCTAACGCATAATATTTTTCGAATAATTTTTTTGATACTGAATTTGTAACGGACCCTGTTACAGCAGCATAATACATATGAATAACATCTTTAACTGCTTTTACTTTGTTTGAATGTATCATCAATTCTTGGAAGAATAATGTATCCTGACCTGCAGCGCCTTCAATCATTTTAATATTATTATCTTTAATGATATCAGCTTTTATAATAAGAGCCTGTATACTTTGTGCTCTTAAACCACATTTTTTCATATATTTTTTAGGATCGTTAATTAATAATTTACCATCATTATATTTTGTTACAGTACCAGCATAGTTAAAAATAGCTCGACGTTTATTGTCTTCTTTTATAATATTTCCTATTACCATATCAACGTCTTTATTATTTTCGATTTCTTCTAATAATTTAGCATATCCATCGCCCGTCGCTTCATTATCTGGGTCAAGATAAGTAATGTATTTTGTAGAAGCTAATTCTGCACCTTTATTTCGTGGTCTAGAAGCACTTCCAGAACCATCCTCGTATGCATGATAAACAATCTCTGGAAATCGACGTCTTAATCTATCAATTATCGCAATTGTTTCTTTATCAGTACTTCCATCATTTACAAAAATAATCTCCATATTATTAAATATAGAAGAACGTCTTAAACTTCTCATACATTTATCTTCTAAATATGTACCATTATTATGAATTGGTACAATCACGCTTAATTTTTTCTGTTGATTATTTTGACCGTATAAAGAAGGCTTATAAATTTCTGACTGATCAAGGTTGTATCCATTATTTGTTTCTTTTACTTCTAAATTTGAATCGATAACATCTTTATGATACATTGTTAAATATTTATTTTGTACTTTTTCTATATATTGGTGTGGTTCAGATTGTTCATCTTTAGTAACAAAATCTACATCAACATATTTAAAAGCTGAAATTAAATCTTCTAAATAATACTCTTCATATTGTATTGAATCATTCATAAAGGTTATAAAGTCATACTTTTCTTGTTCAGCTATAGATTCATTTTGCTCAATTACATCAAAATTAACATTGAGTTGTCTTCTCAAAATTTCTTCCATCTCTGGTGTTTTTTTATCAACAACTACTAAGATTAACATTTCTTTTTGAGATGGTTTCTTATCGATATAGCTAAAGATTTCATCTAACCGGTGATAAGTTGTATGATTACGCATCACACTTCTAATACTTTTAGCTTGCATATCATTTAATTCATAATTTTTATAGCCATTCATAATAGTAGCAACGTCTGATTCATGATTTACCATGAATATATTCGGAAATTGGTTATTCACACCTACTGAGTAATTAGATAATATTAAATTACCAAATGCTTGCAATTCAAAAATTCGATTAGCAAACATTGTTTCTGAATATTTAACTGAGTTTACGTTTATAGCCCACCTATATATTTTATGTATCTTCATCAATTCTTCATGATCAATGGGCATTGTTAAAAATGGTATATACTTCGATGGGAACTGATAACGTTCTCTTCTTAAAGGTAAATTACGATCTATAATTGTTAAGTCATTATCATTTTTAATCAATTCATCAAACATTCTAGCTGATTCTTGATTTCTAACTGGATACTTTTTAGTCCAGCTACCGGCAAATATAACATCATTATTATACTTTTGATTATCCTCTTTTCGAGTATCAATAGGGTTATGATAATGAGGATTAACACCAAATTGTAAGACATGGACATTTTCATTGTTACAATAAGCTTTATAATCCTCTACGACTTCAGCTGCTGATGTTAAAATGACATCACATTCTGTTGCGATATCTTTATACAGATGGAAGTTAACAGGGTCTTCTTTAGAATAAAATACTACAGGAATATCCATGCTTTTAGCTTTGCGTATACCTTCCATTAACAGTTGTCTTTTCTCACCATTAACAGAAGCTAAACCCGTCCAGCTATCGTCTATTCCTTTCCAAGTAGTTGCTACAATTAAGACATCCATATCTTGATTTAAACCTTTAAATTCACTATTTATATAGACGATATTGCCAATATCTTTAAATGAATTATATAAAAATTCATCTGCTACTAAACCTACGTTATACTCAGACTTTTTAAATATTCTAGATTTATTAGAAGAGATAGATTGAGATAAATATTGTTTATGTTTTTCAAGAAAATCTAATTTTGATTCCACTGCTACTCTTTTATAATAATTTTGATGATTTGTATTATCTTTTACTTTCTTTAGTTTATATATTGCATGCATATAATCATTTTCAACAATTTCTAAAACTTCTTTTAATTGTTGTGTTTTGCTTTTATCATCAAAGTTTGTAAGTTCGTTTTTAGTGGTTTGAATTGGAAGGTTTTCTTTTTTTGTCGATTTATTTATGTTCATCTCGATCTCCTCCTATTTCTCCAAGTCCAGTATTTCGTTTGGATTTTACCTAATTTTGAATTTCTTAAGTTATGGTATAACTGCTCATATCTACCCATATCTCCAGAGTTATTTGTATGTTTATATTTTTGTAAAGCAATATTTTCTTTTATAAGTTTAGTTATAGCAACCTTTGATTCATTACGCTCATCTTCGATTCTAGTAATAATATCAAGATTTTCTAATTCTTTTTCTGTATATGATTCATATGAGTAATTTTCCAAATGGTTAAATAACGTTATATCCTCAAAATCTGATATGCTAATCCAATATTTCTTTTTTTTAATTATGATTCGTGCTGACTGGGCTCTTGTAAAAACTAGATCAACTTTTACATTTTCACAATTAATACTTTCGGAGAGTAAATCTAACGTTATAGACTTGTTCAACGAACTATCTTGATAAAATGTTGTTGATTGTTTAATTGCTGTATTAGTATTGCATACAATTGATCGATCAATATCTTTTGCATAAACAAAACCTGCAAACAATCCTTTATTAAACACCGCTTCTACTACTTCTCCTTCATATATATATAGTGCCCTAGATGAAAAGTTTTTCTCATTAAACAATAAATTATAATCGACTTTAAACCCTAATTCTCTATTTATTTGTGGTGCGTTAAAGTTAGATAAATCTACTCTAACTGTATCGAACGGTTTAGAAATCAATTTGATAGAATCTTTTAACTTAGTCCAACCTATCAAATTTGTACCTTGAGCTATTAAACCATATAAGTCGTCACCAATATGTTTTATTGAAATGACTTTCAATACTTTGTGTAAATATTGAGTTACTAAACCTACTGATATTTCTATATTATCAGCATCATAAACTTCTTGATTCTCTTTCTCTTTTAAAATTATTTGAAAACTTAATCCAGCATTAATATATGGATTATTTTTATCAATCATAATAGACCCCTCATTTTTTACTTATTGAATGAATATATATTTTCTTTACCAAAAGTATATAAATTACCGTAATTATAATATTGAGTATTATTAAAATCATTTTTAACGATATTTTTAGTATCAAATATAATTTTATCTCTCATACCTTCGAATTCATTATCTGTTAATGTTTTAAATTCAGAGTGATCGCTTAATATTAATACTAATGAAGCATCTTTCACTGCTTTTTGTACATCTTTTTCAACAAATGCCAACTCAACGTGAGGGTCATATGCTTCTATTTCTAAATCTGTTTCTTTTCTTAATTCATTGTATATATCAAACGCCGGAGATTCTCGTACATCATCTACATCTCCTTTATAAGTTAAACCAAATACAACAATTTTATTTCCATTTACTTCGTTCAATATTTTTTTAGATTCTTCTATAACGTATTGAGGCATTGAGCGATTAATCTTTCTACCTTCTTGAATTAAAGTAGTAGTTTCTGGGTCTTTCGCAATAATAAAGTAAGGATCCACCGCTAAACAATGACCGCCCACGCCTGGCCCTGGTAAATGAATATTTACTCTTGGATGTTTGTTAGCCATTTTGATAACTTCTAGTACGTTAATATCTAAGTTGTTACATACCATAGCGAGTTCATTTGCTAAAGCTATATTTAAGTCACGGTACGTATTTTCCATCAATTTACTCATTTCAGCAGTTTTAGCATTCGTTTCAATCATTTCTCCTTGAACAAATGTTCCATAAACTTTTTTACCTGCTTCAACACACTCAGGTGTCATACCACCTATAATTCTATTATTATGTACTAGTTCATGTAGTATTTTTCCAGGCAATACACGTTCTGGACAGTGTACTAAATATATATCTTCACCTATTGTAAAACCTTGACTTTCAAGGTACGGTTTCACATGATCGTCAGTTGTTCTAGGTGCTATTGTTGACTCGACTATTAAAGTATTACCTTTTTCTAAATAAGGTACGATTGATTTAACAGCGCTCATGACAAGCGTAATATCACAAGATTCATATTCGTCATTATTATTAGGTGTCGGTACTGCGATGATGAATGTATCTGCTCTTTCTGGTTCTAAACTTGCTTTAAATTTATCTTTTGCAAGAACTTCTTCATATACTTCTTGTAAACCTGGTTCTTCAATATGAATTTGTCCGTTATTTAATTTATCTACTGCTTCTTTATTGATATCTACACCAACTACATCTACACCATGCTTTGCAAACATAATTGAAGTTGGTAAACCAATATATCCAAGACCTATAGTTGTTAATTTCATATTATAACCATCCTTTAATAATAAATTGTTAAGCTATTACTTTTGTAATGTTAAATACATTGTAACGATTATAAAAGCAATAAACAGTCGATTAACAGATACTTAAGGAAGGGTTTACAGTCTTTTATCAAACTTTACAATTGCTAAACAATATAAAGTAAATAAATCACGAATATAAATAAAAAAGACTAGGAAAGTTAAGTCCCAGTCTTTTTTAAATATTTTTCTATATCTTCTTGAATTATCGGACCAAATGTTTTTGAATAAGTATTCGTCATGTGGCCTTTATCCATGTATACGACGACATTACCGATTACAGGTACGAATTGTCCGTTTTTCTTAAAGTATTTTGTATAATCTACATATTCTGTGTTTTTAGGTTTTTCTTTTAATTGATCCCATTTTGATGTTTTCGGCAATCTATTTTTTGCATTCATTTTTTTGATTGTTTCTTTTTCACCGACCTTTTCTAATGTTTCAGGTACATTAAATTCATATCTGGGATTATCTCTTATTGCTAAAATAGGCTTCTTAGTATCAGTTATGTTATTAAATTGTTCAATTTGTAATGGATCTACTTTACCATTTATATCTGAACTGACATCTGCAGTTGTTACAACTAAGTCGATATCTTGTTTCTCAATTTCTTTTATTAAATTCTTATTCCATTCTGTACAGTCTTTATCAGCATCATTTGTTGTAAGTACACATCCTGATTTAGTCATATTTAATACTCGATAATTTTTTTCTTTTGCTGCTTGTTGTAATGCGCCTAGCCAATGTTCAGCATGTGAACTTCCGACTAATGCGATTGTTTTATCATAATTTTCTTTTTCTCCATATTCTCCAACGAGTACTTTGGATTTACCAATTGCTTGATGCACTTTATCTTTAGATGAATCAGGTGTTTCATCTCGAATATCTGAAAAGTTTGGTATATGTTCACTTTCGTTGTTACCTTGCATTTTTTTATCTATGGCCATAGCTCCTGGATAAGTCTTACTTAATGCTTCTTTTTCTTTATCAAATGGAGAGTTTAAAATGATTACGTATAACGCTGCTAATACACATATATTTACCGCTAAACCTACTCCCATTTTTTTGAATGAATTTTTATCATTTTGATTTGTTCTAATAGGTTTTTCAATATAGCGTGTCATTAAATATGACAACAGCCATGATAGTATAATAATGCATATTCCTATAAAAACCCCTGGTCGATTATCATTATGATATTGATAAAACGATAAAATAACCCAATGCCATAAATATAAACCAAATGATAAACCACCAATTTTAACCATTGCTGGTGAACCTAAAAATCTTTTTACACCGAATTTAGTTTCGTGATTTCCTGAAACTAATATGAATACGGCACATAACATTGGCCATAAAGCGATATAACCAGGAAACATTGTAGATACGTCAAATAATATTCCTGTTAGTATAAGTCCAAATAGACCGACCCAACCGATTATACTCGCGATATATCTATTCACTTTAATTTTGGATAAATTAATTGCTAACAAACCACCTAAAGAAAATTCCCATACTCGTGTAAAAGTATGAAAATATGCCCACGGTTGGTTTACATGGGTTAAATAAATTGAATATATGAGAGATGTTACAAATATAGTCCCTAAAAATAAATTCATGATATTAATAATATTTAAGTTTTTCTTCTTTTTATATAACAAAAATATTGCGCTAAATAAAATAAACCAAATAATATAAAATTGACCTTGTATTGACATGGCCCAAAAATGTTCAACGGGTGTTTTCATCTGATCTTTATCTAAATAATCTGTACTAGATAAAGCGAGTTGCCAATTTTGATAATAAAATAAAGAAGCGAATATTTCTTTAATTGTTTTTCCTAAAATAGATTGTGGTAAAAAGAAAAAACTCAGAATTGCTGTAACACATATCACAGTTAATACCGAAGGGAATAAGCGCTTTATTAAACCTTTAATATAGGGTAAAAATTTAAATTCACCTTCTTTATTGTATCTTGAAATAATAGAGGTTGTGATTAGAAACCCTGAAACAACAAAGAAAACATCTACGCCTCCGGACACTTTACCAAACCATATATGATATATGGCAACGAGTAGAGCTGCAACTACTCTTAAACCTTCTATTTCTGGCCTGAATTTACGTTCTATGACAATCGGGTTATTAACCATATTCAAAACTCCTTAAAATATTATACAAAGGTAAGTATATCTTTAAGAAAATTGAATATAAAGGTTAATATATAAAATTTACAATATCTTAATACTAAATTAAAAATAGAACAAAATAAAAATATTTTTTCCTAACAAATATCAACAAAGCAATAAAAAAGTCCGAGACATTATTCATGTGCCGGACTTTTTTTATTATTTAATATCTAATGATTTAATAAATTCTTTAACATCTTCTGACATTTCATCGTTGTTTAATGCAAATTGAATTGTTGTTTTTACAAATCCAAGTTTCTCTCCAACATCATGACGTTCCCCTTCAAAATCATAAGCAAAAACTTGATCATCTTGGTTTAATCTTTCAATAGCATCAGTCAATTGGACTTCTCCACCTGCTCCTATTTCTTGATTTTCTAAGTAATCAAAAATATCGGGTGTTAATACATATCTACCCATTATAGCTAAGTTAGATGGTGCTGTCCCTTCAGCTGGCTTTTCAACAAACTTCTTTACTTCATACAATCTGTCTTTCGTTAAAATCGGGTCTACAATACCGTAACGGTGTGTATCTTTATAATCTACTTCTTGTACACCAATGACTGATTTACCTGTTTTATTGTATTGTGTTATAAGTTGTTCGATTGCTGGTACTTCTGACTCAACAATATCATCTCCTAATAGTACAGCAAATGGTTCCCCGCCTACAAATTGTTTAGCAGACCATATAGCATGACCTAATCCTTTTTGTTCTTTCTGTCTTACATAGAACATATTAGCTAAATTTGTAGCATGTTGAACTTTATGTAATAATTCATGTTTATCTTTTTCTTTCAGGTTAAGTTCTAGTTCTAACTGATTATCGAAGTGATCTTCAATCGCTCTTTTATGTTTACCAGTCACAATAATGATATCCTCTATACCTGCTCTTACCGCTTCTTCAACGATATATTGAATTGTTGGCTTATCTAATATTGGCAACATTTCCTTTGGCATTGCTTTTGTTGCTGGTAGAAATCTCGTTCCTAAACCTGCTGCTGGAATTATAGCTTTTTTAACCTTCTTAACCATAGTCATTCTCCTTTAACATCAATCAATAACTATTTTATCTCTTTTATAAATTGTGTATATATAATATTTTCGTCAAACTCTTTTACTTTTTGCTCAGCATGATTGATTATATTTTGTATATTTGAATCTTCATAGTTTTGCATAATATGAGTTAAACGATTGCTAAAACTTATTATATCATTTTTATCTATTAAATAGCCATTCACTTCATTATCTATAAGAAATTCTGGACCATAACAATCGTGAAATCCTATTACTACACTTTGTTGTAACATCGCTTCTAATATAACTAACCCGAAACCTTCAACTCTCGAAGGCACTGCAGTAATTTTACTTGTAGATAATACTTTAGATAATTCATTAGTTGTTTCTTTAATCTCTACAATATCTTCAATATTATATTCATTAATTTGTTTCAAGTATTGATTCTTTTCTTGACCTGATCCATATAAATGTAATTTATAATCCAAGTCTCTCATTGTTTGTTGTATATTATTGATACTTTCAATTAATAAATCGAAGCCCTTTTCATGTTCAAAACGTCCTGCCGCTACAATCAGATTTTCTTTTGGTATACTGTATTTATGTTCTTTTAATATATTAGGAACAATAATAGCAGGTGTATGTTTCAACTCTTGTTGATAATCCAATTGATCCTCACTCGTAAGCGTCGTGACAATATCTAAGTTTTCATATCCTTGAATTAAATCATCTTGATATGCTTCTTCATGAGCATGCAAATACATATGTTCCATACCTACTTTAAGAATGTTACGAGGGGCAAATTCTGCAACAAGTAAATTATAACTTGCCCTTGTACCTATAAGAACATCTGTATCAACACGTTTTATAGCTTTTATTAATTTCTTTTCAATATAACTTGAAAACTGATAAAATCCAGGTTCATATTTATTAATAACTTTTGGTCTTATAAATGATGTATATTTATTAATTCTATTCATTACTACATTTTGTATACCTTTAATTGACCTCTTATATTCTATTACAGGTATAATTTCAATTTGTTTATTTAAATTAAAGTATGGATTTGAAGCTGCTTTAAAAACAGAAATAATCTTAACTTTATGCCCTTTTTCACTTAGTACATTTGCTAAATTCGATATTGATTTAGTTGTACCGCCCATATGATAAATATTATGCACGATAAATGTAAAAGACTTCATGTCATCACCTATTTTTATTCATATGTTTATCAATTATACTTTGTATTGTTTCATATGAATGATTATTTTTATTAATATATTTGCTATTTACTTTAATATAATGTTGATTTGATATTGCTTCAAACATTTTATTAGATTCAAAATATTGATTTTGATTAACTGTATTAAATACTTCTTCATATAAGCCACGATGATATTTATACGATTCAAAGTCAGGTGTATATAAGTATACTTTCTTATCAATCGTCAATGCATCAAATATAATCGAAGAATAATCACTTATTAACATATCAGCAACAAGTATTAATTGCTGCGTTTCATAATCTAATGGATCAATATAATTTGTTTTTTTTATATTTTTATCTTCTATATGACATTTATAAATAATATTATAATGATCAGTAATTTCTTTTGGAAACTCCAATAAATATTGCTCTTCTTTATTATCTCTCCATGTAGGCACATATAATATCGTTTGTTTATGATTATTTAATTGTAAGTCTTCTTTTATTTGACTAATCAATTGGTTATCCTCATTATGCTCTATCAAAAATTGATTTCTTGGATATCCACTGCTTATTATTTTAGTTTCTTGCATAGGAAAAGCAGTATTGAATACTGAATTAATCTCTTTAGTATCAGTAATGAAATAGTTATGTTTAATCAACTTATTATATTTACGTGCTCTATAATTATATATATTTTTATTTTGATGAAGTTCATTACTATCTAAAAATAGCTTTTTAATTGGCGTACCATGCCACAATTGTATGATAGTGCCATTTGGTTTTAAACCGTCAGGTATATAGCTTTCTAGTACTAATACTTGTGCTTGTTCAATTAAGTTTTGAGTTTCAGAATGTTGGGGAGAAACAAAACTTTCACCTTGCTGTTCATCTGTAATGAAATATACAGTAAAGTTCGTATGATTTTTTATATATTCAAATAAATATTTAGAATTTCCTCTGTAGCCATAGTCAAATCCTAAAAATACAATATAAGGTTTAATAGCATCCTTATTTTTATGATATATATTAACTGCATTTTTCTGTTTCATTAATGATTGATGATGCATCTTCAAATAAATTTTATTAGGTAATTTGAAATACGAACGGTACATTACCTTATCTATCATTCTAGCATTATTAGGTAAAGTTGTATTCTTCCTATTAAATTGCGCCTTTTGATTGTTAAGTAATAACCATTTATTTAAATAAAAATGATTAACGTAATCATCATCTTCATAATTATTTAAATCTAAATAATTATTTGAAGATTTCTCATCAAAGTCGAAAATGACATGACCATTGATGAATATATTTTCTAATTCAACAACAGCTTTAACACATATATCAAGAAGGCTCGCCCACTCATGACGGTCAAGCAACCATTTCAAATCTTCTACTTTAAAAATAATATTCGGATATAGAACATTATTACTAAACCACTTATTCGCAGTTATTTTTTCATCTCCAAAATAACGACAATCATTTATGTAATAACCATTCACGGTAAAATCTACAACAGCAGAATAATTATCTAACTTTAAAGTTTCTAGAACATCTTTGTTAATTTTAGTAGTATTTTCTTTTAATATGACATGTGAAATATCAGAAGAAAGTTTATTAATTATTTCTATGATTTTTTCATCATTGTTCAATTCAATTATTTTAATCATATTACACCTCAACCTATTTCATACTTTTAATAAAATTGACTTACTCTTAACAATGAAACACTAACTAATGAAATAATACCTTTAATTAGATGCGAGTACAAACAGGTTATACGATACACACAATAAAAAGCAGAAAAAATTCAATCAATACGAATTTTTTCTGCTTTTATTTTTAAAATAATTTTTCTACAATTCGTTTTGCTGCATTACCTTTTTCAAATGGACAGAATTTGTCGTAGAATTTATCATATTTTTCTTGATAGTTTTTATTTATTGTTTCAATGTTTTTAATAGAATCAATTAAAGTTTCATTGTCTTTTAGCAATGGTCCGGGTGCTTCATCTTCAAAATTCATATAGAATCCTCTTAAGTTATCTTTATAATGATCTAAGTCATAAGTGAAAAATAGTAATGGCTTTCTTGTATTCGCAAAGTCAAACATTACTGATGAGTAATCAGTAATACATATATCACTGATTAAATATAAATCGCTAATTTCTTCGTAATCAGCAACATTATAAATAAAGTCTTCTAATGATTTATCTATAATTATTTTATTGCTAATTATGATATGAGGTCTTAGCAATAACACGTACTCGTCACCTAGTCGTTCTTTCATTTGATGTAAATCTAATTTTAAATTGATGAGATGTTTTTTAGCAGCAGAAACTTCATCATCTCTAAATGTTGGTGCATACAATATCACTTTTTTATCTTTTGGTATAGATAATTTTCGTTTAATTGTCTTTCTCTGTTCTTCTATTAATTTTTCATCTTGGTAGAATATATCATTTCTCGGATAACCCACTTCTAACATTTCTTTATTAAATCTAAATGCTGATTTAAAGCATTCTGTAGCATATGGACTTGGAGAAACTAAATAATCCCATTTAGAAACTGACTCATTAATACGATCAATATAACCTTCGTCTCTACCTTTAAACTCGTCTACATCGTTTAACATCTTCTTAAGTGGAGTACCATGCCACGTTTGAATAAATACAGTTTGTTTTTTCTTTTTAATGTAATAAGGGAAGTTTTGATTGTTTATCCAATATTTCGCAATCGATAAGTATCTATAATAGTCTGGGCTTAACCTTTTAACTGTAATGACATTTTCATCGTCAAATGGATAAATTTTATTTGTTACCCATACAATTTTGTATCCTTTGTCTAATTGCTTAATTTGATCATAAATCATTTTCGGACTATCCGTAACTTGTTTTCCTAAATTACTTTCAATTACGATTAGCTTTTCATCAATTTTTGCAAACTTCACTAAAAACTTATTCATATATGACATTGCATCAAAATATCGTTTGTTTTTTCTAAATCTCATAAATATATGTTGTGATAATATATCATATTTAAGTATATCTTTTATTTTATTTTTACGCTTAAAATCTTTTGCTGCTTGGTAAATTCTCTTAGAGTTATCAGTATCTTTATGTTCAATAAAATTATTAGCTTTTTTAATAATAGATGCTTCATTTACGAATTTATTATCAATATATTCTTTTGTCGCTGCTATTACATCTTCTGCTTCATCATATATTCTACCAGGTAATTCTTCATCTAAATCAAGATGCGATGGTAATTCACCTATAAATCTATCTCTATCAAATGGGTAATAAATGACTGGTTTTTCTAAAAAGCTAAAATCAAATGCTACACTCGAATAATCCGTAATCATTAATTTACTTTCTTTAATTAATAATTGTACATCTACTTCACCTTGTCTAATAACTGTAATGTAATCAGGTATATTAAATAAATCAACAAATGCTTGCATGTTTGGATGTAAACAGAAAATTATATCTATATTTTGTTTGTTTGTTATCTGTTCCCATTCTGGATTGTTTAATAAATCATTATAGTATTGTAGATAATCTGATTCTAATAAACTATTGATGTTAGTTATCCAATCTCTCCATGTCGGTATAATGAGTATTTGATTCTTTTGAGTTACATTATCCTTAAACAATTCATCAAATCTAGATAAGCCTGTTGATTTAATTTGGTAGTCATCAAATAATAAATCTCTATTTACAATTTGTTTCTCTCTTGGTGAACTTGTTATAAACATATCGATATTAAAGTCTTTTAACTGTTTACCATTAATCTGAGTTAAGTTTTTAGTACCTAGCACACCATGTTGCAAGAATATACGTTTGGCTCTGATGTTTTTGATATAATTTGCTTCGTGACTTGGGAACAACAACTCTGTATGATGCGTACTGCATATTATGTCAGCTTTAACCATTAATTCAAAATGCTCTTTTGATTTAAAGTATATGACGTTACCAAATGGTTCTACATTCTTTCTTTCTTCGGAATCTTTATCTATCACGTAATAAACTTCTTCATCTGGATGTTGAGTTCTCATATATTTAAAGAAATGATAACCATTATCTTGAGCTTTATAAGACTTTTCACCAACGATCCATATTTTATTTTTGTTAAATGCATTTTTTATTAAAGTTGGATAATCGTGCATTAATTTTTTATATGCATTGTAATCTTCGATGTCATATTCATTTATTCTAAATGATAAGTTTCTACCTTTCATTGTAAAGTAAGGTACTGCTGTTTTAATCTTATCATTTTGTTCTATTGATATTTCGCCTTTAGATAATCTCTCCACGAGTATTCTAGGATTACCTAATTTAACATCAATAGATTCTCTAAATTCTTGAACTTTAATTTCTAAAAATAAATCTATTATATCTTCAGAATCAAAATCGTTAAGTAAAAATTGTTTTAAGTCGTTAATAATGTCCACTTCAAAATCATAACTTATTGAATTTAAAGACTTATAGACATTAAATACCGTTGTATTTAATGGAACTTCTATTACATTTTCACTTAATCTTGATGTGATTAATAATTTTGCTTCTTTTAATGTTGAGTTTTGAAGCGAAAATTTCCCTTTTATAAATGCTCGTTTATTATTTATTGTAACTTTATCAATATGTCTTCTTGCAAAATAAGTCGAAAGTGGTAATTGAGGTTTTTTAGTAAATTGCAATACGCCATTTTTTGTTAAGTATGGTGTTAAAGTAGCCTCTTCATTAACAACTGATTCAAAGTTATAAATCTCGTAATCATATTTTTTACGTTTACTTTTTGAATAGATTGAGTAATACCATCTGTTTTTTCAAGTAAGAAAAAGATTGTTTCTCTATCGTATTTATCAAATACATTAAGAATTTCAAATAAGTTGATAACGAATTTGTTTTTTATTTCTGTTTGTTCAAAACTAATCTCATCAAACTCATTTTTTACATATACATTTTTAATATTATATATTGTTTGATCAAATTCTAATGTTAAAAGCTCTCCTACTTGATATATATTTAAAGTCTTCATATCAACGTAACCCCTTTTTTGTTTGTAGAGAAGCAATGATTTCATTACCAACTCTATTAGTTGCTTTACCATCATCTAAATAATTATATTTTTTATTAAAATTGATATATTTATCATCTAATGGAAGTGTTTCGTAATATTTATTTTCAATATATTTTATTAAGGCTTCGCTTTCTGTAAAAATCGGACCTGGTAACCCTTCTTCATACGGTGTATAAAATCCTCTAATATCATTTGCATACTCATCTTTGTCATATGCAAAAAATAAAATAGGATGTTTTAAATTAGCATAATCAAAATATACCGAAGAATAGTCTGTAATCAGTATATCACTCATTAAAAATAACTCGTTTATATCATTTGCATTTGATAAATCATAAATGTTGCTGTATTTATCTAACTCTAAATTTTCAGAAACTAAATAATGTGCTCGAATAATTAATATATATTCACCTCTAAGCTTTGAATTAAAATCTTCCAAATCTAATTTTAAGTTAAAGTTATACCGCCCTATTTCTTCTCGATCGTTATCTCTCCATGTAGGCGCATATAATATAATTTTTTTATCAGAAGGTATATTATGTTTTTTCTTCAATTCATTTATATAATTTTTATGATTGAAATTAATTAAGTCATCATTACGTGGGTAACCTAATGTTAAGATTTGATTATCTTTCAGCTTGAAAGCTGATTTAAATCTAGTCGTAGCAATTTCACTAGGTGATATTAAATAATCCCAACGCTCAGTTTCTTTCGTGAACCCATATAAATATTCTTCTAAAGTAACTTCCGGGATTGAGATAACATTTTGATCATTTGCTAATTTCTTCAAAGGTGTACCATGCCACGTTTGAATATAAATTTGATTAGGCTTCTTTTCTAATTGCGGAGATAATCTAATGTTAGATATCCATATTTTAGCTTTATTATACAATTTAAAATATTCTTTTGTATTTTTGTTTACCGTTTGAATATTTAACTTATTTAATTCATTTTTTAATTTCTCATCATCCACTACTACTATATGTTCATATCCTTTTAATTGGCTAGATAAATATTGATAGAGTTTTTTGGGAGAATCAGAGAATGCTTTTCCACTAAATGATTCATAAATAATTATGTTTTCTAGTTTCTGTGGAATGATCATTGCAGAATAATAATTCGATTTCAAAGAACTCAATAATTTTCTGATACGTGAGAATAAATAAGAAAAATAAAATTTGCCATGAATCATAGATTTAATTTCTAAATATTTAAAGATACTTTTCATTGGAGGTTGATATTCCATCTTATTTATTAATCGTATAAGTTGTCTTTCATTGTTAAGTATAAAATCATATTTATATGGAAAGAGAGGATTCAGTACTTTATCTAAATACGTATTTAACTTAATATTAACATTTTGGTTTATTTCATTCTTGTTATAAAATGCTATCGTTTCTCTAAAGGATTCTTCGGTCATTAAAAAAAATTTTTTGTCCATGCATACTCCTCTTATTTATGTTCAAACTGAATTTAGTATTTATATATATTATACACTTGTATCAAACACTATAAAACTAAATAACATGTAAATTCATCATTTTAAAATATAGGATTTATTCTATTTTATGTAATTTTATATTATTTAAAATTTTAACACTTATTTTTCAAAATATACAAATTGTTTACATAATTTTCTTTATGTATTAAGCTTTAATATATACTAAGCGAGGTGAAAAATAATGCGCAGAGTTATTACATATGGGACTTATGATTTATTACATTACGGTCACATTGAACTTTTGAGAAGAGCAAAGCAATATGGTGATTATTTAATCGTTGCTCTGTCTACTGATGAGTTTAATAAGCTAAAAAACAAAAAGTCTTACTATAATTACGAACAAAGAAAAATGATGCTTGAATCCATTAGATATGTTGACTTAGTTATCCCTGAGAACAATTGGGAACAAAAAGTTGATGATGTAAAAACTTTCAAAGTGGATACTTTCTTAATGGGTCATGATTGGGAAGGCGAATTTGACTTCTTAAAAGACGAATGCGAAGTTATTTATTTAAAAAGAACAGAAGGTATTTCAACTACTCAAATTAAAAAAGAATTATATGGCAACGAATAGAACACATTATGTGTTCTATTTTTAAAAGGAATATTGTAAAATATTAGAAGTAATGTATTTATAAGTAAAATAGGAGTAAGAAATGAAAAATATACTATTAATATTAATGAGTTTAATCATTGTAGCTTTAATTGTTTATATATCATTGAACATCAAATGTTCAAAAGTTGAGGAGCAACAATCAAAACCTATCGCTTCAACCCAAAAGAAAAAAACTGAAACAAAAGATAAAATAGCGTTACTAATAAAGAAAATTACAAACGAAAAGATGATGATCCAGTATATAAAGATGTCGATGCATACTTAAAATCAATAAACTTTAATGGAAATGTCATAATATATAGAAAAGATAATACAATGTTTTCAAAAGCATATGGTCAAAAAAACATAGAACATAATATACCTAATGATGAAAATTCAATGTATCTTATTGGTTCTGCAAACAAATTTTTAACTGGAATAATGCTAAGACAATTAGAAGATGAGGGTAAGATTAATATAAATGATAATGTTAATAAATATATACCTAACTTCCAGAATTACTATGCAATTACAGTTAGAGATTTAATGTTTCATCAAAGTGGTTTAGCTAAATTCTCACCTAATCCAAATAGTTTTGGTTTAGACAGTGCAATTGAAAGCATTAAACAAAAAGGTGTTTTACCAGAGAATTATCATCAATATAATTATAATGATGTCAATTACATAACAATTGCGAAAATAATAGAAGTTGCTACAAATAAATCTTTCGAACAGAATTTAAAAGAAAGAATTATTAAAAAGGCAGATTTACACTTTACTTCAAGGTATGATGATTTGAAACACGAAAAATATTTGGTGCGTGGCTATAAATCCCAGCCTGCTCAAAATATTCATACACCTACATATAATTTAGACAAATATGACGGCGCTGGTAATGTATATATGTCCACAAATGACATGACAAAGTTAATACAGGCCTTTAGAACAAATCAATTATTAAATAAATCAACTACCCAAAGTTTATTATCAGAAGATGGTAAAAATACCTATCCCAAACCTTATAGATATGGTTTTTATAAATTCGAACAGCATCAAAGAGTAAGAGGTATCTTTTTTGCTAATGATATAGTAGCTTATGCAAATAATAATTATATTATTACGTTAGCTTGTAATAAGCTTGATCAGCCTTACGATGGTAATACTGAAAAAGCATTAGAACATATTTTCACTAATATATTGAACCAACCAATATAATCATTTATAAAAAAACAGCAAAATTCTTTTATAGAATTTTGCTGTTTTTTTATAAATATTTAACATACTCTATTTTTTTACTACTTTTTTAATTTCATCACCTAAAATTGGTCCAAACGTTTCAGAATAAGTGTTCGTCATGTGGTCCATATCTCTGTATACTACAATATTACCTATTATCGGTCGGTATTTACCATTAACTTTAAAATATTCTGAAGGATCAAATTGTGGTAAATCTTTCTCTTCGTTAGATATCTGTTCCCAGAATGCCTCATCTAACTGTCTATTTCCTTTATTCATTCTCTCTATCGTATCTTTTTCACCATGTTTTTCTAATTCTTCAGATACATTAAAATCATATCTTGGAATATCTCTTATAGCCATTACTTCAATGCCATAGTTATTTTTAACTTTAAGCAGTTGATCTACCATCTGCTGTTGAATTTTTTCGCTTTCTGTATCCGAAGCTGTAACATGGCTTAAAACTAAATCAATATCATCAGCTTTTTCTAGATAATTTTCGACATTTTTCACCCAATCATCTTGCAATGTATTCTTTTTATATCCAGTTGAGAACCTTGTTCCAGACCTTGTAATATTTATGACTCTGTAGTCATTCTCTTCAGCTGCCTTTATAACAGCACCTAACCAATGCTCTGAATGTGAGCTTCCAACTAATGCAATAGTTGCTTTATAATCTTTTTGCTTACCATATTTACCTACTTTAACTTCAGATTTGCTCATACTTTGGTTACTATTATCCAAATGAGATTGTGGTAAATCATCAAAGACATTAGCAAATTCAGGTTTAGGTTTGTTTTCTTTAATTTTATCTTTATCTAAATTGATTGATAAAGCTCCTGGATAGTCTTTATTTGCAACTGCTTTCTTATCTTGTATTTTCACGTATTGATTGTGTGATACTAACCCAGTAATTAATAAGATATTAACAAGCGCGATATACCCTATACGTTTAAAAGCAAGTTTATTAAATTTTGCGTTCCTAATAGGTGTTTCAATATATTTTGTCGTTACAAAAGATAAAGCTATTGATAATAATATGATGAGCAAACCAGCTACAATTCCAGGATTTTCAGATATATTATATTTATAGAATGACAATAATACCCAATGCCATAAATATATACCAAATGATACTCCACCAAGTTTGATCATTATTGGCATAGATAAGAAGTTTTTCACGCCATATTTTGTTTCTTTATTGCCTGATAAAATTATAAGTAATGCGCAAGTCATTGGCCATAATGCAATGTAACCTGGAAACATAGTTGATACATCAAATAATGCACCTGTTAAAATAAGTCCTATTAAACCAATCCAACCTATAATTTCTGCAGCAATATTCGAGATTTTAATGCTGCTCAGATTTATACATAATAATCCACCTAAAGCAAATTCCCATACTCTAGTAAATGTAATGAAATAAGCTAATGGCTGATTTATGGCTGTTAAATAAACTGAATATATAAAAGAAACAATAAATAAAAATCCTAAGACAACATTGACCAATCTTTTACCATTGGATAAACCATATTTCTTAATAAGTAATAATATTCCTGAGAATAAAATAAACCAGATTATATAAAATTGACCTTGTATTGACATAGCCCAATAATGTTCAAATGGGCTCTTCATTTGGTTAGCATCTAAATAATCAGTGTTACTAATTGCGAGTTGCCAGTTTTGATAATAAAACATTGAAGAAAACGTCTCTTTAATTGTTTTATCAAATATTGTTGACGGTAAAAAGAATATACTAAGAATTAATACTACTAAAATAATAATAAAAGCTAATGGAAATAGCCTTTTCATTAACTTCGATATGTATGGCCAAAATTTAAATTCACCAGTTTTATTTATTGTAGAAATAATAGAAGTTGTAATCAAAAATCCAGAAACAACAAAAAATACGTCTACCCCACCAGAGACTTTACCAAACCAAATATGATATATGGCAACTAATAAAGCAGCCACTATTCTTAGTCCTTCAATTTCAGGACGGAATTTTCTCTCAATATCAATTATATTTTTGTCCATTATTTACTCCATGATTTTTTATAATTTAATATTGTAAATTATACCAAAAATATAACTATTGTAAAATTAATTTTAAAATAGTTAATTTTAAGAAATCTAGTTAATGATATACAAATAATTACATTTAAAGGATAAATAAATAATATATAATTAATACAAATTGTAACTTTATGGTTGGATGTCATATATGAAAATAAGAATTTTAATTCCTTGTTTTAATGAAGAAGCAATATTAACTCAAAGTTATCAACATATTACAAAGATTTTAGATAATGATTCTCGGAAAAATAATTATGAATACAATTTATTGTTTGTAGATGATGGTAGCAGTGATAGAACTATTGAACTTATAAAAAAACAAGCTGAAAAAGATAAACGTGTTGAGTATATTTCATTAAGTAAGAATTTTGGTAAAGAATCAGCTATGTTTGCGGGTTTAACTCATAGCCAAATCTATGATGCTGTCATAATTATTGATTGCGATTTGCAACATCCTCAAGAACTCATTCAAAAAATGATAGAAAAATTTAAAAATGGTGCTGATCAAGTTATTGCAAAAAGAGATCGCAGTGGAGAAAAAATCATACGTAAACTTTATACTAAACTTTATTATAAAGTTATAAATAAACTCGTTGATGTACCAATTGTAGATGGTATTGGTGACTTTAGATTATTAAGTAATAGAGTCATTCACTCTATAATCAAGCTGAATGAATCTCAAAGGTTTTCCAAAGGTATATTCTCGTGGGTAGGATATTCTCAAGAAATTATAAATTATAAAAACCGAGAACGTGTAGGTGGAACATCTAAATGGTCCTTTTTTAAATTGTTAGATTACGGAGTAGATGGCATTATTTCATTTAACAATAAACCATTAAGACTATTATTATATTTAGGTTTTCTAATATGTTTACTTAGCATTATTTATATTTCGTATCATTTTATAAATATTCTTATGCACGGAATAGACTTGCCTGGTTATTTCACCACTATTTTTGCTGTTTTATTTTTAGGCGGAGTTCAACTTATTTCAATCAGTATAATTGGTGAGTATGTAGGTAGAATCTATTATGAAGTTAAAGCAAGACCACACTATTTAATAAAAGATACAAACTTAAATGATTACGTTTATACAAAGGAAGTTATTAATGTTAAATAAGAAAAGTTATATTGAAATCATTAAATTTATATTTGTAGGTATCATCAATACTTTAAATGACTATATTATATATATTTTTTTATTAAACATTTTAACCGTTCATTATTTATTGAGTCATATAAGTGCTTTTATTATC
>NZ_PPRS01000031.1 GCF_002902755.1 Mammaliicoccus lentus | reverse complement strand
ATTTACAGATATTCTATGTTATTTTTATAAAAAAATAATTGAAATTGAATTTTGGGTTATATAATATAAGTGTAAACAGTAATCTAAGAGTTATCCGGAGGCTGTTGGTATTCTGTTTACTGAAATATATTTCATTGTATGATATTTCTGTAGAAAAAGATGGTTATTTTTTCGATATTTGAGCATATAGATTTTATTAAAAATTCTATAAAAAAATTAAATAAATGTATTGACATCAAAAAAAGATTATATATAATATTAAGTGTAATCTCACTGAACCTCTATTTAAGGGGAATGAATAAACATTTATACACTGAATTTTGTAATTGTTTATATAATGATTGCTAAGATATCATGATGATTATATAATTTATCGTTTAATTGTTGTTAATATACTTATAAATCTTTTCTGTAAGTTTTAATGATTTTTTAAATGATCGTTCAAAGTTCAGCTCTTAATTGCTTTATTAGTAAAGGTTATATTAAGTTCTCGCTTCTACTGTAAATTCTAGTCTTTACAGTAATTATGAAGCTTGTATATTTAGGCAATAAACATACAAGTTCTAAACCATACTCTTTTGACTAGGTTGCATATTTTGTTCTTCTCATTTTCTTTCCATAGTTCTTATAATTTTAATTAAATATAATATTTAAAGATTATCGTGTTCATTTCTTCTTTATAGAATTGTGTGGTTACAAAACTATATTATTGGATTTCTGAACAATTTAAAAATTCATGTCTGACTAAAACTATTTTATTTTGTCGCTTTTGAATTTGTGATGTTTTATTTTTGTATAAATGGTCGATACTTTTATTTTAAATTATTTAAAGTTGGTAAGTTCTTAGAAATTGATGGAACAAAAATGATTAAGATAATTATTATTAATCAATAAAAATATATTAATTTATTATGTTGTAGCATATATCATCGCGATTTTTTCGTGATAGGAGACTTAGTAGTATATGGGAAGAGGGCGTGTTTTCTGTTTTAACAGAGGACACGCTTTTTTTATTTGGAGGATGTTAATAGTGGTTAAATTATCTTTTGAAATTACAGATATTGAAGGCTTTTGTACAAATGGTAAAAAGGGGATTGTTAGGAAACGAATGTATAATGTGATTGATTGTTATGACTTAACAGTGTTGAAAGCAAATTTAAATGATCGTTTTTACGAAGACTATCTTTATCCTGAACAGTTTATTAATAATGTGTATATAAAGATTTTTAAAGGGAAGGAATTAGAATCATTAATTATTTTTAAACAATCATCGACTGCTGATAATGCTAGAGAATATAAAGTGAATCAAATTTGTTTATATCTAGATTATTTTTTTCAATTCTAATTATCTTTGTCAGGGTAATAGATTTTTGTTTCAAACTTTTTTGTGAAAAATTAACTTCAAGTTATATATAAGATACAATGAATGAAAGGAGTGATTTTATGTCATATATTACTTATGTAGAATCTAAGGATGGAACAAAATTATATACTAAGGTAAATCGTTCAGAGGAGCATGATTCAACAATTATTATTGTGCATGGTTTAGCTGAATATGCTGAACGTTATGATGAGTTTGTAGATGAATTAAATATGTTTGGTAGTAACATTGTAAGGTTTGATCATAGAGGACATGGGCATTCTGAAGGAAAAGATACTTACTATGGTTCTTATGAAGAAATTATTGAGGACGTTAAAGCTGTTGTAGACTATGTGAAAGAAAACATAGGACCTAAAATTTATTTAATTGGTCATAGTATGGGTGGATTTGCAGTAACACTGTATGGCACTAAGTATCCAGGGACCGTAGATGGATATATTACAAGTGGTGCGCTAACTAGGTACCATACGAAATTATTTGAGGGTGCTGAGTCATTAGGACCAGAAGAATACTTCCCTAATGAAATGGGAGAAGGATTATGCAGTAAAGCATCAGTTGTTGAAGAATATAAAATTGATGCACTAATTAAAAAACATATTTCAGGAGGCTTAGTACACAGCTTACTGGAAGGAGTCGAATACTTAAAAGAACACGCTAAAGACTTTGTTGACCCTATCATGATACTCCACGGAAAAAATGATGGAGCAGTATCACCAGAAGATTCAATTGATTTATATAGAGAAATCGGCTCAGAACATAAATCGTTGCATATCTTCCCTAAGTTCGAACATGAGATATTTCATGAAAATACAAAATTTTTCACTTTCTCACATTTAATAAGTAGTTGGATAATGGAACTTGAACCTGATGAAGATGAGTAAAATAAATGTATGGAATCCAATAAATAAAGAGGTTGAGACATAAACACATGTCTCAACCTCTTTATTTATACTCTCAACATGCTTCTGAATCCTCTTGCTCCATAGTATGATTCTGCACCATTATGATATGTAAATACTGTATCATAGCGACGGTCACAAAATAGTGCGCCTCCCAAATTTCTAATTTTATCTGGTGTCTCAATCCAACTAGAAGATTTCTTATCGAATTCTCCTAACGTTTGAAGATGACGGTATTGTGATTCTGTTAATAAAGATACTTTCATTTCATTTACTAAATCAATAGCGCTTGTTTCGGGCTTATGCTTCTTTCTTGATTCTAATGCTTCTCTGTCATAACAAACACTTCTACGTCCTTTAGGGCTCTCTTTTGAACAGTCTACAAAAAGATATTTTCCATCTTCTATTCCGATAACATCAGGTTCACCTTCAGTTCTTTCCATTTCATTAAGTGACCATAATAGCTCAGAATTATTAAGTAGTCTTTCTTCTACATCTGACCAGTTAATACCTTCGTGTCTTTCTGTAAATTTTTCAAATCTTTCTTTTAAAGTAGTAATAAGTTGTTGTTGTTCTTCTTGCGATAGTTTGTTTGATGACATAGTCATAGCTCCTTTTTGTAATAGTTTACCAGAAACGAATGTTATTTAAAGTAATATGTTATTCGTTTTCATGATTTTCTTTTAAAAACGCCAAATACTCGTCACCCCAGTCACAAATACCGTTGACAACCGCTTCTAAGTCTTTTCCTATTGAAGTTAAACTGTACTCTACTTTAGGTGGTACAACCGGGTAAACTTCTCGATGTATAATGTAATCATTTTCTAGCTCTCTAAGTTGTCGTATGAGCATTCGTTGATTAATATCAGGTAATCTTTTTTCTAATTGATTTAATCTAAGTGGTGATTCTTGAAGTAAATGCCAAATGATAGGTATCTTCCAACGACCTCCAATTACCGATAGTGCCAGGTCTTTCGAATTATAATATTCTGTTTCTTTATAGTTAATTAAAAGCATGATATAACCCCATTTCTTCACTAAGTGACATATTTGTCAGTATTGCGTATTTTTAACCATTGTATCATGATTGTAAGTGCAAGTTAATATATATTAAGGAGATAAATAAAATATGAAATTACAATTAGCGATAGATTTATTAAATAAAGAAGAAGCAGCTAAATTAGCTCAACAAGTCGAGGAATATGTAGATGTTGTAGAAATCGGTACACCAATTGTTATTAATGAAGGGTTAGGTGCAGTTGAATTAATGAGCCAATCTGTTAAAAAAGCACAAGTATTAGCAGATTTAAAAATTATGGACGCAGCTGGTTATGAAGTAAGCCAAGCAGTCAAATATGGTGCTGATATTGTAACGATTTTAGGAGTTGCTGAAGATGCTTCTATTAAAGCTGCAATCGAAGAAGCTCATAAAAGTGGCAAAGAACTGTTAGTTGATATGATTGCTGTCCAAGATCTAGAAAAACGTGCGAAAGAACTAGACGAATTAGGCGCTGACTATATCGCTATTCATACAGGTTACGATTTACAAGCAGAAGGTGTATCTCCATTAGAGAGTTTACGTACTGTTAAATCAGTTATTAAAAACTCTAAACTTGCGGTAGCAGGTGGTATAAAACCAGAAACGATTCAATCAGTTGTAGATGAAGGCCCAGATTTAGTTATCGTAGGTGGCGGAATTGCTAATGCTGAAGATCCTGTAGAAGCAGCTAAAACGTGTAGAAATATTATGGATGGCAAACAAGATGTCACAATATAAACTGATTCTTAGTGAAATTGAACATACACTCAATAAAGTGGATGAGCAAAAGAATATAAAGTTTTTAGACGAAATCTTAAAAGCGAATGCAATCTTTGTTGCAGCAAAAGGACGCTCTTCATTTGTTGCGAATAGTTTTGCAATGCGTTTAAACCAATTAGGTAAACGTAGCTATGTTGTAGGAGAGACAACAACACCATCTATTCAAGAAGATGATCTCTTATTAATTGTTTCTGGATCAGGTAAAACAGCGCATTTACAACTTTTATCTGAAATAGCAAACCAAGCTAAAGCAAACATTATCTTAATATCAA
Organism: Mammaliicoccus lentus; assembly: GCF_002902755.1. Taxonomy (GTDB): domain Bacteria; phylum Bacillota; class Bacilli; order Staphylococcales; family Staphylococcaceae; genus Mammaliicoccus; species Mammaliicoccus lentus. The sequence goes on along the minus strand of NZ_PPRS01000031.1, from coordinate 40,791 downwards.
CTCAAAGCGAGTCAAAAATCGCTGAATTATCAAAAGAAGTTATTACACTACCAGCAGGTACTAAATATGACGAAAAAGGCTCTGAACAACCGTTAGGAAGTTTGTTTGAACAAAGCAGTCAAATATTTTTAGATAGTATCATTATGGAAATAATGAAAGAAATAAACGTATCCGAAACAACAATGCAAAATAATCATGCGAATTTAGAATAGGTAAAAAATCCGAGACATAACAATTGTCTCGGATTTTGTGTTATATAAGCGAGAGTAGCTTATTATTTATAAAGATAAGAAGAGAGTATGTTCCACGATTTTGTAAAGTGCTGAAGCCCGAGGGAGTAGTAGGAGTGAGAGACTACAGGCTTGAACCATGCCCTTAGGCAAGCATGCACGAACAAAATTGTAGATTATATACCAAGTTCTTTTTCTTATATTACTTCTTAATATATAAACAATATGAATAATGGTAATATAACAGAACTTAATAGCGCTATTAGTATCATTCCGATAGAGCTGAATGCTGCTGATTCAATGTCAGTTTCTAATATTTTAGCTGTCCCTATAGCGTGTGATGCATTTCCAAATGTAAGACCTTTTGCAATGGAAGTTTGAAAATTTGCTAGTCTAACTAAGTAATGTCCAAGCATACTGCCGATAAGTCCAGTTAACATGATGAATAATACTGTTAAAGTATCAACGCCACCAATTTGTTCTGAAACTTGGATACCAACTGCAGCTGTGATTGATCTCGGCAATAATGATGCAATCATTTCTTTAGAATAACCGAGTATTTTAAGGGTTGTAAAAACTAATACAATATTAGTTAATATACCAACAAGTACACTCGTTAATATTACTCTGAAATGTTTTACAATCATATCTCGATATAAATATAAAGGGTAGGCTAGACACACGACTGTACAGTTTAAGAAGTCATAAATCCAATGTCCACCAACCATATAATCATCATAGTCATAGCCAAGAATGAGCAGTACGCAAATAATAGCAATTGATGATACTAGCGCTGGGTGTAATATCGCTATTTTCAACTTTTTCTGTATAAATATTGCCAGTAAGTACATGAGTAAAGTTAAGACAATCATTGATATTGTTTTAATCATCATTGAATGTTGTCACCGTCCTTTTTATGAGCGGATTTTAACATTTTTTCTGCCACATAACCTGAAGTGAGAGCGACAATACATGTACTCGCAATAATTAATATGATTAATGCTATGTATTTCGAATTGAATTGTTCAGCTAAATCCATAGCACCAACTATAGAAGGTATGAAAAAGAAAATCATCGTACCTAATAATAAATTGGCACCACTAGATATTCACTCTGTCTTGATGATTTTAAATTGTAATAATAAGAAAAAGAGAGCTAGGCCTATAATGCTTCCTGCAACTGGTATGTGTAATGTTTCTTGAATCCAATTTCCACATAAGGTAATCAAATATATTAAGCATAATTGAAGTATTACTTTAATGGACTTTAAAATCATGTTTATTCATATCCTTATAAAAAGTATTTTATAGTACTTTGTGTTTGTCATATATCATTCAATTATAGAATGCATTGGTTATTTTTAAAATGGTATTTTTATAAATTAAGTCTATCTTATTATTTTAAAAAAATAAGAAATAGTGTTTCAATAGAATAAACTAATAGAAAAAATTGGAGTGAGAGAAATGCCAAAATTAATATTATGTCGACATGGACAAAGTGATTGGAATAAGAAAAACTTGTTTACTGGTTGGGCTGACGTAGGATTATCTGAGCAAGGATTTAACGAAGCGAAATTGTCAGGGGAAAAATTATTAAAACAAGAAATAGAAATAGATGTTGTCTATACTTCATTGTTAACAAGAGCGATTGAAACAACTTATTTATTGTTGAAACACTCTCATTAATTATGGATTCCCGTTTATAAAACTTGGCGTTTAAATGAACGTCACTATGGTGGCTTGCAAGGTAAAAATAAAGACGAAGCAAGAGAAGAATTTGATGAAGAACAAGTACATATATGGAGACGTTCTTATGATACAAAACCACCTGAAGCTGATAAAGCGTTGCAAGAAGAATATTTAAACGATAGAAGGTATGCAATGTTAGATCGTAGAGTAATGCCACTATCAGAGAGTTTAAAAGACACTTTAGATAGAGTGATTCCGTTCTGGATTGACCACGTTTCAACGAGTCTCGTTAATGGTCAAACGACACTTGTTTCAGCCCATGGTAATTCACTGCGTGCATTGATTAAATATTTAGAAGATATACCTGATGATGAAATATCAGAGTTAGAAATTAAAACTGGCGCGCCACTTATCTATGAATTAGATGATGAATTGAAAGTCATTGATAAATACTATTTATAGAGATAAAAGGGAAATAAAAGTTTAATTTAACAAAAAGCTTTACTTTTCATAATATGTAGCGTATAGTAATAGACAAGTGATATTTCGAGATTAAATTAATTGGTAGTTTTATTCATTGTTAATGAAAGTCCATTTAAGTTTGAAGATTGATTATTGCAAATATATTGTGCATAAGCACTAGGAGGACTTTTATATGAATAAAGGTACAGTAAAATGGTTTAACGCAGAAAAAGGTTACGGATTTATCGAAGGAGAAAACGGAAGCGACGTTTTCGTACATTTCTCTTCAATCCAAACTGAAGGATACAAATCATTAGACGAAGGTGCATCAGTTACTTTCGATATCGAAGAAGGTCAACGTGGACCTCAAGCAGTTAACGTTAACAAAAACTAATATTTCTGTTAATGATCTGTTTGGGACGTTATCGTTCTAAATATAAAGCATGAAATCATCAATTATGATGGTTTCATGCTTTTTTGTTTTTATAAGAAAGTTAATCACCCTTTATAATGGTAATATTACATATTTAATGATTTAATAAAGTTAACGACATAAAGGGGGTTATATCATGACAGAATTACAACATTTAACTTTTGGTAAAGAAGATGCAAATATTACAGTAGAAGCTTTTATTAATTTTGCGTGTCCATATTGTAAACATTACTTTTTTGCTGCAGATGAAGTGTTAACACCTTATATAGAAAATGGAGACGTAAAATATATCGTTAAACATTTTGATAAGACGAAGCAACATCTTTTAAAAGGAACGGTAGCGAACATCCATTTAGATTATGATGACCCTGATGAAGCGATAAAATATATACGTGATTTATATGAAACACAAGAAGAATGGACAGTAAGCTTTGAAACGATTGAAAGAAAAATGGAAGATGAATTAAGGTTAGCGCCACAAAAACATGCAGATGATAGATCATTAGCCATTAATAGAGAAACGTTTGAAAAAGATATAACGGGTATACCGACAGTATTCATTAATGGAGAAAGATTTGATTTTGATCCTGTAGAAGATAATCAAGAAACAATTCAAGAAAAATTAGAAAAATCCTTATTAAATTAAACAAATTCTATAACTTTATATCTTAATTTACGATTGAATTTTTTGTATTATTACACTTATTAACAAGGTGAAAAAGATAATTTATTTTAATGATGTATATTGGTTTTTAAATCGTGCTAAATAGGGTAGAATCAATAATGTAAGCCCTTTACTTGAATATAAAAACTTTGCGATAGTACAATAGTAATAAGAGGTATTTATTACCTTATAAAGGGTTGATTATATTTAGGAGGTATGAAGGATGGTAGTAGAATTTCGTAACGAACCTGCAACTGATTTTACAAATCAAAAGAATCAACAGGCATTTAAAGATGCATTAATTCAAGTTCAAGCTGAATTTGGAACAGAAATTCCTCTCGTAATAAACGGAGAGAAAATTTTCACTGATGATAAGTACGATTCTGTAAATCCAGCTGATCATCAACAAGTGTTAGGTCGTGTTTCAAAAGCTTCTAAAGAGCAAGTTGATCAAGCGATGGAAGCGGCTAAAGAAGCATATAAGACTTGGAGAAAATGGACGCCTCATGAAAGAGCGGAATTATTGCTTCGTGTCTCTGCCATTATTCGTAGAAGAAAACATGAATTTTCTGCACTGATGGTTTACGAAGCGGGTAAACCATGGAATGAAGCAGATGGTGATACAAATGAAGGCATTGATTTTACTGAATACTATGCACGTTCAATGATGGAACTTGCTCACGGTAAACCGGTATTTGATAGAGAAGGTGAACATAACCAGTATATCTATAAACCTATGGGGCCAGGCGTTACAATACCACCTTGGAACTTCCCATTCGCTATAATGACAGGTACAACTGTTGCACCTATAATTGCAGGTAATACAGTGTTGCTTAAACCAGCTGAGGACACACCATTAATTGCTTATAAATTAATTGAAGTGTTAGAAGAAGCAGGCTTACCTAAAGGTGTAGTTAACTTTGTACCTGGTGACCCGAAAGAAATCGGAGACCATTTAGTGGATCATAAAGACACTCATTTCGTAACGTTCACAGGCTCAAGAGCGACTGGTACGAGAATCTTCGAAAGAGCTGCTAAAATACAAGAAGGGCAAAACTTCTTAAAACGTGTTATCGCTGAAATGGGCGGTAAAGATGCTATTCTTGTAGATAATAATGTAGATACAGATTTAGCTGCACAATCTATAGTAGACTCAGCGTTCGGCTTTTCTGGACAAAAATGTTCAGCATGTTCTCGTGCAATTGTGCATAAAGAAGTTTATGATGAAGTTCTAGAAAAAGCTGTTAACCTTACTAAAGAATTATCAATAGGTAATACTGATAAAGGTTCAGATGTTTATATGGGACCAGTTATCAACCAAAAACAATTCGATAAAATTAAAAATTATATCGAAATTGGTAGCAAAGAAGGTAAGCTTGAAGTAGGTGGTAAAACTGATGATAGTAAAGGTTACTTCGTAAACCCTACAATCTTCTCAGGCTTAAAATCTAGCGATCAAATTATGCAAGAAGAAATCTTTGGTCCAGTCGTAGGCTTTACTAAATGTGAAAACTTTGATGAAATGATAGAAGTAGCTAATGATACAGATTATGGTCTAACAGGCGCAGTTATTACAAATAATCGTGAACATTGGAGACAAGCTTGTGAAGACTTTGATGTAGGTAACTTATACTTGAATAGAGGTTGTACTGCAGCAGTAGTAGGATACCACCCATTCGGTGGATTCAAAATGTCAGGAACTGATGCCAAGACAGGTAGCCCAGACTACATGTTAAACTTCTTAGAGCAAAAAATTCTTTCAGAACAATTTTAATATAATAAAGTAAGTGGATTATAAATATCCAATGTAACTTTAAAACCCCCGCTCGTTATGAATAATTTAACGAGCGGGGGTTTTTATTAATGAAAACTGATACGTTCTGATGCATATAAAGCGATTCGTATATCTAAAGATCTTACGGGATCTTCAACCGGGTAACCAATGATTTCTTCACATTTTTTAATTCTATATTTCACAGTGTTTCTATGAATAAAAATTTCATCTGCTGTTTTAGTGATATCGCATTGATTATCCATATAAACTTTTAATGTATATTTTAATTCTTTATCTTTTGTCTTTTTAGGATATGCCAACGGACCTAAAGTATAAGTAATGAAAGGTTTTAATTTACTTTCAGGAATAAGTTGTAATAGTTCTTGGACACTTTTTGATTTATAAACTTTTAAGAAAGCTTTTTCACCTTTTTCAGCTTCATCTTCGTATGCCTCATTAGCTTCGAAAAATGAAGAAGGCAGTTGTGAAAACTCTGATACTGCGTTACCTACACCTATAGAGATATTTCCGCGGAAATACTTTGTGTATTCATTTTGTATGAATTTACAATAATCCAAGTAATATTGATGTTTTGTTTGTAGTAATACTGCAAATCTATAGTTACTTGGTAATGTAAATACAGAAATAGTGTTGTCGATATCATGCAACATATTTGATAACCATTCAGATGTCATTTGATATCGTTCATTAAGATAAACACTATTTTCTACGCCATCTTCACTATCAATTGCACAAATTAAAATTTGATAGAAATCAGATAAATGGATGTTATAACGTTTGAACAAATCTGGATGCTGTTTAATAGATAATGTATTTTCAGTCATAAGCGATTCAAAAAATCTATTTACATCTTGTTGTTCGGTAGCTTTAATACGACTGTTTTTATATATAGCAAAGCTTATCGTTGTAACAGCTTGTTCTATTGTTAATAAACTAAATGGATAGCTTAAAGTATCAACGTTTGAAACCATTAAATAATATGGAAAGTAATTAAAAGCTGGTACCTCAAATATGACATGCTTTTCATTAAAAGAAGATTTAGTATTTTGTTTGATGTCTTGAGTCGACATATAAAGCTTAAAATACTTTAAGTTTTCATTTAGTAATTGTCTGTTATGAGTATAGTGATGACTAACCGCTTCAACATCATCAAAAGGATTAATTAACATGATTGGTACCTTTAGTAACTTGCTGAATCTTTCGACCATTAAGTTAGCATCGTACCCTTTTATTAACATATGATTTAATTCTTGTTGTATATTTAAAGCATAGTTCATTTTTTCCGATTCATCATCTGAAATATATGATGAAATATGATGTGTAATATCTCCTAAATTCCACGCTTCTGGAATCTCAATCAGAGGGAATTCTATGGAATTTGCATAATCTATAACTTTTTGATCTATAGATTTTAAGAAACGTGACACTTTAATTCCAAGACCAGCTGTTTGAATTTCATTTAAATCACTGATGAGTTGTATTAATCCATCTTGGTCTTCTTGATAATTCATAGCAGTTGTCAGTATTAACATATATGGTGAAGTGAAGTGTTTAATATCTTGTAGCATTTACAAACATCGTGAACGAAGGCGACATTGGTGTTGTAGGAGCATCTGGTACTGGTATCCAAGAAGTTACAACAATTATTGACCGTGAAGGCAAAGGTGTTACAAACGCAATCGGTACAGGTGGCCGTGATTTATCAACAGAAGTTGGTGCGGTTACAATGTTAGATTCAATCAAAGCTTTAAACCAAGATCCTAAAGTAAAAGTGATAACTGTAATTTCTAAGCCCCCAGCTAAAGAAGTAGAAGAAAAAGTATTAAATCTTTTACGTAATATTGAAAAACCAGTCGTAACACTATTCTCAGGTCATAAACCAGAATTTACTGAGAAAAATATTCATCATGCATACACATTAGAAGAAACAGCTCGTGTTTCTGTACAGTTATCTAACGGCGAAGAACCGAACTTTGCAGCTTCTACACTTAAAGATATTAATGTTGAACTAAAAGATAATCAAACTGGTATTAAAGGTTATTATTCAGGCGGTACTTTAGCTTCTGAAGCAGCAATGTTAGTTAAAGATGCTTTAAACGTTGAAAGTGAAGAAGCTGAAGGATTTACTTTGAAAGCAAATAATCACGAAGTAATAGACTTAGGTGATGATATGTATACTCAAGGTAGACCACACCCAATGATTGATCCTGGAAAACGTATCGAAATGTTAGAAAAATCTGCTGATCAAGAAACAACTGCTGTCATTATGCTTGATAACGTAATTGGATATGGTAGCCATGATGATATGGCAAATGAATTAGCACCAACAATCTCAAGTATTAAATCTAAAGATCAATCAGAAGGTAGAGATATTGCAATCTTAGCTACTGTAGTTGGTACTGAACATGATCATCAAGGTTATGAACAACAACAAGAAACATTACGTGAAGCTGGTGCAATTATTTGTGATACAAACGATCAAATGGTTCGTACAGCTATTGAATTAGTAGGTGGAAAAGTAGAACAACCTGAATTACAAGTTCAAACATTTGAAGCAACTAAAGTTGATTTAACAGTTGATGAAAAAATTATGAACCTTATCAATATGAAACCAAGTGTTATTAACATAGGACTGAAAAGTTTCGCTGAAGCGGTTGAAAACAGTGGATCAGAAGTTGTTCAATTTAACTGGCGTCCAATAGCAGGTGGAAATGAAAAATTAATGAAAGTCTTACAATTTTTAAATAATTATGAAGGAGAGTCAGTATAATGGGATTTAAAACAATTGATGAAGCCAATCAAGCCGTTATAGATAAAATGGTTGCTGCTGCACCGTTCTTAGTAGATGTAGTCCCAGCAAAAACTAAAATTCCAGAATTAAAAGAGAATGTTCTTTTACATGCAGGGCCTCCAATGACATATGACGATATGACAGATCCAATGCAAGGTGCATGTGTCGGTGCGATTCTTTTTGAAGAATGGGCTGATGACGAAGCAACTGCTAGAAAAATGTTAGAAAATGATGAAATTACATTGATACCATGTCACCACGTAAACGCGGTGGGTCCAATGGGCGGTATTACTTCAATGAACATGCCAGTACTTGTTGTAGAAAACAGAGAAAATGGTAACGAAGCATATTGCCAAATGAACGAAGGTATCGGTGCGGTTATGCGTTTCGGTGCATACAATGAACAAGTTATTAATCGTCTACATTGGATGAAAGATGTACTTGGTCCTGTATTAGGTGAAGCAATTCGTTCACTAGAAGATGGTATGAACGTTAACGTGCTTATCGCAAAAGCTATCGCTATGGGTGACGAATTCCACCAACGTAATATTGCTTCTTCATACGCATTCTTACGTGATATAGCACCAGTTATATCTTCATTAGACCACATTGATAACGAAAAACGTACAGAAGTAATACAGTTCTTATCTGATACAGACCAATTCTTCTTGAACGTTGCTATGGCAACTGGTAAAGCAATGATGGATGCAGCAAGAACTATTCAATCTGGTACAGTAGTTACAGCTATGACACGTAACGGTAATCAATTCGGTATCCGTATCGCTGGTATGGGAGACGAATGGTTCACTGGGCCAGTAAACACACCACAAGGACTGTATTTCACTGGTTACTCAGCAGACGATGCAAACCCAGATATGGGAGACTCTGCAATTACAGAAACAATAGGTGTAGGAGGCATGGCAATGATTGCTGCTCCTGCAGTGACACGCTTTGTAGGCACAGGTGGCTTTGATGATGCATTACAAACAAGTAATGAAATGACAGAAATCACTATTGGTGAAAATCCTAACTTTGCTATTCCAACTTGGAATTTCAAAGGAGCTGTATTAGGAATTGATGCTAGAAAAGTAGTAGAAACAGGCATTACTCCAGTTATTAATACTGGTATTGCACATAAAGTAGCAGGCTTTGGACAAATTGGAGCGGGTACTGTACATCCTCCAATCGAATGTTTCGAAAAAGCAATTACAGCTTATGCTGAGAAATTAGGATTCTAAGATGATTTTAAATGCAAGTGCGACAGGTAGTGTCGCACTTGATTTATTAAGAAAGCATGATGCTTTTTATGTGCACAGTATATTTAAAAAAGGCTTTAATATCATAACGGATCAACAAGATTTAATATTCATAGGTACTGACGAAAATGGTCGGTTCCCTTTCGGTATACTTGTCGATTCATTTACGAGAGATCAGCTCATTTCTGAAATTGAGATTGGGGCACAACTGAAAGTTCAACATCATACCTTAAACATTAATCATTTAAAGTTAAACTGGAAAGTTGATGTGCTCGATTTAGAACAAGATTTTGATCAATGTAATGTACCGTTATTAAAAGAACAATTGGATAAATTTTCTTTTGCAGATTATGAAGAATCAGAATTTACAAGTTCAAAAATAGATGAATTTTTAGTAGCACTGAGCTCGAAAGAAGTAGATATTGAACCTTATTTAAGATATTACATTGGTAGAGGACAAGGTCTGACGCCAACAGGTGATGATATTATAACTGGAATACTTTTTCCAAATAAATTAACACCATTTATAGAGACATCAAATTTATTAAAATTAAAACAATTATTGAATGAACATCTTACAACAGTCGTTAGTGAAGCCTTTTTAAATTGTGCTTTAGACGGGTTGTTTAGTTCGAAAATTACAAAGCTTCAACATGAAGCATCGGAAAAAGCGATAAAAGAATTAATATCAGTTGATTCATCCTCAGGAATGGATACACTTTATGGTATTTCTCTAGCTTTACAGAAGGAGTGGAATTAATGGGTAAAAGAGTCGTGCTTGCTTTAGGCGGAAATGCTATTTTACAACCTAAACAAGAAGCAACATATGACAATCAATACAACAATGTCATAACAGCTACAGAGAAAATGATAGAAATAAGAAAAGCAGGCCATGAAATTGTTGTTACACATGGTAACGGACCTCAAGTAGGAAATATTATTGCTCAAAATGAGTATGCTAAAGATAACGTTCCAGCATTACCAATAGACGTTTGTAGTGCAGAATCACAAGGTATGATTGGTTATATGATGGAAATGGCATTGAAAAATCATTTGAATAAAGATAAAATTAATGCAAACGTTAGTACATTATTAACTATGGTAGAAGTGGATAAAGATGACAAAGCGTTCAGCAACCCATCTAAACCAATAGGCGTATTCTTTGATGAAGATACAGCAAAAAGCCTAGAACAAGATAAAGGCTTTACAATGGGAGAAGATGCAGGTAGAGGTTACCGCAGATTAGTACCTTCTCCAGAACCACTTGTTATTCATGGCGTTGAAGAAATTAAAAGTTTACTAAGTAAATCAATTATTATTTCTTCAGGCGGTGGCGGTATCCCTGTATATCGTAATGAAGAAGGAAATCTTGAAGGTGTAGAAGCTGTAATCGATAAAGATAGATCAGGCTTAAAACTTTCTGAACAAGTAGAAGCAGACGTGTTCATGATGTTAACAGATGTACCAAATGTTTATATTAATTATGGTAAAGAGAATGAGAAGAAATTAGAACAAATTTCAGTTGAAGAAGCTGAACAATATGTGAGCGAAGGACAATTCCCAGCAGGTAGTATGTTACCTAAGATTGAAGCTGCTATTGAATTTGCTAAGACAGGTAATGAAGCTATTATTTGTTCATTAGGCGAAGCAGTAGATGCTTTAGAAGGCAAAGCTGGCACACGCATTGTAAAATAATCAGCTACTGTCAATATTATGAAAGAGTCTGAGACAATTATTTATGTCTTAGACTCTAAAAATTTTATATGGAGGTGAGGATTTGGAAGAACAAATGAAAAAATATCATTTTAAAGATATTTGGATTGTTTTATTAGGTATGATATTTGTAGCTTCTACGTTAAGGGCACCATTAACTTCTGTTGGTCCGGTTGTTGACTCAATTAAATCTACATTAGAAATCAATAATAGTTTGGCTGGATTTTTAACAACAATACCTTTACTTATATTCGGGATTGTATCTCCGTTAGTATCGAGAGTTGTTACTAAGTTAACGATGTCAGGTGCAATTGTTTATGCACTAATTTTATTAATGATTGGTTTATTCTTACGTGTATCTGGCGGTATTAATTTATTTATTTTCGGTACAATCTTAATTGGTGTGGCTATCGCATTCGGAAACGTTTGTCTACCTAGTTATGTGAAATGGAAATTCCCATTACAAATAGGTTTATTCACCGGTATTTATAGTGCGACGATGAACTTTACTGCTGGTCTGGGTGGTGGACTAAGTTATCCCTTATCCCAAATCTCACCATTAGGATTCCGTTTGTCATTAGCGTTTTGGATTATATTAGCAGTATTAGCGCTTATATTATGGATGCCTCAAGTTAAAGGTGGAAAAGCTGAGGAAATTAAAGCTACTAAAGAAATGCAAGCTAAAGCACAAGGACCTAAACCTAAAATGGTAACTTCAAAGTTAGCATGGGTTGTTGCGTTAACAATGGGCTTTCAATCTATGGTGTTTTATACAGTAGTTGCATGGGTCCCTTCCATCCTAATAGATAAAGGACTATCACCAACTACAGCTGGATATTTCCTTATGTTGAACCAATTTTCACAAGTACCTATGACATTTCTATTTCCAATAATTGCTTCTAAAATGAAAAATCAAAAAATACTCGTAACAATTATAACGGTGCTATTCTTAGTTGGCTTCAGTTTACTATTTAGCCAATCAATTGTTTTACTAGCAATTAGTATGGTTATAGCGGGTCTAGGAATGGGTGCATGTTTCAGTATATGTATGACATTCTTCTCAATAAGAGCAAGAACAAGTGCAGGTAGCATGTCATTGTCTGGATTCGGACAATCTATCGGATACTTTATTGCAGCAATTGGACCGTTCTTCGTTGGATATTTACATGATTACTTCGGCGGATGGGACGTAGGTATAATCGCATTACTTGTTATATCTGTTTTAACGTTTATATTTGCTATACAAGCAGCACAAGATGTATATGTAGAAGATCAATAAAAGTTATAAAATAATACTCCTAATCCGATTTAACGGATTAGGAGTATTTGTTTATAATTAGGGATTGTAATAGTTTTTTGTTGTACTTGGATTAATGATATAGAAAATCCAATAAAGGTGTGGTTATTTGGATTATTGTTGTAGAAAATCCAATAAGAGAGCATGTACTTGGATTAATAAAAAAGAAAATCCAATAAGAGTTGAAGAGTCTGGGACATAAATACATGTCTCAGACTCTTTTATTATAATGGCAGTAGCTGACTGGATTGAAAATGCGCTTATATCAAGCTTTTTTCAACCATAGTCATCCTTGCCGGGGTGGGACTACGAAATCTATTTATTAAAATGAGATTTCTGTCCTACTACCTATTTTAATCAAAATTATGATTCATAATATTTAACAAGTGTATCTAATGCTTTAACAGGATTTAATCCTTGTACGCCTTGTTGTTGTAAAAATAAAGAAAAAATAGATAAGAATGTAAGTATGTTTTGTTTTTCTACTACATAGCCCATTAAGCCAATTCTCCATATTTTATTTTGTAGTTCGCCAAATGATCCAGCGATTTCTACACCGTAATTTTCTAATAATGATTTTCTAAATTCGTTAGGCTCTACACCTTCAGGGATTTCAACGCAAATGACCATTTTCATTTCATGGTTTGCATCTCCATAAATTTTTAATCCAAGTGCTTCTAGTGCGAGCTTTAAACCTTCGTGATGGTAAGCATGACGTTCAGCTCTATTTTCAACGCCTTCTCCTACAGCAATTTTTAAGCCGGCATTTAATGCATAAACCATAGCTGTTGCTTCTGTATGGTGGTTTAAACGTTTAGGACTCCAGTAATCTTGAAGTTGTGTTAAATCAAAGTAATTACTTCTTATGAAAACTTCTTTCTCTGTTTCTTCGTTTGTTCTAATACCTTCTTCAACACGTTTTCTAGTATTAATTGCTTCACTAAAACGCTCATTGAAAGTAATTGGTGTGATGCCAGACGGTATAGATAAGCATTTTTGAGCACCGCCAATAACAGCGTCCAAATCCCATTCGTCAACTGGTATAGTTGTACCTAAGTATGTAGCAACGGCATCCACTACTGAATAAACGCCTCGTTCTTTACAAGCTTTACCAATCTTATCAATAGGTTGCTGGCGTCCGGTAGATGTTTCACCGTGAACAATTGCTAATACTTCAGGTTTTACGATATCTAATGCTTTAATAATTTCTTCTTGTGGTAGAACTTCTCCTACAGGACATTCAATAGTATGTACGATACCTCCAGCACGTTGAACTAGCTCTGCGAATAAATGTCCAAACCTACCTATAATTGGAACTAAAACACGATCTCCTGGCTCGACGATACTTGAAATAACAGCTTCTAATCCCGCTCTGCTCGTACCATCAACAGGGAATGACCATGTATTTTCTGTTAAAAATGATTTTCTAATCAGTTCCATTGTTTCATCCATTATAGCTGTAAGTCCGGATCAAATTGACCAAGTATAGAGTTGCTCATTGCTTGTGAAACACGTGGGTCCACACTTACAGGACCTGGTGTCATAATTAATCTTTTTGCTATTTTCAATTCACTCATATTAAGTTCTCTCCTTTACACTTTTCCTTTTTAATTGTATCAAATTATTAATTCAAGTTTTTTGTATAATTATACAAAAAAGCATATAACTTTTATTAAAAATGACTAAAAATTGTGATTATTCAGTTATTGCTTCCGCAAGTAATTTATAAGACTTTTTCTTGTCTTTAAAATTATAAATATTAGTAATAATCATGAATTCATCAGTTTGATAATATGTTTCAAGTTCTTTTAATTTTGCTACGACTGTTTCTGGAGACCCGATAATACAACGTTTTCTATTTTTCTTAATTAAATCCTGTTCTTCATCTGTAAAATCTTCAACGTTGATTTCTTCAGAAGACAATACTTTAGTCCCTCGACCTTTGCTAACATTAATTAACCATTTATCTTGGCTTAGAGCAAGTTCTTCAGCCTTTTCATCAGTTTCAGCACATACTACAAAAATACATACAATACTAGAAGGTGATTGCTGACTAACAGAAGGTTTAAAGTCATTATAATATCGCTCCATTGCTATTTTTCCATACTTAGGATTGATAAAATGACCAAATACAAAACCAATTCCTAAATTCGCAGCATTTTTTGCACCATTTTCAGTTAATCCTAATAACCACATTGGAGGAGGATTATCGATACGAGGTCCAGCTTTCACAAGTCTGAATTTATGATCTCGGGGAAGTGAATTATATAAGAAACCTTGTAGATCACTAACTTGTCTAGGGAAATCATCAATAGGTTTAATGTGATTATCCGTTAAAGCCTTTTGTGTAGAAGGCGAACCACCAGGTGAATTACCAAATCCGATGTCTATACGATTAGGAAAAAATGCTGATAATGTCTTAGCATTTTCTGCAATTTTATAAGGGCTGTATTGAGGTAACAAAATACCACCAGAACCAACACGAATTTGATTTGTCGAAGCGGCTATATTTGTCATTAATATCTCTGGTGAAGAACTCGCTAATCCACTCGTATTATGGTGTTCCGCAACCCAATAACGGTGATAACCTAACGACTCTGTCCATTTAGCTAATTCAATAGTCTTCCTTAATGTTTCCTCAGGCGTGTCACCTTTAGAAATGGGTGCCTGATCCAGTACACTGAGTTTCATTCAACCACGCTCCTTTATGAATAAATCTTATTTATAACTTACGTTTGTATTTTAATGAAAGATAGCCTTCCTCTTTAGGGAGTGTGTTCATTGGTTTTTCAAATTGGAATTGAAAACCGTTTGTTTCATAAAAAGGAATCCCGATGTAGTTTTCTTTTAATACTGATACCCATTGCTCTTTTGCACCACGTTCTATTTGATCGCTTGTGATTTTATGTAATAATTTTGTTCCAATACCTTCTCTTTTACGAGTAGGATCTAAATAAAGGACGTACAGTTCAGAACTACTATCATTACGAAAACCTCCACCACCAGCTCCAATAATTTTACCTTTATCTGCTGCTACAAACCAACCATTCCAATAATGATTAATATTTAAAACTTCATTTGTTACACGAACTTTATTATAAAACTCATTAATAATTTGAGTGATATATTTTTGAGGAAGAATGTTTTTGTATGTGGCTTTATAACCTTCAGAACATACGTAAATAATACCTTCAACATCTTCTACTGTCGCTAATCTATAATTCATTCAACCACGCTCCTTTTACTCTTAACTAAAGTATAACTTAAAAATAAATATTGTTTTAAAATCTGCTTATGATGTGATGATGCACCTTATGAAAGTTGTAAGTCGAGGTCCACTGCTACATAGCCCCCGAATGTTGTAATACACGTCTTACATTCAATATAGCTTCTTATTATTTCAACCATACAATTAAAATTTTAACGTGTACGTACAATAAAATAACATTTGACATATGTACGTACATGTAATATTATCATTTTAGAAAGCGTTTACAAAAAGGGGAGGCATTTTTTATGGAAGATATAAATAATCCTATAGTGTTACAAAGGGCAGATCCATTTGTATTACAACATGAAGGCCAATATTATTTCACAGGTTCGTATCCTTTATATGATCGTATTATTTTAAGAATATCGAATTCGTTAAACGGTTTGAAAGATGCAAAGGAATACACAGTATGGTTGAAAGATTCCAAAGGACCTAAGAGCGAATTAATATGGGCTCCTGAATTACATAGAGTTAATAACAAGTGGTACATATATTATGCTGCTGCGCCTAATACTAATATTGATGATGATACTTTTAACCATAGAATGTACGTATTAGAAAATGAATCAGATAATATTTTAGAAGGTGAATGGGTAGACAAAGGGCAAATTGATACAGGATGGGAAACTTTTGCTTTAGATGCAACAGTATTTACTTTAAATAATGAACTTTATTATGTTTGGTCTCAACAAGATTTAAACATTAAAGGACATTCAAATATTTATATTTCTAAAATGAAAAATCCTTGGACTTTAGAAGGTAAAATCACATTACTAACTGTTCCTGAATTCGAGTGGGAAATCAAAGGTTTTTGGGTGAATGAAGGACCAGCTATTTTAATAAAAGATGAAAAAATATTTTTAACATATTCAGCAAGTGCAACAGGTATCGATTATTGTGTAGGGATGTTAAGTGCCGATATTAGTAGTGATTTGCTGAATGCTGAGTCTTGGACTAAAAATAAAAAACCAGTGTTTGAAAGTAGTATTGAAAATAAACAATATGGTCCAGGTCATAATTCATTCACTAAATCTGAAGATGGTAAACATGATATTATCGTTTATCACGCAAGGAATTATCAAAACATCAAAGGAGACCCTTTATTTGACCCTAATCGTCATGCTAGAGCTCAGGTAATTAATTGGGATGAAAATAATAACCCTCAGTTTGGGGTACCGTTACCAGATAATCGTTGGACACCAGAAACTCCGGAAGTATTAGGAGGCGAAGTCCATGAATAAATTTAAGGATAGTGTGTTCTGGAGATTTGGGGGCATTAATTTCTTTTATTTTGCTATTTGGACTTTAATAATAACTTTTTTGCCACTTTGGCTAAATAGAGTAGCTAATTTAGATGCATCACAAGCGGGTATTGTATTCGCTACAATGTCAGTAGTAGCGATTATATTAGAACCGATTTATGGAATTATTCAAGATAAATTAGGATTGAAAAAGTATCTGTTTGCATTTGTCATTTTTTGTTTAGCATTAATTGGACCGTTTTTTGAATATTTATTTATACCTTTATTAGATATGAACGTGCTAATGGGAAGTATTATTGGAGGTTCATTCCTAAGTTTGTGTTTATATAGTGGTGTAGGCGTGGTTGAAGCATATTGTGAAAAATCAAGCCGTGCCAATAAATTTGAATATGGACATACTAGACTATTCGGTTCACTTGCAGGAGGTTCATTTGCGTTTATAGGTGGAATTATGTTTATAAAAAATCCATTCAGCATTTTTTGGGTTTGTTCAGTATCAGCACTTTTACTAGGTGTTATACTTTGGAGCATTAAAGTTAAGAAACTAAATTATCAAAAAGACGATAACGTACAAGATGAAAAAGATTTTGTAAACAAAGAAAGTATCTTTAAATTATTTAAAAACAAAAGTTTTTGGGGTCTTTGTTTATTGATAATCGGTAGTGCAAGTTTATACGATGTATTTGATCAACAATTTCCTAATTACTTTATCAGATTCTTTGATGATACTTCATCAGGTGAAACACTGTTTAGTAGACTTACATCTACTCAAATATTCATTGAAGCAATTGTGATGGTATTTATGCCATGGATTATTAATAGAATAGGTGCAAAAAATGGCCTGTTTTTATACGGCGTTATATTATTCATTAGAGTTGTGGGAACTGCATTTACAGATGAAGTGTGGCTATTATCATTCTTTAGATTATTAGCAGCAATTGAAATGCCATTGATGCTTATTTCAATTATGAAATATATAATTAGCGTTTTCGATGTAAGATTATCAGCAACAGTTTATATGTTAGCTTTTAACGTAGCGAAGCAACTTGGAGTCGCTTTCTTCTCAATTGTAATCGGTAGATTATATGTAGAAATAGGATTCCAATACACGTATTTAGTAATGGCAGTTATAATCGGTGTTTTAGTTTGTTTAGGAGCAATGCTTATGAAAACAGACAAAGTACCATTAACAACATTATCATTGAATGAACAAAGTATTCATAAGACGTGATATAAAGCAGCATTATATAATAATAAAACACTCCATTCAAAGCGAAATCTTTGAATGGAGTGTTTTTGTATTGAAAGAGACAGCTTTTTTACAATTCGAAATGAAAACCAAATTGAATGGTAGTGTATAACTTAGATTTATTTAAGCGCTTACATTATTTCCGAATTGCTTATGAATTTAAAAATACTAACAAATGTTTAATTATAAAACTACAATATAAACAAGGGAGATGTTAAAAATGTTAAAAAGTCGGCCGCTCAATATTTTAAATATTTTTCTTAGTAGAAATGAGAGTATATCAACAAAAGAATTAAGTATTATTTTCAAAAAGACTGAAAGAACTATACGAAATGATTTGAAAGATATTAATGAATTTTTGTTACTTAATCAGCTTAACGAAATGGGGAAAAATCGTGGTTCATATATTTTGAAATTATCGGATAAAGAGGAGGAAAAGTTAAAATTTTTAATTTCTGATGACATAGAAGAACAAGTATATAATCCAGCATTTAGAAGAGAATATATTATAACAAATGCTTTAGATAAAACTTGTTTTAAAAAAGTTTATGAATTATGCGAAGAACTTGAAATATCAAAAAGCACAATGGATAAAGATATGAAGCAAATACGTATAGATCTAGAAAAATATGATTTGAAAATTGAATCTAATTTGGAAATTGGCCTTCATATTGAAGGAAAAGAGAGTCAAATTAGAACTTATCTGTATGATTATTTAGTTAATAAAATAACTGAAGATAATGTAAATATAAGTACGTTATATGAGAGTTATAGTCCGATTCTTAAGTATTTGGATAATAAAGACTTAAACTTTATAAATGATACTTACAATAAGTTAATAGCAATTCACCAAAGTGATGTCGTACACTTTCTATCAGGTATGCCAAAAATGATAGATGGTGGGAAAAGAAATAAATATTTTTTAATATAAATTTTGAGCACTAATTCGTTGAATTATATATAACGAGTTAGTGCTTTTTCATTTATTATGATATTTGAATACACTCTAACAACTATACAATAGAAGAAAGACGTCTCAGAATTTAATTGTTGACGTATGAAAATATAATTGTATGATGATAATAACTAAAAAAAAACATATGGAGATGAAAAGCATGATAAGAACTATGATGTATGGAAAAATTCATCGTGCGAGGGTAACTGAAGCAAATTTAAATTACGTAGGTAGTATTACTATAGATGCAGATATTCTTGATGCAGTAGATATTTTGCCGAATGAAAAGGTAGCAATCGTTAATAATAATAACGGTGCAAGATTAGAAACTTATGTAATTGAAGGTGAACGAGGAAGCGGTAAGATTTGTTTGAATGGTGCAGCTGCACGTTTAGTTCAAGTAGATGATGTTATTATCATTATGAATTACGTACAAGTTACAAACGAAGAAGCTAAAAATTTATCACCTAAAGTAGCAGTAATGAATGAACGTAATGAATTTATTGAAATGATTCATGAGAATGAAAATGAAATCATATTATAAAGTGGCTATGTCAAGAATATACTTGCCTTAATACTATTATTAATCTAAAAAGCTTTAAAGTTCAGAACTTTTATTTTGAACTTTAAAGCTTTTTGTAATTTCATTTCGTTTCTAGTTATATTTTAATATTATATTGAAATTCCATTCCAAAAGTGAGATAATGTAAGCGATTCCAATAAGGAGTGTGTTGAAATGCTAGGCTTTTCTGTTTATTTAGGAGAACCATTTGATAAGACTTATATTGAAACAATGCTTAATGAAGGTGCCAAATATGTATTTACTTCATTGCAAATACCAGAAGATGATCCAATGTTTTATTTAACCAAATTAAAAGAGTTAAATAAAATAGTAAATGGTAGAGCAGAGATTATTGCAGATGCAAATCCTAAAACGTTTAAGACTTTAGGATTGTCATATAAAAAGCCTACTACTTTAAAAGATGCTGGAATAGATTTTATAAGATTAGATATATCATTGGAGATAGAAGATATTATATCTTTATTAAATGAAGTTAATGTAGTATGTAACGCAAGTACTGACGCTGTCGAATTGCTCTATCAACTTAAAGCTAAAGATATAGACATATCAAAAGTGATGGTTGCACATAATTATTACCCACGACCGGAAACAGGTTTAGAAAATGAGTTTTTCATTTCTAAAAACAAAGAAATAAGGGATGTTTTTCCGGATGTGAAAATTATGGCATTTGTCCCTGGTACTAAATTAAGAGGGCCTATCTTTAGAGGATTACCAACACTTGAAGCACACAGAAATATACATCCTTTATATGCTGCTTATCAATTATTAAAATATGATATCGACGTTGTTTGTATTGGGGACACAAGCATAGACTTAGATATCATAAATCAATTTCATGATTATTTTAATAATGGAATCGTAAGTCTTTATATTGAAGAGGAAACACCTGCTTTAAAAGATGTAACAGGGAGAATTTTTCATAATAGGAAAGACAAAGCGAGAGATGTAGTAAGAGCGGAAGAGGCAAGGATGAGTTTTCAAGGGGAAGTTAAACCAGATAATACGACTGAAAGAGTTAAGGGGACCGTTACATTAGATAACTTGAAATATGGGCGATACATGAACGAACTGCAAATCGTCAAGAGAGATTTAGAAGCAAATGAAGCCGTGAATGTTATTGGGCATGTTTCTAGTAGCAATTTAGATTGTATAAATATGATTGGTGCTGGACAGGCTTTCCAATTTATTAAAAGGGGATAATGTGATGGACATAAAAAAACTAACTACTGAATCAAGAAATAAATATTCATCAAAACTAGATACTTTAACGCCAGAACAATTTGTTGAAGTGATGAATACAGAAGAACAAAAAGTAGCCGAGCAAATTAAGTTAGAGAATAATGCGATAGCCGAATTGATTAAAAGAGCTATTACGGGCTTAAACAATGGTGGAAGGTTAATTTACATGGGAGCAGGAACGAGCGGAAGATTAGGGGTATTGGATGCTGCGGAATGTGTCCCAACGTTTGGTGTCACGCCAGACGTCGTAATAGGTTTAATTGCAGGTGGCCCAGAAGCAATGACGGTTGCAGTAGAAGGGGCTGAAGATGATTTAGAATTAGGGGAACAAGATTTAAGAAATTTAAATATAAACGAAAATGACACGGTTATAGGTATTGCTGCTAGTGGAAGAACACCATATGTTATAGGTGGATTAAAATACGCCCAAAGCATAGGCGTTCCTACTGGTTGTGTAACATGTAATCAACAATCAGAAGTAGGAAATTACGCTGATTTTCCGGTTCAAGTTGATGTTGGTCCAGAAGTTTTAACAGGCTCAACAAGGTTGAAAGCAGGCACAGCTCAAAAACTCATTTTAAATATGATTTCAACTGGTGCGATGGTTGGTATAGGAAAAGTTTATGAAAACTTAATGATTGATGTTAAACCAACCAACAAAAAACTTGTACAACGTGCTATTAATATGATTCAAGAAGTTTTAGGGTGTTCATATGAAGAAAGCCAGAAACTTTTTGAAGAAAGCGATGAACAAGTAAAAGTGGCAATTGTTATGGGCATGCACAATGTGAGTAAAGAAGAAGCCATTCAGAAATTAGAAAAAGCTAAAGGGTTTGTGAGAAATACGTAAACAAGGGGTGTATGTATATGTCTAAAGAAAAAGAAATGGCCAAAGAGATACTTGATAAAGTTGGGGGGAAAGACAATTTAGAAAAAGTCATTCATTGTATGACAAGGGTTAGAATGAGTATCGTCGACTACACTAAAGTTGATATTGAAGGTTTAAAAAATATCAAAGGTGTGATGGGGGTTGTAGAAGATGATATGATTCAAGTGGTAGTTGGACCGGGGACTGTAAATAAAGTAGCCAATGAAATGAGTACTATTATTGGCGTACCACTAGGCGAAACAATTAAGAAAAATCAAAGTAATAAAGAGAAAGTAGAACAAGAAGCGGATCTGTTTAAACAAAATATTAACAAGAAAAATCAAACACCTTTCAAAAGAGTGTTGAGATCGATAGCTAATATTTTTGTACCTCTTATTCCTGCATTTGTGGGTGCCGGTTTAATTGGTGGTATTTCTGCTGTACTTTCTAACCTGTTAACAGCCGGCACAATCGATGGAGCATCATGGGAACAATTTGTATTAGTATTTAATATTATAAAAGATGGTATTTTTGCTTATTTAGTCATTTATGTAGGTATTAATGCTGCAAAAGAATTTGGTGCAACACCTGGCTTAGGTGGTGTAATTGGTGGTACAACTATGTTGACTGGCATGGATCTAGAAAGTCCACTGAAAAATATTTTTAATGGCGAACCACTTGAAGCAGGGCAAGGTGGTGTAATTGGGGTTATTATAGCTGTTTGGTTGCTATCTTTAATTGAAAAAAAATTACACAAAATTGTACCGACTGCTGTAGATATTATTGTTACTCCGACGATTACATTATTTATTATGGGGTTAGGAACAATCTTTGTAATCATGCCTATAGCAGGTTTTATTTCTAACGGCTTGTTAGGCGTAATTGATTGGGTCTTAAATATAGGTGGAGCATTTAGTGGATTTATATTAGGTGCAACGTTCTTACCTTTAGTTATGTTTGGATTGCATCAAGTATTAACACCAATTCATATAGAAATGATTAATCAATCAGGTGCTACTTACTTATTACCAATACTTGCTATGGCTGGTGCAGGTCAAGTAGGTGCAGCATTTGCCCTATGGGTTAGATGTAGAAAAAATAAAAAAATCATTAACCTTCTAAAAGGTGCTCTACCAGTAGGAATTTTAGGAATTGGAGAACCATTGATTTACGGGGTAACTTTACCTCTAGGTAGACCATTTATTACAGCTTGTATCGGTGGTGGAGTCGGAGGTGCAGTTATAGGCGCCATCGGACATATTGGTGCAAGTGCAATTGGGCCGAGTGGCGTATCCCTTATACCGTTAATATCTCATAATATGTATGTAGGATATATTGCAGGTTTATTAGCAGCTTATTTAGGAGGCTTTATTTTCACATATTTATTTGGAACGAACAAAGAAATGACAGCACCACAAGAATTGGATGAGGATTAATATGAGCGAACATCAACACGTACTTATGTTTATTAAAGAAAATATGTCTCGCTTAACTAAACGAGAACAGCGTATAGCACAGTACTTTGTCGATTATCCTGAAAAGATAATTGAATTAAGCGCTAAGGAGTTAGGCACGATAACAAACACAAGTGCTGCTTCCGTTATACGTTGTACGCACAAATTAGATTTTAAAGGTTTTACTGATTTGAAACTGTCTATTTCTAGGTATATGCCTCAACATGAAAAAAGTATATATCAAGAAATTAAACAAGATGAAACAGTATCGTCTATTAGTAAGAAACTTATTACACGAGCATCACATACACTTGAAATGACTGAAAAATTAATCGAGAGTAACAGTGTAAATGCCATTATTAATCAATTATATGAGGCAAAAACAATTATAGTTTTTGGTGTAGGTGCTTCAAGTTTAGTAGCACAAGATTTATATCAAAAATTTACTAGAATTGGTAAACAAGTTATTCATTCTTTAGACACTCACTTTTTAGCTACAGCAATAGCTTCACATAATAAAGATTGTATTTTGATAGGAATTTCTAACTCTGGTGAGAATAGTGAAACATTATCTTTAGCTAAAGTTGCACATAAATATAATGTTAAAGTAATAAGTCTGACTCAATCAAAAAGTTCATCTTTATCACAACAATCTGACTATCAATTAACACATGATGCAAGTTCAGAAGAAAGTTTAAGATTAGCAGCTACGAGTTCTCTTATATCGCAATTGATGACGCTTGATATATTATTTTATAGCTATTTATCAAGAGATTATGATGAACATGTAATAACGATGAGTAAAACGAGAGATGCAGTTGAATTATATACAGAATAAATGTTTGATAGAGTCCGGGACAACAATTTATGTCCCGGACTCTCAGTGTATTTAAATAATATGTAAGAACTGAAAAAGATGAAAGAAAGTAATTTATTACACTTTCTCCGCTTATACAGATTGTCACGGGGTATATATATTATGAGTGGAGGTGCATAATGATGGCAAAATCTAAGAAGAAAAATTACACCAGTAGAATTAACAATGTAATTGATGCATTTAGTCTAGAAGATAAGCAAATGAGAAAGCTATTAAACTTGCCTAAAGAAAAGTATGAATTGCTTATGCATGGGAATCAAGGTGTTTTAACAGACAAACAAAGAAACGAAATTGAAAAGCGTTTAAATTATTTTGAATCTATTGGTAAGCACGAAGATGCTTTAAAGTATACTAAATATTTTATTGAAAAAACATTGAAAAAAGAGTATAATTTACCAAATAAGTCAATTGCCAAATTATGTAATGTTAAAAAGAAAACAATTAAAAAATTAATAAATTCTAAGAAAATTGATAGAAACGAAGAGAGAAATCTTATACTAAACGTTCTTCAACTTTATGAAACTTTAAAATCAGTCAACTAATTGCTCATCATAAACATCATATTTTAAGAATTAAGGAAAGTTAGCGTGTTATTATGAAACAAGTAGAAATTATAAGAATATTAGATGATACCTCGTTTGTTGTAAATGCAGGTTCAGATAGATATTTAGAACCTGGCTATTTTATAGATGTATTAAAGAGAGATAAATCTTATAAATATATTGCGAAAATAGAAGAAGTATACCCTGAATTATCTTTATGTAAAAGATACGGAGAAGAAAGACTCTTCTATGGAGATGTTGTAAGGATTAGATATCCTGAAGACGAAGATATGCAAATGACCACAAAAGTTATTAAATCTAATAAATCTAAAAAGAACAGAAAAAAGAGAGGATGAGATCGCCGAATCTCATCCTCTTTCCCGTTTAATATGTCTAAAAAAATTTAAATAAGTAACGTTGTAGACTTATATAAGTACTCTAACATAAATGTATATATTTTACAGAAAAAAGATATATCATTTAATATGATAATATTATATATTTTTTAAAGAAATCTATAGTGTGAAATAATTATGTGTATATTGGCAAATTACATCTAATAAATGTATAATAAAGAAAAAATAAAATAAGAATGGACTGAGAATACGTGGCAAATCAATATGAGCGTTCTGCAAAGAAACCTAAATCAGCAGCATTTAAAATTGTAACAACTATTATTATTGTGTTATTAATTGCGTTTTTAATTATTATTGGCTATTTTGTGTATAAGTTTTTTGCATTAGGTAATACGATACATAACCCACTGGATAGAGATAAATCTGAACTTAGAAAGAACGCAGTAGATACTAATGGAGATCCTATTTCGATAGCTTTATTTGGAATTGATTCCGACTCTACAAGATCAGCAGAAGGTGGAGGAGAGCGTTCGGATTCAATCGTTTTATTATCTATAAATCCAGATAAGAAGAAAACTGTAATGGTTAGTATTCCTAGGGATACTAGAGCGGAAATTGTTGGCAATGATTCTGTAGAAAAAATTAACCATGCGTATGCATATGGTGGCCCTAAAATGGCGATTAACTCTGTAGAAAAATTAATGAACGTACCGGTAGACCATTATGCAACAATTAATATGGATGGGGTTAAAGATTTAGTAGATTATGCAGGTGGCGTAAATGTTACAAGTAATGCTACGTTTACGGTTAAAGGAAAATCATATGTTAAAGGCCAAAAATACAAATTAAATGGTGAAGAAGCGTTAGCATTTATTAGAAGTAGAAAAGAAGAAGGCGCTGGTGGAGACTTTGGTCGACAAGAACGTCAACAATTAGTGATTCAAGCACTAGCTAATGAATTAGTTAGCGTAGGATCTTTACCTAAAATTAATCAAATCTTTGATACTTTAGGTGATAATGTTAAAACAGATATGAAGATTGGACAACTAAATGATTTAAGATCTAAATATAATGATGCTTTAGATAATGTAGATCGTAATCAGTTAGAAGGACAAGATTCAATTTTAGATGATGGATTATATTACTTTGTACCTAGTGACGCTAGCAAGAGAGATATAGTAGACTCATATAGAGAAAATCTAGGTTTGGAATAAAGTATAATATTAGAAAATATTAATCTTTTTAAAAAAATGCACCTCAAATTTTGAGGTGCATTTTTGTATTTAACTTCTTTTTTGAATAATAAGCAATTTGATAGCGTTAGTTTTTAAATAATATGTCTCATCTACATCCTTAGAATTATAATCAGCCATTTCTATATCTGGAGAACAGTATTTATCTAATAGAACTGTGTTGAAATAATCAATATTAAAACGTTCGTTATCTAATTTTCTAATTGCTTTGAAGATATTACCGTTATCCTGATCAAATGTAATGTTAGTTACTCTAAAAGTATTAAAAGGTATGTCACGGTAAGAAAGACTAATACCAACATTATTCTGGTAGTTGATATCATTTGGATTATATAGTTCATAATTAAATAAAAGGAAAAATATTTTATTATGTTGCTCAAACTTAATATAATTTTGTCCCTTTTCGAATTCTTGTTGGTTAAAGTACGTTAATATATATATTAAATAATTAACAGGACTTTTACAGTGGTGTTTTAAATGTAGTGATAAAGGTTGATTTATAGTTGTGAGATCGGTTGAAGTTTCCTCTAATAACCAGAAGCCTAAACCAGACACATAAGTTGTGATACTTAATAAATGATCTACAATAATAGCAGCATTGAAATAAAAATCACTCGTCGTCCTCGAATCGCCATGAATGACATTCCATTCTATAGGTACTACGTTTTTATTATTGTTCTTCATGAATTTTAAATTGTGAATAAGCTTTTCAGTATAGTCACTTTTTATTTTCGCTATATCATGATTATTCATTTTGTTAAAGTCGAATAACTCATTAAAGCTATAAGATATTGCAAAAGAATCGACATTTTTACATAGTTGCATATCTATATCAAGTTGCTCGTAATCATGTTTAAATGGATCAGGTCCATTTATCATTATTTGTAAATCAGGTAAGCTTTCTTTAGAGTCATTAATTTGAGATTGTATATGCGTGAGTTCGTCATACTTGATATCAAAGTAAAATTCACCTTGTTTATTAACGAAATAGTTATGTATAACATCTATAAATTCTGACCATTTACTTTTGAACATATGATCTTGTACATCAAAATCATATATTTTTATACATGGCGTTATATTTGTATCTGAAAACATGCTTAAACAAAAAGCTAAATTATGTCGATACTTATGTTTTTCTATATCGCAGAAAAATGATTTTAATGAACAGTGAATAACAATGATAGGCTTACGAGGTATATTTTCTACAGTTTCCAATATTGTACCAAGGAATGGAGTATAAAAATCATTAACGTCACCGATATGTAAATAAGTTTTATGGTTAGCCTTTAATTTTTGTAAAGGTAAATCTTTAAAAGTTAAATGTTTGTACTCATGAACGAGAGACTTATTATGCATCATTTTTTGCAATTTAGAAATTAAAGTTTTACGCTCATCTTCTGTCATTGTCTCAGTTTTTTTACTTATTTTTTTCTGTTGATACATTAAACGATATTGTTTAGGGGTTAATTGAAATTGTTCTTTAAATTGACGATTGAAATTATGGTAACTAGAAAATCCATGATAGTCTGCAATTTGTTCGACTTTAAATTGTGTAAATAACAAGGCGTAAGTAGTTTGGAACAAACGTGTTTCTTTTAAATATTGAGTGAACGTCGTACCTATTTGTCTAGAAAACTCACGTGATAAATGTTCAGGAGAAATAAAGAAAAAGTCAGCTACGAGGTTCAGTGATAGTTTTTCTTGGTAATGCTTATCAACATATTGCTTCACTTTACGTATAAGTCCTGTTAATTCCATTTTTGTTTGTCCATAATAATTTGTTTCTTCTTTAAAACGCTCATACATAATTTTATAAATTTCAACGATATAATGGCTACGTCTAATCTTTATATTCGTTAAATCTGCTAAAATAGCTCTTATAAATAAATCCTTTATTTGATGTTTATATTTATTTAATTGATTTGTTTTTGTAGTTTTCGGTATCCAATATAGGTAAGACTCTTCGCCACTTAAACTTTCCATCATTGAATATCCAATATGTAATACTGCGACTAAGCCGTCGTTTATTACTGGTAAGTAATTGTCATTATCCTGTAAATAAAATAAGTCACCGACGGTAAATGTGTATGTTTTTTGATTTAAAGTTAATATTGCTTTTCCTTCTAGCACAAAACATAATGCACCATAACCTAACTTTTTAGGGTTAATAATGCCTTCTTTATGCAATGAAATGTCGTAATTGTACACTTTTTCACCTCATCTTCACTAAGATATTACATTTTATATCAAATAATGTCATATTTTTATTACATTTTAAACTATTATATCAAAAAAAGTAAGAAAAAGTTGGATTATTAAATAATTTTTATAAGAAAGATGATAATAAATCAAATAAATGAATTGATTTAATCAAAATCTGAAATTAAAACGGTTTACAATAATACTTAATGCTATTGTTGTATTGTAAACTATTAAAAACGGGGAAAATATTAAAATGGAGGTATATAGAATGACAGGGAATTTCAACAAGATTATTCAAGATATGATAGATTATGAGAATAAAATCGCAAATTTAAAAAACGAAAAACGTTTAACATTAGTTGATTTTATAATATTAGAAGAAATCTATAGATCTGAAGAAATTACAATTAAAGAAATACTTAACGGGAAGCTAACAGAACTTCAAACGAAACCTTCTAACATTGGAACAAATTTAGCTAAATTATATAGAAAAGATTATATTAATAAATATAGAAGTGAGCTAGATGAAAGAAAAGTTTACTATTACATGGAAGACGAACAAAAGGCTCAATACGAACAAATAGCAAAAGACATATAAAACAACAATAGGTTTAATTATTCAAAAAGAAACCCAAAGGAAATCCTTTCAAGTGAAAAGATTTTCTTTGGGTTTTTCTATAGAATTTAAAAATGATTTAAAAGGATATTATAAAATTACTTGATTACAGTACGTGTTGAGCGTTCTACGTAGTGCGCTGAATGAATAGAAACTAATTCACCTTTAGATAAATCAAATAAATTTAATTTTAAAATACTATCCATCGCCTGGCGTACGTTTTCTTCAGTGAGATCACGTTTTGGGTTTTGGATCTGTAATGTGAAAGTTTTATCTGTTGAAGTTTTAAAAGTAAGTTCTAATACGAGTTTCATGAAATTCACCTCCTTGGTAGATTGAGAGGATAGAATTAATCTTCTATCTGAATTGTTTTGACGATATAAGCATCTTTGAACTTTTCGTCAGATAACGTTTCGATAATGCCTTTAAAAGTTTTAACTTGTTCATTTGTTACATTTAATTTAATTGCTTTAAATTTTCTTTGAACATTTTTCACTTTGGCATTCTCATCTAAGTACTGATGTAACAATATGATGTTGATGTCTTTAACTGTTGCCATTTTGCTAACCTCCTTTCACTTTATATATCGAAATGAGATTAAAAAAACGACCACAAATTAGTTAAAAATTCTTTCATGTTACTCAAATATATATTATTATTAATATGTACCTTAATTAGGAAGGATGGACGAAATGCATGCAACAAGTATCTCCAATTAAGAATAAAGATGATATTAGAGCGATGTATGAAGTATTAAAATCACACAGTGAAAGAGATTATTTATTATTTAGTCTTGCTATTCATACAGGTATTAAAGTAAATCAATTATTAAAT
Source organism: Mammaliicoccus lentus (assembly GCF_002902755.1). Classification (GTDB taxonomy): domain Bacteria; phylum Bacillota; class Bacilli; order Staphylococcales; family Staphylococcaceae; genus Mammaliicoccus; species Mammaliicoccus lentus. The sequence continues at coordinate 10,898 of NZ_PPRS01000031.1, read as the reverse complement.
TTAACTGTTCAAGATTTACTAGATGAAGATAATGACATTATTTCTAACTGGGTAAATGATAAAAAGGATTTGATTAAAGTAGTGATTCCATTGCACTTAAGATCAAGTTTGTCATCTTATATACGTATGGAAATGTTAGGAAAAGAAGACTTTGTATTTAGATCTATCAAGACGAAGAAACAATTGTCTAGACAACAAGCATATCGGGTCATTCATGTTGCTGCAGAAGAAGTTGGATTGAAAAATATTGGTCTATACTCCTTAAGGAAAACTTTTGCGTTTCATGCATTTAAATCGGGTGTATCAGTTTCAATAATACAAAAATATTTAGGTCATCAATCGTTGTTAGAAACTTTAAAATTTATAGATGTAACCACAATAAAAAAAGAAACAACAATAGAACTAAATATATAAAAAGAAAGGAGTTCGTGTATGGCTTTAATATGGTTGTTCTTCACCATCTTAGTTGTAATGGCTATTGTCCTTATGACTATGAATACTAAATTTAGCCGCTTTGCTGGTTGGATAAGTTTAATCGCGCCGCTAATAAGTTCCATTTATTTTTTGAGTCAAATTAAATACATATCGAGTGGGCATACTGTTTCTTTTTTTAAAGAGTGGATACCTATAATTGATTTTAATTTAGATTTGAGATTAGATGGTTTATCTTTAATTTTTGCACTTCTTATTTCACTCATTGGCGCAGGTGTATTCCTTTACGCTATTTATTATCTTTCTCATGAAAAAGATAATCTCCCAAGATTTTACACATACTTGCTAATGTTTATGTTGGCAATGTTAGGTGTTGTACTTTCTAATAATACAATTTTGCTATATTCATTTTGGGAATTAACGAGTATATCTTCTTTCTTACTCATTGCATATTGGTATCAAAGAGAAAGAAGCCAAGAAGGGGCACTTAAATCTTTCTTGATTACCGTTTTTGGTGGTATGGCTATGCTCGTAGGGTTGATATTGTTATATAGCATTACGGGTACGAATACAATTACTGAACAAGTCGGTATGATTGATGAAGTGTTTCAATCACCATGGTTTGTACTTGCAGTCATTTTAATCTTACTCGGTGCGTTTACAAAATCAGCACAATTTCCATTTCATATATGGTTGCCAGATGCTATGGAAGCGCCAACGCCTGTTAGTGCTTACTTACACTCAGCTACTATGGTTAAAGCTGGTTTGTATTTATTACTTAGATTTACACCTATTATTGGTCAAAGTGAATGGGTCGTGTATACAGTTGTAACAGTCGGGTTAGTTACAATGTTAGTAGGATCTTTCTTTGCAGTAAGTAAAAAAGATTTAAAAGCTTTATTAGCATATTCTACAATCAGTCAATTAGGTATGATTATGTCTATGATTGGTTTAGGCTTGTTAGCTTTAAATCAAAGCTTTGAAGCGGGACATGAAATATTTATTGCAGCTTTATTTGCAGCTTTATTTCATTTAATTAACCACGCTATTTTCAAAAGTGTACTGTTCATGGGAGTAGGTATTATAGACCATGAAACAGGGACAAGAGATGTTAATAAATTGGGCGGGTTAAGAAAAGTAATGCCTATTACAGCAATTGTAATGTCAATCTCTGCTTTATCTATGGCAGGTATTCCATTATTTAATGGTTTTTTGAGTAAAGAAAAGTTCTTCACTAGTCTGGTAGAGACAGGACAAGTGGATATTTTCAATCAAACGATGTCTTTCGTGATGATAGCAGCAGGATTTATAGGTAGTATTTTTACTTTTGTTTATTGTTTAAAGTTAATAAAAGAGCCATTCTTTGGGGAAATGAAAGAAAAACAATTGCCTAAAGTACCACGTCATGATGGCGGGGGACTTCTTATAGCGCCTGTTTTAATTGTAATATTTGTACCGTTATTTTTCTTTATTCCAAATGTATTAGGAAAATATTTAATAGGTCCAGCGTTACGTGATATATTCCAATCGGATAAAGTAATGGAATATATACCTCATATTCAAGCGTGGCATGGATTTACAACTGAATTGTTTTTAACTATAGGAATATATTTAATAGGTACATTATTAGTAATATGGCCAAATTGGACATTTATTTATAGCAAAGTATCAAAAAATATAGAAATCAATACAATTTATAATAAAGGTATGACTTTACTGGATCGGGTAAGCGCATATTTAATTCAAATTGTAATGAATAATAGATTGAATCAATATTTACACATCATTTATGTAATATTTTTCGTACTTATGGCATATGGCATATATCATGTCGGTATTTACGATATTGCGTATTACCATATTACAGAAGCTTCAACATTCGAGATTATTATATTGATTAACATTGTGATTACAGCGACAGCATTAATGTTTATTAGAGAAAGAATGACAATGACTATTTTAAATGGTGTAATCGGTTATTCGATTGCTGTTGTTTTCATATTTATGAAAGCACCTGATTTAGCTTTAACGCAATTGGTTATTGAAACTATTACGACAGTCTTATTTTTATTAGTATTTTTCCATTTGCCAAACGTGCAGAAAGATAAACCAAATGTTTTAGCAGAAATCGTTAAATTAGCAATCGCACTCTTAATGGCGGTATTTGTCGTAATTTTTGTTATCATGATGCAACAAGATAATCTATTCGATAAAATTTCTTATTATTATGATAACGCTGATGAATTAGCAGGTGTTAAAAATATCGTAAATGGTATTTTAGGAGACTTTAGAGCGTTAGATACAATGTTAGAAGGAATCGTTATATTGATTGCCGGACTAGGTATTTATACACTCGTTAAATTTAAGATAAGAAAGGATGAGCCTGATGAAAGAAAATGATGTAGTATTAGAAACCATATCAAAAATCGCAATATTTATCATTCTGACATTCGGCTTTTATATATTCCTTGCGGGACACGATAATCCTGGTGGTGGATTTATTGGTGGATTAGTCTTTAGTTCTGCGTTTATCTTAATGTTCTTAGCATTTGATGTTGAGACAGTTGTTCAATCATTACCGATAGATTTTAGAGCAGTTACAATTATAGGGTGTCTAGTGTCAATGAGCACAGCGATTATACCAATGTTCTTTGGGCATCCAATGTTAACACATGAAGATGGATATATTACGTTCCCACTATTAGGTGAAATTCATCTTTCAAGCGTAACATTATTTGAACTCGGGATATTACTTACAGTAGTAGGATCCATTGTAACAATCATGCTTGCGATAAGTGGTGATAACAGTTGAATTTAATATTAGTCATTATCATTGGTGTACTTACTTTCGTTGGAACGTATATGATTTTATCTAAAAACTTAATTCGTATTGTTATCGGTACAGCTATTTATACACACGTAGCTAACTTAATGATTTTATCAATGAGCGAATTTGGTGGTCGAAATGTACCACTCATAAATGGTGAAGGAAAAGACTATGTCGATCCTTTACCTCAAGCATTAATTTTAACAGCAATTGTTATTGGCTTTGCGATAACAGCATTTTTACTTGTTTTAGTGTATAGAACATTTAAATTGACGAAAGTCAACAGAATAGAGGCGTTACGCGGTGAGGATGAAGACGTAGATGAATAATTTAATACTTATACCATTACTCGTACCACTATTTATTGGTTTAATATTGTTCTTCTTTAAAGAACGATTAGCGTTAACAAGACGTATCGCCATCACTTTTCTAGCACTTACGACGATTGTAAGTGGTTGGTTATTAGTCGATGTCAGTATGAATAAAGCACTTGTTATCAACTTCGGAGACTGGCAACCACCATTTGGGATTCAGTTTGTTGGTGATGAGCTCAGCTTATTATTCACTACTATTTCCTGCTTTGTTGTCACAGTGATTATATACTTTGGTTTTGGTAAGAGAGAAAGGTTAGCTAACCGCTACTTTTTACCATCATTTATATTGTTCTTATTAAGTGGGGTTAATGGTAGTTTTCTAACTGCTGATATATTCAACTTATATGTAATGTTTGAAATAATGTTATTAGCTTCATTTGTATTATTAACATTAGGTCAATCAATAGAACAGTTAAGAGCAAGTATCATTTACGTCGTGATTAACGTTGTGAGCTCTTGGTTCTTCTTAATGGGCGTTGCTTATATATACGGTACGTTAGGTACTTTAAACTTCGGTCATATTGCAATGAGAATTAGTGAAAGTAACCAACCTACCACGACTACTTTAGTCGCAATTATCATGATATTTGTATTTGGAGGTAAAGCAGCGCTTGTCGTATTTATGTGGCTTCCGAAAGCATATGCAGCATTGAATACAGAATTAGCTGCTTTATTTGCGAGTTTAATGACTAAAGTAGGTGTATACGCACTTATTCGTGTGATGGTACTTATGTTTGATCAAAAGCCAGAAGTAACACATTTCTTACTTTACATTATGGCGATACTTACAATGATTATTGGAACAATAGGTGTTCTTGGATTTAAAGATATTAAGAAAATAGCAGCGTACCAAGTGATACTATCTATTGGATTTGCAGTATTAGGATTGAGCGCAAACAATTTAGCAGGGATTACCGGTGCTATATTCTATGTCGGACATGATATGATCATCAAAACTTTATTATTCTTAATCATAGGTACTTTTGTATTATTAACAGGTACAAGATATTATGACCAATTTGGTGGTTTAATTAAACATTATCCAAGTTTAGGTGTCATATTCTTTATTACGATACTATCAATTGGAGGCGTACCACCACTCAGTGGATTTCCTGGGAAATTATTAATTATTAAAGGCGCACTTGAAAATGGTTATACATTTGGCGTTATCGTGATGATTATTTCAAGTATCATTGCAATGTATAGTTTATTACGCGTATTTTTAGTAATGTATTTCGGCAGAGAAAGTGTACCTCAAGTTGGTAAAGTTGTTTTTGTTAAGAATAAATTATATGCAATGATAATATTAACAGTAACAACAATAATATTAGGTATTGCTTCTCAATATGTATTAAATATTTCTGAAATGGCAGCTCAGTTTAACATGAATGAGCTTGAATATTTTAAAGAAGTTATTCCAAATGTAGAAGTGGAGGCTAAATAATAATGGCACAACTATTATTAAATATTTTAATTGCCTTCTTGTGGACTTTATTTCAAGACGAAGATACATTTCATTTATCGACATTTATTTCAGGTTACTTGATTGGTATGTTCATCGTTTACTTAATGCATAGATTTTTCGGACATGTTTTTTATATGAAAAAAGTATGGGTTATTTTTAAATTTATTTGTGTTTATAACTATCAGCTTGTGACATCCAGTATTACAACAATTAATTATATTTTATTTAAAACAAATAAATTGAATCCAGGACTTGTTACTTATGAAACAACATTAAAACAAGATTGGGCTATAACATTATTAACGTTGTTAATCATGTTAACACCGGGATCAGTCGTATTAAGGTTATCACCAGATGGACAACGATTCTTTATACATGCGATTGATGTTTCTGAAAGAGAGAAAAAGATTTTAACAAAGCAAATTAAGAAGTATGAGAAATTAATCTGGGAGGTGCTTAAATAATGGAAATAGCTATCATGTTTATCATAAAAACGGCATTAGTTATATATGGTATATCTATTGTAATTGTTCTATTTAGAACAATTATTGGCCCTACAACTGCTGATAGAGTTATAGCATTTGATGCTATGGGTGCAATCTTAGTTTCTACAGTAGGTATATTGAGCATTGTTTATGACACCTTCAGTTATTTAGAAGCGAGTTTAATTATTGCTATTTTAGCCTTCTTAAGTACAGTTGGAATTTCTCGTTTCATTGAAGGGGGTCGTGTCTTTGAATCTAAGCGAGATCGTTAGTTTAATTGCAGCTATATCAATATTATTAGGTTCTATAACTGCTTTAATTAGTTCGATAGGTATTGTGAGATTTAGAGATTCCTTTCTAAGAAGTCATGCTGCTACAAAAAGCTCTACATTATCTGTTTTACTTTGTTTAACGGGTGTATTTTTTTATTTCTTAGTAACGAAAGATTACTTTAGTGTTCGTACTTTATTAACTATACTATTTTTATATTTAACATCGCCAGTTGCTGGTCATATGATTATACGAGCGGCATATAATTCTGGTTCATATATGTTTATGAAAGAATTTACAAAAAAAGGAACTTCGTTGAACTTTAGATATGACCGAAAAGAATCTAAAAAAGATAGACGAAGAAGAGCAGAAAAAAGAAGAATTATGAACGAAGCTTTCTCTAAAAATGATAAAGAAACATTCAGTAAATATAAGCAAGTTATGAAAAAAGACGACCCAACTTTAAAATAAAACAGCTGGAACATAAATATCAATTCAAAATAAATAACATCTGATTTCAATGATTTATTCAGTTAGAAATCAGATGTTATTTTTATGTGAATTAGAATTTTGTTCGTGCATGCTTGTCTAGTGTATGGTTCGATCGAGTCAACCGCTGCTAATATAAAAAAACGAGTTAGGGACATAAATCCTTAGATCGTTTTGGATGAAATTGATCAATAAAAGCTAGAGTTGATATTATTGTTGGATATACTACTACTTAAATCCAATTAGACGCTCTTTATTAGATTTACTACTTCATTAATCCAAGTACACGCACCCTTATTGGATTATCTATCACATTAATCCAAGTACACGCACCTTTATTGGATTTTCTATTTCAATAATCCAATTAGACACACCCTTGTTGGATTTACTAACACATTAATCCAACTACACACACCTCTATTGGATTATGTAATGCCTAAACTCACGAATTAACTTTTACTTCTGGTTCAGACCTGAAAATAAATCACTTTCGTATATCTTCACAAGAAAATCTAAAGTGAAATATGATTTAGAGGTTACTATAATAACAATAAACATAAGAAAAATAGTAGATTTAAGAATTAGCAAAAAGAGGCTGGGACATAAATATATGTCTCAGCCTCTTTAATTATAATGCAAGTAGCTGACTGGATTGAAAATGCGCCTATATCAAGCTTTTTCCAATCCTAGTCATCCTTGCCGGGATGGGACTACGAAACCTGTTTATTAAAATGAGATTTCTGTTCCATTCCCTTTTTCGTTTATTATATACATGAGGAGGAGGGGTTATTATTTCATTGTGTCATGGATCACTTTGACATTGTGTTCCATCATATTGTAGTAAGAATTACCATCGGAATCTTTAGTACCGATTGAATCTGTATAGACTTCACCTTGAATTTTTAGGTTTGTTTCTTCTGCTAGAGTCTGCATACTTTTCTTATCTACACTTGTTTCTACTGTTAATGCTTTAAGATTATGATCACGTACAAAGTTTACTGCTTGTTTCATTTGGTCAGGTGTACCTTGTTTTTCCGTGTTTATCTCCCAAATGTAACCAGGTGTAATGTCATAAGCTTTTGCAAAGTATTTAAATGCACCTTCACTTGTAATAAATGCACGTTTTTTCTTATCAATGTCGTTAAATGCTTTCGACATTTCATCGTCTAATTTATCAAGTTTTTCAGTGTATTTATCAGCGTTATCTTTATAATCATCTTTATGTTCATCATCTAATTTACTAAGATGTTTCTCGATAGTGTTAACATATTGAATACCATTTTTAATACTTAACCAAGCATGAGGGTCAATTTTCTTTTCATCTCCCTCGCCACTTTTTAAGTATATTGGTTTTACATCTTCAGTAGCTTGAATAACATTTTTGTCAGTGATTTTTTTATTTGCTTGTTCTAATGCTTTTTCAAACCAACCATTACCGCTTTCTAAGTTAAAGCCGTTATAGATAATAATGTCAGCATCTGTAATAGCTTTAACATCTTTAGGTTTAATTTCATATTCGTGGGGGTCTTGACCGATTGGTACTACGCTAGTAATTTCAGCGTTACCTTTAGTAACCTCTTTAGTCATATCACCAAGTATTGAATTCGTCGTAACAATTTTTAGTTTTGAATCGTCTTTAGAGTTAGATTGATTACAACCAGCCAAAACTAAAATAATTGCTATTAAAGGTAATAATAATTTTTTCATAGATGCCTCCTAATTAAATTGAATTTTATTTTTAAGTTTATGTATAGTAAATACTAGTATATAAAATGCACAACTTACTAGGACTATACAAGCTCCACTTGGCAAATTATATAGGTAACTAATATACATGCCACAGGCTGCACTTATTGCACTCAATGTACTTGCAACAATCATCATAGTTTTTAATGACTTAGTAATAAGGAAAGCAGTAGAACTAGGTGTTATAAGCAACGCTACTACTAAGATAATACCGACAGTCTGTAAACTTGCTACTGTTACTAATGCCAATAACATCATGACAAAGTAATGAATTAATCTTGTATTTAGACCACTCATTTTAGCTGCAATTGGATCAAAAGTAGACAAGTGCAGTGGTTTATAGAAAATCACAACACATAAAATTACAATAATGCTCACAATACTTGTGGTATAAAATGCACTTTTTGTTACTGCTAATATATTTCCGAATAGAATATGATACAAATCTGTAGAGGAGTTGATTTGACTAATTAAAATAATACCTATCGAAAAGAATGCTGTGAAAGTAATACCTATTGCGGCATCATTTTTTGTTTTAGAGTTTTGTGAAATAAAACCAATTAAAAAACTTGTCAGCATACCTGTAAAAAGAGCACCTACAAACATTGGTATGTTAAATAAGTAACTGAGCGCTACACCAGGCAATACAGCATGGCTCATTGCATCTCCCATTAATGAAAGACCTCTTAATATAATCAAGCTACCTACAATACCACAAACGATTCCGACGATGATTGAAGTAATCAAAGCTCTACTTAAAAAATTATAATTTACGAGTGATGAAATAAATTCATTCATCATAATACAACGCCATCCTTTAAAAATACCTCTTTTATGTTTTCGTCAGATAATGCTTCGTTAGCAGAGCCAAAGAATTTTAATGATCGATTGAGGAGGATTATTCTATCAAAATATTCTTTAGCTTTTTGAATATCATGATGAACAACTAGAATCAGTTTACCTTCTGATTTTAATTGTCGCAGCAGATTTATCATGATTTCTTCACTTTTGAAGTCAATACCAACAAACGGTTCATCGAGGCATAGAAAGTCACTCTCTTTCATTAATGCTTTCGCTAAAAGAACACGTTGTAATTGACCACCACTTAACTCATTTAGCATTTTATCTTTTAAATTAGTTAACTGAAGTTCATTTAATAATTCATCTCTTTTAATATAAGCTTCTTTCTTCATAGGTCTGAACCAACCTGAAGTTTGATAATAGCCAGTAATTAAACTGTCTTTCACAGTAATAGGGAAATCCAAGTCTAATGAATTTCTCTGCGGAATATAAGTTAGTTCCGTCAGCTGTTGTTTAACTGGCTTATCATTCCATAATGCTTCACCAGTTGCTTTGAATTCACCAAGGATAGATTTAAGCAATGATGATTTACCCGCACCATTGGGTCCCATGATACCAATTAACTCTCCCGATGATTCAATTGTTAAGTTAATATCATGCAATATGTGCTGATGTCCTAATGATAAATTCAAATTCTTAACCTGTAACATGTTATCACCTCTCTCCGAAAATAAGTTTAGGGTAACCTAAACTATGTTTTTAATATAACTGTAAATTATGTTAAAGTCAAGAGATAGCAAGGAAAAATAAATCGTGGTACAATAAAAATATGCTAAAAAAAGTGAGGTCAGAACAAATGTTGACTGAAGAACAAGAAGATTATTTAAAAGCAATATTTGGTTTAAACGGGACGACAGATTATGTATCTAATAAAAATTTAGCACAAGATTTAAATATAAAACCCTCATCTGTTAGTGAGATGATGTTACGTTTAAAGAAAGAGGATTATGTGGATATACGTCCATATAAAGGTGTTAAATTAACTCAAAAAGGTTTAAATCATACTGCAAATATTATTAAGCGTCATAGACTGATAGAACGATTTTTAATAGAGGAATTAGAATACACATGGGATCAAGTACATGAAGAAGCGGAAATTTTAGAACATAGAGTTTCTGAACACTTCATTGAGAAAATAGATAAATTGATGGATTATCCTAAAACATGTCCACACGGTGGAATTATACCGAGAGAAAATCAAATCGAAGAGATTTATAATACGCCACTTAGTACATTTGAAGTAGGCGATAAAATAAAAATCAAACGTGTTATGGACTATGTTAATCTATTAGACTATTTAAGTAATGAAGAATTACTAATAGGTGATATCGTTGAAATCACTAAGAAAGATGAACTTAATCAATTAATAGAATTAAGTTTAAATGGTAAGACGATTATGATTAGCGAAACAAATGCTTCATATATATTCGGAACTAAAGAAGGATAAAATAAAACATACTAAGATTAGCTATGAAGAAATCTATGACGATAGATTTTTTCATAGCTATTTTTTATAGTTATAGAGAGGAGTAGACTGTGCGATCTCTTGGGTTTGAAATCCGTAAAAAAAACTAGTCAGCTTTACTCTCGCCTTTTGAAATTCGATTGTAGTATGTTGGGTTCTTGAAACCGTGTATAGGAAAGTGAAATGAGAAAGGTTCAGTAAAGTTATAACTTCTCAAATTTATTAAGGAGGTTTTATTTATCGATTACTTAGGCATTGATATTAGTAAAAAAGATAGTGTGATTGCACACTATATCGATGAAAAATTCCAAAAGGAATTTACTATTCAAAATAACAAAAATGGTTATAATTATTTATTAAATTATTTGAATCGTGTAAATCAGCCAAAATTAATTTTTGAATCCACAGGTATATATTCAAGAGCTATGGTTCGGTTCTGTCGAGTTAACCAAATTAATTATATTGAGTTGAATCCTTTAGAAGC
>NZ_PPRS01000030.1 GCF_002902755.1 Mammaliicoccus lentus | reverse complement strand
TAGGTCACCTCTACAATATTTTCTTAGTCGATTACATTGTACTAAAGTGAGCTATATTTGGCTCTTTTTTTATTACACAATTATATGGACATATTCTTTTCTACCGCGTTAATCCAACTAACCACACCTTTAAGGAACAAGTATGTGTGAGAGACTACAGAATCGAACCATAGCCTAGACAAGCATGCACGAACAAAATTATAGACTATATAAAAATAACATCTCATTTCCCTGATTTATTCAGTTAGAAATGAGATGTTATTTATTTTGAATTGGGATTTATCTCCCAGCCTCTTGACTATAACTCTTAATTACTTAGTCCATTCTGTATGGAAAATACCTTCTTGATCTTTACGTTCGTATGTGTGAGCACCGAAGTAGTCACGTTGTGCTTGGATTAAGTTTGCAGGTAGGTTTTCTGATCTATAACTATCGAAATAGTTAATTGCTGATGAGAAACCAGGTGTAGCAATACCTGCTTTAATAGCTGTAGCTGCAACTTCTCTTAATGAACCTTGGTATTTAGAAACGATATCGTTGAAGTATGGATCTAATAAAAGGTTTGTTAATTCTTTATCATTATCATAAGCTTCTTTAATTTTTTGTAAGAATTGTGCACGGATGATACAGCCTTCTCTCCAAATCATAGCAAGTTCGCCTAATTTTAGGTTCCAATTATTAGTTTCGCTAGCTGTCTTCATTTGAGCAAAGCCTTGTGCATAACTACAAATTTTACTCATATAAAGCGCCTGTCTAATTTGTTCTAAGAAAGCTTCTTTATCTCCATCAAATTCTGTAACTTCAGGATTAAATGCTTGGCTTGCTTTCACTCTTTCATCTTTAAATGAAGATATGAATCTAGCAAATACTGATTCTGTGATAATAGTTAATGGGATACCTAATTCTAAAGCATTAATAGATGTCCATTTACCAGTACCTTTTTGACCAGCTTTGTCCATGATTTTTTCTACTAAAGGAACACCATCTTCATCTAATTTTTTAAAGATCTCGCCAGTGATTTCGATTAAGTAACTTTCTAATTCACCAACGTTCCAAGATTTGAATGTTTCTGCGATTTCATTATGGTCCATGTGAAGAACACGTTTCATTAAGTCGTAACTTTCAGCAATTAGTTGCATGTCAGCATATTCTATACCGTTATGTACCATTTTCACATAGTGTCCAGCACCATCTGGTCCTACATACGTTACACAAGGTGCGCCATCTTTTGCTTTAGCAGAAATACTTTCCAATATAGGTGCTACAAGTTTGTATGCTTCTTCTTGTCCACCTGGCATGATAGATGGTCCAGTTAATGCACCTTCTTCTCCACCAGATACACCTGTACCGATAAAGTTAATGCCACTCTCATCTAGATATTGGTTTCTACGAATAGTATCTAAATAGTTAGTATTACCACCATCGATTAAAATATCACCTTTATCTAATAACGGTAATAAACTATCGATTGTTTTATCAGTTGCTTCACCAGCTTTAACCATTAATAAAATTTTTCTTGGTTTTTCTAATGAATCTACAAATTCTTCTATAGAATAATTCGGATATATATTTTTACCTTTTGACTCTTCAACCATTTGTTCTGTCTTTTCTTTAGAACGGTTAAATACTGATACTGAGTATCCACGTGATTCAATATTCCAAGCTAAGTTTTTACCCATTACAGCTAAACCGACTACACCTATTTGTTGTGTCATGAAATTTACCTCACTTTTTATCGTTTTCATATATATTTTAACATAATTCACAACTGTTTCGCGTCTATGAAAGCTTAATTTTCTTAAAAAACGAAATGAATACGTTTACAATTTATAAAATTACGCTAATTCTGAAATTGCTATAATTTGTTCTGTAATTTTTTGTAATTCTTCAATTGGCATACGCTCATTTTTAGTATGGATATATTCATAACCAACTCCTAAAATAACTGTAGGAATACCAAAACCACTAATTACGTTTCCGTCTGAGCCACCACCTAATTTAACTAACTCTGATGTTCTACCTATTTTTTCAGTTGCTTTTACAGCTAACTTAACAACATCATCTTCTTCACTTAAATTAAAGCTAGGGTACATTATATTGACTTCTACATTAGCGGTACAACCAAATTCTTCAGCAGTTTTTTCGAAAGCTTCTTTCATATGTTCAACTTGTTGTTTCATTTTTTCATCATTTAAAGAACGCGCTTCAGCTAAAATATATACATGGTCACTCACGATATTTGTAGCAGTACCACCTTCAAATCTACCGATGTTAGCTGTAGTTTCTTCATCGATTCTACCTAAACTCATATGACTTATTGCTTTAGCAGCGATATTTATAGCTGAAACACCTTTTTCAGGTTCAAGCCCAGCATGTGCAGTCTTCCCTTTAATTGTAGCTTCGATTTTAGCTTGTGTAGGCGCTGCAACAACTGTCGTTCCAACTTTACCAGGAGCATCTATCGCATATCCAAATTTAGCTTTAATATCATCAGGATTTAATGCTTTCGCTCCAACAAGACCTGTCTCTTCCCCTACTGTAATAATGAATTCAATATCTCCATGCTGAATTTCATCTTCTTTCATTACTTCAATTGCTTCTAAAATAGCTGCAAGACCAGCTTTATCATCAGAACCTAAAATTGTTTCACCATTAGAATAAATATATCCATCATCACGTATTTCTGGTTGAATATTATTACCTGGTGTTACAGTGTCCATATGACTCGTAAAATAAATAGGTGTCTTACTTGTATCTTGTCCGTGTAACGTACAAATTAAATTTCCAGCACCATATCCCGTTTCATCTTGAGAGTCATCTTCTTTAACATCTACACCTAGTTGAGTGAATTTTTGTTTCAATAAATCTGCAATCTTTCTCTCATTAGAAGATTCAGAGTCGACTTTTACTAATTCTAAAAATGTGTTAATTAAGCGTTCTTCATTGATCATGCTTGTCCCTCGTTTCATTTATTTAATTATCTCACTTTCTAGTGTATAATAGTTGATAAATATATACAAAACTAATGTTCAAAGCGAGGGTAATCATGTTAAACAAAAATGTACGAAAAATTATTATTATTGTAATGTTAGTTGCTATCGTAGCTTCATTAATATTATCGGGCGTATTGCCATTCTTATTATCATAATAAAATAACTTAATAATAATATTTCATAGCAATGGACAAGAAAGTCCTAGAAGCAAAAAGCCGGAGAAATAATCTTTCTAAAAAGAATTTTCTCCGGCTTTTATTATATTATTTTTTCAAACTTCCGAATTCAGATTTAATATGCAAGTATTCTTCAATTTCATTTAATAATTGGAATACAGAGGCTACACTTTCTAATTCTATATGGTCTTTAGGTAAATCAATCGTTTGTAGTTTAATTCTAATCGCATATAAATCATGTAGTCTCATTAATGAATAATCATTACTTTGAACATGTTGCGATACATCTAATAGTAATTTGCTGCAGAGTTGATGTGCATGCTGACTATGTTGCATAGATTCTATTAGTTTCTTCATCCGTATAAGTAAGGTTAATTGTTCTTGTCTCATATCAAAATAATGATAATAGGAATTTTCATTTCTTACAAAATGATTTTTTACATCTCTAAAAGCTAGAGATTTTGCTTTCTTAATATTATCTTCAACTTTATCAAAAGAAGGAATATTAAGTTCTTTATTTGGATCTAATAACGCTTGGCTAAAGACAAAAGTTATTAAAATAAAGTCATCTTCAATTTTACGTTTATAATGATTAAGTTTTGTATCTAGACTTGGCATAAACATATTCATAATAAGCGCGATGCCTATACCAATTATCAATAATAATACTTCATTAATAATTAAGTCTAAATCAATTTTAGGTGCTAAAAATAAATGTAATATAATAACACAACTCGTTACAATACCTTCTTGAACACCTATCATGACAGTAATAGGAATGAATAATAATACCATAATCCCAAGAACTACAGGATTAGTACCTAAGAATGTAAAGAATAATGATGCTACTAGAATTGCAATTAAACATGCTATAAATCTGTACATAGCCGCTTCAACTGATTTCACTCTTGTATCTTTAGTACATAACACTACTAAAATAGCGCTTGAAGCATAATTATCAAGTCCTATTAACTTAGAAAGGATGACAGCTAATGTCATCCCTAATGCGGTCTTTAATGTTCTATACCCTATTCTATACGGTCTTATTTGCATGCCTCTATACCAATCCTTTAGATTTCATCACAATGTTCTTCGAATAGAGCTTGAATATTTGTGATAACACTCATAGGGTCATGCCCTTCGATTTCATGTCTTTCTATCATTTTTACAATTTTACCGTCTTTAAGGAAAGCAAATGACGGACTTGAAGGTGGATAACCTTCAAAATAATCTCTTGCTGTTTCTGTTGCTTCTTTATCTTGTCCAGCAAATACTGTAACTAATTGATCTGGTAATTTATCATAATGTAAAGCATGTTGCGCAGCTGGTCTTGCGATTCCACCAGCGCAGCCACAAACTGAATTGACCATAACAAATGTTGTACCTGGTTTATTAAAAGTTTCTTCTACTTCTTCTTTTGTTGTTAATTGTTTATATCCTGCTACTTCAATTTCATTTCTTGCAGAGCTTACAACGTCATTCATATATAAATTGAAATCCATTTCCATAAGAAAATCCTCCTGTAATAATAGTTATCTTTATTTTACAGGAGATTTCTAGTTAAAACAATGCGTAGGTGTTATTAATATATAGATGTATTTTCAATCGTCATACTTTGTATACGTTCTTTAACAAAGTTTAAAAACTCGCCTGCTAATAAGCCATCTAATATTCTATGATCAATAGATAAAGATAAATTAACCATATCACGAATGCCTATCATGTCATCAATTACTACAGGTCGTTTAACAATAGATTCAATTTGTAATATAGCTGCCTGTGGATGATTGATAATACCCATAGATGATACTGAACCAAATGAACCTGTATTATTAACAGTAAAAGTACCATCTTGCATATCTTGAGATGTTAGTTGATGTTTTCTACCTCTTGTAGCTAAATCATTAATTTCTTTTGCAATTCCTTTAATTGATTTATCATCAGCATTTTTAATAACAGGTACATATAATTTATCTTCACTTGCTACAGCTATAGATATATTGATATCTTTATTAATTTTGATTTCATCTTCATGCCAACTACTATTAAGCATTGGATACTTTTTCAACCCTTCTGCTACTGCTTTTACAAAAAATGCAAAGAAAGTAAGATTATATCCTTCGTTTTGCTTAAACGATGTCTTATGATGTTGTCGCGTTTTAACTAAATCAGTTGCGTCTACTTCAACTTGCATCCAAGCATGCGGTATTTCTTGTACACTTTGCAACATTTTATTTGCAATTGCTCTTCTAACACCATTAACAGGTATTGTATCGTGACTTGAATTTGAATTATGCTCTATAGCTGCACTTTCAGATTGTGGGCTTTGCTCTGCAGGAGTAGTATTCGCAATAGGCTCGCTTTTTTCTGTATTTCCTTTATTTTCTATTGCTTTTACAATATCTTTTTTAGTGACTCTTCCTAAATTACCAGTACCTTCAATATTTTCTAAATTAATGCCATTTTCGCTCGCTAATTTAAACACTACAGGTGAATACTGTCCATTATTTTTAGGTTTGTTATGAGACTCGCTTACAGACTGGTTATCATTTTTAATATTTTCTGATACTTCTTGAATAGATTCATGATTTTCTTGTTTATTATGATCTGAATCATTTTCTTTCTCAACTTCACCTTCTACTTCCATAGTGCAAATAACGGTCCCTACATCAATCGTTTCTCCCGCTTCTACTTTAATTTCTTTTATTACACCAGTATATGAAGAAGGTACTTCTGCTGTGACTTTATCTGTAATAACTTCACAAAGTGCGTCATATTCTTCGACATGATCGCCAGGTTTAACTAACCACTGTTCAATTGTGCCTTCGTGGACGCTCTCCCCGAGTTTCGGCATTTTTACTTCCATTTTTTTACCTCCTAAAATTCAGCTAATGTTCTCATTTTTTGTTCTATTTTTTCTGGATTCATCATAAAGAAATCTTCCATTGGTGGTGAAAATGGCATAGCTGGAACATCAGGCCCTGCTAATCTAGCAATCGGAGCATCTAAATCAAATAAGCAATGCTCTGCTATAATAGCTGATACTTCACTCATAACACTACCTTCAAGGTTGTCTTCTGTAACAAGTAATACTTTACCTGTTTTCTTAGCACAGTTAATTATCGTTTCTTTATCTAATGGATATAAAGTTCGTAAATCTACTACTTCTACATCTATATCTTCAGTAGATAGGATTTCTGCAGCTTGTAATGCATAATTCACGCATAGTCCATAAGTAAACACTGTAATGTCTGAACCTTCACGTTTTACGTCTGCTTTGTCGATTGGTACCGTATAATATTCTTCAGGTACTTCTTCTTTCAATAAGCGATAAGCTTTTTTATGTTCAAAATATAATACAGGGTCATTCTCTTCAATAGACGCTAGTAATAAACCTTTTGCATCATAAGGTGTTGATGGAATAACAACACGTAGACCTGGTGTGGAACAAAAAATACTTTCAATACTTTGCGAATGATATAAAGCGCCATGTATTCCTCCACCAAAAGGACTGCGTATTGTCATCGGACAATCCCAATCATTATTTGAACGGTAACGAATTTTTGCTGCTTCATTAATAATTTGATTTGTAGCAGGCACGATATATTCTGCAAATTGAATTTCTGCAACTGGTCTTTTCCCTAACATTGCTGCACCTATAGAAGCACCTACAATATTTGATTCAGCTAATGGTGAATCTAGAACACGACTTGCACCATATTTATTAAACAGATTTTTTGTTGCTCCGAATACGCCGCCTTTAAGACCAACATCTTCGCCGATAACAAAGACATTATTATCTTTTTCCATAGCTTGATCCATCGCTTGATTAATAGCGTCTAGATAAGATAATTTAGGCATTTGATTCGCCTCCTTGATCATATACATGTGTTAAAGCTTCTTCAGGTCGTGGATAAGGTGCTTTTTCTGCATTTTTTGTCGCCGTATTAATTTCTTGTTTAATTTCTTCTTCTATCTGATTAAACCACTCTTCATCTGCAACTTCATTTTCAATCAAATATTCTTTGAATTTGATATTACAATCATTTTCTTTTTCTTCTTTTAATTCTTCGGCTGGACGATAGTTATCATTATCATCTGAAGAATGTGGTGTTAAACGGCTACAAATTGCTTCAATTAAAGTTGGACCTTCTCCATTTATTGCACGTTCTCTCGCTTTTTTAACAGCTTTATATACTGCTATTGGGTCATTCCCATCTACTTGTTCACCAAAAGCGCCATATCCTTCAGCTCTTTTAGATAAATCATCTGTCGCAAACTGTAATTCAGTTGGAACTGATATAGCATATTTATTATTTTCTATTATGCAAATATAAGGTAGTTTGTGTACACCAGCAAAGTTCATCGCTTCATGGAAATCACCTTGACTCGTACTACCTTCACCTAGAGTTGCAAGTGCTATGTTCTTTTTATTATCCATTTTTAAAGATAAGCTTGCTCCAGCTGCGTGTAATACTTGTGTAGTTACACATGAACCCTGAGTTAATATATTTAAGTCTTTCTTGCTGAAATGTGAAGGCATTTGCTTACCACCACTAGAAGTGTCTCCTTCTTTTGCAAAAGCAGCTAGCATCGATTCTTCTGCAGTTATGCCTCTAGCTGTAACTAAAGCTAAATCTCGATAATATGGTGCTAATACATCATCATCTTGTAATGCATAATAAGTACCGATTTGGGTTGCTTCTTGACCTTGGCAACTAATAACAAACGGAAGTTTACCCGCTCTATTCAAAAGCCACATTCTTTCGTCGATTTTTCTACCGAGCAACATCCATTTATATATTTCTTTTAAATCTTCATGTGTTAAACCAACAGTTTTGTAATCTAACATTTTGTCACTCCTTTTTTAGACATGAATTGCACGGTTTTCTGATTGTAATCCTAATTCCATTAATACTTCTCCAATTGAAGGATGAGCATGTACTGCTGTTGCTAATTCTTCAGTAGAACCATTCATAAAAGTAAATAAAGACACTTCATTAATTAACTCAGTTACTTTAGCACCAACCATATGAATGCCTAACACACGGTCATTTTCCATGTCTTTTATTAATATGCATTCTCCTAATCCATTGTTTTCTATTACAGATTTACCTATGGCTTTAAAAGGTACTTTGAATTTCTTATAATTTATATTTTCATTTTTAGCATCTTGTTCTGTCATACCAATTGAAGCTACTTCAGGATTTGTATAAATACATCTAGGCACCGTTAAGTAATCTAACTGAATTGGATTTTGATCAAACATGTTTTCCACAGATATGGTTCCTTCTTTAGTTGCAACATGAGCTAATTGATAATTACCTATTACATCACCTACTGCATATATATGTTTGTCTTCTGTTTGATATACATTGTTTGTAACGATATAGCCTTTATCATCTGTTTTAATCTTTGTATTTTGAATTCCAATATCTTCAGTATTTGGCTTTCTGCCAACAGCTACTAGTACTTTATCAAACGTTACTTCATCATCTCGTAATTGTACTTTAATATTTTGGTCAGTAATTGATATATTTTCTTCGCTTAATGGTAAATCTTCATAGATTTTAATACCACTTTCTTGAAAATCCTTTTTGATTATTTTACTAATTTCTTGCTGTTCATTTGGAATAATCGAAGCCCCTGCTTCTACTACTGTCACATCTACCCCTAAATCGTTGAGTAAAGATGCAAACTCAAGACCTATAACGCCACCGCCTATAATTAAAATATTATTAGGTAAAGTTTCCATATTCATCATGTCATCACTAGAAATGATTGTTTTATGATTGAACTTTAAGAATGGTAATTCCACAGGTTTAGAACCTGTAGCAATTAAAACATTTTGGTTAACAAGTAATTCAGATTCACCATTTTCTAATTCTACTGACACAGTGCCAGCTTGTGGTGAGAAAAGTGATGGTCCAAGTAATCTTCCATTTCCTTGATATACATCAATTTTATATTTTTTCATTAAACTTTGTACACCTTTGTACATAGCTGTAACGGTTTCATCTTTTTTAGCGACAACATCTTGGATATCAAAATTCGCGGAAGCTTGTTTGATACCATATTGATCTGCATGATTAATATATCTTAATATTTCAGCGGTTTTTAAGTAAGATTTAGTAGGTATACATCCTTTATGTAAACATGTACCACCTAATTTATATTTTTCGACAATTGCGACTTTTTTTCCAAGTTGAGCAGCACGAATAGCAGATACATAACCTGCCGTTCCACCGCCTAGAATAACTAAATCGTATTCTTTAGACATAGTATTACTCCTTATTCATATGACTTGGTACTAATTTTACCTTGTAAAAGGTCCAAAATGCCAACATTTAGGGCTTGCATTTCTTTTTCTCCTTTGTATATCGTAACATTTTGTAGCCAAGATACATATTTTTTCACTTTATTTACTAAATATTCAGAATAACTTAACCCACCAGTTATAATGATTTGATCAACTTCACCTTCTAATGGTACAGCGCAAGCACTGATTGATTTTGCTATTTGGTAAGCCATAGCATCTAATACTAATTTGGCTTCTTTGTTTCCTTCGTTTATCATTCTTACTACTTCTCTACAATCATTTGTCCCAAAATATGAAAGTAAACCAGATGATTTACTGAGTTGATTATTTGCTTCTTCAACAGTGAAGTTGTTTTCTTTCACCCATTTAATTAAAGCATCATTGGGTATTGAGCCGGCTCTTTCAGGACTAAATGGTCCTTCTCCAAGTAACCCGTCATTTACTTCAACGACACGGCCTTTCTTATGTGCCCCTACGCTAATTCCACCACCTAAATGTGCAACGATAACATTTATATCATCGTATACTTTATTATTATCTTCAGCATATTGTTTTGCAACAGATTTTTGGTTTAATGCGTGGAAAATACTTTTTCTTTCTATTCCTTTAATACCTGTTATTCTTGCCTCTGGAATTAATTCATCTACAACAACAGGATCAACTATGTATGCTTTAATTTTGAACTTTTTAGATAATTCATAACCTATCAAACCACTTAAGTTAGATGCATGAAATCCATATTTAAACGTCTTTAAATCTTCTAACATCTTTTCATTTATAAGATAAGTACCACCTTGTATAGGCTTCAACACACCACCTCTACAAGCAATAGCGTCTATTGCTTGTAGAGAAACATTGTGTTGATTCATAGAATTCTTGATACTTTCAAGTCTATATGGAACTTGATCAATTAGTGGAAGATTTGTCACATTCATATCATGTCTTATAACATCTTCGTATAGCATTTCATAATCAGTAAATACTGCTACTTTAGATGAAGTGCTTCCTAAATTAAGTACAAGAATATTTTTCATTAACGTTTACCTCTAGATAAAATAGATTTTTCTGTACTTAAGTAAGTACTTCTTACATTCATCATTTGGTTAATACGTTCTTCAGCTAAAATTTCAGCAGCTCTAGCCGATGTAATTTTATCACGCTTGCTTATTTCAAATACTTTATCCATTTGATCATAAATTTTTTCAATATTAGCAATTGCACGCGCTTCGTTATAGCCATCTAATTCATCAGCAACATTGATAACACCACCGGAATTAGTAACAAAGTCTGGTGCATATACTATACCTTTATTTTCAAGTTGGTCAGCATGTTTATCAATATCTTCTAATTGGTTATTTGCACTACCGCAAACAACTTTAACTTTTAATCTGTTAATTGTGTCGTCATTTAATACTCCACCTAATGCACAAGGTGCAAATACGTCAGCTTCAACATCATAAATTTCATCGATACCTACACTTTTAGCGTTAAAATCATTTACAACTCTGTCTACAGCTTCTTGATTAATATCTGTAACGACTAAATGAGCACCTGCTTCATTTAAATAGCGACAAAGTTCGTAAGCAACATGACCTACACCTTGAACTGCTACAGTTTTACCTTCTAGATCATCTGAACCGAAAGCTTCTTTAACTGCACGTTTCATTGATACAAATACACCTAAAGAAGTTTTCGGACTTGGATTACCACTTGAATGGTGACTTTCTGATAAACCAACAACATAATTTGTTTCTTCAAAAATAGTATCCATATCCATTTCCGTAGTGCCCACATCTTCTGCAGTGATATATCTACCATTTAAGCTTTCTACATATCTACCTAATGCTCTAAATAATGCTTCTGATTTATCTTTTTTCGGATCTCCGATCACAACTGTTTTACCTCCGCCAAGGTTTAAACCGGCAGCAGCATTTTTATATGTCATACCTCTTGATAAACGCAGTGCATCGTTTATCGCTTCTTCTTCACTTTCATATGGCCACATTCTACAACCGCCTAATGCAGGTCCTAATGTTGTATCATGAATAGCAATGATTGCTTTCAAACCTGAACTTTTATCATGACAAAAAACGATTTGTTCATAGTCATATTTTTCAATTGTTTCGAATAACATAATAATCCCCTTTTCATTCTATATATAATAAACTTCATCTTTAATTTTACATCAAATGTTTTATTTATCAAATAAATTCATGCAAAATGATAGCGCTTACAAAAAGTAAAAATTTTTAGAATATTTTAAATAACTTGGTATCTATAGATTGTAATAACTTTCCAGTTATTCTAAATTAAAGCATAATTAACATATTATTATTTAAATATACTAAATTATACTAATGTTAATGCACAGCAAATTGAATGAAATTTATCTTTAGATGAATCTGAACGAGAAGTTAATATGACAGGAACTTTAGCACCTACTATTACTGAAGCAACATCAGCATTAGCTAAATACACTAGAGACTTATATAATATATTTCCACTTTCAATTTGTGGAACAATAGCAGCATCAATATTTCCAGAAACATTTGAAGATATTTTTTTTATAATAGAAGCTCGTTTATTAATCGCAGCATCAAAAGCTAATGGGCCTTCAATTTCAACATCTATATTTTCTTTTTTAATATAATCTACTATTTCCTTTGCATCAACTGAAGATTGCATTTTAGGGTTAACTGTTTCAATAGCAGATAATACAGCAATTTTAGGTGTATCAATGCCTAATTTTTTTAAATTTGATATTACGTTTTCAGTAATTTCTATTTTTTGATTTACATCAGGTGCAATATTCATTGCAACATCTGAAATTGCTAACATTTTATGATATGTTGGGATTTTGAAGAAAGATAGGTGACTAATTCTCTGAGTCGTTTTTAAAGAATATTTATCTTTAAGTATTTCTTTTAAAATTTCTGACGACGATACTAATCCTTTCATTATTAAATTTGCAGTGCCTTCATTAACCGCCCTAACGCATTCTGAAATCGTATGTTCATAATCTCTTGTTTGAACAATTTTAATCTTTTCGAATTCCTCATGACTTAAATTAAAAGAACGTATTAATTCGTCTTGTGGTTCTTCATCAAATAAAATAAATTTAGCTCTTGTCTGTTTAATACATTTTATAATCGCTTTAATAATACCTTCATCATTTGATTTGCAAACTGCTATAGTAGCATCTATATTTTGACCTTTATTTATCATTTCATTAAATTGCATATAAACCCCTCCTAATATTAATCATAATCAAATTTCACCGATTATTCCATCTTTTCCTTGTTTACTTTCATTCATCATCTCATATATAATATAAGTTATTAATAAATAGGAGTTTTCAATTATGCAAAAATATATTGCATTAATCATTTTAGTTATTCCGGGAATTTTAGCAGGCTTAGGTATTAAATGGATGCGAGATGCTGTCTTTGGAGAGCTCGTCCCCCAATTACAATTTATATGGCTACAGTTTTTACTAGGTCTTATATTTTTTGTGTTTGGTGTTGTTTTCATCGGTGGATATATATTGCATAGAGAAAAGAAAAATAAACGCGCTCAAGAATACTTTTTAAACAAAGATAATCAAAAGAAACAATCAAAAAAAGCTGACAAATCTTAAATAGATTTATCAGCTTTTTTTGATTTGATCGTCTTTATATAATTGATATAAATGAATAATAAATTCACCATTTGTAGGTCTTACATATGAATTTTCTTGTTTATACCAATATTTTTTTAAATCTTTATCCCACGCTAATTTAATTGCATGTCTAATTGAACGTTCTACATTATTCGATTGTACATTAAAATATTCTGATATACGTGGATACAATTCTTTTGTAAGTTGCATATTATGTGAGTGTTCTAGCATTATTTGTACGCCATATTTGATATATTTATAACCATTAAGATTATAAGAAAAACCTATTTTCTCTAATAATAAATCTATAGCATCTATTTCAGCTATAATAGGTTTATTATTATTAAGAACACGTTGAATTGTATTAAGTAATACATCAAATTCTACCGGTTTGATAAGAAAATAATCTACGCCTAAGGAAACAGATTCCTTTAATAGGTCATCACTGACAAATGCACTCATACAAATTACTTTATACTTTTTATTAGGTTTTATATATTTTTTTAGCAAAGTCATGCCATCAATATGAGGTAAAATTAAGTCTAATAAAAGAACGTCGAAAGTATCTGTATTAAGAATCTCCAGTGCTTCTTTACCATTGTAACCTATATTAACTATTTCAATATCATGTGTTTTCAAATAATGAGACACTTCGCTCACATAAGCTTTCGAATCCTCTATTATCGCTACCTTAATACTCATATTTAACACCCTATCAAATCATACTATTTTAATTTTTATTTTGAATTATCATTTCTTTAGCATGTTGTTTTGTTAATTCTGTCACTTCAACACCCGAAATCATTCTAGCTATTTCATCTATTTTATCGTCTCCGACTAATTGTTTGATAGATGTAATCGTCCGATCGTTTACAGTTTCTTTAGTAATGTATAAATGATTATCACTAATCGCAGCGACTTGTGGTAAATGGGAAATACATATCACTTGTATTGATTGAGATATTTGATACATTTTTTCTGCCATTTTTTGAGCTACACGACCAGAAACACCAGTATCTACTTCATCAAATAAGATTGCTGTCTGACCTTTATTAGATACAAATATGCTTTTTAATGCTAACATTATTCTTGATAATTCACCACCTGAAGCGATTTTATTTAAACTTTTCAGTGGTTCACCTTTATTCGGACTGATTAGAAATTCAATTTCTTCTAAACCATTTTTACCTGGTGATGTTTCAGTAAATGCTATTTCAATATTAGCATCTTGCATATGCAAGTTTTGAACTTCATCAATAAGTCTATCTCTTAACTTCAATGCGATTTTTCGTCTTTTTGTAGATAATAACTTTCCTTTTTCAAGAACTTCTTCATGTAAGCTTTGAATTTCTTCTCTTAGTTGAGTAGTACTTTGTTCATAATTTTCAATTTTGAAAATTTCATCATCAATTTTGTCACGATACTTAATAAGCTCAGGAATACTTTTACCATATTTCCGATTTAAATCATTTAAAACATTTAATCGAGATTCGTATTCATTTAATAATGATTCATCAAACTCATTATTTGTTAAATCATTATATAATTCATGTTTATAATCTTCTAACGTATAATACATTTGATCTAATTCTTCACTAAAAGCAGTATATTTATCTGGTATTATATCATTAATATTTTGAATTTCTTGATTAAGTTCATAAATTTTATCTGGTATATTTTCTTCACTACTTAAAAATAAATGAGCTTTATTTAAACTTTCGCTAATTTTCTCATGATTTTGTAGCTTTTTAATTTCTTGGTTTAAAAAGTCTAATTCATCTTCTTTTAAATTAGCATCATGTAATTCATCACGTTGAAATTTTATCAAGTCTAATCTTTGTAGTAAAGCCTGGTCTTGAGATTCTAACTTCTCTAACTCTTGCTTTTTAATTCTATAAGATTCATAAACATTAATATAATTATCAATTTCTTTTTGGTATTTACCATCAGCATAATTATCTAAAAGTGTTAAATGATATTTGGGCTTTAATAGAACTTGTGTTTCGTGCTGTCCATGTATATCCAACAATTCTTGCATAACTGTTTTTAATTCAGCTAAAGTTACATTTTGGTTATTTAATTTACAAAGACTCTTACCTGATGCGAATATTTCTCGTTTCACAAATAGAAAATCTTCATCAACGTCAATATCTAAATTTTGAAGGATTTTATTGACGTTTGGAACATTATCAATGTCAAACACACCTTCAATTGTTGATTTTTGTTCACCATGTCTTACAAAACTTTGTGACGCCCTCGCACCTACTAACTGACCTATAGCATCTATAATAATAGACTTACCTGCACCCGTTTCACCACTTAGTACAGTTAAACCATTTGAAAAATTTATTTCTAAAGATTCAATTATTGCGAATTGTTTGATTGTAAGTGCTTGTAACATAGTTTATTAAATCTCCTTTAAAGCATATTGAAAATTCTATCTGTAATAATTTCTCCAGATTCTTTGTCTTTACAGATAATTAAGCACGTGTCATCACCACAGATTGTGCCTAAAACTTCTTTCCAGTCAATTTGATCTATAATAGCACCGATTGATTGAGCATTCCCGGGTAATGTTTTTAGTACAAGTAAATTATCTGCACCATCGATTTTCACAAATGAATCCATTAAATATCTACCTAATTTATCAATTGGGTGATATTTTCTATCTCTAGGTAAACTATATATATATTGACCTGATGGAGCTGGGACTTTGATTAATTGCAACTCTTTAATGTCACGAGAAATAGTGGCTTGCGTGATGTTTAAATCGAGCTCGTTTAACCTTCTAACTAATTCTTCTTGTGTTTCTATTTGTTCGTTTGAAATAATTTCTCTTACTTTAATTTGTCGCATTGTTTTATTTGCCATTTATAACACCTCAACTAATGAATATTTATACAATTATAATAGCATAAAATTTGTAAAATGAGTAATGTAAGCGCTATTAAATATTTAAAAGACGCTTTATTATTACTAAAGCGTCCTTTTTATCATAATTATTCATCTGTTTATAATTATTTTTTTATTATTGATTTAGCAACTGATTTTATATTTGCTTTGGAGATACCTATATCTTCTAATAATAAATTAACATCTCCATGTTCTATATATTCATCATTTATACCGATTCTTCGCAGTTTATTTTCATAATCGTTTTCTATAATGAATGTTGCAATTTGTGTACCTAAACCACCAGTTAACATAGATTCCTCTATCGTAATAAACGGTATACCTTTTTCGCCTAGTTCATGTAACAACTCTACATCCATCGGCTTAATAAATCTAGCATTTACTACGGTAGCATTTATTCCTTCTTTCAATAATTCATCGGCTACTTCAGTAATTAATTCTAAAGTTGGACCGTAACTTATTAATGTTACATCATTGCCTTCTCGTTCCTTTGTCCAACTTCCTATGGATAATACTTTTATTTCTTCTCTATCTTCTACTGCTGGTGCATTACCTCTAGGATATCTAATCGCCATTGGACCATGTTCGGTTTCAAATGCAGTTTTAAGCATGTCCTTTGCTTCATTACCGTCTTTAGGCATCATAATCGTGAAATTAGGAAATTGATTTAAAAATCCTATGTCAAAGACGCCTTGGTGTGTTTCTCCATCTGCACCAACTAAACCAGAACGATCAACACCAAATAAAACGCCGAGGTTTTGTCTATCAACATCATGTAGTAGCTGATCATAAGCTCTTTGCATGAAAGTTGAATATATAGCTACATATGGTTTCATACCTTGAGTCGCTAATCCAGCAGACATTGTTACAGCGTGCTGTTCAGCAATACCTACATCAAAAAATTGTTCAGGTAGTTCTTGCTGAAACTTCGTTAATTTTGAACCAACTGGCATTGCTGGTGTAATAGCTACTACACGTTTATCTTGTTTCGCATAATTAAGTACTTCGTTGCTCATTAAAGCACTCCAGGCAGGGCCTTCTGCTTTTCCTTTAATCACTTCACCAGTTTCAAGTTTATATGGTCCTAAACCATGCCAAGTGCCTACTGTATCAATTTCTGCGGGTTTATAACCTTTACCTTTTTTAGTGACAACATGAATCAATACAGGTTTATTTATTTGTTTAGAAGCATTTATTGCTTCGTCTAATTCTTTAAAATTATGACCATCTACTGGACCAATATATTTGATACCTAACTCTTCAAAAAATATACCATCAACGACTAAATATTTTAAACTGTCTTTAATTTTATCAGCTGAGTCCCTCAATTTATCTCCACCTGGTAATCTTGTGATAAAGCTCTCAGCATCAAATTTAAAACGATTATAATTATGATTTGTTCTAATTCGTCCAAACATATTATGCATCGCACCTACATTCGGAGCAATACTCATTTCATTATCATTTAATATAATTGTTAAATCAGTTTTGTCGTGACCGATATGATTTAATGCTTCTAAAGCCATACCGCCTGTCAAAGCACCGTCTCCAATAACTGGAACGATGTGATTTGTGTTTCCAAGAATATCGCGTGCTTTTGCCATCCCCATGGCAGCTGATAATGAAGTGGAACTATGACCTGCTTCCCAAACATCATGTTCAGATTCTTTCATTTTAGGAAAGCCACATAATCCTTTATATTGCCTTAAAGAATCAAACTCGTGTCCTCTTCCAGTCAAAATTTTATGGATATAAGCTTGATGACCAACATCCCAAATAATTTTATCTGTTGGGCTGTTAAAGTGTTTATGTAAACTCAGTGTTAATTCAACAACACCTAAATTCGCCCCGATGTGTCCCCCAGTTATAGAACATGTTTCAATTAAAAATTTTCTGATTTCTGCGCTTAATTCCTCAAGTTCAGAGTTTGATAGTCCTTTTATAAAGGAAGGATTTTTTATTTTTGAAACATCCATTATTTTACCACCTTTAGCCCTATTACCTATAAGTTCGAGATTATTACTTTTCCCTATTTGCAAATAATTTAGTTAACGATTTAAGTTCTTCAGTATTATAATCTTTACCTAATTGCTCAAGTAAATATAACGCTTGGTTAACATGTTGCTCTAGAGCAATTTTTGTATTAGTTGTCCCAAGTATACTTATATATGTACTCTTATTATTTGTTTCATCGCTTCCAACAGCTTTTCCAATTTTATCAAAGTCACCTTCGATATCTAATAAATCATCTTTTATTTGGAAAATTAAACCTAATTCTTGGCTAAATGAATCTAATAATAAAAATGTTTTACTATTTACTTTAGCAATTGTACAAGCTGCAACAACAGAAAAACGTATAAGCGCTCCAGTTTTATATCTGTGAATTTTACGTAGAGTATCTAATGAAATATCTTTATTTTCACTATCCATATCGAGAATTTGGCCACCTACCATACCTTGATGCCCAGCTGCTTCAGATAATAATCTTATTAATTTAACTTTTTCTTCAGAGGCTAACTCTTTATCTTTAGAAATAAGTTCGAATGCCTTCGTTAATAAAGCGTCTCCTGCTAAGATAGCTGTTGCCTCGCCAAATAATTTATGGTTTGTCTTTTTACCACGTCTATAATCGTCGTCATCCATTGCAGGTAGATCATCATGGATTAATGAATACGTATGTATCATTTCTAGAGCTTTGGCAGTTTCCATACCTTTATTTATGTCAGTCTTCAACATAGTTAACGTCATTAATAATAAAACAGGTCTAATTCGTTTACCACCAGCAGAAAGAGAATAGCGCATACTTTCTTCTAATTGAGTCTCAACTATAGGGATAAGTTTGGTGTTATTGAGTGATTCATTAAATTTTTCAACATAATTATTCATTATCTGATTCATTAGAATCACCTTCTTTTTTTACTAGCTTGTTAACTTTATCTTCAGCTTCTTTAAGTTTTGTTTCACATTTACTGCTCAATTCAATGCCACGTTGATAAAGTTCTATAGATTCTTCTAATGAAATATTCTCTTCATCTAATTTACCTACAACTTTTTCAAGTTCTGTCATCATTTCTTCAAATGTCTGTTCTTTAGTCACAATCATCACCTAATTTCTTTAACATTAGCTTTTATTTTACCATCTTTTAAGTTAACCGTAATTTCATCTTCTACACTTAAATCATCTTTACTTGTGATTATTTTATCATCTTTCTCAATAATAGAATAACCTCGTAACATTGTTTGTGTAGGACTTAAAGTATCTAATTGTACAAGCTTATTAGCTAATAGTTGCTTTTTATCAGTCAAAATACGATTAATCAGCTGATTCTGTTCATATTTCAAACGATCAAAATCTTGTCTGTATTGAAAAATTCTATTGGAAATTGGTCCAATTCTTAATTTATTCTGTAATATATCCATTCGATGTTTATATCGGAGTATTGTTTGCTCGAGATTTCTATTTAATTGCTTTTGATAATCATCTAGTAATTGAGTTTCCTGATCATATAATAATGATGGTGTTTTCAATTTATAGTAAGATGATAACTGATTCAGCCTTTGTTTTTCTCTTTGAATATCTTGTGTGATATGTTTCGTCAAATATTGACGTGCATTCTGAATAAGTTGATACAACGCATTTATATCTGGCGTTGCAATAACAGCGGCTTGTGTAGGTGTAGCAGCTCTAACATCACTCACAAAATCACTTAATGTCGTATCAGTTTCATGTCCTACTGCAGAAATAATAGGAGTAGAACAATTATATATAGCTTCAACTACTTCTTTCTCGTTAAAACTCCATAAATCTTCAATTGATCCACCACCACGGCCAACGATAATAACATCAACACCCATAGAGTCCGCCTCTTTAATATTGTTAATAATATTATCCTTAGCTCCTTTACCTTGAACTAAAGTACTTATGAGTACTTGTTCAGCAAGCGGGTAACGCTTGTCTAGGGTAGAACAAACATCTCTTATTGCTGCACCTGTTGAAGCAGTTAAAACTGCTATCTTTTTAGGATATTTTGGAATACTTAATTTATGATCGGCATTAAAATAACCTTTCTCAGCAAGCTCTTTTTTAAGTGCTTCAAATTTCTCATATAGCAAACCAATACCGTCTAATTGCATAGTTTGGACATAAATTTGATATGAACCTCTTGACTCATAAACGCCTATACGTCCCTCAATTAAAACTTGATCGCCTTCTTTTGGCTCAAATGATAATTGGTTAGCATTGGATTTAAACATCATTGCGCTTAATACACCTTTATCGTCTTTTAAAGCAAAATAAAGGTGCCCGCTTGAATGTCTTTTGAAATTTGATATTTCTCCTTTAATAAATACATTTTGGAGATGAGGGTCTTGGTCAAATTTATATTTTATATATTTTGTTATAGCTGTAACTGTTAAATACTTATCCATTTAATTATCACTCTTTATTATTTTGATAGGCTGCTTAGTACACCATTAATAAATTTATAATGATCATCATCACTATAAGTTTTTGATATTTCTACCGCTTCGTTAAATACGACCTTTTCAGGTGTATCTGTATATTCTAATTCATATGTGGCCATTCTTAAAATAATTCTATCTGTTTTCAGTAACCGTTCAAGCGTCCAATTTTTCAAATGTGGTTTGAAAATATCATCTAATTCGTTAGATTTTTCAATAACTTGATTGACATAGTTTTTTACATATAAATATTGTTCACCTTTAAAATCTTCAACTAAATAAGAAATAGCTTCTTCTACAGTTAATTCAGTTTTGTTGTTTTCTAATTGATACAAAGTTTTGAACACAATTTCTCTTAATTCTTGTCTTTTCATATTCTTCTCCTTCAAAGAATAAGAGGATGCACGCATCCTCTTAATTAATCATTGTTTATTATTGAAAGTGTATATTGACGATATGAACATTAACTTCTTTAGGTGTTAATGCAGTCATTGTATTTAATGCTTGTTTAATTTCTGATTGGACTTTTCTCGCTGTTTCAGAAATTTTTGTTCCGTAGTCAAATGTACAGTAAACATTAATATAAATACCATCTTCTTTTATATCGACTTTAATACCTTTACCAAAATTCTTTTTCCCGAATTTTTCTAAGGAATTCTTATTAAAAACGGATTGCATGTGAGAGACACCTTTGATATCTGTAGTTGCTATACTTGCTATTACCTCAATTACTTCTGGCGCGATCTCTATTTTACCTAAAGAAGGCTTTTCATTTTCAATTGTTTTAGCCACTTGAATCCCTCCTTAATTATCTTCATTATTTATAATATCATGAATCTCGAGGAAATTGGTATTAAAATCACCTGATTTGAAAACATGATTTTCTAATAATCTTAGATGGAAAGGGATAGTTGTATCTATACCAGTTACTAAAAATTCTGTTAAAGCTCTTTTACCAATTTGTATTGCTTCAGTACGGTCTGAACCATATACAATTAGCTTAGCAACCATGGAATCATAATAAGGCGGTATAGTGTAACCTGCATAACAAGCTGAATCTATACGTACACCAAATCCACCAGGTGTTAAGTATTGATTGATTTTACCAGGTGAAGGCATAAAGTTTTTAAATGGACTTTCTGCATTGATTCTAAACTCAATAGCGTGACCTGATAAATCTACATCTTCTTGCGTCAATGGTAATGCTTCACCACTTGCAACTTTTAATTGTAATTTAACTAAATCCATACCTGTTACCATTTCAGTAACAGGATGTTCTACTTGGATACGTGTATTCATTTCCATGAAATAAAATGTATCTTCATCTAAATCATAAATGAATTCAATCGTACCTGCATTTTCATATTCAACGGCTTTAGCAGCTCTGACAGCTGCCTCTCCCATTTCTTTTCTCATTTCCTCTGATAATACAGGTGAAGGTGATTCTTCTACTAATTTTTGCATACGACGTTGAATCGTACAATCACGTTCTCCTAAATGAATCACGTTTCCAAATGAATCGCCTAATACTTGAATTTCAATATGTCTAAAGTTTTCTATGAATTTTTCTAAATAAACGCCTTTGTTACCAAACGCTGTTTCAGCTTCTTGTTGAGTCATTCTAAATCCAGTAACAAGCTCTTCTTCATCGCGTGCTATTCTAATACCCTTACCGCCGCCGCCAGCTGTTGCTTTAATAATTACTGGATAACCAATTTTTTTCGCGCATTTTTTTGCGATTTTAACCGTGTCTACTAACCCGTCACTACCTGGTACAACAGGTACATTAGCTTTTATCATTTCCTCTTTAGCAACATCTTTAATCCCCATTTTTTGAATGGATTTGTAACTAGGGCCGATAAATTTAATTTGGCAAGCTTCACACATTTCTGCAAAGTCGCCATTTTCAGCTAAAAAGCCGTATCCAGGATGTATGCCATCACAACCTGTAGATTTAGCAATTGATAGAATGTTAGGTATGTGTAGATATGAATCTTTAGATTGTGTTGGACCAACACAATATGCTTCATCAGCAATTTGAGTATGTAATGCTTCTTTATCTGCTTCAGAATAAATGGCTACTGTTTGTATATCAAGTTCTCTACAAGCTCTAATAATTCTTACGGCTATTTCCCCTCTATTTGCTATTAATACTTTTTTCATATTATTTCACCTTGAACAACGGTTGGCCATACTCTACCATTTGTCCGTCTTCAACTAATATTTCAGTTATTTCACCTGATACTTCGGCTTGTATTTCATTAAATAGTTTCATAGCTTCCAATATACATACAGTAGTATCAGACTCAACTCTAGATCCAACTTGTACATATGGGCCTTCATCTGGTGATGGAGATTTGTAGAAAGTACCTACCATTGGTGCATTAATAGTGATGCTATCATCTACTTCAGTTTCAGGAGCAGGTTGTGTGTCAGCTTGATTTGTAACTGGTGCAGGCTCTGCTACACGTGTAGGTTCCTGATTATAGATAACTTCTTGTTTAATTTCTTTTTTTAAAGTCAGTTTAAATTCTTTATCATTAATGTCAATTTCAGTTAAAGAAGAATTGTCTAGTACGTCAACAAGTTCTTTAATTTGTTTCAAGTTCATGTAAAAAAACTCCTTTTAAATTCAAATTCATGATACTTCATACATTTTACTTTAGTGGTCATACCAATTCAAGCGATTTTAATATTTAATTAAAATTTGGGAGTGTAATACAAATTTTGAATTTTAAAAAGCCTTATATAAATACATTTACAAAACAGTCGCACACTATCCATATAATAATTTAGGCTGAGACACTTATTTATGTCTCAGCCTAAATTGTTTAAATATTATCCTCTTGATACGTAACTTCCATCACTTGTATTAATAACAAGTTGGTCACCTTCGTTAACGAATAAAGGAACATTTAAAGTATATCCTGTTTCTACAGTAGCTTGTTTAGTAGCACCAGTTGCTGTATCACCTTTAATACCTGGTTCAGTTTCAGTGACTGTTAAAGTAACTGTGTTAGGCATTTCGATACCGATTGTTTCACCTTCGTACGTTTGAATATGAACTTCCATATTTTCTTTAATAAATTTAAGCTCATTTTCTAAAGTGTCGCCAGGTAATTCTAATTGATCATATGTTTCATTATCCATAAATACATGGCTGTCACCATTAGCATATAAATATTGCATACGGTGGTTATCGATTTGTGCTCTTTCTACTTTTTCACCAGCTCTAAATGTCTTTTCTTGAATGGCACCAGTTCTTAAGTTTCTTAACTTAGAACGAACAAATGCTGCACCTTTACCAGGTTTAACGTGTTGGAAGTCCATAACTTTCCAAATACCATTATCTACTTTAACTGTTAAGCCTGTTTTAAAATCGTTTACTGAAATCATTCATTTTCCTCCTAATTATCCTTCTTATAAAATAATAAGGTCTTTTGTGGATTTAGTAAAGCGCTGTAAGCCATTTTTTGTTACTAATACGTCATCTTCTATTCTTACACCACCAAGTCCTTCTACATATATACCTGGTTCTAACGTAACGCACATATTTTCTTCAAGAACTATATCTGATTTTTGTGATAATGCAGGACCTTCATGTACTTCTAATCCTATACCGTGTCCAAGAGAATGTCCAAATTGCTCGCCGTAACCATAACTAGAGATAATGTCGCGTGCGATAGAGTCTGCTTCTTTACCAGTCATACCTGGTTTAATTTGCTCTAATGCTGCTAATTGTGATTCTAATACAATATTATATATTTTTTTCATTTCTTCTTTAGGTTCACCAATAGCAAATGTTCTCGTAATATCACTAACGTAACCTTCATATAACGCACCAAAATCTAAAGTAATCATGTCTCCTTCTTCAATTACTTTATTACTTGCAACACCATGAGGTAAAGCTCCACGATGTCCAGATGCTACTATTGTATCGAATGAAGAGCATGTTGCACCTTTACTACGCATGAACATTTCCATTTCATTATTTACTTCGTTCTCAGTCATACCTGGTTTAACCCACTTAAGAATATGTTCATATGTTTCATCAACGATATCAGCTGCTTTTTGGATTTGTTTAATTTCAAAATCATCTTTAATCATACGAATTGTTTCAATTACACCTTCAATAGAAGATAATTGTACTTCGTCTGTATTTAAAGCTTGATATTCATTATACGTAATTAAATCTGCTTCAACACCTACATTTTTATAATCACCGTGTTGAATTAATTCATTAATTTTATTAATCATAGGACCATTTTGATTAATAATTTCAAAATCTTCAGCTTGCGAATTCGCTTGTTGTATATATCTGAAATCAGTAATTAATTGTTTCGTATCCTGGGTGATTAATAAACTCCCGCTTGTACCAGTAAATCCAGAAAGGTATCTTCTATTGTATGGCGAAAGAACAACAATAGCATCTAACCCTTTTTGTTCCATTACTTTTCTTAAGTTTGTAAATTTCATATTTATCCCCTTTCTATTTGTACAATAAATCTATATACATTAAAATAATATCATACATAGTTTAAATTTTTCAGA
The DNA here is from genome assembly GCF_002902755.1 of Mammaliicoccus lentus. Classification (GTDB taxonomy): domain Bacteria; phylum Bacillota; class Bacilli; order Staphylococcales; family Staphylococcaceae; genus Mammaliicoccus; species Mammaliicoccus lentus. The sequence continues at coordinate 647 of NZ_PPRS01000030.1, read as the reverse complement.
GTAAAACATTGGGAGTTAAAAAATATGAAAAAATAATAACAATATTAATGACGAGTACAATCATATTATCAGCATGTGGTAATGATAAAATAGATCAATTAGAACAAAAGAAATCAAAATTAAAAAAAGAAAATAGAAAAGCTAAACAAGAAATTACGAATCTAGAAGATAAAAATCAAACATATAAACAAAAGGAAAAAACATTAGAAAATTCTATTAAAAACAAAGAAAGCCAAGTAACATCACAATTTTCTATTACATATTTACGTTCTTCTACTCAATTTATAAATGAAACAAGATCGAACATATCTGAATATAATAAAATAAATGATGATATTAAGAAAAAACTTGGAGACGAAAATATTAAAAATAAAATAGAAAATATATATACGAATCAAAAGACAATTTCAAATGAGTATAAAAATGAAATGAAAGGCAAAACCATTCCAAAAGATTTTAAAAATTTACATGAAAATTTGGAAAGTCTATCTAAAAATATAGAAAATGTTTTCAAAGATTTAAATGACGCTTATGAGAAAAAAGATAAAAAGAAAATAGAAGAATCTATTAATAAATTAAATGGTTTGAAGGATGAAATAGGTCAAATTAAGTGAGGTATTATCTGAAATATGATATATTAAATAGAC
>NZ_PPRS01000003.1 GCF_002902755.1 Mammaliicoccus lentus | reverse complement strand
ATTTAAAGTAATATGGTTATTATTGTTAGGCATCACCGTAATTCAAAATGCTAATATATTATTAGGCATCATTATATTAATAAGTAGTTTATTTATTTTTTATTATGTCAGTATACTCGCTTATTACATAACTAAACATAAAATGGGGTTTAAGCCAAATGTATTTATTATCAATATTGAAACTTTTATAAGCTTTATTATTTTATACATAGGATTGATGATTATTTAATATGATAAGTAAGCGTACACTTTTGAAAGAGAAATATACAACGATATATTTGTACTTATATTTCTTAGTTTCAGCCAAGTGCCAATTATGTATTATGAAAAAGTTAAAGATGTTCTTAAAGCTACTGGAGGACCAAAAACGTTTATTCAGAAGCTAGTTCCGGAATAACTTTTGTGATAAAGTTTGATAAAAAGGAGATTTCATTTTTATGACTATTAAACAAATTGTGAATGATTTATTAAATAAAAAATGGTCTTTAGAAGATTTAATTTGGTTGATTTTAATATGCATAATATCTAGTACTTTCACTACACCTTTGTTAGGTGTTCCGATTGGTATTATTGTTTATTTTCTACTTTTTTCTAATGATGAGGATTTTGATGAAACGGCAGAAAAAAATAATTTTCAAGACAAAAATAAAAAGTAGAACACATATTATTGCTGAGAAAATTTATTGATGTTGAGAAAAACCTTACTAGATCGTTTGGTATTATTCCTTTTACTTTCTTTGTTTTGTTTATATTTAGTTCTGTTGAGAAATCAGATAAAAGGAAGCATTAGGGTTTTAAAAAAGAGTAAGGCACCGTTTATAAACGGTGCCTTACTCTTTTTTATTTATTGATATTTATTTTCAACTTTCTTTTCTTTTACTACTTTACCATTTTTATCTTTCTTAATGATATTATCGCCTCTATTTATCTTGTTTCAGGTTGGTTAATTTTTCTACGATGGTCTATATAAAGACCAAGTGGTGTGAGTATTAAAGAAATGATGATGTACATCCAATTAGATGTATATATTTTTGGACCAAGTTGCAAGTAATAGCCGGGTAAATAAAAGGACAAAATCGTTAATATAAATGATCCAGCTATTAAAATGTTCGTAAGCATAGTGGTCCAGTTAGATAAACTGTATATTCTAATTTGTACAACTTTGAATATCATCCATATAAAGAAGAATATCATAGAAAAACCGGTAATAAATGTGATGATAAATGTATATAAATATGTGTATTCTATTTGAGTGAAAAATCCGGTAAAACCTCTAATAAATGAAAAAACACCAAGCAATATTAAAATATGGAGGCCTATGAATTTAAATATATTCTGAATTGTTCGATTCGGCATGTTATTAATCATATTATCAGCATGTTTCTTTGGATCGTGGTCGAAAAATTCCATCGCAAGCATGCCATCTTTTTCTGCTTTTAACAAATGGTTCAATATATCCAGTAACATCTTCTCTGATTCATGCTCATTGATACTTAAATTTGCACGTACATAAGTTAAATAGTTTTCGTAAACTTCTTTATCGTGTGAATTCAATCTTAACCGTTTTACGTTGTTCTCAATAATAAGGTCACGTGTTGATTTTTTCATCAGCGTTTTCCTTTCTTTATTCATTAATTATATTCTAACAAGTATTTTGTAATAAAAACATTATTAATATCAGGTTTATACTTTTTACAGATGATAAATTTTTCGCTATCATTAATAATGACTGGTGGTGTAATATTGGAGATTTTGACGTTATTTATCATTTTTTTAGTTGGTATTTTTGCTGGCACTATTAATATTGTATCAGCAGGTGGTTCTCTAATTGTTTTACCTTTATTGATTTTCTTCGGATTACCAACCACTGTTGCTAACGCCTCAAACAGGGTTGCTATTCTAGTACAAAATATAATGGGCTTATATGTATTTTATATAAAAGGCATGAAAAACGTTAAATTAAGTATTATTTTAAGTATTCCTGCCATTATAGGCTCTTTTATAGGTGTTCATTACGCTATAAGCCTTCCAGACGATGTTTTTAATCGAATGTTAGGCATCATTATGCTTCTTGTCTTAATAATTATGATTATGCCTACGAAATGGAAAGATGGTCATAATCAATCTGAAAAATTATCCTCTTTTAGAAAAGTCATGCTTGTCTTAGTTTTCCTTGCACTTGGTATTTATGGTGGAATGGTTCAAGCTGCAGTTGGATTTTTATTTATTATCGCACTTAATTTATTAATACCACGCTTAAATTATGCGGAAGTTCAATGTATGAAGACTTTAATTATTACCATTTACTTATCATTATCTACATTTGTATTTATTTTTCAAGGATACGTCAATTGGCCATTTGCTATAAGTTTAGCATTAGGTTGTGGGATAGGCGGTTTTATAGGTGGGAGACTAACTGTATCACTGCCCGAAAAAAAATTAAAAGCAATAATGTTTGTCGTTATTTTTATACTAGCAGTTAAACTTTTAATAGAAAATAACTAGGCAGGTGATAAAAATGATTGAATTTAAAAAAATACGTGACGAAAGCACGTTGTATGAGATAAGTCAGATGGCGGCTGCGTACTTTAAAAGGGAAGATCAGAGTACTAAAGTTGCTGAATCTTTAGAGTTTGAAGCGATTAAACGTTCTTTAGCATATGAGGAAAGCGTTGTTTTCGGTGCATTAGATAATCAAACATGTATTGGATTTATATGGGCTAAATTTGATAATAAGGATAATGAAGTTAAAGTTTATAATCTATTTGTTAGTGAATCTTATAGAAACAATAAGATAGCAGCGAAATTAAAGAAAAAATTAGAAACGTGGGCAATCGATAAAGGTGCATCATCAATCGTTTCTACAGTTCATGCCCAAAATAAAAGTATGTTGCATATCAATGAATCAATGGGGTATGAAACGGAAAAATACATCATGAGGAAACATTTATTTTAGTTAAGAAGGGAGGTATTTGATGGCAATATTTGAAGGGTTTTTATGGTTCATCATGGGAATTATCCTCAGTTCAATAATTTACCATTATATTTCTAAAATACCTTTAAGTTTCATTCAAATTGTTATAGGTTTTGTTATATTTTTATCTCCGATACCTGTGGCATTAGATTTTGAATCTGAAGTGTTTATGATGGGGATAATAGCGCCTTTATTATTCTTAGAAGGTATATCAGTATCACGTGTACATTTAGCCAGGTATTTAAAGCCGGTTATGTCTATGGCTATGGTACTTGTATTTTCAACAGTTTTAGGTATTGGATTTTTAATACATTTAGTTTGGCCAGAATTACCACTAGCGGCATGTTTTGCAATTGGTGCAATTGTTTCTCCAACTGATGCAGTAGCTGTTCAAGCAATAGCTAAAGGGAAAATGTTACCAAAAGGTTCTATGACAATATTAGAAGGTGAATCACTATTAAATGATGCGGCGGGAATTTTATCATTCAAAATCGCATTAGCTGCATTAGTAGGCGGTTCATTCTCACTTACAGGAGCAGTAGGTCAATTTTTCTTAACAGCATTTGGAGGCGCAATTGTTGGGCTTATACTTGGTTATGGGCTAGTACAATTACGTGTTTATTTAACGAAAAACGGTATTAATAATGGTAACATGTTAACTTTTATTCAGGTTATAACCCCGTTTTTAGTTTATATTATAGCTGAAACTTTTCATTCATCAGGTATTATTGCAGCAGTTGTTGCAGGTTTAATACATGGCGTTGAAAAAGATAGAATAGCTCAAGCAACTACGAAAGAACAAGTTACTTACAACCACACTTGGGAATTATTGAGTTACTTATTAAATGGTTTTGTATTCATTTTATTAGGATTTTTAATACCAGAAGTACTGATTAATATTTTAAAAGAATCTAATCAGGAAATATTACATGTTATCGGTATGACGTTATTTGTGACTGTGCTTGTATACTCGTTTAGATACATTTGGGTACTATTTTCATATCCATATTTCTATTTACCAGAAAGCAGATTTTCAAAAATGTTAACGAGTGGTAAGGATATTGAACCTCAAACAGAAGCCGATAAACCAAATCGTTTTAAATATGCTTTTATTATGACTATTTGTGGCGTTCACGGTACTATTTCATTAGCAATCGCATTGATGTTGCCTTATAAATTATCAGAACATACAGATTTTATATATAGAGATAATTTATTATTCATAGCTACAGGTGTTATCTTAATCAGCTTAGTGCTAGCTCAAGTTGTTCTACCGCTTATTACGCCAAAAGCTAAAGTTAAAGAACAAAGTCAGCTTACATTTAACGAAGCAAAAGTATTGTTAATTGAACGTGCGTTAATAAAATTACAAGAATTTTATAGTAAAGAAACAAGCTATGTATATGGTAAAATCACCCGAAGTTATCATATGCAATTATCATTTTTAAAAGCTAGCAATGAAGAAGATGAAGACTTAAAAGAATTAGAGCGACTTCAACGAATCGCAATAGATACAGAGTTTCGAACTTTAGATAATTTAATAAAGAATGACAAAATATCGCAAAACACATTTGATAATTACACTCAAATTACAGAGAGATCATCTACATTTAAAAATGCATCACTTGTTACAAAAGTTAAATTGATGATGAAATTATTTGTTCGTCGTAGAAAAATTAAAACATATATTAACGCGACAAGTTCATTATCAATAGAAGCAAACTTAAGAGAAATGAGATATATTACACGAGAAGTTCATTTCCAAATTGTAAAAAGATTATCTAAAGAAATGAATGAAGAAAACGAATTTGAAATTAGTATTGTATGTGATTCTTACTTAAACAAAGTTGAAAGACTAACGCCTGATAATTTCGTGAGTAATCACACTGCTATTTATACAGAAATGGAAATATATGCTTTAAGAATTCAAAGAGAAATGATTAATGAATTAATTGAGGATGAGAAAATAACACGTGCTCTTGCTATTAAATTGAGAGAATCTGTCAATTACGATGAAATGATTGTATTAGGTAACAGTATCTAACCTGTTATCAATAGATAGCTCACCATTAGTATGGTAAAATATTTAAGAATATGTATAGGAGGCGGCACCTATGAAGAAGGCATTTTTACTAATGGTGATGACAACAGTTATTTTAGCTGCTTGTGGTAAAGATAACGAGCAGGAAGATTTAGAAAAAGAAATTAAATCATTGGAACAATCATCTAGTGATTATAAAAAAGACAAAGAGAAATTAAAAAAAGAAAATGATAAATTAAAAGAAAACATTAAAGAAAAAGAAGAAAAATTAAAAAAGATTGAAGATGAACTAGGAGAAAAAGACAACAGTTCAGATAATGAAAAATCTGATGATGAATCAAAGGATTCAAAAGAGGATAAAGCTAAACAGACTTCTAGTAAGAAAAGCAAAAATGATGAAAAAACGTTCCCGAATACTATCCGTACATCTACTAACGGAGATGTTGAATTAGTGAATGATTTACAAGATCAAAATTTTCACTTTGAAGATAGTGGGATGAAAGTAGATGTTGACCATTTGCAAATATTCCAAGTAAATAATATGCCAGAAGGTCAGGTATTATTATTCAACGGAGCTAAAGATGGATATGTTATTATTTATGAAGTGATGACAGAAAATACTACAGAACAAAAACTTTATTATGATAATGCTGCATCTATTAAAAACGGAGACCGGAATCAACGTTCAGATTATGCATCTTTTATTCCAGATTCTCATAATGAAAAATATATGAAAAAATCAAAAGAGAATATTGATGAATATCAACCTAAAGAACAGACAAAGAGTTTGAAATCTATACCGATTTCAACAGAAATGTATCAATCTATAAAAGATAAAAAAGCAACATTCGATATTCAAGGCGGCGTTAGTAAAACACGTTCATATGATCATGCTTCAGAAAAAGTGAAATCATTCGAATTGAATATATAGCATGCGTTTATCTTAAATGATTATAGGGAATAAATTATTAATGATTATTTGAAAAGAGGGATGTCACCGTGCATGAAGAAAATTTCGTGTTGATTGAAGGTCAAAAGCTGACACTATTAGAATTAGGACAAGAACTTGAAACAATTACTGGCCGTACATTACAATCAACAACAGGTGAAATAAGAAGTTGGCCATCTGAGGCTGTGATTTTTGATCGTAAATCAAACGTTAATCAAGTTACTTATCGGTTTAATGACAATAATGATATTGTTGATGCTACAATTGAAGTTCCAAGAGGCTTCAAAAATTATGATACTGAGCCTGTCATGATTAAATTATTAACATATTTTAGAAAATCATAAATAAATCAATATAGAAGGGAGCGGGACGATGAAATCTTGTGAGAACAATGAGATTTCTGTCCCGCTCCTTTATTTTTTACATAAGGAGATTAAAATGAAATCAAAGATGCTAATTTTAAGTTTAATAATAGTTTTCTCAATTGTATTAGTAGCTTGTTCTAACGGTAATGAAGAGAAGAAAGGAGAAGATGGCAAAATAGTTCTTTCTCCAAAGAGTAGCGACATAAAAGGTAAAGTACTATTCGATAGTGCACATGGACAAACAGCTGGGAGTGCTGATTGGGTAATTGATGGAGGTTTTTCTGATTTTGCAGACGCACTAACGAAAGAAAATTATGAAGTTACAGATTTAGGATACAATCAACTATTAGATTACAAGACAATGCAAGACTATCAACTAGTAGTGATTCCAGAAGCGAATAATCCTCTTAAGAAAAGTGAACAAGATGCTATTGAGAAATATGTGAAATCTGGTGGTAGTATCTTAATGATAAGCGATCACTATAATGCAGATAGAAACTTTAATAGGTTTGATTCATCTGAAGTTATGAACGGATATAGAAGAGGCGCTTTTGACAATCCAACAAAAGGTATGTCGCCTGAAGAAAGTGCATCAGAAAAAATGAAAGGTGTAGAAAGTAGAGATTTTCTAAATGAAGTGTTCGGTTTGCGCTTTCGATATAATGCATTAGGTAATGTTAAGGTTGACGATATAGCTTCAAGCGAAGAAAGCTTTAATATTACTAATGGTATAAAAGCAGTATCAATGCATGCAGGATCAACAATTGCTATTACTGACCCGAATAAAGCAAAAGGAATAGCTTTTGTTCCACAACTGAGTAAACATGATAAATGGAATAATGCTGTAGATGAAGGTATTTATAACGGTGGGGGTAAGAATGAAGGACCTTATATTGCGATTAGTAAAGTAGAAAAAGGAAAAGGAGCTTTCATTGGGGACTCTTCGATGGTAGAAGATAAGACTCCAAAATATAAACGAGAAGATAACGGAGAAAACAAAAAAACATATGATGGTTTCAAAGAAGAAGATAATAAAAAAATGGTTATGCAAATCGTTGAATGGTTAAATAAGCAAGAAAATCAAAAAGATTTTAAAGCTATGGACATAAATCTTGATGATAAAACGCCTCTAAAACGATTTGAACAACCTGAGAACAGTCAAGAAGTTGAACAAGAACCTTGGGGAACACCAAAACGTGGATATAAATGGTATGATGCTTCAACATATGCATCTGGAAGCTATGGTGCCAAAGGTACAAAACAAAATAAAACTGAGCACTCAACAGAAGAAGATAATAATACAACAAATAATGACACTAGTACTTTTGATATTCCTTCATCTGTATCAAGACAAGAAAAATTCAATATAACAGTACATGTAGATGAATCTAAACTAATCAATCAAAAATTCCAACTATCTATAAAAAATAAAGACGGTAGAGAAGTAGGGATGTTTAATGGACAAGCTCCAGGTATATCAGAATCAGTTAATCCAAAAATTAAAAATGGAAAAACAGATTGGTACTTTAAAACTAAAATCGCAAATGAAGCGGATGAAGAAGTAAAAGTAGAAGTACTATCAGGTGGAAATGTTATAGCACAAACAACTTTAACAGTAGAATAAATGAACATGATATTTTCTTGTTTATACACTTTACAAAAACTAAATATTCCAATCCATTTGGATTGGAATATTTAGTTTATCACTGGGTATTTAAATAATAAGATTAGCTATTTAACCTCGGAAGAATAATTTTATTATTAAATTCCGCACAATTTTATAGTTACTTATTTTTCTTTCTTGAAAAATTTATTATTTTATTTTAAAATGCTAATTAGTTGATGATAGCGGTTTCATCAATTAAAATAGAATTGTAACTACATTTAGGGAGGCGTTTTAATATGGCTTTTGAATATCCAACTGCAAAAAATGCAAAGTATAAAGTAAAAGATAAATATCAGAATTTTATCGGTGGTAAATGGGTTGACCCCAAAAATGGTGAATTTTTCGACAATGGTTCACCGGTAACTGGGGAAGTATACGCAAAAATACCTCGTTCTACTAAAGAAGATGTTGATGAAGCAGTAAAAGCAGCGCATAAAGCTCAAGTAGAGTGGGCTAAAAAATCTCCTACAGAACATTCTCAATTATTATTAGATATCGCAGATCGAATAGAAGAAAATATAGAAGAACTTGCTGTAATCGAAACATTTGATAATGGTAAACCAATTAGAGAGTGTTTAGCAGCAGATTTACCTTTAGTGGTTGACCACTTCAGATATTTCGCTGGAGTTGTAAGAGCAGAAGAAGGTGGCATTTCACAAATAGATAACGATACAGTAGCTTATCATTTTAAAGAACCGATTGGTGTTGTAGGTCAAATCATTCCTTGGAACTTCCCATTGTTAATGGCTACTTGGAAATTAGCGCCTGCAATCGTAACTGGTAACGCTGTTGTATTAAAACCAGCAGAACAAACTCCGGTGTCTATTTTACACCTTATTGAAAAAATCCAAGACTTATTACCTGAAGGTTTAATTAACGTAGTAAACGGATTCGGTGCAGAAGCAGGACAAGCATTAGCTACACATGAAGATATTAATAAAGTAGCATTCACAGGTGAAACGACTACAGGACGTATCATCATGCAAAATGCAAGTCAAAACTTAATTCCAGTAACACTAGAATTAGGTGGTAAATCACCGAACATCTTCTTTAAAGATATAATGGATGAAGAAGATGATTTCTTAGACAAAGCTGTTGAAGGTTTAGTAATGTTCGCACTTAACCAAGGTGAAGTATGTACATGTCCTTCAAGAGCGTTAGTACATGAAGATATTTACGATAAATTTATCGAAAAATGTGTTAAACGTGTAAACGAAATTAAAACAGGTAACCCTCTTGATCCGGAAACAATGCTTGGTGCACAAACTTCTCAAGAGCAAGCTGAAAAAATTAAAAGTTATTTAGATATCGGTAAACAAGAAGGTGCTGAAATCTTAGTAGGCGGTAATGTACGTAAAGAATCTGGTGACTTAGAAAATGGTTATTACATCGAACCAACTATTTTCAAAGGAACACAAGATATGAGAATTTTCCAAGAAGAAATATTTGGACCTGTATTATCATTAGCAACATTTAAAGACGATGAAGAAGCTTTAGAAATGGCAAATGATACTTTATACGGTTTAGGTGCAGGTATTTGGACTAGAAACCAAAATAAAGCATATAGATTCGGTAGAGGTATCCAAGCGGGTCGTGTATGGGTAAATAACTACCATACTTATCCAGCTCACGCAGCGTTTGGCGGATACAAAATGAGTGGTATTGGCCGTGAAAATCACAAAATGATGTTAGATCATTACCAACAAACTAAAAACTTACTTGTAAGTTATAGTGAGAAACCAGCGGGACTGTTCTAAATGAAAGAACAAGTTACTGCAACTGAAACAGCCAAATCACTCATTAGAGATTTAAAAAAGACACATGGTGAAAACTTGATTTTTCATCAATCAGGTGGATGTTGTGATGGTAGCTCTCCGATGCTTTTTGTTGAAGGCACACTAATCATTGGAGATGTTGATGTTAAACTAGGTGAAATCGAAGGCGTTCCATTCTATATGAATAAAAAACAATATGAATACTGGAAACATACTAATCTAGAATTAGATGTTGTTGATGGAAGAGGCGGTATGTTCAGTATTGAAGGCCCAACTGGAAAAAGATTTCACATTAGAAGTTCAGTAAGATCATAATTTGTAAGAGGATGTGCTAAAATAATAGTACATCCTTTTTTTATTATTATGAAGGTTGGGTGATTGAAATGAGTACATATATTGAAACAAAGCGCTTAATATTAAGAGATTGGGAAGAAAAAGATATCGAAATATTTCAGAGCATGAATGCAAGTCCTGAAGTGAGAAGATATTTTCCAGATATATTAAGCTATCAAGCAACAAAAAATATAGTTAACCAAATGCAAGAAGTTATCACAAAACAAAAAATTGGTTTGTTTGCTGTGGAATTAAAAGCTACTAATAGCTTTATAGGTATGGTAGGCATTAATTATATACCTGAAAATAGTGATCTCAATTTATCACAACTACCTTTTTATGAGATAGGTTGGAGATTAGATAAAACAGTTTGGGGCAATGGACTTGCAACTGAAGCAGCTGAAGCCGTGTTGGGTTATGCTAAAGAACAAGGCATTGAAGAAGTTTATAGCTTTACATCAGAAATTAATAAGCCTTCTAGAAGAGTGATGGAAAAATTAGAAATGAATCATATTGAGAATTTTTTGCATCCTAAAGTTGTTGACGATGAAAAATTAGCAACACATGTTTTATATCATAAGATTTTATAAGGAGTGGATTTTATGATCGTGATCAGTGCATGTTTAGTTGGTGAAAAAGTAAGATATGATGGCAAACATAAGTTGGATTTATTTTATAAGCAATTAATAGATGAAGGAAAAGCGATTAGTGTTTGTCCAGAAATACTAGGTGGTTTACAAATACCGAGAGAACCAGCTGAAATTATTGATGGAGATGGTTTTGACGTTTGGAATGATAAAGCTAAAGTTATAACGATATCTGGCCAAGATGTTACGCACCAATTTAAAGAAGGTGCTAAGAGAACGTTGTCTATTATTAGAGACTTAAAAGCCAATACTGTCATCTTAAAAAGTGACAGCCCTTCATGTGGAGCTTCGATTATATATGATGGAACATTTTCAGGTACAAAAAAAGAAGGTGTCGGTGTAACGACAGCCCTTCTAACATTAAATAATATTAAAGTTTTTGATGAAACAACCTTTTTATCTATTTCTGATAATCTCGAAGTTTAACAGGTTCGGCTACTTGCAAGGCATCAAATAATTCAGGTACTTCATCTTTGATAATAGCTAAATTTTTATAATTTTCGCTAACAAATCCTGTAGAAATTAAGTGCTCAATCATACTTTGCATTGGTTTGAAAAATTGTTTAGTATTTAAAGCGCCAATAGGTTTGTGGTGTAAGCCAATTTGAGCCCATGTATATATTTCAAAGAATTCTTCTAAGGAACCAGCTCCGCCTGGTAACATGATAAATGCATCGGCCATATCAGACATCATTTGTTTTCTTTCGTGCATGGAATCTACAACATGATACTCTGTTAAGTTCTCATGTGCTATTTCACGCTCTCCGAGGAATTTAGGCATAACACCTATAGCAATACCATTATGGTCGATTACACCATTTGCCACAGCTCCCATCATCCCGATAGATCCAGCTCCATAAATTAATTCATAATGATTTTCTGCTAAATATTTACCTAATGCATAAGCTTGTTCTGTATAAATAGGGTCATTACCCTTACTAGCGCCACAAAAAACAGCTATTCTTTTCATAAGTTATTGCTCCTTTCAGCTATGTATTATAATTATAATAAAGCGTTTACTTTATTCGCAAGGGAGGATTTAGAATGAATGTATTTCTAATGGTCGTTTTAATTGTACTAATTTCTACTGTTGCAAAAATTATTAAAGATCATGAATCTAAAAAAGTAAAACTAGAAAAAATTAAATCAGAACGTGTAAAAGATGAACTGGAACTAGAAAAAACGAAACACGAAAATTATTTATTAGAAACTGAAAAAATGCGCATTGAACTTGAACAGATGAAAGAAAACGATAAAGTTAATTTAGATAGATCTAAAAAGCAGTTATTAGATTAAGACAACGTCAAGTATCGGCGTTGTCACTATTTATTAAATCTATTAGAAAATCTGAAAATACTTTATGATCTTCTTGAGTTAACTTTTTTGGACCTTTTGTACGGCCACCTTGTTGTCTTATTTGGGCAGAAATATGTCTTTGCGTTAACAATTGTTCCATATTATTTGCAGTATATTCATAACCTTTATGATGAATAACATGTTTCGCTTTGTTCAAAATAAGGCTTGCTAGACCGTAGTCTTGAGTAACAACAACATCTTCAGAAGTCGTTAATTTAACAATTTTAAAATCAGCACTATCGACACCGTGATCAACATAAATTGTAGAAACATGTTCTGGGTAATCAGCTAGTGAAAAGTGATTTACACTTCTTATAATAAGAACAGAGATGCTTGTTGAGTCAGTTATACGGATTATATCATCCGTAACTGGGCAAGCATCTCCATCTATAATAATTCGATTAATCATTTTGAACGACGATTGCGTTTTTGATTTTTTAAATGTTCTTCACGGTGTTTATCGTATGGGAATTTACTAATGTGTTCTGACATTAATGATTTATGTTGATTGTATAATGCATGTTTAGGAGCTGGTTTTTTCTCTCCGCGAACACGTTCATCGATAAGTTCTTGAATGTTTTGTGTTGATTGGTTATTATATTTTTCCAGTTCATTAATACGTTTTTGTTGATTTTCTTTTTGTCGATCCATCTCTTCTTTCAAACGATAAGCTTTATTTCTTTCTAACTTTTCTTCTAGTGGAGCTATTTCGCTTTTTTGTTTATCTGCAATCTCAGAACCTTTTTCACGAATAGCAGTTTCTTCTTTTTGTTGTTTATCGTATTTTTTAATTTCTTTAATACGAGCTTTTTTATTCTCTTCTTCTTTCTTTTCTTCTTCTTTCTCGCGAGACTCTATATTTTTTTGAAGTTTTTTGTCTAATTTTGAAACATCTTTTTCGTTTTCTTTTTCTAATTTCTCGCCTTTTTTAGCCATTTTTTCTTCTTCTTTTTGATAATGTTTAAGCTCTTCTATTCGCGCTTTTTGGTTTTCTTTTTGAGCTTTTTCTTCTTCTTTATGGCGATTTTCTATATTTTTTTGAAGTTTTTTATCTAGCTTATCAATCTCTTTTTGTAATTCCTTTTGTTCTTTTTCTTCCTCTTTAAAAGGTTGTTTCATTTGTTTGTTGTATTCATATAAACGTTTCTTTTGAACGACATATGATTTTACAGGTTCTGATTTTTCAGCGATTTTATCTTTTGTTTGGATAGATTTATCTTTCACTTTATGTGATACATCTAAAGTTTTTCCTGTGATATTTTTAACATCTGGATGTTCTTTGAATTTTTTTCGCTCTGTTATAAGTGGTACGATTATTAACGGCAATGTATTAACAAGTAATTTTACTTTATCATTCATGTATAATTCCTCCATATCAATTCTAATTATATATCTTATTTAATTACCCTTTAATAGCTTATTCAAACTGTAAAAAGCGTTTATTATCCTATGTTTTGGCCAATTCCAAAACCGAAATATGCAATTGCTATAATTATAACAAGAATAATTCTATAAATGGCAAATGGTATTAATTTTACACGGTTTATTAATTTTAAGAATAACTTTATAGAAATAAAACCAAATATAAATGAAGCGATAAATCCTACAATATAAAAAGGTATTTGATCTAATGTTATATATTTTAAGTTTACAAGTAATGCTTTACCGCTTGCTGCAAACATAATAGGTACTGCCATTATAAAAGTAAAATTAGATGCAGCTTTATGATCTAATTTTAAGAACACACCGGTTGAAATAGTTGAACCAGAACGACTGAAACCTGGCCATAGCGCGATAGCTTGTGACAAACCAATAACGAAAGCTTTTGGATAATTCATACCATCAACTGTATGTGGATTCATGACACGTTTTGAATAGATATCTGCGCCAATCATATAGACTGCTCCAAGTAACAATCCGATTAATACAGTAGGGACACTAAATAAATGTTTTTCAATAAAATCATCAAATAATAAGCCTAAAATACCTGCAGGAACGAGTCCGACTATTATATGAGAAAGTTTAAGATGATGTTTCTTTTTCTCATTTTGTTTAACGTGCAACATCTCAATATAACGGCTTCTAAAAATCCAAGCAGCAGCAAGGATAGAACCTAACTGTACTACAACTTTAAAAGTGAAAGCTGATTCGCTACCTAGGAATGCTTTTGATTTTAACCACATATCATCAATTAAAATTTGATGCCCTGTCGATGAAACAGGAGCAAATTCTGTTAAACCTTCTACAATACCTAGAATGATTGCTTTAATTAATTCGATTATAAACATGTTCGATCTCCTCTAGAAAACTTTATGATATGCAGTTGATATCACTTTAAGATTATTGTACCAAATAATGCTTTATAATATGCATATAAAGAATAATACATTTTGGTTTATTTTTTTAATAAAGGCGTTATAATGGAAAAAGGTGGTGACATTGTGAAAGAATTAACAAAGTATAGTGCTCAGTATAAACCGTTGCAAATATTGATGTTTTTAGCATCATTTTTACTCAGTTTATCAGTCGTATTTCAAAATATATATTTAGGTAAAATTATAAATCAAATGCTTGTTGTTAAAGAAGGTTACCAACAACTTTACCAATGGGTATTCATTTTATTAGCTGTACTGTTATTACGGGCTACTTTTAATTATTTAAATCAATTAACAGGGCAGAAACTCTCTTTTAATGTTAAAAAAGATGTTAGAAATCAATTAATTAATAAAGATACAAAGAGATCGAAATTAACGATATTAACAGAAGCAGTGGAGGGTATTCATCCTTTTTACGAATCTTATTTACCACAAGTCTTTAAATCAACCCTCATTCCTGTTGCAATCGTTATAACATTATTATTTATTCATTGGCCAGCTGCTCTCATTATGATGATAACAGCACCATTTATTCCGTTATTTTATATTGTTTTTGGACTAAGAACACGTGATAAAGCTAAAGATCAAATGCAATCTTTAGATCAATTTGCAAAAGAATTCATTGATTTAACGAAAGGTCTTGTTTCTTTAAAATTATTTAATAGAACAGATCAAACAGTGAACAAAATTCATAAATCTAGTACATCATTTAGAGATTTAACGATGGAAATATTAAAAAGCGCTTTTCTATCAGGTTTGATGCTAGAATTTATTTCTATGTTAGGGATTGGTATTGTTGCTTTAGAAGTTGGATTAAGATTAATTGTATTTCATGATGTTTCATTCTTAGTTGCAGTCATTACTTTATTATTAGCACCTGAATTTTACAATGCTATTAAAGATTTAGGACAAGCTTTCCATACAGGTAAGCAAAGTGAAGGCTATATCGAAATAATAGAAGATATAAATAAAGAAGAGAATGAAATCTATAAACCAATAACGATTAATCCAGATATGAGTCAAGAAGACATCATAACAATAAATGATGTTTATTTTTCATACCCTGAACGTGAAGATTTTGCGTTTAGCCATTTAAATTTAAACATTAAAGAAAATATGCATACTGCAATTGTAGGGCAGAGTGGTGCTGGTAAATCTACTTTAGTGAAATTAATCATGAATGAACTCTCTCCCATTAAAGGACAAGTTCAGTATAAAAAAGATATTAAAATTGGCTATCTATCCCAAAGACCTTACATTTTCAGTGCATCTTTAGAAGATAATGTCACAATGTTCCAAAATTACGATAAACAACAAATTGAAGATGTATTACAAAGAGTTGGTCTTGTAGAGAAAGTTAGTGAGTTATCAAAAGGTATTGAAACGAAAATTGGTGACGGTTATGAAATGCTTTCAGGTGGGGAAATGAGACGTGTAGAATTAGCAAGATTACTATTATTAAATCCTGAAGTGGTTATATTTGATGAACCAACAACTGGATTAGATATTAAGACAGAACAACTTATCGTTAACACTGTGAATCAATTTTCTAAAGAAAAAACAATCATTACGATTGCACATAGACAAGAAGTATTAAAATATGCCGACAATTTCATTAAAGTTAACAATGGAGATGTTCAAGTAACAAATAGCCCACTGAAAGGTGGTCAGTTCACATGAAAAAATTAACTATCAAATTTGATAAAGATTTTTATTTATCAATTATCATAGGTGTTTTAGGTATGCTCACTGCTTTAGGTATGTTTGCGTTGAGTGGTTATATGATTTCAAAAAGTGCTTTAGGAACACCGCTATACGCTTTGATGATTTTAATTGTTTCTATTAAATTATTTGGATTTGTAAGAGCTATTACGAGATATTTTGAAAGGTTATATTCACATCGATCTACATTTACGATGTTAAGAAATATACGTGTTGAACTCTTCAATTATTTAATTCCAATTGTCCCTAATGTGTTTAGAAGATATCGTTCAAGTGACTTACTAACACAAATGGTAAATAATGTCGAAAGATTACAGAACATTCTATTACGCGTTTATTATCCCCCAATCGTAATTATATTAACGACTATCGCAACAATTTTAGTCATGATAAATTGGAGTGTTTATGTTGGTATTATTATTGGAATTTCAATGATGATGTCTGTTATCGTCATACCTTATTTATCTACAAAACGTGCAAACATTTTAGCAGAAGATGTTCAACGAAGTGAAGAAGAATATGTGGCAGAATACTATGATTTTGAAAATGGTAAAGCGGAATTAAATAGATTCCAACAATATAACATTTTTAAAGATAAAGTTTTTAATCAACAAAATATTTACGAAAATAAAAAATATAAAGAGCAGAAATTTTTAAGTACGTATGATTTTATGCTCAATATATGCGCTATGATAAGTATTTGGTGTATCACTATCTTATGTATATGGCAAATTCAAGATGGCGCGTTAAATGCAGTGTTTTTTGCAAGTATACTCATGATTGTCATTACATTATTTGAGCAAGCTATTCCAATGACAAACGTAGCTTTTTACAAAGCAGATACTACTAGAAGTCTTAAAAATATCGAAGAAGTTATAAATCAGAATTTTGAAAATCGAGAAACATATGAAACAAGCAATAACGCTTTATACTATGCTGAAAAATTGAATTTTAAATACGATTTTCAAGAAAGAAAAACGTTAAAAAATGTTCAGTTTAAAATTAACGAAGGTGAGCATGTTGCTATTATAGGTCCATCAGGCTCAGGTAAGTCTACATTATTAAGTTTGTTAATGGGCTTATATAGTTCTAACGAAGGTTTATTGGCGTATAAAGGTAAAGCTTTGTCTCATGTTGAACATGAAAAATACGTAGACGAAATAAATACAATGTTACAACACAATCATTATTTTGAAGGAACGGTCAGAGAGAATTTATTAATAGAAGAAACTGATGAGAATATGAAAAATGCATTAATGAAAGTGAGATTAGAACATTTGAAATTAGATGACAATCTCACAGAAAATGCAGAAAATATATCAGGAGGAGAAAGACAACGTCTATCAATAGCTCGATTACTATTACGAAATGCGAACATTTGGCTTATGGATGAACCAACTGCTTCTCTTGATGAAGAAAATGAAAAAATCATTATGAACAATTTATTAAGTACTGACGATACAATAGTAATCGTGACACACAATTTGAAGTACCTTGAAGATTTCGACCATATAATAGTTATGAATGAAGGAGAAATTCTAGAACAAGGTGATTATCAAACATTGCTACAAGAACAGGGCTATTTATATGACGTAGTGAACTTTAATAAAGCGTATTGATATGTTAAAAAAATGTCTGTTTAAGCTACTAGGTTACAATTACTTTATATAAACTATCTTAGTTAAAAGGGGATAAGTATGATTGTATTACTAACTGGTTTAGGTACATTAGTTGCAAGTTTAGCTTTAAAGGTTTCTAATCCAAAGAATATTAATAAAACATATGGATACCGTACAAAAAGATCTATGAAAAATAAAACACAATGGAATTTTGCTCAAAAATATTCCGCCAAAATGTTAATGATCATAGGGACACTCAATATTTTGATAGGGATTGTCTTAATGTTTATAACTTATAGTAAAGAATATTATTTATTTTTTGAATTAGGTTGGGCAGTTCTGACTTATCTCCCAGTTTTTATACTAACTGAGAGGAAGCTAATACAACTTGAGCGTTCCTTAAATTAATGGTAAGGCATTCAGGTATTTAAGGCGAAATCACTCTTTTTATCACATGCAAGAGTCTGGGACATAAATAATTGTCCCGCTCCCTTTTTAACTAAATAAGATATCGAATGTTGCAAGACAAGGTGCACGTGCAACATAAAGCCTCCTTGTTGCCAAGACTACTGAGAAAAGTCAATAAGACTACCGTTATTGACACGTTTGATAAGAAAAGACAATAAGGCTACCGTTATTGACACGTTTGATAAGAAAAGGCAATAAGGAACTCAAAATTTACAAGACAAGAGCCGCATGCGATATAAGTGTCCAGTCTATTACTACTAACACAAAAATGAGTTCGGGACATTAACTATTGTCCCGAACTCTTAATTATTATTTTTCTTGATTAATTTTATCTATGTTTTTAATCATTTTTTGTAAAAGTATGTTTAATTGTTCTGTTTCTTCATCAGTTAATTGAGATACGTCTTGTATTAAATGAGAAGCTTGGTATAACTTTTCTTTCATTTCTAGACTTTTATCTGTTAAGTGGACAAAAACTTCACGTTGATCTAAATCCGATCTTTTACGTTTAATTAAATGGAGGTTTTCCATTCTTTTTAATAAAGGAGATACTGTACCTGTATCAAGTGCTAGACCTGTTACAAGTTTTTTGACATTGACCGGTGCTGTTTCCCACAAAATTGTTAGTACTAAATACTGTGGGTATGTAATGTTATATTCTTTGAAAATTTTATTAGAATAATAACGATTGACTTGTCTTTGTGCATTATACAAATTAAAACACAATTGATTCTGGATATTTAAATTATCCGGCATAATCTTTCCCCCAAACTACAAATGAAATAGCTTTTTATTTCCGAACTTCTAATCTATTATATAATGAATAATTTTAGTTTGTAAATATTTTTAATAATGATTCCGATTATCTATAGAAATAATAATGTTGTTTACTTTAAAACGCTTAAGACTTTGTAGTTTATATTGGAATATCATATAATGACAGAAAGGTGGTAGAAACATGAGTAGTGGCAAAAATATAAAAGATAAAATGAATATTACAGTGCTGACGGGCTTTTTAGGAAGCGGAAAAACAACTTTACTACAAAGGTTAATAATAGAAGCGAAAGAAGCAGGTAAAAGAGTTGCAATTGTTATGAATGAATTTGGTTCTTTTGATGTTGATAGCCAGCTTTTAGGTGAAGGTATTTCAAGTAAAAGCTTATTAAACGGCTGTATATGCTGTTCTTTAAAAGATGATATGGAGGTTGTACTTCATAACTTATACCATAGTGAGAAACCAGATTTAGTTATTATAGAAGCTACTGGGATAGCGCACCCGGTAGAAATAGTTGATGCATGTCAAAATCCTACTATTGTAGATAAAGTACATATGCCTTTTATTATTGGTGTTATGGATGGTAAAAGATACATAGAAAGAGATCGCTATTCTAATCAAACTAAACATTTAATGGAAGAACAAATGGCAAATGCACATGTAATAGTAGTTAACAAATCTGATGAACTGTCTAATGAAGAAAAAGGAATGCTTGAGGATCATTTAAACGAAATAAAACATCAACCAGATGTCTATTTTACAAATTACTCTAAAATAGACCAAATAATTGAACGTGATGATGCAATAATTAATATAGAAGGTAAACATAGTCATCATCATGGTATTCAATCCATTAATTATACGTTTGATGGACCTATAAAGATGGAACTTTTAATTCGTTTCTTACAACAGTTACCTGATTCTATATTGAGAATAAAAGGATTTGTAAAATTCCAAGAAGAACCAGATCAGACTTATTTATTCCAGTATGCGTTCGGAGTGCCTCAGTATGAACCAGAAATGATGAACATGCCGTTAACAATTGTTATTATAGGGGAAACAATAGATAAAGCATATTTACGTAATAAATTAGACATGTTGAACTTTACTTAGGAGATGATGGGATGGAGCGTATTCGAATAAATAAACACGTCAGTTATTCTAGAATCATTCATGGATTTTGGAGATTAAATGAATGGGGTTATAGTAACCAACAATTAAATGATTATATGCACGATATAGTTGATCGCGGTATTACAACAATGGATCATGCAGATATATATGGCAATTACACATGTGAAAGTTTATTCGGTGATGCATTAGCGCTTACGCCGAACTTAAGAGAAAAATTAGAAATTGTAACAAAATGCGGAATAATTCTACCTAATCAAAGTAACCCTGAATTTAATGGGCATCGCTATGACCAAAGTTATGAACATATCATTCAATCTGTTGATCGTTCGTTGACGAATTTAAGAACGGATTATATCGATACGTTGCTTATTCATAGACCATCTCCACTGATGGATCCTGATGAAGTGACTAAAGCTGTCATGCACCTTGTAGAACAAGGGAAAATAAAAGCTTTTGGTGTTTCGAATTTTAAATGTAACCAATATGAACTATTGAATGAAAGCCTCAAAAAAGAAATGTCACATATTTCGGTTAACCAAGTTGAAGTATCGCCATATGAATTAGAAAATATTGAAGATTGTACACTGAATAGAATGTTACAACATGACGTAAAAGTTATGGCTTGGAGTCCATTGGCTGGTGGAGCGATTTTTAATGAAGATGATCCAAAAGCAAAACGTATATTAGATACAATTCAGCCAATAGCTGCTAAATACAACGTTAGTATAAGCACGATTATATACAGTTGGTTATTACGTTTACCATCAAAAGTTATGCCTATTGTTGGTTCAAGTAAAATTGAAAGAGTAGACGAAGCGGTTAAAGCAACTAAAACATCGTTAACAGACCAAGAATGGTTTGATATATATGTAGCGTCGCGTGGAGAAGATATATTATAGAAAAAAGCACTAAATCGTTAATGAAATTCAACGGTTTAGTGCTTTTTTCTATGTCACATAGATGTCTTTATGATTCTAAATCAAGTCGATTTAGCACGAT
The DNA here is from genome assembly GCF_002902755.1 of Mammaliicoccus lentus. Taxonomy (GTDB): domain Bacteria; phylum Bacillota; class Bacilli; order Staphylococcales; family Staphylococcaceae; genus Mammaliicoccus; species Mammaliicoccus lentus. The sequence continues at coordinate 158,348 of NZ_PPRS01000003.1, read as the reverse complement.
TTCTCCTAATGATTTACTTGCAACAGCCATGCAATCTTCATTCACTTCGAATTTAGGATGATGATTCATATAAGGTGTATCTGTATTTTCAGGTTTACTACCAACAATATAGAAAGTACCAGGAATCTTTTGTAAATAATAAGCAAAGTCTTCTGACCCTGATGCTTGTGGTATTTCTATCAAGTGATTGAAATAATCGCCTTTACTTTTCTCAAGAATATCTACCATTTTATCCGTTTGTTCTTCATGGTTATAGAGTACTGGATAGCCATAATGATAGTCTAAATTACATTCAACATCGAAACCTAAAGCGATACTATCTGATATTTTCTTGATCTCTTCGTACATTTTTTCTTCATAATCAGGATTTAAATATCTTGCTGTTCCTTTAATCGTGACACTATCTTGAATCACGTTATATCCACCTGGAGCTTCAAAGGCACCAATTGTAATAACGCCCATTTCAAGAGGATCAATTCTTCTTGATACAACTGTTTGGATTGTATTTACAAAGTTTGTGCCAGCTACTAAAGCATCGTGTGTTTTGTGTGGGCTTGCAGCATGTCCACCAAGTCCATTAATAGTTAATTTAAATGTTGAGCTACCTGAAAAAGCTTTTCCTTTATGATAGCCAATAAAGTCAGGGTTAGCTACAGGAACGATATGAATACCATAAATCTCATCAATATCATCTAAGGCTCCAGATTCAACGATAGCTTTAGCGCCACCTGGAGGTTTTTCTTCAGCGTGCTGGTGAATGATTTTAATTGTTCCTGGTAATTCTTCTTTTAATTCTATTAGTGCATCAGCTAGCCCCATTAGATAAGCAGTATGCACATCATGACCACATGCATGCATTACACCTTCATTTGTAGACTTAAATGGTACATCTGCTTCTTCTGTAATTGGTAATGCATCAAAATCAGCTCTTAATCCGATTGTGCGACCTTCTTTTCCACCGTTAATTTCTACAATAATTCCATGTTCATCTTTAACAGGTTGTGATATTTTAACATTTTTATCTTGATAAAATGATTTGATATACTCTGCTGTATTTTCTTCTTCAAATGATAATTCAGGATATTGATGTAGATGTCTTCTAATCTCTATCATTTCGTTTTCTCTTTCTTCAATCAATTTAAATAATTTTTCTTTTAAATCATTCATATTTTGCCTCCTTAAATATACTAAAAAAGTATAACAATAATCTTTTTTTTGCATGAAATATTTGCACTTATAAATACCAAAAAAATTTTATGATTGTTTTTGAATGTTTTTGGTTGAATGTGATTGACTTTTTAATGAAAACGTTTTATCATATCAATGAACAGGGGTGATGTGATGTTAACTGAAGAAAGGCATCAACTCATAATTGAGACGATTAAACAACGGGAAACAGTATCTTTACAAGATTTAATTCAATTAACGCAATCAAGTACTTCAACTATTAGAAGAGATTTATCGCTACTTGAACAAAATGGCTTTTTAAAAAGAGTACATGGTGGCGCGACGCAAATAACGAAACGACATGAAGAAAGAGATATGTCAGATAAAGAAACGCGTTATCAAAATGAAAAGAGAGAAATAGCGAAAGTTGCAGCTAGACAAATTTCAGAGGGCGATACGATTTATTTAGATGTAGGGACAACAACTTTAGAAATGATACCTTATATTAATCAGCAAGATATAGTTGTCGTAACTAACGGTTTAACGCATGTAAAACCATTATTAGAAAAAGGTATAAAAGTTTATATGACAGGCGGAGAAATTAAATCTACAACATTAGCGAATATAGGTGTAAATGCCGTTAAATCTTTACAGAAATATCGATTCGATAAAGCTTTTATGGGCATGAATAGTATAGATTTAAAGTATGGCTTAACTACACCTGATCCAGATGAATCAAAAATGAAAGAAACAGCAATTCATCTTGCTTCACACATTTATGTGCTATTAGATCATTCTAAGTTTAATGAAGTATCATTTGCAGAAGTGGAAATTGATAAAGGTTTTGAAATATTAACTTCTGAAAAAGCAATTAATGAAATAGAGAATATTACACTTTATAAAGAAAAGTATGAAATTAGTGGAGGTTTAAAATGATTTATACAGTAACATTTAATCCGTCTATAGACTATGTTATGTTTACAAATCAATTTGAAGTAGGTGGATTAAATAGAGCACATGAAACAAATAAGTTTCCTGGAGGAAAAGGTATTAACGTTTCAAGAGTGTTGAATACTTTAAAAGTTGAAAATACAGCAACAGGTTTTGTTGGAGGATTTCCTGGAGAATTTATTAAAGATAAATTAGAACAGTCCAATATTTTAACTGATTTTATTGAAGTAGAAGAAGATACAAGAATTAACGTGAAGTTAAAAACTGGTTCTGAGACTGAAATTAATGGTCCAGGTCCAAATATCGAACCACAACATTACGAATCATTTTTAAATAAAATGAAACAAACAACTTCGTCTGATACAGTCATAATCGCTGGAAGTGTACCAAGTACATTAAAGAAACCGGTATATAAAGAAGTTGCAGAAATATTAAAAGAAACCGGTGCTACGCTAATTGTTGATGCAGAGAAAGATTTAATGAAATCTATACTTTCTTTTGAACCGAAATTTGTGAAGCCAAATAAAACAGAATTAGAAGAAATTTTTGATAAAGAAATTAATACAGATCAAGAAGTAATTGATTGTGCTAAACAGTTAATAGAAGAAGGCGCTCAATCGGTCATCGTTTCACTAGGTGGTGAAGGTGCAATCTATGTGGATTCGAACATTCAACTTAAGGCAATTGTGCCTAACGGAGAAGTAGTTAACACTGTAGGTTCGGGTGACAGTACAGTGGCAGGTATGGTTGCTGGATTAACAACTGGTAAGGATATTGAAGAAGCATTCAAATTAGCTGTAAGTTGTGGAACAGCTACAGCTTTCAATGCAGATTTAGCTGAACATGAAGATATAGAAAGAATTCTATCTAAAGTAACGATTAAGCATTTGTAAAATAGGGAGGTTAATATTATGAGGATTACAGAACTCTTAACTAAGGAAACAATAGCAATGGATTTATCAGCAACGACTAAAGATCAAGTAATAGATGAACTTGTATCTCAATTAGATAAAGCTGGTAAATTAAGTGATGAAAAAACATTTAAAGAAGCAATTCATACAAGAGAGTCACAAAGCACAACTGGAATTGGTGAAGGTATTGCTATACCACATGCTAAAACAGATGCTGTTCAATCAGCAGCAATTGCATTTGGTAAATCGATTGAAGGCGTTGATTATCAATCGTTAGATATGCAACCAGCGCATTTATTCTTTATGATTGCTGCACCAGCTGGCGGAGCTCAAACTCACTTGGATGCGTTAGCTAAACTTTCGGGTATTTTAATGGATGAAGCAGTACGAGAAGAACTGTTACAAGCTAATAGTGAAGAAGAAATTTTAAACATTATTAACAAGCATGATGATGAAGCGACAGATGATGAGTCTAACGAGGAATCAGAAGCAACTCCGATTCAATCTGAAAACGTTGAAGAAGAAGGATTAATTTTAGCAGTTACAGCTTGTCCAACAGGTATCGCGCATACTTATATGGCAGCTGACTCATTGAAAAATCAGGCTAAAAAAATGGGTGTACCAATTAAAGTAGAAACAAATGGTTCAGGCGGAATTAAAAACCATCTAACTGATGAAGACATTGAAAAAGCAACAGGAATCATTGTCGCTGCAGACGTACATGTTGAAACTGATCGTTTCGATGGTAAAAATGTTGTGCAAGTACCTGTAGCAGATGGTATAAAAAGACCAGAAGAATTAATCAATATGGCTCAAGATACTAGTCGTAAACCATTTGTAGCTAAAGGTGGCAAACAAAGCTCATCAACTTCGAATGAAAAACAAAGTGTATCTAAAACAATTTATAAACATTTAATGAACGGTGTTTCAAATATGTTACCACTTGTTATATCTGGTGGTATCTTAATGGCAATCGTGTTCTTATTTGGAGAAAACTCATTTGATGCTAAAAGTTCACAATATAATGAATTTGCAGCAAACTTATGGCAGATTGGTAGTGAAAGTGCCTTTAAACTAATTGTACCAATCTTAGCTGGTTTCATTGCACGTAGTATTGCAGATAAACCAGGTTTCGCGTCTGGTCTTGTCGGTGGTATGTTAGCAGTGGCAGGTGGTTCAGGATTCCTAGGTGGTATTATAGCAGGTTTCTTAGCGGGTTATTTAACTGAAGGTATTAAATATGTTTCTAGAAACTTACCTCAAATGTTTGAAGGTTTGAAACCGACATTAATATATCCAATTCTCTCAGTTTCCATTACTGGTTTACTAATGGTTTATGTGATTAACCCACCTACAGCGTGGTTAAATAATTTATTATTAAATGGATTAAATGATTTATCAGGTTCGAATATTGTATTACTAGGTTTAGTAATCGGTGCTATGATGGCAATTGACATGGGTGGTCCATTCAATAAAGCTGCATATGTATTTGCTACAGCAGCATTAACAGAAGGTAACGCAGCAGCTATTACAGCAGCAATGGTCGGTGGTATGATACCTCCAATCGCAATTGCTACAGCAATGTTACTGTTCAAAAATAAATTTACAAAAACTCAAAAAGGTTCTATTTTACCAAACTATGTTATGGGACTTTCCTTTATAACAGAAGGTGCCATCCCGTTTGCAGCAGCGGATCCACTACGTGTCATTCCATCAATGATGGTAGGTTCAGGAATTGGTGGTGCGATAGCTTTAGGTTTAGGTTCTAGCATTCAAGCACCACATGGTGGTATATTTGTAATATTAGCTACAGACTTTGGCCATGTATTACAAACTTTATTAGCAGTAATAATAGGTGCTTTAGTAAGTGCTATTATATACGGATTGCTTAAACCTAAATTAACACAAGATCAAATTGATATAGCTGAAGAAATAGAATAAAAAATTAAAAATTTATATAAAAAAACCGACATTGTAAAATTACGTTGTCGGTTTTTTATTGAAATCATTGATAAAATTTTATATGATGAATAAAAATATTGTAAGATTTCACAATATGGAAATTAAGAGGAAAGATGTAAAACATGTTATATTATAAGACGATTATAAAATCTGAAGAAGCAGAATGGGTTACCTTGTTACACGGGGCTGGAGGTAGCTCTTCTATTTGGTTTAAACAAATGAGATATTATAGAAAGCACTTTAATGTTTTACTTGTTGATTTAAGAGGTCACGGCAAATCTGCAAATAAAGAATGGAAGAAAAATGATTCATTCGAACATTTAGCTAAAGAAGTCATAGACGTACTCGATCACTTAAAAATTAAAAAGACGCATATTATTGGGATGAGTTTAGGAACAATTGTTGGGCAAACAATGGCAGATTCGTATCCTGAAAGAATTACAACGTTAGTTTTAGGTGGCGCAATTATTAATGTTAATTTAAGAACTAAATTCTTATTAGCTATTGGTAGGACTATTATGAACTTTGTTCCTTATATGTTACTTTATAAATTATTTGCTTATATCATTATGCCTAGAAAAGAACATGAAGAGTCTCGATTGAGGTTTATAAACGAAGCTAAAAAAGTTTCACAAAAACAATTTATAAAATGGGTTAAGCTAACCAAATTAGTGAATCCATACTTAGCGCATTTGCAAGTGGCTACAAAGAATATCCCGACTTTATTTATTATGGGAGATGAAGATTATTTGTTTATGCCACCTGTAGAACGGTTAGTAAAAGACTATGAGAACTTTTATTTAGAAGTTATCGAACAAGCAGGGCATGTATGCAATATAGATAAGCCAGAAGAATTTAATAAAATTAGTTCACAGTTTATAATGAAACACAACGAACTATCTTTTTAATGGAAAATGTATGCGTAAAATAATATATGCATACATTTCTTCTTATTCATTTTAATTAGTAGTAAAATGTGTTAGACTTAACTCAATATGCTATAGTCGGGAGAGGTGACGCAAAATGGGGAGGATTTAGTTTTACACTTAAATTCAAGCATGTTTTCTTTAAAAATAGAACTAAAAAGGTGGCCCAAGCGTCACCGCAAAATATTTGGAGGTGAATCCCTAGAAATAGGGAACTAATTGGAAATTTCGACCATAATAAACTTTATTGTATTCTTTATATTAATTGCATTTACAATGGTATTCGTAGGTTCTGAATTCGCGCTTGTTAAAATACGTATGACGAGAATAGAACAACTTATATCTGAAGGAAGTAAGTCTGCTAAAATTGTATATAAAATGGTAAAAGAATTGGATTACTATTTATCTGCTTGTCAGCTTGGTATTACTGTGACTTCACTAGGATTAGGTTGGATTGGTGAACCAACATTTGAAGTTCTTATACATCCTGCATTAGACTTCTTTAATTTACCAGATGCACTTACTACTACATTTTCTATCGTTATCAGTTTTCTAATTGTTACATTTATTCACGTAGTAGTTGGTGAACTTGCACCTAAGACTGTTGCTATTCAACAAGCGGAAAAACTATCATTATTTTTTGCTAGACCGCTTTATTATTTCGGTATCGTTATGAAACCATTAATTTGGTCTATGAACGGAACAGCTAGAATACTTGTACGTACTATTGGTATTCAACCTACAAATGAAGAACAAGCAATGTCTGAAGAAGAATTAAAGCTTATCATGACTCAAAGCTATCAAAGTGGTGAAATTAACCATACAGAATTAGCTTATATGTAAAACATTTTCTCATTCGACGAAAGATTAGCAAAAGATATCATGGTACCTAGAACACAAATGGTTACATTAACTGAACCATTTAATATTGAAGAACTGCTCGAAATTATTAATGAACATCATTATACACGTTATCCAATTTCTGAAGACGGCGATAAAGACCACATAAAAGGCTTTATCAATGTAAAAGAATTTTTAACAGAGTATGCTTCAGGCAACAAAATTAAAATTAATGCCTACATTCATAATTTACCACTGATTCATGAAGTTACAAGAATCAGTGATGCATTAGTGAAAATGCAAAAAGATCATGTTCATATGGCATTAGTTATAGATGAATATGGTGGTACTGCTGGTATTATTACAATGGAAGATATACTAGAAGAGATTGTCGGAGAAATTAGAGATGAATTCGATGACGATGAAATAAATGATATTATCAAAACTGGTGAAGATACTTACCAAATAAATGGGCGTGTCACACTTTCTGAATTAGAAGACAAATTTGGAATTGATTTTGAAGATTCAGATGATATAGATACAATTGGTGGTTGGCTACAAGCTCACAATCCTGAAATAGAGAAAGATGACTATGTCGATACAGAATATGACAAATGGGTTGTCATAGATGTAGAAAATCATCAAATTAGAACTGTAGCACTCCATAAAGAATTTATAAAAGAAAGAAAAAATCTCTTTGACGAAGATGAAGAAGACGAGGATTAAGACGTGAATAAAACAACTTTAACATCACTTTTTAGATTTACAGGCTATTTAGAAGGCGGTTCGTTGTTATTATTAATATTAATAGCGATGCCAATTAAATATATGTTAGATATTCCAACTGTAGTCTCTGTTATAGGTATGTTACATGGCGTTTTATTTTCTTTATATCTCATTATGATTTTAATAATGACGACCATAGTGCGCATTCATATAAAATGGCCAATAGTAGCTTTAATTTCAGCATTTATTCCTTTTGGTACTTTTATATTTGATCGCTTCTTTATTAACAGTAAGACTTACGATAATATAATAAAATAATTTTTAAAAGAGTCTGGGACATAATTAACTGTTCCAGACTCTTTTTTGTATTCTATTTTCTTTAATCTTTTTCTTCGTGTAGAATAATAATATAAGATGGATTAAGAGAGGAACCATAGGTATGAGAATTAATAAATTTTTAAGTGAAGCTGGTGTCTGTTCACGTCGTGGAGCAGATAAATGGATAGATGATAAACGTGTAAAGATAAATGATGAGTTAGCAACTTTAGGCTCACAAGTGGAAGATTCTGATGTCGTAAAAGTTGATAATAAAGTTATAACGATTGATAAAGGTTATGTATATATTGCTTTGAATAAACCGAGAGGCATTACTTCAACTACAGAAAAGCATATTAAAGGCAATGTAGTAGATTATGTGAACCACCCAGAAAGAATATTTCATATCGGTAGATTAGATAAAGATTCAGAAGGCTTATTGTTACTTACCAGTGATGGCGATATTGTAAATGAAATATTGCGTAGTGAAAACCATCATGAAAAAGAATATGTCGTGACAGTTGATAAACCTATCACGAAAGAATTTATTAAAAATATGTCTAATGGTGTTGTTATATTAAATCAAAAGACATTGCCGGCGAAATTAGAACAACTCAATGATAAAACTTTTAAAATTATTTTAACGCAAGGTTTAAATCGTCAAATTAGAAGAATGTGTGAAACATTAGGCTATAACGTTAAGAAGTTAAAACGTATACGTATAATGAACATTAAGTTAGATGGTATCAAATATGGAGAGTGGCGAGATTTAACAGCTGAGGAATTTAATACACTTACTCAAACACTTTCATATGAGCCGAAAAGAGAGCGTATGAAATCTAAATAAAGGGGATTTTAAAATGGTCAAGTTAAATAACAATGTAGAGATTCCAGAATTAGGATTAGGCATTTACAAAATAGAAGATCAAGATGTTGAAAGGGTAGTTCAAACGGCAGTAGATGCAGGATACCGTGCAATAGATACAGCTTGGTTCTATAAGAATGAAAAAGCGTTAGGAAAAGCATTGAAAAATTTAAATGTACCACGTGAAGAATTATTTATTACAACAAAGCTGTGGAATGATTTTCAAGGATATGATAGAACAATAAAAGCATTTGAACAATCAATGGAAAGTTTAGATTTAACATATTTAGATATGTATTTAATTCATTGGCCATGTCCAGAAGATGAATTATTTATAGAAACTTATAAAGCATTAGAACAACTATATAAAGATGGCAAAATTAAAGCTATTGGTGTATGTAATTTTAAAGAACATCATTTAGATGCTTTATTAGCAGAAACAGAAATAGTGCCAGCTGTTAATCAAATTGAGTTTCATCCTTTATTCAATCAAGATGCATTGCAAGCTTATTGCGAAAGTAAAGGTATAAAAGTTATGGCTTGGAGTCCACTTATGAGAGGTGGAGAATGGTTAAACAATGAAACGCTGAAAAGTATTGCCCAACAGTACGATAAAACCGTTGCTCAAGTTATTATTAAATGGCATTTACAACAAGGTAGACTTGTTATACCAAAATCCCAAAATAATAATAGAATAAAAGAGAATTTTGATGTCTTTGATTTTGAATTAAATGCTCAAGACATTCAAAAAATAGACGATTTGAATATTAATGAAAGACAATTTAGAGATCCAGACGAAGTAAAAATAGGCGATATGTAATAAATTAACCTTCACAAATTTGTTTGAAATAAGATGTATTTTATATATATCTTTTAGTAGAATGAATATGTGGAGGTGTTTTTATGTTTAAATTTAAAAAACCTAATCAACACGGTGTGTGGTCAATGATTGTACTTCCAATTGCTTTTGGTATTGCTGTTGGAGGATTCTCGTTTTTACATTTACTACTATATTTAGGTGTTTTAGCAGTTTATTTTATGAGTGATCAAGTATTTTTCTATTTAAAAAAGAGGAAAAAGCAGAAAGGGTATTTGTATACTGCGGGCATTTTCTTTATTGTTGTACTTATTTCGTTTATTCCTATCGTGATTTTACGACCTGAAACTTTTTACATATTTTTACTTATGATACCATTGTCACTAGTTAATGCTTATTTTGCTAAAAAGAAAAACGAAAGAGCATTTACAAATGATTTAATAGCTGTAATAATATTTTGTCTATTTGGTATAATTAGTACGTTGTTAAATCAATCATTATTAGATGTAAACAAATGGTTTACTGTGTTTATTATTAGTTTTCTATATTTCTTTGGTACCATTTTATATGTTAAGACGATGATTAGAGAGAAAAAATCTCAAAAGTATAAATGGAGCTCATGGCTTTATCATGCGTTTATTGTATTAATTGGATTATTAATACATCCAATTATCATGGTTATGTATATACCAAGTTTAGTAAGAGCTATTGTTCTTTACGGACGCAAAATTAAAATTATGCAAGTGGGGATGATTGAAATAGCTAATTCAGTGTTTGTACTGATCATGGGATCTATATATTTACATTAAGATATATTGTGAGCATAAAATAAAAAATCACTGTGCCATTAGACAAATCTAATAGCACAGTGGTTTTTTACTTTTTTCTTTATTTCAGAATTTCAATTATTTTCTAACCGCTTTTAAGATAAATGATAATACTAAGATTAATAAGATAGAGCCAATAAGAGCTGGAATAATTGCTACGCCGCCCCATACTGGGCCTATTTCTCCTAAAATTTTACCACCGATAGCTGAACCAATTAGACCAGCTATGATGTTACCAATGATACCACCTGGGATATCTTTACCTAAAATTGCTCCGGCTAGCCAACCGATTAAACCGCCTACGATTAACATAACTATAAAACTCAACATAGTATGTGCCTCCTTATATGTTTCTTGTTTACTTTCTATATTTACCCATTAATTTTCAGCTGAAACATAGTTCGTTGTTTTGAATAGTTTTTGCCATAAAATAAAGAAAATATAAATAAGAAATACAGGAACGAGTAAAAACCAATGAGGCGTTAGAACTATCATACATATATATGAAACGATTGTAACGATTTCACCTACTAATCTTGGATGAATAAAGTATTTATATATACCTTTTTGGTAAGTCTTCGCAAGACGTCTTCCATTTAATTCAGTTGGTTCGGTGAATAACGAAAGATAAGCAATTATTTGACCGAAGATAAATAAACTCACGCCAAAGTAAGGTAGTGATTGATAAATTGATTCGTCACTGTCTAAAAATACAATATTTAAAGACATACTAAAAATAATAATTATTATATAAAGAACGAAAAATTGATTTTGAATATAATTTGGTACGTATCTAATCTGAATCCATGTATGTAAAAATGCCCATATAAGTAACATAGCTGTTACAGCAATCGTGATGAAATTGATTTCTTTAATGATTATAAAAGATACTAATCCATTCAAAGCAATTGTTATAGAAATAGCATAATGATCGATGTGCTGTTTCTTATTCATTACTACAAAGTTATATGACATTAAGACGATACAGAGAATGATATTAATCATAACTAGGATTGCCATGTCTGTCTCCTGCCTTAAAATAGTCTCATCTTCGAATTATATCAATTTCTATTCATTTAATCACGAAATATAGTATGACAATTAAAATTCAATTACGATTTGACAAAAATATGAAAATTATAATAAGATAAATTTACGCTACTTTGTAATACAAAATAGCTATAAAAGATTAGAGGTTATAAACATGTCAATTCGAACACAAATGAGAAAAGGTCTATTAGACGCATGTATATTATCAATCATCCAATCACAACCTGTGTATGGTTATGAATTATCTAAGAAATTGAATGATTTTCAATTCGCAGAAGTCTCTGAAGGAACGATTTATCCCATTCTTTTAAGGTTATTAAATAAGGAATTTATTTATAGTGAAGTTAAACCGAGCGAGCAAGGACCAAAGAGAAAATATTATTTCATTACAGAAAAAGGTAAAGAAGAACTAGAAATTGTTACAGGAGAATGGAATAAAATTAAAGGGCCAATCGATGAACTATTAACGAGGAGTGTAGATTATGACGCAAACAACAAAACAACTGATTGATTTGAACAATAAAAAGCGTGAACAATTAAATGAAGAAGATTTAGAAGTTTATGAAGATTTTTTATTATATGTGCGAACAGATTTAAGAGTAAGTGAACATGAGACAGAAGTAATATTAAATGATGTATTAGATCACTTACTAGAAGCGACATCTAACGGTAGATCAGCTATTGAATTCTTTGGTCATGACGTGAAAGGTCATGCAGATGAAATTTTAGAGGAATTACCTAATGAATCTAACAAAGCGATTATGAATATGGTTGTGATGGGAATGGTTTAATTCTATAGTATATACTTCATAACCTCAGGAATAGCGGGTATTTTTGCAGATTATAAAACATCACTATTATCGCTAATATCAATGTTAATAATAGTACCTATTGCGGGATTCTTTATCGTAAAAGCTTTATTTCGTATTATTCAAAAATATATTTTTGATAAATCTAAGTATAAAATGTTAAAAGAAAGCTTATATGGTGGAATTATAGTAGGGATAATACCAGCTATTATAATTATAGGACCAAATATAGCATTTGGAGATATGACTAAAGTATACATACCTTGGTGGTTATATATTATAGTGGGTGTCGCAATTTATGGGATTTATAAACTGATTGGATCTAATAAAAAAGAGGGGGTGGGACAGAAATCTCATTTTAATAAATAGATTTCGTAGTCCCACCCCGGCAAGGATGACTAGGGTTGGAGACTTCTGGCTATACGCCTTTTTTATTGCTCCATAGTAATGTATGCAATTGTGGCAATACATATATATCGTTTAGTGTATCGTTCATGACTTTATCTATAAGTTCTTCGTATTTACTTAGTAATTTCTCTGTGTGATTTGAAACACTATCATCTAAATAAGGGTTTCCAACTTGTAAATAAAACGGAATGTCTGGGTATCGAGCGTGAATATCTTTAGCAAATTTATAATCTTCATCATCGAATATGACAACTTTTAAAGATAAACTCTCTTTAGTACATTTTGAAATCACGTCATCCAAAATAGGTAGACTTGGTTTCATACCAGAGCTTGGTGGTTTAGGACTGATTGTTAAGTCGTCTATATCCACCATCCATTCTTGAAATTTAGAACCTTGTGTTTCTAGCGCAGTTTGAATCTTTCTTTCTTTAAATGCTTCAACAAGAGGGCCGATATTTTTAATTAAAGCTGGATTACCACCAGAAATAGTGACATGTTGATATTGATTAGGAGCAAGTTGATCTAGTTCTGAAAGGATTTGTTCAGGTTCTAGTAGTCGAATATCGTCTTTAGCAGAACCATCCCAAGTAAAGCTTGAATCACACCAACTACATCTATAATCACAACCACTTGTTCTAACAAACATGGTTTTTCTTCCAATAACCGAGCCTTCTCCTTGTATAGTCGGACCAAATATTTCAAGTACAGGAATTTTAGGCATTATTTTCACCCTGTTTCACAGGACGATAAACGACATAACTTGTTGGTGTCTCTCTAACAAAGACTTGTACACATTTAGGTTTATTATCACGATTATCTAATGATTCTTGTACAATATTATATATTGTTTGAGCAACTTGCTCTGTTGAAGGGCTGTTGTCTTTAAACTCTTCGAAATCATTTAATAAACGATGGTCATATCTCTTGTGTATAAGTGATTTTAATTCACTGAAATTCACTAAAAATCCCATTTTGTCCAATTCATCACCAGCGATTGTTAAATTAATGAAATATGTATGCCCATGAACATTATGGCATTTTCCAGATTCTTCATAAGGAATGTAATGTGCGCTTGAAAAATTAAAGTCTTTATTTAGTTCAAAAGCATATGGATGCTGAACGCTAGGGTATATTTGTTGTAACATTATAGACTTCCTTTCAATTCAAGGTACTGTGATAAACCTTGATTTCTTAATTTGCATGCAGGACATTCACCACATCCGTCAGCTATAACACCGTTATAACAAGTTAATGTACGTTCACGAACATAATCAAGTGCACCTAATTCATCACTCAACGCCCATGTTTCTTGTTTGTTAAGCCACATAAGAGGTGTATGTATAACAAAATCTTTGTCCATTGATAAATTAAGAGATAAGTTCATAGATTTAATAAAACTATCTCTACAATCTGGATAACCGCTAAAGTCTGTTTCACAAACGCCAGTGATGATATGTTTAGCACCGATTTGGTAAGCAAGTGCACCAGCAAATGATAAGAATAATAAATTTCTAGCTGGTACGAATGTGTTTGGTATACCATCTTCATTATTTTCGATTTCCATATTGTGATCTGTTAAAGCGTTTGGAGATAATTGTGAAAGTAGTGACATGTCCAGAATATGATGTTTCAAACCTTGTTCTTTAGCAATATTTTCTGCTACTTCTATTTCTAAATCATGTCTTTGTCCGTATTGAAAAGTAAGGAGTTCTACTTCTTTAAAATTTTCTTTCGCATAAAACATACATGTCGTACTGTCTTGACCACCGCTAAAAACGACAAGTGCTTTATCATTTTTTAATGTTTCTGACATAATCTTTCTCCTTTAAAAAGGCATAAAAAAAGCCTGCCTTCTATAAAAAAGGTAGACGAAGTGTCTAGTTTTTTATAGAGGGTATGAGCTAGGAACCTCTTAGTTTATTGAATATACAAATGATAATACAATCAAATTGTAAAAGCAAGTTTATGATATGGTATGATAGGTCTGAAAATAATAAACAAAGTGAAGGTATTTTTATGATTATTATGATAGACAACCATGATTCTTTTACATACAACATTATCGAATATTTAAAAATTATTACTATTAATGAAAAAATTAGAATTTATAAAAATGAAGATATCAATATAGATATGCTTAATAGTTTAAACCCTAAATCTGTTATTGTTTCACCAGGTCCGGGACACCCTAACGATTATCCAAAGCTGATGGAAAATTTGTATCAAATACATAAACACATACCTATTTTAGGTGTTTGCTTAGGGTTTCAGTTATTAATAGCTACGTTTAATGGAAAAATAGTAAACGGTCAAAAGCCTATTCATGGTCATGTTGCTGCTATTAAACATGATGGTAAAGGAATATACCAAAACTTACCGTCTTCATTTAATGTAACGAGGTATCATTCATTAATAGCAGATGATACTTGTATTCCAGATGAATTTATTATTTCAGCATGGACGGTTGAGGGGAATATTCCAATGGCAATAAGACACAAAAGCTTACCAATTGAAGCGGTTCAATATCATCCTGAATCTATTTTGAGCGAATTTGGCAAAGAGCAAATTGCAAATTTTCTTACGAAGGTAGGTGTTGAAGTTGAAAGCACATATACAATTTAAATATATCAATGATAAAGATAATATAGAAAAATTAAATTTAAAGTTTGAAAAACCTATTTATTATATGGTTGCTAATACTATCGAAGAGGTTGAAAAATTAATAAATAAAGCAGAGTATTATCAGAGTAGTGGTTATTATGTAGTCTTAAGTTTACCTTATGAAAGTGCGCCAGCTTTCGATAAAGCATTGCAAGTATATAATGATCAAGAAAACTACGGATCGTTACAAGTTTATAAAAGTCCTGTTAATCAATTTGAAAATGAGTCTGCTTATGAAACATCTTTAAAAAATATAAATTGGCACCCAGTTGATAGTGAAGAAACGATACAATCTAATATACATTTCATACATAATGAAATTATTAAAGGAAACACTTATCAAGTGAACTATACGACGCGTTTAATAGGAAACCGTATAAAAAAACCTTATCATTATTTTAAATTATTAACTTATGAATCAAATGGTGATTATCAAGCATATATCGAGAACGATAATGAAAGCATTATTTCGGTATCACCCGAACTATTCTTCCAAACTGGTCCATATCGTAATAAAAATAATTGCATTGTTACGAAACCAATGAAAGGTACAATTGCTAGAGGACAAAATAACGAAGAAGATAAAATTAATTTCGATGTTCTTAATCAATCTAATAAAGATAAAGCTGAGAATGTTATGATTGTGGATTTATTAAGAAATGATTTAAGTAAAATTTCTAAAACAGGTACAGTAAAAACAACCGATTTATTTATGATTGAGAAATATAAGACCGTATATCAAATGACGAGTACGATTTATAGCGAAATTTCCTCTAATCAAAGTCTATATCATATATTACAAGCTTTATTCCCGTGTGGATCGATAACTGGCGCTCCTAAAGAATCAACTATGAAAATTATTCATGAACTTGAAACATTACCGAGAGGTGTTTATTGTGGAACAATCGGTTTAATGTTACCTGATGGCAGAAATATTTTTAATGTTCCAATTCGTACAATACAAAACAAGAAAGATAAATCCATCTACGGTGTTGGGGCGGGTATAACAATTGATTCAAATCCTCACGCAGAAATAAAAGAATTTAAAATGAAAACAAAAATACTAGATAATCCAAATGTTCATTTAATAGAAACTATACGTATTGAAAATGGAAAAGTAAGCAGGCGTAAAGAACATACTCGAAGAATTGAAAAAAGCGCTGCTGAATTGAATATCCCTTTTAACCGTAATCAATGGGATGATGTACTGGATACCGCTTTAGAAAATCACTCAAATGGTACATATAAGTTAAGGATTGAATTGGACCGCTTAGGAGATTTTCAAGTGGAAATAAATGAATTGAGTAATACTAATAAACCATTTACAGCACAATTAATGCTTGCTAAAGAAGTTCCGACGTTATATAAAATCAATAAGACTACTGCGCGAAAGCATTTTGAACACTCACATGAAACGAATGTTGTATTATATTATAATGAAGAAAATCAAATAACCGAGTTTGATATTGGAAATGTCGTTATTTTTGAAGATGGTGATTACTTCACACCACCATTTAGTAATCAAATTTTAAATGGATGTATGAGACAATCTTTACTAAGAGATGAAATAATAAAAGAACGAATTATAAATAAGGATATGTTATTAGATGGTATTAAAAATCGTAAAATTAAACTGTTTATGATTAATAGTTTGAGAGAATGGATAGAGATAGATTTAAAATTTTGATGGCAATCTATGATGACAAATAGTAAAATAGATACCATCTTATAAGGACGGGTGAAAATAAATGTTCTTAGCATTATTATATTTAATAATTATCATTTTAGTTGTTTTTTACATGAAGAATATTGTGTTAACACATTTGAGAAGAAACAATAATAAGAAGAGTTTTGCTTTTCTATATATAGGATTTGCGATATCAATATTATTTGTAGGTTTATTTGTTAATCAAATTACGTCTGTTTTTATAGACTTAACAGATGTGTTTTATCGCAAGTAATGGTACATGATATAGCGAAACAGAATGAGGTGTCTTTATATGCGCATATATCCTAAAGGTGATTCTGCTCTAACTGTTATGAGTGATAGAGAACCTTCTAGACAATTAACGCACGAAATAAATGAATTTAGAATGGACATACTAAACAAAAATATGCCATTTATCGATGAGGTTATACCAAGTGAAAATAGTTTAATGGTTGTTTATCACCCATATAATATGATGATGAATCATGATATTTCTCAACCTTTCAATTATATGCATGAATTAATAGAAGGTATAATTAAGAAAAAGAAAGAAGACTTAAAGGATAGAGAAGTTCGTAAGACTGCTGTTGAAATCGATGTGGTTGTAGGCGGGATATATGGGCCTGATTTTGACGGTCTAACTGATTTGTCAGATGAAGAACAAATACAAGTTTTAGAATCAAGAACATACTTTGTTTCTATGATTGGCCACACACCAGGCTGTCCATACTTATCGGGGTTAAGCCACAGATTGCATTCTAAAAATTCGGGTTATAAACAATTTATTCCTAAAGGATCTTTATGTATTGAAAGAGATAAGCTTTTTATTACGACTACAGATACAAATGGTAGTTGGCCAGTTATAGGTTGGACAGAAGTTGAAATGTTTGATAGAGAAGAAAGTAAATGTAAATTAAACTTTGGTGACGATGTTGTTTTAAATGTTGTAGATAGAGAAACAATTGAGAGTGGAGGGTATAAACCATGTCACTAATTATGAGAGAACCTGGTCTATACACTTCAATTCAAGATTTAGGTAGACAAAAATTCCAACATATTGGTATCGTGAAAAATGGTTCCATTGATCAACTTAATCATAGATTAGCAAATATGTTAGTAGGTAATGATGAAGATGAAGCATTGTTAGAAATGACTTTTAAAATGCCGAGTATACAATTTACAGAACCAACATTAATTGCAATTACCGGTGCACATTTTCCTGCATATCGTGATGACAAGAAAATATTACCGTATAAAATTCATTTAATGAATAAAGGAGAAGTACTCAGTTTTGAGGATGCTCATAAAGGTACTAGGGTATATCTTGCAATAGCAGGGGGAATAGTGGCTGATGAATGGTTAGGTTCAAAATCTACTAGTATTAGATTAGGAATGGGTGGACATAAAGGACGTTTATTGCAACAAGGCGATGAAATAGAGCTTTTTAGAAATTATTCACCATTACAAAAGAAACTATTCGCCAATTTAGAAGAAACTAAAACGGCAGATTGGGGTATAGACCAATATACACTTGCTTTAAATTATTTCACGGACATCTTCCATATTATTTCAGGAGAAGGTATGTCACATTTCAAACAAGATGAAATAAAAAATCTAGAAAATAGAGTGTATAAGGTATCCAATCGTTTTAATAGAACAGGATTAACGTTAGAGGGAGAATCAATCGTTAATAGAGAAATTAACGATCAATCATTCTTAAGCGTTAAAAAAGGTACAGTTTTATTAAATGAAGAAAATCAACTCGTTATTATGTTGAATGATCATCAATCATTATCAAGCTACCCTCAACTAGGGACTATTGCCTCATATCACATAGATAAACTTGCACAGAAAAAACAAGGTTCCAAAATAATCTTTAGGACATTAAGTATTGAAGAAGCTGAAAAAAATATGAAAAAACATGCACAATTTGTAAAACAAATAAAGACAGGCATAAAATATAAATTACAAGAAGAAATGCAAAAACAATCGAAACATAAAATGTGACGGTTATATGTACTTTTACACATTTTTTGTGGTAGATATAGGTTTTTAGTTGAATTTTTTTGTAAAGTAGTATAAATTATAATACTGAACATCTATTAATATTACAAGAATATTACAACGGTCAATAATTTGTAATGAATTTATAAAGGAAATTGATGTGAGTTGAGATACGGAGGAAAGGTATGAAATCAAAAAATAGGAAGATAGGCGTCTTTACGTTCTTCTTGCTAACCGTTTTAGCGATTGCGTTGAAGACTTATTTTGCCTATTATGTGGACTTGTCACTTGGGGTAAAGGGACTAGTACAAAATTTTATACTATTAATGAACCCATATAGCTTAGTTGCATTAATATTAAGTGTGTTTTTATTCTTTAAAGGGCGTAAATCTTATTGGTTTATTTTCATAGGAGGATTTATACTAACATTCCTGTTATATGCGAATGTTGTGTACTTTAGATTCTTCTCTGACTTTTTAACATTTAGTACATTGAACCAAGTAAGTAACGTTGAATCTATGTCTGGTGCTGTATATAGTTCATTCTCATGGTACGACTTTATTTACTTCACTGATACGATTATATTCTTATTTGTTCTTGTATTTAAGAGCAAGTGGCTTAATACAAAAGCATTCCCTAAGAAGTTCGTTCCAGTAGTAATGGGCGTTGCGGTAGCATTAGCATTTTTAAATTTGGCTTTTGCTGAAGCTGATAGACCAGAATTACTTACTAGAACATTCGATCATAAATATTTAGTTAAATATTTAGGTCCATATAATTTCACAGTATATGATGGTGTTAAAACAGTTCAAAATAACTCTCAAAAAGCGTTAGCTAGTGAAGATGATCTAACTGAAGTTAAAAATTATGCTAAGCAAAAATATCAAAAACCTAGTAAAGAAACATTTGGTATAGCCAAAGATAAAAACGTCATTAAAATTCATTTAGAAAGTTTCCAATCATTCTTAATTGATTTTAAAGTTAATGGGGAAGAAGTTACACCATTCTTGAACTCACTTGCTAAAGGTGATAAAGGATATAAATATTATCCAAACTTTTTCCATCAAACTGGACAAGGTAAGACTGCCGATTCAGAGTTAACGATGGATAATAGTATTTACGGGCTTCCGCAAGGTTCAGCTTTCTCATTAAAAGGAGATAACACTTATCAATCTCTACCAGCGATTTTAAACCAGAAACAAGGTTATGAAACATCTGTGATGCACGGTGACTACAAAACATTCTGGAATAGAGATCAAGTGTATAAACATTTTGGTGTTGATAAGTTTTATGATGCAACGTATTACGACATGAAACAAGAGAATCAAGAAAACTTAGGTCTTAAAGATAAAGTGTTCTTCGACGAGTCGATTGCACATCTTAAAGAGCAGAAAGAACCATTCTACTCTCATTTAATTACGTTAACTAACCATTATCCATTTACATTAAGTAAAGAAGATGCAACGATTGAAAAACCAAACACAGGTAGTGCGACGCTTGATGGTTACGTTCAAACAGCGCGTTATTTAGATGAGTCGTTAGAAGAATTTGTGAATCAACTTAAAAAAGAAGGTCTTTATGATGACTCTGTTATAATGATTTACGGTGACCATTATGGTATCTCTGAGAACCATAACAAAGCCATGGCAAACCTATTAGGTGAAGATGAGATTACACCTGCTAAATTTATGGACTTAAATAGAACACCGTTCTTTATGAAAGTTCCTGGATTAGAAGGTGGAGTTGATGAAACTTATGGTGGTCAAGTAGACGTTATGCCTACATTACTAGATGTATTAGGCATTGACGCTAGTAACTACATCATGTTTGGTACAGACTTATTATCAAAAGGTCACGATGAAACAGTAGCATTTAGAAATGGTGACTTCATTACACCTGAGTATAAATCAATAGGTAGCGCAGTTTATGATAATAAGACTAACAAACCGATGAAGACTAAACCGCAAGACTTACAAGAAAATAAAAATAAAGTAGAAAAAGAACTTGAATTGTCAGATCAGTTATTACATGGTGACTTATTCAGATTCTATGACAATCCAGACTTCAAGAAAATAAAACCATCAAGCTATGAATATAAATCTGGCAATGGCTATCAAGAAGAATAAGAAAAATAGTTTGAGACATAAGTCTTAATTTAAAATAAATAAGCATATCACTTAACTAATATATTAGTTGAAAAGTGATATGCTTATTTTTATTGTTCAATTTGCTGTTTATCCTAATGCAACATCTAATATCATCATAATCGTAAATCCACCCATTAATCCTAATGTTGCTAAATCTGTATTATTTCCTGATTGTGATTCTGGTATTAATTCTTCAACGACAACAAATATCATCGCACCTGCTGCAAAAGCTAATGCATACGGTAATATAGGCGTGGCAAGAACTACTAATAATGCGCCTAACATTGCAAATACTGGTTCAACTAGCGCTGAAGCTTGTCCATAGTTAAATGCTTTCCACCTTGAAAGACCAGAGGCACGTATAGGCATAGATAATGCTGCGCCTTCAGGTATGTTTTGTATACCAATACCAATCGCTAAACCAAGTGCACCTAATAAAGTAGCACCTTCATTACCTGTAGCAACACCTCCAAAAGCTACACCTATTGCCATACCTTCAGGAATATTGTGTAGAGTGATGGCTAAGAATAATAATGTATTCTTTCCAAGTTTAGTGTCTGGTCCTTCAACTCTTTGGCTTTTATCAGGTGCATTTTGGTGCGCATGTGGAATGACAAAGTCTAATAATCTAATGAAAACCCCACCTAGTAAGAAACCAATTGCAGCTGGTAACCAAGGCATGGCTGAATCTGAACTTTGATCTATAGAAGGTTGTAATAAAGACCAAAAACTAGCAGCTATCATCACACCTGCTGCAAACCCTTGCATTGTATTTATAACTTTTGTATCTATGTTCTTAAATAAATAAACAAATGACGATCCAAAAGCTGTAAGTAGCCAAGTGATAATACCTGCTAATAATGCTTGTAAATATGGTGGAAGCGTTGTAAAAAACTCTTGCATTGTTTGTGCTCCTTCGTATCTTTTATTGTAAAAAGAGTGTATAATATATTAATTGAAAACTGAGAAAACTAAAGGATGTAAAAACATGGAAGCATATAAAATTGAACACCTTAATAAACAATATGGTGATAAAGTTATATTTAATGATTTGGATTTATCCATTTCTTATAAAGAACGAATAGGACTTGTTGGCATTAACGGAACTGGTAAGAGTACTTTGCTAAAGGTCATCGCGAATATAGATGATGATTATGATGCAAAGACATCTTACCCTAATCAATATCAAATTGCATATGCTAGCCAAAAACCTGAATTAAATGGAACTTTATCTGTAATAGATGAAGTACTAAATAATGAAACAGAGATGACGAAGGTTATAGCAAATTATGAAAATGCATTGAATAAATATCAACAAACTGGTGAATCTAAAGACCTTGATTTAATGATGGAATATCAATCTCATATGGATAGATTGAACGCCTGGGATTACAGTGCAGAGGTCAAAACAATTTTATCAAAATTAGGTATAAATGACTACCACAAAAAAATATCTGAATTAAGTGGTGGTCAGAAGAAACGTGTAGCATTAGCTAAAGAATTAATACGTAAACCTGATTTGCTTTTATTAGATGAACCAACAAACCATTTAGATATAGAAGGTATAGAATGGCTTGTAAATTATATTAAACAATACCCACATACCATTATGTTCGTTACGCATGATCGTCACTTCTTAAATCAAGTTGCTTCACGTATCGTTGAGTTGTCTAATGGAAAACTGACAAGTTATCCTGGTAATTATGAAGCATATATTCAAGCAAGAGCAGAAAAAGAAGAAATAGAAGCTCAACAACATACAAAGAAAAAAGCGCTATATAGACAAGAATTACATTGGATGAGACAAGGCGCTAAAGCAAGATCTACTAAACAACAAGCGAGAATACAAAGGTTTAATACTCTAGAAGAAGATTTATCTAATAAGAAAACTCAAGGTGAAGCAAGTCTTAACTTAGCTCATTCTCGATTAGGGAAACAAGTATTTGAGCTAGAAGACATTACAAAATCTATAGGTGATAAAACACTATTTGAAAACTTCACTACAATCATACAAAAAGGAGACCGAATAGGTATTGTCGGTGAAAATGGAGTGGGTAAAACGACTTTGCTTAACATTATTAGTGGTTTAGATCAGTCATATCAAGGCAACTTAATTACTGGTCAAACTGTTAAAATTGCTTATTTCAAACAACAAGATGATAGTTTGAGTTCTGATGAAAGAATGATTGATTACTTAAGAGCAGAAAGTGAAGTGGCAAAAGAAAAAGATGGTACTGTAGTATCTGTTACGCAGTTACTAGAACGTTTCTTATTCCCTAGTCAAACACATGGTACTCAAATTAATAAACTTTCAGGTGGAGAGCAAAAACGTTTATATTTATTAAAATTATTAGTCCATGAACCAAATGTTCTTATACTAGATGAACCGACTAATGATTTAGATACAGAAACACTTACAATTTTAGAAGCGTATATTACAGAATTTGGCGGAACTGTAATTACAGTTAGTCACGATAGATACTTCTTAAATAAAGTGGCTAATAAATATTGGTATATACATGATAAACAAGTAGAACCATTGTTAGGCACTTTTGAAGATTATTTAGCTTATAAACGTGAATTAGATAAAAAAGCTAATCAACAACATAAAGCTGAAGTTAAACAAGAAGAGAAACCAAAAGCGAACGCAAGGTTATCATTCAAAGAGAAAAGAGAACTAGAAGAATTAGAAAATAATATAGAATATATCGAAACAAGATTAGAAGAAATAGAACAAGAAATGATAGATAACGCTACAAACTATGAGAAATTAAACGAATTGACTCAAGAAAAGACATCGATTGAAACGCAATATGAAGAGGATTATATGCGTTGGTCATCCTTATCAGACAGATTATAAGCATATAGAGGTGTAATATAGATGCAAAATATTTTAAAAGAATACTTTGGGTATCAACAATTTAGAGATGGACAGAAAGAAATTATTGATAAAGTGATTGATCATCGACCAACATTAGGTGTTATGCCGACTGGCGGAGGTAAATCAATTTGTTATCAAGTACCAGGACTTTATTTAGATGGCGTAACAATTGTCATCAGTCCTTTAATCTCCTTAATGAAAGACCAAGTTGACAGCTTAAGGTCTATGGGGATTAAAGCTGAATTTTTAAATAGTACATTAACAAATAAAGAGAAGAATAGAGTAGAAAGAGAACTTGTTTCAGGACAAGTTAAATTCCTATATATTGCACCAGAGCGCTTTAATCAACCACAATTTGTACAATTAATAAATAAATGTAATATTCAACTTATAGCATTTGATGAAGCCCATTGTATATCTAAATGGGGACATGATTTTAGGCCGAGTTATCAAGAAGTGATAACTCATGTTATGAGTTTACCACATCATTTTAGATTAGTTGCATTAACTGCTACGGCTACTCAAGAAGTACAAGAAGATATTTCACAGAAACTAGGAATAGCAGAACAAGATATTGTTGAAACTTCTATTAAACGTGAAAATTTAACATTTAAAGTAAATAGTACGTACCAAAGATTGAACTTCGTCAAAGATTATGTAAAAAGTCATATTAATCAATCAGGCATCATTTATTGTTCAACAAGAAAACAAGTAGAACAACTTAGTGAGACTTTTGACGATTTAGATATAAAAAATGTTATGTATCACGCTGGTTTGCCGAAAGAAGAAAGAGAACGTGCACAAAGAAAATTTATAGATGATGATATAAAATTAGCAGTCGCTACCAATGCTTTCGGAATGGGAATAGATAAATCTAATGTGAGATTTGTGATTCATTATAATATGCCTCAAGACATCGAGTCTTATTATCAAGAAGCAGGTAGAGCAGGACGAGATCAATTAGACAGTGAATGTATATTGCTATTCTCTGATAGAGATATTGATTTACAAAAATTCTTTATTTCTTCTAGCCAAGCGGATGATGAATATAAAGAAAAACAAGGCGAGAAGTTAAGACAAATGATTCAATACACGAAGACAACGAAATGCCTTGAAGCGATGATGATTCATTATTTCAACCCTGATGAAAAACTTGAAGAGTGTGGAAGATGTTCAAGTTGTTTAGAAGCTAAAAAATCATACGATATGACTACTGAAGCACAGAAAATTTTAAGTTGCATTGCGAGATTAAAACAACAAGAAAAAAGGAATATGATTATACAAGTACTTAGAGGTGAGAAATCAACTCAGATAACATCTTTAGGGTATGAAGAGCTAAGTACTTATGGAATACTAAAAGATTATACTACAAACGAATGTCACCATTTATTAGACGAGTTAAGGTTTAAAGGATATTTAAATGAATATAAAGAAGTATTGAGTGTTGACCAATCAGCGATGGAAGTTTTAAGAGGTAATGTACAAATTATGACAACACCATTTAAATCTAAACCTAAAGAGATTGTAGATATACAAACAATAACAGATGTAGACCGCTCATTATTTAATCGTCTAGTTGAAGTTAGAAAAGACTTAAGTAAAGAGTTAGAAGTATCCCCGTTATCTATCTTTTCTGACCAAATTTTAGAACAATTTGCGAAACGCCTACCTGAATCTAAAAAAGAAATGATTATGATAGATGGAATAGGTAGTTATAAATTAAAACACTATTGTCCAATATTTATTGATACAATTAAAAAATATAAACAACCAATTTAAAAAACAATGAATTTTATTGTTTATTGAGGGTAAATGATTATAAAGATAAATCTAATTTTGAACAATAAAAGGAAATGTGGGGTATATTGGGATGATTAAATTTAAAAATGTTTCAAAATTATATGGTACTAAAAAAGCGGTTGATAACGTTAGTTTCAACGTAGATAAAGGGGAATTTTTTGTATTAATCGGGCCGTCGGGGTGTGGGAAAACAACGACGCTTAAAATGATTAATCGCTTGATTCATTTATCAGATGGATATATTTATTTTAATGATAAACCAATTAGTGATTATGATGTTTCTGAAATGAGATGGGATATAGGTTATGTATTACAACAAATTGCTTTATTCCCACATATGACGATTAAAGAAAATATTTCACAAGTACCTGAAATGAAAAAGTGGAAAAAACAAGATATTGCAAAACGCGTTGATGAATTATTGAATATGGTAGGGTTAGACCCAGATACATTTAGAGATCGATACCCTAGTGAATTATCAGGTGGACAACAACAAAGAATCGGTGTTATAAGAGCCTTGGCTTCAGATCCGCCGGTAGTACTTATGGATGAACCATTCAGCGCTTTAGATCCAATTAGTCGTAAAAATTTACAAGATGATGTACTGAAGTTGCAATCTGAAATTAACAAGACAATTATCTTTGTCACACATGATATAGAAGAAGCGATGAAAATGGGAGACCGTATTTGCCTCTTAAATGAGGGACATGTTGAGCAAATTGGCACAACAGAAGATTTTATTCACCATCCTAAAAATGAATTTGTTAAATCATTTATTGGTAATATGGATGCTCATGTACTAAAACAAGTACAGTTAGGAGATATCGCGCAACCTATTTCAGAAGTTCATCCAACTTCTATAGATGTTTATCCTAAAGTAACACCAACACAAACCATTGATGATATATATGGATTGTTAGCTGAACATGAAGCAATTGTAATGGATAAAGGCGAAGAGGAACCAAGCCATATTGTAACTAGGCAGTATGTTTTTAGTTACTTAGCTGATAAGAATAGAGGTGTTTCATAATGAATGTATTATTCGAAACATTATCTAGTAGAAAAGGACAATTGCTAGAAACGTTACTGGAACATATTCAATTATCGTTTATTGCTTTACTTATTGCAGTTGTTATCGCTGTTCCATTAGGTATTTTACTTACGAAAACAGATAAAATTGCTGAAGTTGTAATTAACATTGCGGCAGTTCTCCAAACAATCCCTTCGCTAGCCTTGCTAGGGTTGATGATTCCATTGTTTGGTATTGGTCGTATTCCAGCTATAATTGCATTGGTTATTTACGCATTATTACCAATCTTAAGAAATACATATACAGGAATCAAAGAAGTAGATCCTTCCCTTATTGAAGCGGCTAGAGGTATAGGAATGAAAACAGGTAGAAGACTTTCTAAAGTCGAATTACCACTCGCTATGCCAGTAATGATGGCTGGTATTAGAACAGCTATGGTATTAATTATTGGTACTGCTACGTTAGCAGCTTTAATTGGTGCAGGAGGACTAGGGGATTTAATTTTACTCGGTATTGATCGTAATAATTCATCACTCATATTATTAGGTGCGATACCAGCTGCAATTCTTGCTATATTCTTCGACGTATTCTTAAGAATGTTAGAGAAAATTTCATACAAGAAATCGATTATTATTCTAGGCGCAATTTTACTTGTTTTCTTAATAACAATTATCGCTCCTTTATTTGGACAAAAAGGTGAAAAAATTACATTAGCAGGTAAATTAGGCTCTGAACCAGAAGTTATCACAAATATGTATAAAATTTTAATTGAAGATGAAACAGATAATACGGTAAATGTGAAGGCTGGAATGGGTAAGACTTCATTCTTATTTAATGCTTTAAAATCTAATGAGGTGGACGGATATCTTGAATTCACTGGTACTGTATTAGGAGAATTAACTAAAGAAACACCTAAATCAACAACAGAAAAAGATGTATATAATCAAGCAAATGATAGTTTAGAAAAGAAATTTGATATGCAATTGTTAGAACCTATGAAATACAACAACACGTATGCTTTAGCAGTTAAAGAAGAATATGCTAAAAAACATAATTTAAAAACTATTTCTGATTTGAAAAAAGTTGAAGATGATATTAGACCAGGCTTTACGCTAGAATTTAACGACCGTGAAGATGGTTATAAAGGCATTCAAAATAAATACAACTTGAAATTCAATGATGTAAAAACAATGGAACCTAAATTACGTTATCAAGCGATTGAAAGTAATGATATTGACTTAATAGATGCATATTCAACAGATGCTGAATTAAAAGAATATGGCATGGTTGTATTAGAAGATGACAAAAAGTTATTCCCACCATATCAAGGCGCACCAATGATGAAAAAAGAAACTGTTGAAAAGCATCCTGATGTAGTGAAAGCAATGAACAAATTAAAAGGTAAAATTAGTGACGAAGAAATGCAAGAAATGAATTATCGTGTTACGGTAAAAGATGAAGATGCATATCAAGTTGCAGAAGAATATTTAAAGAAGAATAATCTAATTGACTAAAGCCATTGATTTATGAAAATGGTTAGGTCTATAATATTATTTAATTGAGGCTGAGACATAAACAAATGACTCAGCCTTAAATGTTATATTTGCAATGGATATCTGGTTTGAAAATGTCCTTGTATCAAGCCTTTCAATCTAGTTATCTTTAACGGAGTGACACATAGAAATTTTATGAGAACGAATAGATTTCTATGTCACACTTATTTTTAAATATGGAGGTCATAGGATATGAAGCAACAATTAAAAGAGTTACAGGCTTATCAGCCTGGTTTATCACCAAGGCAACTAAAAGAAAAGTACGGCATTGAAGGGGATATGGTAAAGCTTGCTTCAAATGAAAATTTGTACGGCCCTTCTCCGAAAGTTAAAGATGCAATACAAGAAAGTCTAGATGAGTTATTTTATTATCCAGAAGTGAAACAATTTGATGTAAAAGATACTTTGAGTCAGTTTTTAAACGTGAAGAAAGAACAAATATTTTTTGGATCTGGTTTAGATGAAGTTATCATGATTATTTCTAGAGCAGTATTAGAAGCAGATGATGAAATATTAACGAGTGATATGACGTTTGGACAATATAAACATCATGCTGTCATTGAACGTGCACAAGTTAAGACGACGCCACTTAATAATGGTTATTTTGATTTAGATGCAATGTACGAAGAAATTACTGATAAGACGAAATTAATATGGATTTGTAATCCTAACAATCCATCTGGAACATATTTACCACACGAGGAACTAGAATCGTTTATTAAAAAAGTTCCAGATAATATTATCGTGTTAATTGATGAAGCATACATAGAGTTCGCTGTTGCTGAAGATATGCCTAGAAGTTTAGAATTATTAGATAAATATAAACAAGTTGTTGTATTAAGAACATTTTCTAAAGCATATGGCTTAGCATCACAACGAATTGGATATGCGATTGCCGATGAATCATTACTCAACCAACTTGATATTGTTCGTCTACCTTTCAATGTAACGTCACTATCCGCAGTTGCAGCTAACGCAGCGTTACAAGATCAAGAATATTTAAAAGATATTACTAACAAGAATAGAACTGAAATTGAAAAATTCTTAAATTCTTCATTTAAAGAACATTTATACGACAGTCAAACAAACTTTGTATTCGTAAACACAGATAAACCTCAAGAACTATACGATCAATTATTAAAAGAAGGTTTTATCACAAGGCCGTTTCCTAATGGGGTTCGTATTACAGTTGGTTTTAGTGAGCATAATGATAAAATGATTAAAGTATTAGAAACCTTTTTCGAAAAAGTGAATTCATAAAAAAGGAAAGTGAATAAGTTCTTTGTTATAATAGTATACATGAGATATAAAAGGAGAAGGTATAATGGCGAAACAAACAATCGGTATTGATATGGATGAAGTGTTAGTTGATACAATTAAAAAATTATTAATGCGTTATAATCAAGAAACTTCTTCAAACGTTACTATGGAAGAACTAAAAGGTAGTAAAATTAGAAATATGATGCCTGAACACCAAGGTATTTTAACTGATATTCTTAGGGAAGATGGATTTTTCAGAGATTTAGAAGTATTTGATGATGCTGTAGATGTTGTAAGAAAATTAAACGAATATTATGATGTTTTTATCGTTACAGCTGCAATGGACGTACCTACATCATTTGCTGATAAATATGCTTGGTTAAGAGAACACTTACCATTTATTGATCCACAACATTTTGTATTTTGCGGTGATAAAGGAATTGTAAATACAGATTACTTAATCGATGACAATCCTAGACAATTAGAAAGCTTTAATAATCATTCAATTATGTATGCAGCAGCACATAATATTGATTATGATAAGTGGCCAAAAGTATACAATTGGAAAGAAGTAGAAGAATACTTCTTAGGTGAAAATGGAGAATACAATAAACAGAAAAACTTATCCGAATCTATAAAGTAATTGTGGTATTTCATTATTTAATATCACAAGAATTAAGCTAACAAACTCAATATAAATGATAAAAGAAGCCCAATCTATTGATTGGGCTTCTTTTAATGTATACCTTGCATAAGTTTTTTGATTTTTGGTGTCATAGCAAGCACAATTAATGCTACAACAATTGCGATTGCACCAATAAGACCGAAGTAATTTTGGTGTCCTAATGGTTTTATTAATTTTACAAGTTGTCCGTTGATTCCTTGTGCAGTTGCGTTAGTTAAGAACCATAAGCTTAGCATTTGTGCAGAGAATGCTCTTGGTGCAAGTTTCACAGAAACACTTGATCCTGTAGGAGATAAACATAGCTCTCCAATTACACATAAGAAGAAACTTAAAATTAGCCATATAGGATTCATTAACTCAGTTTGTTGCATAGACATCGCAATCATCATCGCAATGAATGACACACCTGCAAAAGTAAGACCAATTACAAATTTAAGAGGTGTAGAAGGGTTATATTTACCTAATTTTTGCCATAGCATTGAAATAATTGGTGCAAATATTACGATGAAAAATGGGTTGATTGATTGGAACCAACCAGCTGGAATTTCGAAGTTAATACCATACACAGATAAATCTAATTGTGTTTTCTCTTGAGCAAATACACCTAGAACGTTTGAACCTTGTTCTTGTATACTCCAGAAAAGTACTGAAGCTAAGAATAGTGGTACATAAGCTAACAATCGAGATTTCTCGGTACTATCAATATCTGGACTTCGGTACATAATAGACCAGTAAATAAATGGTACTACTATTCCGACTATTAAGACAATTAAACTTATAGAATTAAATGTAAGTTGATCAACCAAGTATAAAATACCTAATAATATAAGAATACCTATCGTACTATATGTAAATATTTTAGAGTATTTAATTTTTTCTTTATGATTTAAAGGGTTTGAAGGGAAGTTCTCTACTTCACCAAGACTTTTTCTTTGGAATAGTACGTATGCTATTAAAGCTAAGAACATACCAAATGCTGCAATAGAGAAACCTTGGTGGAAACCAACATTCAAACGTACTTTGTCAATAATAAGAGGTGATAATAAAGCCCCCATATTAACTGACATATAGAAAATAACAAATCCCGCATCTAATCTATTATCATTTTTGTGATATAGGCCACCTACAACATTAGAAATGTTTGGCTTCATTAAGCCTGACCCGACAATAATAAGAATCATAGAGATTAAAAATGCGCTCAATCCAAATGGTAAAGATAATACAACGTGACCGAACATAATCAATATAGAACCTAAGAGTAAGGATCTTCTCGAACCAAGTAATCTATCTGCAACCCAACCACCTAGAATACCTGTCATAAATATCAGTGAGCCGTACATTGCCATAATTTGCTGAGCAGTAATTTTATCTAATCCTAGTCCGCCTTGACTTACGGAGAAGTATAAATAGTACAGCAAAATAGCACGCATACCGTAATAACTGAAACGTTCCCAAAATTCAACAAAAAACAGTATGCCTAAGCCGCGTGGATGCCCAAAAAATCCATGTTGAGGAACAGTTTCAACCATTTCCTCGCGCGTCATTTTGACCATAAAAATCGCTTCCTTTCTAAACTCTCCCCCAATTTTTAGGTAAGTTTAAAGAATAGTTTAAACCTCTAAAATAAAAAATTCAATAAAATTTGTATAAGTT
The DNA here is from genome assembly GCF_002902755.1 of Mammaliicoccus lentus. Taxonomy (GTDB): domain Bacteria; phylum Bacillota; class Bacilli; order Staphylococcales; family Staphylococcaceae; genus Mammaliicoccus; species Mammaliicoccus lentus. The sequence goes on along the minus strand of NZ_PPRS01000003.1, from coordinate 126,392 downwards.
CTAATATTATGAATGTTCAAAAAATATAATATAAAAAGAAGACCGAAACATAAATTTGTCTCGGTCTTCTTTATATTATTTAACACCAGCCATAAGTGTTTTGATTTTAGGACTTGCAACCATTAATAATGCTGCAATTACGATTGCCACTATACCAGAGTATAGGAAGTAATCGTTCGTACTTATGCTTGTATATAATTTAACCATTTGCGCGTTAATACCTTGAGCCATCGCGTTTGATAAGAACCAAACACTCATCATTTGAGCAGTGAAAGCTTTAGGTGCCAATTTAGTTGTAGTTGACAGTGCAATAGGTGAAAGACAAAGCTCACCTATAGTAACTAATAAGAAACTACCGAATAACCAAATTGGGTGAATGATTGAAGAATCACTTGATAATGGGATGACCATAATAATATATGATAATCCTGCGAATAGGACACCAATTGCGAATTTATAAACAGTTGGTGGATTAAATTTACCAAGTTTTACCCATAATACTGAGAATACAGGTGCAAGTAAAATAATGAAAAATGGATTAAGTGATTGGAACCATGCTGCTGGAATATTGAAATCAATAGCACCACCAGTTAGTTTCGCCATGCTTAATTCAGTTTTTGTATCAGCAAATTGAGCTAACACTGTAGATCCTTGTTCTTGAATCATCCAGAATGCAACAGCTGCAATAAATAACGGTATATAAGCATACACTCTTGAACGCTCATAGTCTTCAGTTTTCTTACTTGTTGTAATTTTAATAAAGTAATAAATAGGTAATAATACACCTAATACTGAAATGAAGTTTGCAAAGTTAGGTAAAGTTAATTGGTCGAATAAACTTAAAATGAGACAAACAATTGCGGCAATAATCACAACTATCGCTACGATTTTAGTTATTCTAGCTTTCTCTTCTTTATTAAGTGGATCTGGTACTTCAATACCAGCTAAACCTAAATATTTTTTATTCGTAATAAAGTAAATAACTAAACCAACGAACATACCTATAGCTGCCACTGCAAAGCCTGCGTGGAATCCGACATTTACTTGTAACCATCCAATGATTAATGGTGAAATTAATGCACCTAAGTTAATAGACATATAGAAAATTGTGAACGCTGAATCCAATCTTGGGTCATTTTTCTCATACAACAGACCAACTGTTGATGAAATATTCGGTTTTAATAAACCTGTACCAATGATTAAGAATAAAAGCGCGACAAGTAATAAAGTAAAGTTATTTGGTAATGATAGTAAGATGTGACCTATCATGATTAGAATACCACCATAGAATAAGGCATGACGAGTACCTGTAATTCTATCAGCGATCCAACCACCGATAACACCACTCATGTATACTAGTGCTCCGTAAATTGAGACAATTTGTAGTGCTAAACCTTGGTCTATACCAAATCCGCCTTTAGCTACTGAATAGTATATGTAGTAAGCAAGGATGGCTTTCATTCCATAATAACTGAATCTTTCCCAGAACTCAGTAAGGAACAAAGTTGATAAACCTTTAGGATGACCGAAAAAACCAGTACGTGGCGTACTTTGAATGATTTCCTCTTTTGAATAATGTTTGTTATCCATTTTTTAATTCCCCTCATTATAAACTATATTAAATTGTGTTGTACTTAAAAATAGCACATATTAAATTGTAATCGTTTGCTAATAAAAATACAAGATAAATATTGATAATATTCATACAATAATGACTATTTAAAATAATTAAACCCTTTCATTTCAGGCTTTATAAAGAAAGGGAAAAAGTTAAAAATATTGTAAGCGTTTTCTTTATAACGTCTAAAAATATGCTGAATTGCATAGAAAGGTGAAAAAAGTGCATATTCATACTTGAGAGGCTATAGAAGCGCTTATATTAAGCAATGGCTATAAATTAAAATATAACAAACGCCTAATCCGTATTTAACTAGCGGATTGGGCGTTTGTTTTTGAGAAATTGAGGCTAATGTCTCAATTTCTACTATATATTGGAATTATGGTCTGTTATCTATTATCGATGTTTTCAGGATATAAGTCATGATTCATCATACGATATTCAGCCATTTCTTCATACTTTGTACCTGGGCGACCATAATTAGTATATGGGTCAATTGAAATACCGCCTCTTGGTGTGAATTTACCTAAAACTTCTATATAATGTGGATCCATTAATTCAATCAAGTCATTCATGATAACATTCATACAATCTTCATGGAAATCCCCATGATTTCTAAAACTAAATAAGTAGAGTTTTAAAGATTTAGATTCTACCATTTTTACATTTGGTATATATGAGATATAAATTGCAGCAAAATCAGGTTGTCCTGTAATAGGGCACAATGATGTGAACTCAGGACAGTTAAATTTAACAAAATAATCTCTGCCTTGGTGTTTATTATCAAACACTTCTAGAACTTCTGGATTATATTGGTCATAATATTGATTGTTTTGGTTTCCTAATAATGTTATATCTTTTAAATCTTCTTTTTTTCTGCCTTCTGACATTGTTTATGATTCTCCTTTTTCTATTGATTCTTCCGGTTTTGGATTTCTTTGAGCTTTTTTGAACATATAATACCCAGCAAGGAATATAATGATATAGCCAAGGTAACTTAATAAGTCAGGTGACTCTTTGAAAATTATAAAACCTAGTAATGCACTAAATACAACTGACGCGTATACAAAGATTGAAATATCTTTAGCAGCAGCGTAACTATAAGCTATCGTTATTCCGAACTGACCAACAGTAGCAAAAACACCAGATAACAATAATATGATTACTTGTGTTATGCTCATTGGTTCATACGTGAAAATAACAAAAGGTATAAGTACTACTGTAGAGAAAAATGAAAAATAGAATACAGTTGTATAAGCTTTTTCACGTTTACCTAGAGGTCTCAGACAAGTATAGGCACCTGCAGCAAATAATCCTGATAATAGACCAATAATCGCTGGTGTCATATCTGAATTAAATGATGGCTTGATAATGAAAATTGCACCTGCTATTGCGACAATCATTGCAATAACTTGGTATTTTCTAGCGCGTTCATTTAGAAATAGCGCACATAGAATAATAGTCCAAAATGGATTTAATTTCATTAACATGTCTGCGTCACTTAGTACCATATGGTCTATGGCATAAATATTTAGCAAAACACCAATGAGTCCTAAAGAGGATCTTAAAATTAACAATGGTTGGTTTTCTAATTTGCCGAAAAATGATACTCGTGCTTTATAAGCAATATATATTGGAACAAGCATGGCTACTAGATTTCTGAATAATGATTTTTGGAAAACCGGTAAATCCCCAGACAATCTGAAGAAAACAGCCATTAAGCTAAATCCAATAGAAGATATAAGTATAGCAAGAATACCTTTTATTGTAGAATTCATTTTATACACCTTCCATTTTTTATCAATGAACATATATTATCATAACTCACTTTACAAAGTATATGGAATTCTAATTTTTAAAATTTATGAAAGTAAAATAAAGAAATTTTCAAATGTTGATATAACAACACTTGTGTGACATATCGATAAAGTCAACCCTATTTTTTATAAAAATTTAAGGTATTATGAGTGTTATGGCTCGTCGTTAATGTTATAATAAATCACATAATATAGTATGTACTAACAAAAGTTAACACTATATCTTGTGTTTTGCGCATTTAGAATAAAAAGTTATAAACTATGTAAAAATTTATGTTTTTAATTTATAAAAATTCGTAAACACAAAGTATATACATATGGCAGGTGATAGTGTATGAAGATAATTTATTTTTCTTTAACAGGTAATGTTAGACGATTTATTCAAAGAGCAGGATTATCGAATACGATGGCTCTCACTGAAGCAAACAAGACAGAAGAAATAAATGAACCATTTATAATTGTCACAGGTACAATTGGGTTTGGCCAAGTACCTGACCCCGTCCAAGCATTTTTAGATATAAATCATAAAAATCTTAAAGCGGTAGCTGGCAGTGGAAATAGAAACTGGGGCAATAATTTTGCAAAAGCGAGTGAGGAAATTGCGAATAATTATAATGTCCCTTTATTAATGAAGTTTGAACTTCATGGTAATCAGGAAATAGCAGATGAATTTAGAGAAAAGGTGGTTAATCTTTATGAAAATGATAAACAAACAGAATTATAATCATATCGAATTAAATAATAAAGTGACTAAGCGTAGAGAAGATGGTTTCTTTGATATTGAGAAAGACCAAGAAGCATTAGAAGTTTATTTAGAAGAAGTAAAAGAAAAAACAATTCAATTTGGTACTCCAATTGAACGTTTACATGCTTTGGTTGATCAAGATTTCTATTATGATTTATTCAAAGAGTATAGTGAAGCGGATTTAGAAGAAATAAATGAATTTGCAGATTCTATTCCTTTTCAGTTTGCAAGTTACATGTCAGCAAGTAAATTCTTTAAAGATTATGCCTTAAAGACTAATGATAAATCTCAGTATTTAGAAACATATAAAGAACACGTTATTATTGTTTCATTGTATTTAGCTAAAGGAAACGTAGCACAAGCGAAACAATTTATTGAAGGAATGATTGAACAACGAATTCAACCAGCAACACCTACTTTCTTAAACGCGGGTAGAGCAAGACGAGGTGAATTAGTGAGTTGTTTCCTATTAGAAGTAGATGATAGCTTAAACTCTATTAACTTTATTGATTCAACAGCGAAACAATTAAGTAAAATTGGCGGAGGAGTTGCAATCAACTTATCGAAACTTCGTGCACGTGGCGAAGCGATTAAAGGTATTAAAGGTGTAGCTAAAGGCGTACTACCAGTTGCTAAATCATTAGAAGGTGGATTTAGTTATGCAGATCAACTTGGTCAAAGACCTGGCGCAGGCGCAGTATATTTAAACATTTTCCACTATGATGTTCTTGAATTCTTAGATACTAAAAAAGTAAACGCAGACGAAGATATTAGACTTTCAACTATCTCAACTGGATTGATTGTTCCTTCTAAATTCTTCGATTTAGCAAAAGAAGGTAAAGACTTTTACATGTTTGCACCACACACGGTTGAACGTGAGTACGGTAAAACATTAGATGATATTAACTTAGACGAGTATTACGATGAGCTAGTAGCAAACCCTAACATCATCAAGAAAGCTAAAGATGCACGTGAAATGTTAAATACAATTGCACAAACACAATTACAATCAGGTTATCCTTATTTAATGTTTAAAGACAATGCAAACAAAGTTCATCCGAACTCTGATATTGGCCAAATTAAAATGAGTAACCTATGTACTGAAATCTTCCAACTGCAAGAAACTTCAGTTATTAATGACTATGGAACAGAAGATGAAATTAAACGTGATATTTCTTGTAACTTAGGTTCATTGAATATTGTAAATGTTATGGAATCTAAAAAATTCAGAGATTCTGTTCATACAGGTATGGATGCATTAACAGTTGTGTCAGATGACACTGAAATCAAAAATGCTCCGGGTGTTAGAAAAGCAAATAATGAATTACACTCAGTAGGTTTAGGCGTAATGGACTTACATGGATATTTAGCAAAAAATAAAATCGGCTATGAATCAGAACAAGCTAAAGACTTTGCAAATGTATTCTTTATGATGATGAACTATTATTCTATAGAGCGTTCAATGGAAATAGCGAAAGAAAGACAAGAAACTTACGTTGATTTTGATAAATCGGATTACGCTTCAGGAAAATATTTCGAGAAGTATACACAAGAAGATATTAAACCGCAATTTGATAATGTAGCAGATTTATTTGAAGGATTAGATATTCCAACTGCAGAAGATTGGAAAGCTTTAGCTGAAAAAGTTAAAGAAAACGGTCTTTACCATGCATACAGACTTGCTATAGCACCAACACAAAGTATTTCTTATGTTCAAAATGCTACAAGTTCTGTTATGCCAATCGTTGACCAAATTGAAAGAAGAACATATGGTAACTCAGAAACATTTTACCCTATGCCATTCTTATCACCAGAAACAATGTGGTATTACAAATCAGCATTTAACATAGATCAAATGAAATTAATTGATTTAATTGCGACGATTCAACAACACGTAGACCAAGGTATTTCAACAATCTTATATGTAAATTCTGAAATTTCAACACGTGAACTTTCAAGACTATATGTATATGCACATCATAAAGGATTAAAATCACTTTATTATACTCGTAACAAATTATTAAGCGTTGAAGAATGTACAAGTTGTTCAATTTAATCATTTTAATAAGATAGGAGATCTAACATGAAGGCAGTAAATTGGAATACACAAGAAGATATGACAAACATGTTTTGGCGTCAAAACATTTCCCAAATGTGGGTAGAAACAGAATTTAAAGTTTCTAAAGATATTGCAAGTTGGGAAACTTTAACAGAACCTGAAAAGAATGCATTTAAGAAAGCATTGGCTGGATTAACAGGCTTAGATACACATCAAGCTGACGACGGCATGCCGCTTATTATGATGCACACTAAAGATTTACGTAAAAAAGCAGTTTACTCATTTATGGGTATGATGGAGCAAATTCATGCGAAAAGTTATTCTCATATTTTCACAACATTATTACCATCCAGTGAAACGAATGAATTACTAGATAAGTGGGTAGTAGAAGAACCACATTTAAAATATAAATCAGATATCATTTTGAGCAATTATCATAAATTATGGTCTAAAGACGCGTCAGTATATGATCAATATATGGCTCGCGTAGCGAGTGTGTTCCTTGAGACTTTCTTATTCTACTCAGGATTCTATTATCCATTATATTTAGCAGGACAAGGTCGCATGACAACTTCTGGAGAAATTATTCGTAAAATATTACTTGATGAATCTATTCATGGTGTATTTACTGGTTTAGATGCACAAAGTTTAAGAAATGAATTAACTGAAGATGAGAAATTAAAGGCAGATACAGAAATGTACCGCATGCTAGAGCTATTGTTCAAAAATGAGTATGAATATACAAAAATGCTTTATGATGAAATTGGGTTAACAGAGGACGTTATGAATTACGTTGCATATAATGCGAATAAAGCGTTAGCTAACTTAGGTTTCGAACCGTATTATGAAGAAAAATCATTCAACCCTATTATCGAAAATGCTTTAGATACAAGCACTAAGAACCATGACTTTTTCAGCGTTAAAGGTGATGGATATGTATTAGCACTAAATGTTGAACCTTTAACAGATGAAGATTTTATTTTCGATGAAAACTAAAAACAATAATTAAATAAAAGTAATTATTACTTTCTTAAAACTGTCGCAAAGTGCAAAACTTTAGTGGCAGTTTTTTGTATCCTATACTTTATAAGACCTTTTTATTTAAGGTGAAAACATATAAAATGAAAGTATATAAAAGTGTTATTTTAGCTTTTGAATAGAAAAGTTAACATATTTTTCAATATTTGAGCATTTTACATTTACTTAATTAGATATAATGAGAATAGAATTTAAAAAAGGTGGGTTACATATGAAAAGAGTTTTACTGGGTCTTTTATCATTGTTAATTATTTCTGTATTAGCTGCTTGTGGTAATGATAATAAAGAAAAAGAAGAAAATCATTCAGAACATAAGCAGTCAGATCATGATTCATCTGATAAACCTCAAGCTTTAGAAGTTAAGCTAGATGTACCAGAAGAAGCGAAAAAAGGGGAAGAAGTAGATTTATCTGCTGAAGTTACATTAGGGAAAGAAAAAGTAAAAGACGCTGATGAAGTAATGTTTGAAATCATAAAAGATGGCGACAAAAAGAATTCTGAAATGAAAAAAGTGAAAGAAAATAAAGACGGGAAATATACTTTAAAGTATAAATTCGATGAAGAAGGTACTTATAATATCACAAGTCATGTCACAGCACGTGATCAACATACAATGCCGAATAAAGATATTAATATAAAATAATTATAAAAGAGTAATGAAATTTAATTTCATTACTCTTTTTTTAAATAGCATTGCATTTTAACTGAATATTCATTACAATAAAGATAATGATAATCGTTATCAACTAAGAGAAGTAGGGTGTATCATGGGAAAGTTTTTAATGCGTTTAGATGTATTGATTGTATTATTAGTTATCGCAACATTCTTCTCAATATTTATTGGTGTTTCAGAAGTGAGACCTTTACAAATATTAAGTCTTACAGATGAACAGAAAAATATACTAGTATCTAGTAGAATTCCTAGAACGGTTAGTATTATTATTTCAGGAAGTTGTTTAGCAATATGCGGTCTGATTATGCAACAGTTAACGAGAAATAAATTTGTTTCTCCAACAACAGCAGGCACGATGGATTGGGCAAAGTTAGGTGTTTTAATTTCACTGATACTATTTCCAGACACGAATATATTATTTAAACTTTTATTCGCAACATTACTAAGTTTATTTGGAACAATGTTATTCATGCAAATCCTACAAAGAATTCAATTCAAAGATGTTATTTTTATACCACTTGTAGGGATAATGCTTGGTAACATTGTTTCTAGTTTTTCAACCTTTGTTGCTTTAAGAACAAACGCTGTTCAAAGCATAGGGAACTTTATGCAAGGTAACTTTTCTATCATTACTAGTGGGAGATACGAAATTTTATACATAAGTATTCCTTTATTGATAATTGCGTATATTTTTGCCAACAAATTTACGATTGCAGGTATGGGAAAGGACTTCAGTGTCAACTTAGGATTAAATTACCATAGAATAGTTAATATTGGTTTAATCATTGCATCTATCATTACAGCACTAGTTGTGGTAACAGTAGGAATGATGCCTTTCTTAGGGTTAATTATACCGAACTTAATTTCAATATTCAGAGGTGATCATCTTAAAAATGCTTTACCGCACACTGCAATCTTAGGCGCGTTGTTTGTTATGATATGCGACATTTTAGGAAGACTGATTATATTCCCATACGAAATTACAATTGGTTTAACAATCGGTGTAATTGGTAGCTTTATTTTCATAGTTTTATTGATGAAAGGACGTTCGAAAAATGCTTAAGAAATTAACACCAGTACAGAAACTCATCCTTTTATCCATTATAACTATTTTAATAGCAGCGTTGTATTTGTTCTATAACATCAATCCAAAGATTTTAGAATACCAATTAACAAGTCGTGTAAGAAAGACAATCGCGATGTTATTAGTTGGCGCAAGTATTGCAGTATCAACAGTTATTTTCCAAACAATTACAAACAATAGAATTTTGACACCTTCTATTATTGGTTTAGATGCTGTTTATATGTTTATAAAAACTTCATTAATATTTTTCTTTGGTTCTACTTCAACAATTGTTTTGAATAACCATTTAAATTTCTTAGTGACTTTAGTCGGTATGATTATATTCAGTTTATTCTTATTCCAAATATTATTTAGGTCTAAAGATCAAAATGTGTTTTTCATTTTATTATTAGGTATTGTATTTGGGACATTCTTCTCAAGTTTATCCAGTTTTATAGAGATGATGATAGATCCAGAAGAGTTCTTATCTATTCAAAGTGCAATGTTCGCAAGTTTTAATGCAATTAATGAAGGCATACTTTTAATATCCGGCGTTGTATTAATCATAATGATTATCATTGCGTTCTTTATTAAACCATATTTAGATGTACTTTCATTAGGTAGAGACCAAGCAATCAACCTAGGGGTCAATTATACACAAGTTACAAGATGGTTGATGGTAATGGTAGCATTACTTGTTACAGTTTCTACAGCATTAGTCGGACCTATTACATTTTTAGGTTTACTTGTAGTGAACTTGGCTCATGAATTTATAAAAAGGTTTGAACATAAATATATACTACCAACAGCTATTTTAATTAGTTGGATTAGTTTATTTTTAGGCCAATGGGTAGTTGAACATTTATTTGAAGGCAACACTGAAATTAGCATTATGATCAACTTTATAGGCGGCATTTACTTTATATTCTTAATATTAAAGGAGCGTAATGTAACATGATAAAAGTAGAAGGATTAACGAAAGCTTATCAAAACAATAAAGTCGTAGACGAAGTGGACATCGAAATAGAAAGAGGAAAAATCACATCATTTATAGGACCTAATGGTGCAGGTAAAAGTACTGTATTAGCAATGGTTAGTAGATTAATTGAAAAAGATAACGGAAGTATAAAAATAGATAACCATGATATATCTTCAATGAAAAGTAATGATTTGGCGAAAAAACTATCTATTTTAAAACAAACAAACCATACAGAGTTGAAAATCACAGTTAGACAATTAGTAAGTTTCGGGCGTTTCCCATATTCAAAAGGAAAATTGAAAAAAGAAGATCATAAAATGATTGATAAAGCTTTAGAGTATTTAGGTTTAACAGAAATACAAGGCAAATATTTAGGTGAATTATCAGGCGGGCAAAGACAACGTGCTTATATTGCAATGACAATCGCTCAAGATACTGATTACATTTTACTTGATGAACCATTAAATAACCTAGATATGAAACATTCCGTTCAAATTATGAAGATATTAAGAAGACTTGTAAAAGAAATGAATAAAACGATTGTACTCGTGATTCACGATATCAATTTCGCTTCTTGTTATTCAGATAGAATCATTGCCATAAAAGAAGGTAAAGTAGAAATAGCAGGATCTAAAGATGATGTAATAGAAGAACCTGTTCTAAGTGGTATATATGATTTAGATATTAAAATCGAAGAGATCAATGGACAACGCATTTGTGTTTACTTTGATAATGAATATATTGAAGCAGAAGAAATTCAAACTTTAGCAATATAGTCTTTTTACATTGAAAGGAGTGATGCTTGATATTTGCAAGTAAGTAATTATTTATTTATGCACTGTTTTTACATCATTATATATAAGAAGGAGAGTTTAGTTCATGAAGAAAGTATTTAGTTTTATGTTAATAGCAGTATTATCAATCGTATTAGTAGCATGCGGTAATGATTCAAGTAGTAAAGAGGAAAAGTCATCAAAAGACGATACTAAGAGTGATTCTAAAACAGTAGAAATCGAATCTAAATATCAAGTTCGTGGTAAAGAGAAAGATGGCAGTGATGCTAAGACAGTAGAAGAGAAAGTGAAAGTTCCAGTTAATCCTAAGAAGGTTGTTGTATTAGATTATGGTACTTTAGATACAGTTGAAGCATTAGGTGCAAAAGACGCAGTTAAAGGTGTACCTAAAGGTGAAGGCGGCGCTTCATTACCTGAATTCTTAGACACATTCAAAGGTGACGAATTTGTAAACACTGGCTCAGTTAAAGAAGTAAACTACGATAAAATTGCAGAAATTGACCCAGACTTAATTCTATTCTCTGGTCGTACTGCAGGAACTGAAGTACAAGATGAATTGAAAAAAGCAGCTCCAGAGGCAGCAAGATTATACGTAGGTGCAGATGATAAAAATTACTTGAACTCAGTTGAAGAAAATACGAATAATTTAGGTAAAATTTTCGATAAAGAAGATAAAGCAAAAGAATTAAACAAGAGCTTAGAGAAGAAAATTAAAGATGTTAAAGCAAAAGCTGATAAATCAGATAAAAAAGGAATGTACTTATTAGCTAACGAAGGTGAGTTATCTACATATGGTCCAGGTGCAAGATTTGGTAGCTTAATCTTTGACGTATTGGATGTAAAACCAGTCGATAAAGACTTAAAAGCAAGCACACATGGCCAACCAGTAAGCTTCGAATATATTTCTGAAAAGAATCCTGACATCATCTATGCCATGGACAGAGGTAAAGCGATTGGCGGAAAAGAAAGTGCTAACAAAGCATTATCAAACGACGTTATCAAAGATGTTACAGCAATTAAAGAAGACAAAGTTGTAAACGTTGATCCACAATTATGGTACTTAGCTTCAGGTGGCGTAAGAACTACTGAAAAACAAGTAGACGAAGTTGCTAAAGGTTTAGAATAAGAAATAAAGCTGAGATATTTTAATGCCCCAGCTTAAAAAGAATACTCCTAATCCTAAGTTTATTTAACTAATGGATTAGGAGTATTTATATATCTGAAAAAGCAGCCAACAAGACAATATTTTGTCTTGTTGGCTGCTTATACGTTTCACTGAAGTGTTTGTTTTAATTTGTTAATTGATCTGTTGGTTCTCCAATAATACGTACTTCACGTTTCAGCTCTACGTCAAACTTTTCTTTAACGACTTTTTGAACATGTTCAATAATCATTTCGTAATCAGTAGCTGTTCCGTTATCTACATTTACTATAAAACCAGCATGTTTAGTCGATACTTCTACACCGCCTATTCTATGGCCTTGTAGGTCAGCATCTTGTATCAATTTACCTGCAAAGTGGTTAGGAGGTCTTTGGAAAACACTGCCACACGATGGATACTCTAAAGGCTGTTTATCTTGTCTTCTTTGCGTCAAATCATCCATGGTAGCTTGTATTGTCTTTATATCTCCCGGCTGTAATTTGAAAGTTGCTTCAAGTACAACTAAATGTTGACGTTGAACAATACTTGTTCTGTAACCAAGTTCGAGTTCATCGCTTTGTATTGTATATAGCTTGCCTGTATCATCTATAGCTTTAATGTAATCAATGCAATCTTTAACTTCGCCACCATAAGCTCCTGCGTTCATATAGACTGCACCACCGACAGAACCGGGGATGCCACATGCAAATTCCAATCCTGTTAAATGATGGTCTCTTGCACGTCTTGATACATCTATAATCGCTGCGCCACTTCCGCATGTTATACAACCGTCACGAACGTGAATTTGATTGAATTGTAATAAACTGATTACAATACCGCGTATACCCCCGTCTCTAATGATGATATTAGAACCATTCCCTAAAAACGTTAAAGGAATTTGATTAAGGTATGCATATTCTACTATTTTTTGAACTTCTGTATATGAAGTAGGGGATAAGTAAAAGTCTGCTTTTCCACCTGTTTTTGTGAAAGTATATTTTTTTAAAGGTTCATTCACCTTAATTAATGATTTAGGGAGAAATTTTGATAAATCCTCCAAAATTGTAGGGTTATTCACCGTTCAACGTCCTTTCTTTACTGTGCTCTTAAAAATATTATATCAAGATTTTCCAGTTTAAGCGAATAGCTTATGAGCAATGTTTTTCAATAAGTTGTTGAAACCATTGTTGCTTATTGTTCTCATATTCTCTTACACTTTTATTGTTATTTATAGTGTTTGTTTTAAAACTTTGAAATGAGTCTATAACTGAGTTGTCGTGATTTAAAAGTTCATCTACAGTTAAATAATCATATAACATTTGACTGTTTTGTTCAACAATATGTATACGCACAATTTGCCTTAATGTAATCATATCTTTAAATTGAGCCATCATAATTTTCTTCTTATAAGAGTGGTGTAATCTATATATGTTGTGATAGTTTAATCTCTTCTCATCTAAGCTAGTAATATCATGTAATGAACGCACGGTAACAAGTACATCTAAGATAGGTTCAGTTGTATAAAGGGTTTGTTTCGTGCCACCTATATGATAAACATCTTGTATAGGTGTATTTAATAGGCTAAACAATAGTTGTTGAATTTTTATATATTTTGCTTTAAAATTTTTTGTTGATTGTAATTGAATGAACGGTTGAGGTCTTTTTAACATAATAACACTTCCATTAATCAATAATAAGAATATAATATATAACATTTTAATTATCCATGATATTATGTATAATACAAGTGAAACAGAGGTGCAATGATGAAAATTAAATTACTCTACTTAATGTTATTTGTACTTGTATTAATTATTGCAGCTTGTAGTAATGAGGTAAATTCAGATCTTAAAAAGTATAAAAGAGATATGAAACCTATTTATAAAAAAGAAGACACAATTCTTGATAATATTAATCAATTAAATTTAGATAAATTAGATCAACTAGTAGGCACTGAAGTAACAGCTGAAAAACATAAAGAATTGAATAAGCTTCATAAAGAACTTGATAAAGAAGTCTTACCTGAAGTTAAGAGTCTTAAAAAACAAGCTGAGAATATCGAGCCGAGTACACAAGAAGTAAAAGATGCACATAATATTTACGTTAGCAATGTTAAAAAGAGAGAAGACTCTATTTCAGAGCTAAATGAATATATATCGCTATTCGAAAAATCTATCAGATCTAATGAGAAAATATTAGAGTATACAGAGGTATTTGAGAAAAATAAAGCAGTAGCTGAAAAAAATGCTAGTAAAGCTAAAGATAGCTCTGAAGATAAAGATGATTATGAAGCGTTAGTATCAGTAATAGATAAAAATAGTGACGATTTAAATAATAAAGCTAAGTATTTAAATGAAGCGCATAGTGTGAAAGAGAAATCACAGTATATCCATGATAAAATCATTCCGAGTATATCTAAGTATGTAAAAGCTCTTAATCAAACAAATATTAAATCCAATAGAGTGAATCAAATGAGGCAATCTCAGATTGAAATGTATTACACTTTAAGTGATTATTATAAGGAACGAAAAAAAGGTATTATTATTGAAGAAAAACTTCAAAAAATAAAAGCACCTGATGACTTTAACAGTAAAGTTGCGTACTTAGGAAAAGATGAGAAGTATGATAAAGCTATTGATAGATTAGAAAAATAAAACACACCGTATATTAGAATAAAAGTTTATTCTGTATCGGTGTGTTTCTTTTATTCTTCTTTTTTAACGGTGGATTCTTTCTTCTTAGTTTGAGATAAGTATATATTTTTACCTACTAAAGAGATAAACCAAATCGAAAATGCGATAATTAAGATATATGATAATGCAGGTTGGTTTTTAAAATCGAATAAAAACAGAATAGAAATAATAAGTAAACATGCATTAATCGTATCAATCATTCCCCATCTCTTAATGAGGGTAGGTGTTACATTTTTGGTCAAATAAAGCACCTCCTTATTGTAATTATAGTATATCAAAATTAACTAGTGGTTAATATCAAAGAATGCGGGTAAACATAATTAAGATAAAAATAGAATTTGCCATATAAAACGAATGATGTTATAGTGTTCAATTGTATTGGTTAAATTATGATAGAGGTGAATTAAAATGGTCGTGAAATTAACTTCCATCGATCAATTTGAAAAAGTACTCAATGATAACCCAAACGTATTTGTAATGAAACACAGCAGTACTTGTCCTATTTCGGCAAGTGCGTATGATCAATTTAATAAATTCTTATATGAAAGAGACATGGACGGTTATTATTTAATTGTTCAAGAAGAAAGAGAATTATCTGATTATATAGCTGACAAAACTGGCGTCAAACATGAATCACCACAGGCTTTTTATTTTATAAACGGGAATGCCGAGTGGGATGTAAGTCATGATAATATCACAGTAGCAAGTTTATCGAAAGCAGAAGAGTAATAATGATATAAGACAAACAGTCATATTGACTGTTTGTTTTTTTGTTAAATAGAGAAAAAAACAGTATAATGAATTATGATAAAAAGCATGAGGTGAAAAATATGAGAGTATTAGTTGCGATGGATGAATTTGATGGTATTTTATCAAGTTATCATGCAAATAGATTTGTAGAAGAAGCGATAAAGTCTCAATTTAATGAAGCGGATATAGTGCAAGTACCTTTATTTAATGGTCAAAGAGAAGTTATTGATTCAATATTATTATGGCAATCAGGCACGAAATATTCGGTAGATCATCATGATGCATATATGAACCCTAAGACATCAGTTTATGCAGTTACTGGTAATAACATAACGGTTATAGAAGCGGGTGAAGTGTTAACTTCAAATGAAGAAACAATTAGACCAAGTGAAACCACTTCTTACGGTTTAGGTGAAATGCTTAATGAAGCGCTTAAAGAAAATACTAATGAAATGATTATATCAGTAGGTAACGTTGCAAGTTATGATGGTGGTCTAGGCATGATTCAAGCACTTGGCGCAAAGTTTTATGATGCTGAAGGTGCTTTAGTAGATTTAAGCAAGGGCGCTAAATGGATTAAATATATTAGAACAATAGACTTATATGATTTAGATAAACGTTTGAAAGATAAAAAAATTAAAGTCATTACAGATTTTGAATCTAAATATTATGGTAAAAGTAGTCGAGTTATGAAAGAACGTGAATTAAATCATATCACGTTAGAAGAGGCTACAGATATAGATAATGCTTTATGGTATATAAGTGAACTGTTTAAGAGTCAGCATAAAACATTATTAGGTAAAGAAGAAAGAGGCGGATCTGGTAGCGGTATAGCTGCTATGTTAAATTGTCTATGGGATGGCGAACTTGTAACTGGTGGAGATGTTGTTAACGAACTGACATACTTAGATCAATTAATTGAGCAAGCTGATTTTGTTGTGTTTGGGGAAGGTTTAAAACCGAACCAACAATTACTCGAGACGACTTCAGTAAGAATTGCAGAATTATGTCATAAACACAATAAAGTTAATATCGCAGTTTGTGCAACAGATGAAAAATTCGATAAATATATTGAACAAGAGGTTACAGCAATGTTTAAAGTACTAAACAAAGATCAATATACGATGACCGAATTAGAAATGGGTATAGCCCTAAGACATTTAACAACACAAGCATTAAGATTACTGAAAAGTAATTTATAATTAAGAGTCCGGAACATAACAAATGTTTCGGATTTTTGTTATGTAAGCGTGAGTATTTCATTATTTTTAATGAATAATAAGAGAGTGGGGCCTCTAACGTGCAAGAAATTTGAGACAAGCTCGTTACATTTTCTAACGGGCTAGTGCATGTAAACAAGCCCGTTAGCGCAATATTTTTTACGATTTTGTAAAGTGCTGACGCCTGAGGGAATCGTATGAGTGAGAGACTACAGGCTCGAACCATACCCTAGGCAAGAATGCACGAACAAAATCGTAGATCTTATAAAAAATAAGCATATCACTTTCAAACTGAAATAATCAGTTAAGTGATATGCTTATTTATTTTGAATTAAGATTGTTTTTCAAATTCAGATAGGATACCTACAATTGTTTGCACTGCATTTTCCATAACATCAATAGACGCATATTCAAATGGTCCATGGAAATTAGCGCCACCAGTAAATAAATTTGGTGTAGGTAAGCCCATATAAGAAAGTTGAGAACCATCAGTACCACCACGAATCGGCTCTATTACAGGTGTAATACCTAAAGATTTAATCACTTTCTCAGGTATATCGATTAGCTCAGGATGAGGTTTGATTTTTTCACCCATATTATAATATTGATCATCGATTTGAACTTTAATCAGTTCTTCATTATAATGGTGGTTTAAATTTTTGGCGATATCTAACAAATGATTTTTTCTACGCTCAAATTGTGCTTTGTCATGGTCACGAATAATATATTGTAATGTTGCTTTTTCAACGTTACCTTCCATTTGCATTAAATGGTAAAACCCTTCATATCCTTCAGTATGTTCAGGTACTTCATCAGCTGGTAACTGTTCATTAAAAGTCATTGCTAACGTGTTAGCATTGACCATAACATCTTTAGCTGAACCAGGATGAACATTGACACCATTAACTTCTACAACAGCCATAGCTGCATTAAAGCTTTCGTATTGTAGTTCGCCTTCTAAACTGCCATCCATTGTATAAGCAAAGTCAGCATTGAAACGTTCTACATCAAAGTTGTGTGGCCCTTTACCAATTTCTTCGTCAGGCGTAAAGCTAAATCGAATGTCACCGTGTTTGATTTCTGGATGATCAATTAAGTAAATAATAGCTTCCATAACTTCTACGACACCAGCTTTATCGTCTGCACCTAGCAATGATGTGCCATCAGTTGTCATTAATGTATGCCCGATAACATCTTTTAATTGTGGGAAAGTATTTGGGCTAAGCACTTTTTCTGTCTGACCTAACTGAATATCTTCCCCGTTATAATTTTCTACAATTACTGGATTAACGTTTGTAGCATTATAATCAGGTGATGTATCAATATGTGCTAATAAACCAACAGTAGGAACCTTTTTATCAGTATTAGATGGTAACGTAGCCATTAAGTACCCTTTGTCATCTACTGTTACTTCAAGGTTAAGTGCTTTAATTTCTTCTTCAAGAAGTTTAATTAAATCCCATTGTTTTTCAGTAGAAGGTGTTGTTGTACTATTTGGATCCGCTTGTGTGTCTATCTTTACATATCTTTCTAATCGATCAATTAGACGTTGTTTCACATTATTCTCTCCCTTTTACTTCTATTTACTTTACTTATTATACGCTTTTTTGTTTCTTAGAAGCAAAAAATTGCTTAGTACGAATGTAAATTTGGAAGACAATTTCTGAACTTAAAATACCAAACGCAATAGCTCCAGATATTAGTGTAGCTTGTAATGACGTATTGATAGCTACATCATAATTATTAATAACTAAGTTTTTAGTGGCATCATAAGCTAAACCACCGGGAACTAAAGGAATAATACCAGCTACTATAAAAATAATCATAGGACGTTTATAGTAGCGGCTCATTATATGACTCATGATAGCTAAAGTGAAACTCCCGTAGAACGAAGCTTGAACTTTATCAATACCGAAGTCTAAAGAAACAGTATAAATCATCCAAGCTATGGCGCCAACAACACCACAAGCAATTAGAAGTCTTCTAGGTGCATTAAAAATGACAGAGAAGAATAATGTTGCAGTAAAACTTAATAGTATTTGATAAATATAATCTAACATTCATAGCACCTTCCTTAA
Source organism: Mammaliicoccus lentus (assembly GCF_002902755.1). Taxonomy (GTDB): domain Bacteria; phylum Bacillota; class Bacilli; order Staphylococcales; family Staphylococcaceae; genus Mammaliicoccus; species Mammaliicoccus lentus. The sequence continues at coordinate 107,724 of NZ_PPRS01000003.1, read as the reverse complement.
CTTAGTAATAATACAATTGCTACGCCAGCACCGATTGCAAATGCTGTTAAAGCCGCTTCTACACCTTTAGAAATACCAGCTAATAATTGACCAGCCATCAAATCTCTTATTGCATTTGTAATAAGAACACCTGGTACAAGTGGCATAACAGAGGCAATGGTAATTAAACTTAAATTATCTCCGTAAAAGAAATTGACACTTATTGTAGCTATTGTAGCTATAATTAATGAACTAATAAATTCAGTAAAAAATTTAATGCGTATCGTATTATGTACAATTGCCATTGTTAAATACCCAGTACCACCAGCTATAAATGAAGGGATAACATCAGGTTGTTTACCGCCAAACATAGGTAAGAAACATGCTGATGCAATAGCTGCTGCCAAAACTTTTAACCAAAAAGGAAATTGTAATGCAGCATGATGTAAATGTATCAATTCAGATTTAGCTTCATCTATCGATAATTCGTTATTTGCAATCTTTCTGGAAATTTGATTCGTCAGAGATATTTTCTCTAAATCTGTCGATCTTTCATCTATTCTTATCAATCTAGTGTTAGTTCTATCATTTAATGAGAAAATAATTGCTGTGGAAGTTACAAAGCTATGTGTATTTTCTAAGCCATAACTCGTTGCGATTCTAGCCATTGTGTCTTCAACTCTATATGTTTCAGCACCGCTTTCCAAAAGGATGCGTCCTGCTGTCATAACGACATCGATTATTTTATTCTCATCTATTATTGTGAAATCCTTTAATTCTTCCATAATAACCTCCATGTTCGCAATGAATAAAATATAATCCTTATATAACAACAATTCAACAAAAAACATAGAATTGCAATAGGCAATTCTATGTTTAGTTTATAATTTAATAATTGGATTGAACATTACTTTGTTTTGACCTTGTAATTTCGCTTCATGTAACATATCATCCGCGTCTTTAAATACACGTCTTTTAGATTTATTATCCTCTTCTGTTAAATAGCCGACCCCTATGGAGACAGAAAGTTTTATTGTGTCTTTGTTAGGTAAATGGAACGTTGATTGTTGCACACTATCTCTAATACTTTCGGCTAACTTAATCGCACTATCTAATGATTCATCAATCAATATAATAGAAAATTCTTCTCCTCCGTTACGGAATGCTTTTACGTCTTTAGGCAAGTAATTAATGAGTAATTGGGACATCTGTTTGAGCACTGCATCACCAGCCGTATGAGAATATTCATCATTTACATCTTTAAATCCATCTATATCAATTAACAACAATGCCATAGATTGTTGTTGTTCAGTAACGAGTTCAGTTGTTCTATTTAAATATCTATCGAATTCTTTTACGTTTCCTAATCCAGTTAAATAATCGACTGATTCTTCATTTTCATAACGGGAAATAAGATTTTTAAGAATCCATATATCGCGATAAACACTCGCACTAATAATACTAAGGATAAAGGAAATTGGTACGAGAAACAACCATTCATTCAACCATGAATTAGGGTTTAAGAATATTAAAGTAATAACAATAATAAGGATACTGATTAAATATAATAATTGTATGCTAACAAAATCACTTTGTTTAAGAAATGGACCAATCATACCTACTACTACTGCTATTATGAGTAGATGTAAGTCATCTAAAAATGGTGTGTTGAATATAAACATATCTACTAGCAAAATGATGACTGCACTGAATGAGGTATAAAATAAATTTGTAAATCTACCTAAGAACAATAACGGGATAAAGCTTAACGTGATAACATAATCATGATATTGAATAGGGTTGGATATTAACAATATCGAAACACCAGTCATTAGAATGGTGATATAATTTTGTGAAAATTTTACGGTTCTAGTTTCACTATATTGGATGCGATGGTATAGATAAAAAGACGCAATAGTTACAGAAATATTAAATATAATTGCTTGTATCATATAGCACCATCCTTCATTTTATAAGCCATATGATATTGTAATCTATTAGATGACGTTTGTCACGATATAACAAGTATTTTCGGAAAAAAAGTTTCATTTTTCACAGCTTGTAGGAATTAAAAGCGGAATATTTACTACTGAAACAATTGGGAATATATGGGATGCAGTGGTTTTTATAGCATGTGAGCTGAAATTTTGATATTCTTAAAGAAATGTTTTATTAACATTATTCTTCAATTATAAGATGAAGGTGAATCCATGTTTACTTTGCAATTAATATTATTAACGATGATTGTGAGCTTAATACTTACACCTTTAGTAATTGTACTTTCTAAAAAAATAGGTGCTGTTGATATGCCTAATGTAAGAAAAGTACATACTAAACCAGTTTCAGTATTGGGCGGAACAGTTATTTTGCTATCTTTTCTTATCGGGTTATGGTGGGGCAAACCAGTTGAACATGAAATAATACCTATTATATTAGGTGCAATTGTTATTTATTTAATTGGTTTAGTCGATGATTTATACGATATGAAACCACTGGTGAAACTTGCAGGACAAATAGCAGTTTCACTTATAGTTGTATTAAATGGTGTTACATTAGACTTTATAACATTACCTTTTGGAATTGTTATAGAATTCGGCATATTTAGTATACCTATGACTATATTTTGGGTAGTCGCAGTTATGAATGCAATTAATTTAATAGATGGATTAGATGGTCTAGCTTCAGGTATTTCGTGTATTGCGCTTGTAACGATTGGATTTATTGCCATATTACAACAAAATATTTTCATAATGATGATATGTAGCGTGTTAATTGGTTCGTTATTAGGATTTTTAGTTTTCAATTCGCATCCAGCAAAAATATTCCTTGGAGATAGTGGTGCATTGTTGTTAGGTTATATTATTGGTGTTTTATCACTATTAGGTTTTAAAAACATTACATTAATATCACTATTTTTCCCGATGGTTATTTTAGCAGTACCATTTATAGACATGTTGTTTGCTATAATTCGAAGATTACATAATAAGCAATCCATAGTACAGGCAGATAAATCACATTTACATCATAAGTTATTGGATTTAGGCTATACACATAGACAGACAGTAGTATTAATCTATATGATTGCTATATTGTTTAGCATATCTAGTGTCATACTATACTTATCACCGCCATACGGTGTATTGATGATGTTTATTATGATTTTAATTACAATTGAATTAATCGTAGAATTTACAGGTTTAATACATCCTAATTACAGACCTATACTCAATTTATTAACACGGTCTAAATATAAAGAAGAACGCTAAATTTAGCGTTCTTCTTCTTTGTTATATGGAAACGGTAAGGCAATAGTTTCTTCTCTATTTAATTCGTATTTTCCTTGATTAATTTCATCTAAGAAATTCATAAAGTTTTCTTCTTCTGAGGCAATCACGTGTATCGTATATTTCACTTTATCAGTGTAGGCTGTATCAACAAGCATATATTCTGTTTGTTGTAATTCATATTCAAAACGACCCGTTTGATCATAATCTAAAGTGACTTCAAACGGTATAGCTTCAAGTAAAATGATACGACCGATTTCATTAATCACTTGGCTTACTGCACTTCCGTAAGCTCTGATAAGTCCTCCGGCACCAAGTTTTATGCCACCAAAGTAACGGGTAACCACAACAACTACATTATGTAATTGTTGCTTTTTTAATACTTCGAGCATTGGTACACCAGCAGTTCCAGAAGGCTCTCCGTCATCATTGGCTTTTTGTGTGAGCATAGTTGGTCCGATGACGTAACTTGAGCAGTTATGAGTCGCTGAATGATGTTCTTTTTTCTTTTGCTGTATGAATGCTTTAGCTTCTTCTTCTGTTTCGGCCGGGTGAATACTCGCTATAAATCTAGATTTATTTATTATTATTTCAGTTTCATGTGGTGCTTTTATAGTAATTAGTCCTTCAGCCATGTTAAAACTTCTCCCTTTACATCGTTATCTGTTACGATATATTATATACTATTGAAATTAGACGGGAAAGGATTGTATCAATTGAAGAAGAATAAATTAATATTTTTATGCATAGCTTTGACTTTAATATTAGCGGCGTGTGGTTCTAAAGATGAACCTAAACAAGAAACGAAGGATAAAGACGATAGCCAAGGTGTATTATTAGATGATAAAGGCAATCCGAAAGAAACAATTGAGGTAGATAAAGATACAGAGAAAGCTGTTAAAGATGCGATTGAGAAAAATAGGGAATCTTTAAACGAAGGTAATGTAGATAAGTATATTGATACGATAGATCATGATTCAAAACAGTTAGATGTTAAAGAAGAAAAGTCAGTTTTACAAGATACGCTTAAAGATTATAAGTTTGATAAAAAAATTTCTAATATTAAATTTTTAGAAAAAGATAAAGATAAGGTTGTTGTGTTTTATAATGTAGATACTACAGCTCACCCGAAAAGTGGTGGAGATGATGAAAAAAAATCATTTAATGAAGTCGTAACACTTGTTAAGAAAGATAACACTTATAAGTATTCTAAAATGGCACAAGCAGCAATTTAATAGATAAAGTACTTTTCAAATATCTGTTTATTAGATATGATGTTTATGGAAGAGAATCTAGGAGGAAAAATTTTATGAAAATTGCTGTAATAACGGATTCGACAGCATATTTAGATCAGGCTTATATTGATGAATATCAAATTAAAATAATCCCTTTAAATGTGATTTTTAAAGATGAAACATACAGAGAATTAATAGATTTAAATACGGAAGATTTTTATAAAAGAATGAGAAATGAAACACAATTACCAACTACTTCTCAACCTACAATTGGAGACTATGTAGCGTTATTAGAAGAATTGGAAAGAGAAGGATATACAGATGTGATTGCAATTCATCTATCCAGTGGTATTAGCGGTGCTTACCAAGGTGCTATTACTGCAAACTCTATGGTTGAAGGTATAAAAGTACATCCATTTGACTCAGAAATATCTTGTATGGTTCAAGGCTTTTACACGTTGAAAGCTAGTCAACTTATTCGAGAGAATGTGCCGCTTGAAAGCATTTTAAAGCAATTAGAAGAAATGAAGCAAGCAGCAAATGCATACTTTATAGTTGATGATTTAAACAACCTTAAAAAGGGCGGACGTCTTAATGGCGCTCAAGCTTTAGTAGGCACAATGTTACAGGTGAAACCTATACTTCATTTTGTTGATACTAAAATTGTCCCTTATGAGAAGGTTAGAACGAAAAAAAGAGCAATGAAACGAATCGAAGAACAAATTGCTAAAGAAATAGACCAGTCTTCGGAAGTTTCAATCTGTGTTATACATGCCAATGATGAAGAAGGCGCACTTGCTTGGAAGAAACAACTAGAAGAAAAGTTTCCAAAAGCAAATGTAATTATTAGTTACTTTGGTCCTGTCATCGGAACACATTTAGGAGAAGGCTCTTTAGGTGTAGGCTATACAACAACACCAATCGATTTAACAAAATAATATAATGTCAGCACAAAAAGCATATGCTTTTTGCGCTTTTTTATTGGAGGTAATATGAAATATTATGGCCGTATTTGTCATGATTTAAGTGACATTACTGATGAAAAAATTTTAAAAACTTTACCAGGGGTTACAATCGTTAATGATAAGTATAAATGTAATCAATGTACAAATACTGATCAAAGGATGTTCTATCATTATTATTGTTACCACTGTAATAAAGAAACTATTTATTGTAGAAGTTGTATTCAACTTGGTGAAGTTCAAAGTTGTAAAAATATATACGTGATAGAAAGTCACAGAGAAGAGACATCCGGATACTTTAAACTAGATTTTAAATTAAGTCCTCAACAAGAACTAGCTTCTCAAAAGGTTAGTGAAGCTATCTTGTCACATTCCCCATTGCTATTGCACGCAGTTACAGGTGCAGGAAAGACAGAAATGATTTTTGAAGGTATTTCTAAAGCAAGACGTAAAGGTTATAACGTGGCTGTTGTCTCTCCAAGAGTAGATGTTGTTAAAGAAGTATATTTAAGGTTGAAACAGGCTTTTGTTGATGAACAACTAGATTTATTATATGAAGGACAGTTTGCTAAATTTGACAGTACCTTTATTGTATCTACAGTTCATCAGTTGATGAGATATTATCAACATTTTGATGTGGTAATCGTTGACGAGGTTGATGCATTTCCTTTAGAAATGGACAATCAGTTAATGACAACGATAAGTAAAGCAACTCGTATACAATCTAGTCATATTTATTTAACTGCTACTCCTAACAAACAACTGCGTTCACTTTTCAAAGAACATCAAATAATAACTTTACCTGCACGCTATCACGGACACCCTCTACCTGTACCAGAATTTCATTATAATATTGTTAAGACAACAAAAATAAATCATAAATTACTAAAATTTTTAAAAAGACAAGTTAATGAAAATAGAAAAACATTTGTATTTTTCCACGATATTAATTATATGGAATCTGTATTCAAACTATATACGCAGTACTTTTCAAAGATTGAATGTGTATCGAGTCAAGATCCAGAAAGACATGAGAAAGTTAGTCGTTTAAGAAATAACGAAGTTGATATCATGTTTACAACGACTATTTTAGAGAGAGGTGTTACGTTACCAGCATTGGATGTTGTAATTATTCGAACAGATATGTTTACTTCAAGTGCTATTATTCAAATTGCAGGAAGAGTCGGTAGAAAGACTTCTAATCCGACAGGAAACGTAATATGTTACAACAAAGGGATAACTAAAGAAATGGACTTAGCAAGAAAAGAAATTATGAGCATGAATAAACTTGCTAAAGAAAGAGGATGGTTAAAGTGAAAAAATGCTTAATCTGTCAAAATTCAATAAATGAATCGATAAATTTATTGAATTTATTTAATCAATCTCAAAACATATGCCAATCTTGCCGGTTAAATTTGACGTTTAATCATAATGTACGAAGATGTACAAAATGTTTGAAAATATTATCAGAAGATGAACATGAATGTTTAGATTGTATGTGGTTATCTCAAAGTTATAAATTAATTAATCAACTACATACACTTTATGATTATCAAACTTTCATTAAAACATTGATGCATCAATATAAATTTTCTGGAGATTTAGCTTTGTACGAAATATTTCAAATACCTAGAAAGATAATTAAAAATTATGATTTAATCGTGCCAGCACCTATTAATGATAATAAACTAAGAAATAGAACTTTCGATCATGTTGCGTACGTATTAGATAAACAAAACATACCTTATACACAACTATTTCAAACAGAAGAACGAAAAAAACAAGCTTGCTTGTCGAAAACAGAAAGGTCAGAACAAAATAATCCATTTAAATTAATCGACGAAATAAACTTAGAAAATAAAAAAATATTACTAGTAGATGATATCTATACGACGGGTCTAACATTACATCAAATGGCCGAGCATTTATTTGTTAGAAAAATCAGAAAACTAGATGCCTTAACATTTGCAAGAGGATAAAATAATGGTAAAATAATAGTAGGAAGAAACACAAAGAGAATAGCGCATTAAAGGAGTCGGTGCTTTATGATCAGATTTGAAATTCATGGTGAAAACATCACAGTGACTGATCCGATAAGAAATTATATTGAGGACAAAGTAGGTAAATTAGAACGTTACTTTACAAATGTCCCAGAAGCGATAGCTCATGTTAAAATTAAAACTTATCAGGATTCAAGTAGTAAAGTTGAAGTAACAATTCCGTTGAAAGAAGTTACTTTAAGAGCTGAAGAAAAACATGATGATTTATATGCTGGAATCGACTTAATAACTAACAAATTAGAAAGACAAGTGCGTAAGTACAAAACAAAAGTAAACAGAAAGTATCGTGATAAAGGACGAGAAAAAGACATATTCGCTACTACTGAACCTGGTTATCCGGAGGAAAACGAAGAAAGCGATAGTGAAATAGAAATTATTCGTTCTAAACAGTTCGCATTGAAACCTATGGATTCTGAAGAAGCTGTTTTACAAATGAATCTACTAGGTCATGATTTCTACATCTTCACAGATGCAGAAACAGATGGAACAAGTATAGTTTACAAACGTAAAGACGGTAAATATGGTTTAATTGAAACATCAATACAATAAATGAATAAACCGAAAACTGATGCAGAACTTCTGTGTCAGTTTTCTTTGTGTAATAATAGCTTTTCGTTAAAAGAGGTGGTAATCTTAAATAGTATAAAAATAAAAATAAAAGTGTTATGATATATTGTTGTAAGATTACTAGTTTCCTAGTTGAAGGAGAGAACAAAATGGGTTTTTTATCAAAATTAGCTGATGGTAATAAGCGAGTTGTAAAATCACTTGCAAAATTAGCAGATCAAGTCATCGGTTTTGAAGACGAAATTGCAAAACTAACAGATGACCAATTAAGAGAAAAGACAGTACAATACCAAAAAGAATTAGCAGAGATAGAAGATTATAAAAAACAAGAAAAGTATTTAGATAAAATACTTCCAGAAGCATATGCAATCGTAAGAGAAGCTTCTACACGTGTATTTAGCATGACACCATTTAAAGTACAAGTTATGGGTGGTATTGCAATTCATCGTGGTGATATATCAGAAATGAAAACTGGTGAAGGTAAAACGTTAACAGCAACAATGCCTGTATATTTAAATGCTCTGAGTGGCAGAGGGGTACATGTTGTTACAGTAAACGAATATTTATCTAGTTTCCAAAGTGAAGAAATGGCAAAACTATACAACTTCTTAGGTTTATCTGTAGGCTTGAATTTAAATTCTTTAAGTACAGAAGAAAAAAGAGCGGCATATGCTGCAGATATTACGTATAGTACGAATAATGAATTAGGCTTTGACTATTTAAGAGATAACATGGTCACATACAAAGATGACCGCGTAATGAGACCATTAAACTTTGCGATTATCGATGAAGTCGACTCTATTTTAATTGACGAAGCGAGAACACCGTTAATCATATCTGGTGAAGCAGAAAAATCTACGACACTTTATACTCAAGCAAATGTTTTCGTTAAAATGTTAAAAGATGAAGATGACTTTACGTATGATGAAAAGACAAAAGCGATTACGTTAACTGAACAAGGTATTGATAAAGCAGAACGCATGTTTAAAATAGATAACTTGTTCGATGTTAAAAATGTAAACTTAATGCATCATGTCAACATTGCATTAAAAGCAAATCGTACGATGTTTAAAGACAAGGACTATGTTGTTGAAGACGGTGAAATAATGATTGTTGACCAATTTACTGGTCGTACAATGCCGGGCCGTCGTTTCTCAGATGGATTGCATCAAGCTATTGAAGCTAAGGAAGGATTAGAAATTCAAAATGAGTCTAAAACAATGGCTTCTATTACATTCCAAAACTTCTTTAGAATGTACAATAAATTATCTGGTATGACAGGTACTGCTAAGACGGAAGAAGAAGAATTTAGAAACATTTATAATATGACTGTAACTCAAATTCCTACTAATAGACCTATTCAACGTAAAGATGAAGCAGATATGATATTTGCGTCTCAAAAAGGTAAGTTTGATGCTGTAGTTAGAGATGTCATCGAATTATACAAAAAAGGTCAACCAGTACTATTAGGTACAGTAGCGGTTGAAACGAGTGAATATATCTCGAACTTACTGAAGAAAAAAGGCGTAAGACATGATGTTTTAAACGCGAAAAACCATGAACGTGAAGCGGAAATTATTCAAAGCGCTGGTGAAAAAGGCGCTGTTACAATCGCGACAAACATGGCTGGTCGTGGTACAGACATTAAACTAGGCGAAGGCGTTATAGAATTAGGTGGACTAGCAGTTATCGGTACAGAAAGACATGAATCTAGACGTATTGATGACCAATTAAGAGGTCGTTCTGGACGTCAAGGTGACGTTGGTAAAAGTAGATTCTATTTATCGTTACAAGATGAATTAATGGTGAGATTCGGCTCTGAACGCATGCAATCATTGATGGGCAGACTAGGTATGAATGATGATACACCTATTGAATCAAAAATGGTTTCAAGAGCGGTAGAGTCTGCTCAAAAACGTGTTGAAGGTAATAACTTTGATGCTCGTAAACGTCTATTAGAATATGATGATGTCTTAAGACAACAACGTGAAATTATATACGGTGAACGTAATGATATTATTGAAAATGATAATGTCGAAAATATCGTTAAAGGTATGATTAAATCTTCTCTTGAACGTGGTATAAACTATCATTTATCTGCTAATGAAGATGATATTGATTATGAAGCACTTGTTCAATATATCGAAGATTCTTATCTACAACCTGGTGTAATTAAAGCAGATGATATACGTGGAAGAGACTATGAAGATATCCAAGAAATTGTACTTGAGAAAATTAAAGACCAATATAAACATCAACAAGAAGAATTCGGAGATCAAATGTCTGAATTTGAACGTATGATTGTATTAAGAACGATAGACCGTAAATGGACAGATCATATCGATACGATGGATCAATTACGTACAGGTATTCACTTGAGATCTTATGGTCAAATAAATCCATTGCGTGAATATCAAAATGAAGGTTTAGAATTATTTGAAACAATGTTAAGTGACATTGAAGACGAAGTAAGTAAGTATATTTTAAAAGCTACAATTGACCGCGGTGAACAAGTAGAACGTCAACAAGTTGAAATTGGTGAAGCTAAACACGTTGGAGCAAACGACGGTAAAGAAAAAGTAAAACCTAAACCGATTGTTAAAGATGAACAAGTAGGTCGAAATGACCCTTGTCCTTGTGGAAGCGGCAAAAAATATAAAAATTGTCACGGTAAAGCGTAAAGGAGTTAAATTATGGAATTAACGGAAATTAAACAGATTTTAAATAAGCATAATGAAAAATTATTAAACATCAGGGGGTCTCTTTGACTTAGAAAATAAAGAGACAAACATACAAGAATATGAAGAAATGATGGTTGATCCTTCTTTTTGGGATGATCAGAATAAAGCACAAGAAATTATTAATAAAAATAATGCACTCAAGTCAGTTGTAAATGATTTTTATAATTTAGAAAATCAAATTGAAGATTTGTATACAACGATTGAATTACTACAAGAAGAATATAACGAAGATATGCATAAAGCTTTAGAGTCTGACTTAAAAACAATTAATAAAGATATAGAACAATTTGAATTGAATCTATTATTAAATGGAGAGCATGACGAGAATAATGCGATATTAGAATTACATCCTGGTGCTGGCGGAACAGAATCTCAAGATTGGGGTTCTATGTTACTCAGAATGTATCAACGATTCGCTGAACATAAAGGCTTTAAAGTTGAGACATTAGATTACCAAAATGGTGATGAAGCAGGAATTAAAAGTGTAACTTTATTAATTAAAGGGCACAATGCTTATGGCTATTTAAGAGCTGAAAAAGGTGTTCATAGATTAGTACGTATTTCTCCATTTGATTCTTCGGGAAGAAGACATACATCATTTGTTTCTTGTGAAGTTACACCAGAATTTAATAATGAAAAAATTGAAATCGAAGTTAATTCTGAAGATATATCAGTAGACACTTATAGAGCATCCGGTGCAGGTGGACAGCACGTTAATACTACTGATTCAGCGGTGCGTATTACACACCAACCAACAGGCATCGTTGTTACTTGTCAAAATGAGCGTTCTCAAATTAAAAACAGAGAGCAAGCAATGAAAATGTTAAAAGCTAAACTTTATCAAAGAGAATTAGAAGAACAAGCTGCTGCTTTAAATGAAATAAGAGGTGAGCAGAAAGAAATTGGGTGGGGAAGTCAAATACGTTCTTACGTATTCCATCCATATGCGATGGTTAAAGATCATAGAACCAATGAAGAAACAGGAAATACAAGTGCAGTAATGGACGGAGAAATTGATCCGTTTATAGATGCATATTTACGTAGTCAATTAAACGAGCAATCATAAAATAAAGTAAACAAAAATCAGGTGAAATTCTTAAATAACAAGAAATTCACCTGATTTTTTTGATGAACATAATAGTTAAGGTTTTGTGAAAAGATACACAATATCGTTTTAAAATAAACACAATCATGGTAAAATATTAATGTGATTATATATTAATATGGGGTGTAAAACATGAGATTTAAAATGGGCATTATTTCAATCGTTGCGGCTTCTTCATTAGTGTTTGCTGGATGTGGAAATTCTTCATCGGACGAAAGTAAATCTGAAGAATATAGCTCTCAGGGGGAAAAGATTTTTAAAAATAATTCTTGTGTCGGCTGTCACGGTAAAGACTTAGAAGGTGCTTCTGGTCCATCATTGAAAAATGTAGGTTCTAAACTATCAGAACAAGATATAGAGAAAATTATCAATGAAGGTAAAGGTAGTATGCCGAGTAAAGTAGTTGATGAAAAAGAAGCTAAAGAAGTAGCAAAATGGTTAGCAGAACAAAAATAAAATACAGAGTTATAAGTTACGAAAACTTATAACTCTGTATTTTTCTTTTTTTATAATTGTTACATTGTATTTTAATGAAATAAGAATTGGTAAATGGTTTTTGGATAAATTCTCCATCGACAATGATTTTTTCTGACGATATTATATTATGAATATTATTTAATACTAGCTATTAAGACTGTCATAATAAACTTTATAGATATTTTTAATTTAAATTATAGAAAGGTAACGTTTATATTACGAATATGTAACAAAGGAATTTGTGCGATGATTTTATGATATTATATTTCCAGTAATAGTTGAGGGAAACTCAAATTAATATAAATATAAATAAAAACATATAAATCTCAGGAGGATTTAACCATCATGAAGAAGACATTAGTTACGTTTGCATCTGTTACAGCTTTAACATCTTTAGTACAAACAACAGCTTTTGCTGCAGAGCATGAAGTTAAAGAAGGTGAAACATTAGCAACTATCGCACAAGAATATGGGACTTCTATTTCAAATCTTAAAGAATTAAATAAAATTTCTACTGAAGTTTCAGTAGGACAAAATATAAAAGTATTAAAAGATGACGTTTATGTTATACAAGAAGGCGATACACTCAATAAAATCTCTAAAAAATTTGACGTAACTGTATCAGAATTAAAAGAATGGAATAACTTGTCATCAGATATTATTTTAGTTGGTAAACCATTATTAGTATCAGCAGACGCTCAATTATCTGGCGATGAAGCTACTGCAGAACCAACTACTGTTTCAATTAACGCACCTGAAGCATCAGCTCAAGAAGAAAGCTTATTAAGATATGTATTTGAGCAAACTTCAACTGGTAGTGAGTATAATACTGAAGACTACCAAGCATACGCTTTACCAACGTTTAATAATGAATCGCCAACTACTGCAGTATCGTATAGCAGACCATCATCAGGTGGCGGGGCTAATTTATATACTTCAGGTCAATGTACTTACTATGCATTTAGTAAACGACCTGATATTGGAAGCACTTGGGGAAATGCTAACAATTGGGCTAATGCAGCTGCACAATCTGGTTATACAGTTAACAATACTCCTTCAGCAGGCGCTATATTACAATCTACAGCTGGTGGCTACGGTCATGTAGCATACGTTGAAAATGTTAACTCTGATGGTTCTCTACAAGTATCAGAGATGAACTATCAAGGTGTAGGAGTTGTTTCTTCACGAACAATTTCAGCTTCTGCAGCTAAAGCATACAACTATATACATTAGTCATTTTAGTTAAATATGTACAAGCAAGTAGTTAATTCAATTATGAATTTAAACTATTTGCTTTTTTTTATAACTTTAGTTGATATAATAAATGTAAATTAAGCTGAAGAGGTTTGAAGTAATGAAAAAATGGTTAAAAATCATACTAGTATTAATTTTAATGAGTATTATAGGAATAAGTATATATAAAGTGATAGACGTAAATAAGTTTCAAAATAAAGAACAATTTCAAGAACAACAGGGAGAACAAGCTTTTCCAAATAGTCATCCTGCAACTGGTTTAAATGTTAATGATGAAAAAGTGAAAACTTTTGATAAACTTGAACCAACTGAATTAAAAAAAGTAACTTCTAAAAATGAAATTACAGTTATTAATTTATTTGCTTCATGGTGCGATCCTTGTAAGAGAGAAATGCCCGAGCTTGTTAAATACGCTAAGCATTCCAATAAAGATGTGGAACTGATAGGTTTAAATGTTAAAGATAAAAGAAAACCAGCACAACAACTTATTGATGACGTTCATGTAAATTATGATATATATGTAGCAGAAGAAGACTTTTTGAAAAAGTTTAAATCTTATAATATACCAACAACACTTTTTGTGAATAAAGAAGGGAAAGTAGAAAAAGTATATTTAGGAGAATTGTCCGAAAAAACACTAAATAACTTAGTCTTACAATTAAAGGAGGAACATTAATTTGGGGGTACACCAATATTTTAAAAGTTTAACAGATTTAGAGAAATTAGTAAGATGTCCTGGAAAATTCAAATTTCAAGACCATAATGTGGCAGCACATTCTTTTAAAGTAACTAAAATAGCACAATATTTAGCTACAGTTGAAGAAGCAAATGGCCAAGAAATTAATTGGAAACTTGTATATGAGAAAGCATTAAACCACGATTATCCCGAAATATTCACTGGTGATATTAAAACACCTGTAAAATATGCTTCGTATGAATTGAAAAAATTATTTTCTCAAGTTGAAGAAGAAATGATAGAAAAGTTTATAACAGAAGAATTTCCTGAAGAATATCAAAGTATATATAGACATAGACTACAAGAGGGTAAAGATGATAGTATAGAAGGACAAATACTCAGTGTTGCTGATAAAATTGACTTGCTTTATGAATCTTTTGGAGAAATTCAAAAACGAAACCCTGAACCTTTGTTTTTTGAAATTTACGAAAGCTCATTAGAAACAATTATGCAATTCGATCATTTATCATCAGTACAAGATTTTATTCAAAATATTATACCGGAAATGTTACAAGAAAAATTTATTCCACGTTCTGAATTAAAAGAAACGACAATGACAATTCTTGAAAAACGTGAAACAAAAAGGAGTTAACGAATTGAATGATTTGGCCAATTCTAGCATTGTTCCTCCCTTGTTTACTGGTTATAGTTTTGACACAAATCACTCAAAATAAATGGATTGGATTACTGATTGCAACAGTTATTATCGGTGCATCAGTTTACAAAGGGTTCTTTCATGATGAGTTGATTATTGTGTTAGATGTTATCAGTCTAGTCGCTGGTTATTATATCGTGGACGCACTCAAAATAGATAAAATTGAATCAAGATAGATAAGAGGATAAATCAATGTGATTTTTCCTCTTATTTGTATTTTTATAAACTTAGAACGAACAAATGTTTGGTTATTTTTACAAAAATTTGTTAAAATATATTTATATATTTGAGAAAATTAGGAGGTTACTATGCAACATATTCCTTTTGAAATACATTCTGAATACTCTCCGCAAGGCGATCAACCTGAAGCAATTAAATCTCTTGTAAAGGGTATTAAAGACGGTAAAAGACACCAAACATTATTAGGTGCTACTGGTACTGGTAAGACATTTACGATGAGTAATGTAATTAAAGAAGTTGGTAAACCGACATTGATTATTGCTCATAATAAAACGTTAGCCGGGCAATTATATAGTGAATTTAAAGAGTTTTTCCCTGAAAATCGTGTTGAATACTTTGTAAGTTATTATGACTATTATCAACCTGAAGCATATGTGCCTCAAACAGATACTTTCATAGAAAAAGATGCATCTATCAATGATGAAATAGATAAATTGCGCCATTCAGCTACAAGTTCATTGTTTGAACGTAATGACGTTATTGTTATTGCGAGTGTGAGTTGTATTTACGGTTTAGGAAATCCAGAAGAATATAAGGATTTAGTAGTGAGTGTACGTAAGGGCATGGAAATGGAAAGAAATGAATTATTAAGAAAATTAGTAGATAACCAATATGCTAGAAATGATATCGATTTTAGACGTGGTACATTTAGAGTTAGAGGGGATGTTGTTGAAATATTCCCAGCATCTCGTGATGAGCTATGTGTAAGAGTCGAATTTTTTGGTGATGAAATAGATAGAATTAGAGAAGTGAATTATTTAACTGGAGAAGTTATAGCAGAAAGAGAACATTTCCTATTTTATCCAGCTTCCCACTTCGTAACACGTGAAGAAAAAATGAAAGTTGCAATTGAACGAATTGAACAAGAATTAAAAGAACGTTTAGAAGAATTGCGTAAAGAAAATAAATTATTAGAAGCACAGCGTTTAGAACAAAGAACAAACTATGATTTAGAAATGATGAGAGAAATGGGATTTTGTTCAGGGATTGAGAACTACTCAGTTCACTTAACGTTACGTCCTAAAGGCTCTACTCCATATACATTATTAGATTATTTTGGTGATGATTGGTTAGTTATGGTTGATGAATCTCATGTTACATTACCACAAATTAGAGGTATGTATAATGGTGACCAAGCTAGAAAGAATGTTCTTGTTGAACATGGCTTTAGACTGCCAAGTGCTTTAGATAATAGACCTCTTAAATTTGAAGAATTTGAAGAGAAAACGAAACAACTTGTGTACGTTTCAGCTACGCCTGGTCCATTTGAAATTGAGCATACAGATGAAATGGTTGAACAAATTATACGACCAACTGGTTTGTTAGATCCAATCATAGAAGTAAGACCTAGTAAAAATCAAATCGATGATTTAATGTCAGAAATAAACGAACGTGTTGAACAAAATGAGCGTGTTCTTATCACAACGCTTACGAAAAAAATGAGTGAAGATTTAACAACTTATTTAAAAGAAGCAGGAGTCAAAGTAAACTACTTACATTCTGAAATTAAAACACTCGAAAGAATTGAAATTATTAGAGACTTAAGAATGGGTGTTTATGATGTGTTAGTGGGTATTAACTTACTAAGAGAAGGTTTAGATATCCCTGAAGTATCGCTTGTTACAATTTTAGATGCTGATAAAGAAGGTTTCTTAAGATCAGAACGGTCACTCATCCAAACAGCAGGTCGTGCTGCACGTAACGATAAAGGTAAAGTTATTATGTATGCTGACAAAATTACTGATTCTATGAGAACAGCTATTGATGAAACAAATAGACGTAGAGAAACACAAGAAGCATATAACAAAAAATATAATATTACGCCACAAACAATTAATAAGAAAATACGCGATGTCATATCTGCTACAGTTGAAACAGATGAAGTTAACGAACAAGACAAGAAAAAAGCACCTAAGAAACTCACGAAGAAAGAAAGAGAGAAAACAATTGAGCGCGTAGAGAACGAAATGAAAGATGCTGCGAAAGATTTAGACTTCGAACGTGCATCTGAATTAAGAGACATATTGTTTGAATTAAAAGCAGAAAGGTGACTGAGATGAAAAATAAATCCATCATCGTAAAGGGTGCGAGAGCACATAACTTAAAAAATGTAGATATTGAAATACCTAAAGATCAATTAATAGTGATGACAGGTTTATCTGGGTCAGGTAAATCTTCATTAGCTTTTGATACTATTTATGCTGAAGGACAAAGAAGATATGTAGAATCTTTAAGTGCTTACGCAAGACAATTTTTAGGACAAATGGATAAGCCGGACGTTGATTTAATTGAAGGGCTGTCACCAGCTATTTCGATTGACCAAAAAACAACGAGTAAAAATCCGCGTTCTACTGTTGCAACGGTAACTGAAATTTATGATTATTTAAGATTACTATATGCAAGGGTAGGAAGACCGATATGTCCAAACCATGGTATAGAAATAAAATCTCAAACCGTGCAGCAAATGGTCGATCAAGTAATGGAGTTAGAAGAAAGAACTAAAATTCAAATTCTATCTCCAATAATTTCTGGAAGAAAAGGTTCACATAAGAAATTAATCGACGATATTGCTAAAAAGGGTTATGCAAGATTGAAAGTTGACGGCCAAATTTTAGACGTAGACGATGTACCAGAATTAAATAAAAATCAAAACCATACAATTCATGTCGTAATAGACCGCTTAGTCGTTAAAGATGGCATAGAAGCACGTCTAGCTGATTCATTAGAAACTGCTTTAGAATTAGCTGATGGTACTGCAATTGCTGACGTTATTGATGGTGATGAAATTAAGTTTTCAGAGCACCATGCATGTCCAATTTGTGGATTCTCTGTTGATCATTTAGAACCTAGAATGTTCTCATTTAACAGTCCATTTGGTGCTTGTCCATCGTGTGATGGTTTAGGCAGTAAATTAACAGTTGATATAGATTTAGTTGTGCCAGACAAAACTTTAAGCCTTAAAGATGGCGCTATATTACCATGGCAACCTATTAGTTCTAATTATTATCCAACGTTATTAGAACAAACATGTGAGCATTTTAAAATAGATATGGATAAGCCATTTAAAGATTTAACTAAAAAAGAAAAAAATATCATTTTACGTGGTCATGATGATGAAATTAAATTTGAATTTAATCAAGATTATGGTACAAAAGCAAAACGTACAAGAATGATGGCTTTTGAAGGTGTGTTGAATAACATCGAAAGAAGATACCATGATTCGCCATCTGAATATGTAAGAGAAGTTATGCAAAAATACATGGTCGAAAAAACATGTGAAACATGTAATGGTTATCGATTAAATGAAAAAGCTTTATGTGTTAAAGTAGACGGTCAACATATAGGTGAAGTTGTAAGATATTCTATAAGTGATTCGTTAAAACACTTCGATAATTTAACGCTTGATGAAACTGAACGTCAAATTGCTAAGCTAATTTTGAAAGAAATACACGAAAGACTAACATTCTTAAATGATGTTGGTTTAGAATATTTAACATTAAACAGATCATCAGGTACTTTATCTGGTGGTGAAGCGCAACGTATAAGATTAGCAACGCAAATTGGTTCAAGGTTATCAGGTGTACTTTATGTTCTTGATGAGCCTTCTATAGGACTACACCAACGTGATAATGACCGATTAATTAATACTTTGAAATCTATGAGAGATATGGGCAACACTTTAATTGTTGTGGAACATGACGAAGATACGATGAAAGCAGCAGATTACCTAGTAGATATAGGGCCTAAAGCTGGTGTTCATGGCGGTGAAATAGTTGCGAGTGGTACACCAGAAGAAGTCATGGCTAATGAAGATTCTTTAACTGGTCAATATTTAAGTGGTAAAGAAAAAGTTGTCGTGCCGGCTAAGAGAAGAAAAATAACGAAACGCAAAATTTCTGTAAAAGGTGCAACGAGTAACAATTTGAAGAATGTAGATGTAGATTTTCCATTATCAGTATTGACTTGTGTAACGGGTGTTTCTGGTTCCGGCAAAAGTTCATTAGTTAACGAAGTATTATACAAAGGACTTCAAAAACAACTTTATAATACAAAAACAAGACCTGGTGCACACAAATCTATTAAAGGTGTTAATGAAATAGAAAAAATTATTGATATAGATCAATCACCAATAGGTAGAACACCAAGATCTAACCCGGCGACATATACAGGTGTATTCGATGATATTCGCGATGTATTTAGTCAAACGAATGAAGCTAAAGTAAGAGGTTATCAAAAAGGTAGATTTAGTTTTAACGTTAAAGGTGGCCGTTGTGAAGCATGTAAAGGCGATGGAATTATCAAAATTGAAATGCATTTCTTACCTGATGTATACGTACCATGTGAAGTTTGTGATGGAAAAAGGTATAATAGAGAAACGTTAGAAGTAACATATAAAGGAAAAAATATTTCTGACGTATTAGAAATGACTGTAGAAGATGCGTATCATTTCTTTGAAAGCTTGCCAAAGATAAATAGAAAGCTTAAAACACTTGTTGATGTTGGCCTAGGTTATATTAAACTCGGTCAACCTGCTACAACTTTATCCGGTGGTGAAGCTCAACGTGTGAAGCTGGCATCTGAACTGCACAGACGTTCTAACGGTAAGTCGTTATATATTCTTGACGAACCAACAACTGGTTTACACGTTGATGATATAAAACGCTTGCTAAGTGTATTAAACAGACTTGTAGAAAATGGTGACTCTGTCATTATTATAGAACATAATTTAGATGTCATTAAAACAGCAGACTATATCGTTGATTTAGGTCCAGAAGGTGGAGATGGCGGTGGAGAAATCATCGCAACAGGAACACCAGAAGATATAGTAGAAGTAGATGCATCATATACTGGTAAATATTTAAAGCCGATCTTAGAAAGAGATCGAGCATAAAACGGGAGGCGAAAGTATGAACGAAGTACAGTTAAAGATTTTAGAATTAATCGAGAAAGACCATATTAATGTAGATGAAGCGGTGAAACTATTAGAAGCTACTTCAAATAATGGTCAAAAATCAACAGCATTCACAAGTAAATCTAGAGAAAATGTAGAAACATTATTTGAAGATTTATTTGAAAAAGTAAAATCAACAGCTAAAAACGGTAAAACTGAATTTGATAAACAATTTCAAAATAGAGAAAACAGCGATGTGGATCCAGTACAACAATTAGACGAATCATTAAGAACAATTATCCGTTCATTTAACAAAGGGAACAACGAGAATAACGATAATAATAACAACGATCAAAATAATAATTTATAAGTAGCTTAGAAAGTTACGTTTGGGAGCGGGACAGAAATCTCAGTTTAATAAAAAGATTTCGTAGTCCCACCTAGTCAGCTACTGCCTTTATAATGAGAGACTGAGACATGTATTTATGTCCTAGTCTCTTTTTTATTAGAAATAATATAAATTCTGGTCATATAGAAATTTACGAGTCTCTAAAGTTGCTAGAGAAGTGTCACGTGCAACATTTCTATATTTAAAGTCAAATAATTTAAAATAACGAACTTTAATCTTCTAGTTTTTGCTTTATTGTCACTTTTCGTATATTTATAATGATTGCAGTTATCACTAAAGTTCATTAGAATTAACATATATTAACCTAGAGGTGAACCTATGATTACGAGTAGTAAATTAATAGAACAATTTAACATGGAAGTCATTGCTGGGAAGGCTGGACTCCATCGCAAAGTAACTGAAACTGATTTATCAAGACCTGGGCTCGAGATGGCAGGGTATTTTTCACATTATTCTTCAGACAGAATTCAAGTATTAGGTACGACAGAATTATCATTTTATAATTTGTTGCCGGATGAAGAAAAAGAAGGACGCATGGCTAAATTATGTAGACCGGAAACACCAGCTATTATTATAACGCGTGGACTAGAAGCGCCTGAAGAATTAAAAGAAAGCTGTAATAGAGAGAATACGCCACTACTTATCAGCGAATCATCAACTACAAAATTGATGGGACAAGTGACAAGCTATTTAGAAAGAGAATTAGCGCCTGAAACTTCGTTGCACGGTGTACTTGTTGACGTTTATGGTGTTGGTGTTCTTATTACTGGCGATAGTGGTGTTGGTAAGAGTGAAACAGCATTAGAACTTGTAAAAAGAGGTCATCGTCTTGTAGCGGATGATAACGTAGAGATAAAAGAAATTAATAAGAATGAATTAATCGGTAAAGCACCGAAAATCATTGAACATTTATTAGAAATAAGAGGTTTAGGTATCATTAACGTAATGACATTATTTGGAGCCGGTTCGATTTTGATGGAAAAACGTATTAAATTAAATATCAATTTAGAGACATGGCACAAAGAAAAAATTTATGATCGTGTAGGATTAAATGAAGAAACATTAAAAATACTCGATTCTAAAATTACTAAGAAAACAATACCTGTTCGACCTGGTAGAAACTTAGCTGTCATTATTGAAGTGGCAGCGATGAACTATCGTCTAAACAATATGGGTATTAATACGGCAGAAGAATTTAATAATCGTCTAAATGCTGAAATATTAAAAAACGCTAGTAAGGAGAAAGAATGATGGAAGTGCTAGGGATAGATCCAGTCGCAATTCAATTAGGACCACTTTCAATTAGGTGGTATGGAATCATAATCGCATCTGGTATATTAATTGGTTATCTTATGGCACAAAGCACGGCTAAAAAGGTAGGAATTAAAGAAGAAACGTTAATTGATTTAATCATTTGGTGTGTGGTTATGGCCATCATTTGTGCGAGAATATATTATGTTGCATTTGAATGGGAATATTATAGTCAACACTTAGCAGAGATACCTTTAATTATGAACGGTGGAATTGCTATACACGGTGGATTAATTGGTGCATTTTTAACTGGGGCAATATTATGTCGAGTGAAAAACTTATCCTTCTTCCAAATGGTCGATATTGTGGCGCCAGGTATTATTTTAGCGCAAGCCATTGGGAGATGGGGTAATTTTATCAATCAAGAAGCACACGGTGGACCTGTTTCAAGAAGCTTCTTGGAAAACATACATATACCTGATTTTATCATTAACCAAATGCAAATTGACGGTGTATTTTATCAACCGACATTCCTGTATGAATCGATATGGAATATCATTGGATTTATTATTTTATTATTAATAAGACCACATTTAAAAATTGGCGAAACATTCTTTGCATATTTAATTTATTACTCTATTGGTCGATACTTTATAGAAGGATTAAGAACAGATAGTTTAATGCTTACTGAATATTTAAGAATTGCTCAAGTAATATCTATTGTCATTATTATTGCATCAATCATCTTTATATTATATAGAAGGATACGTTATGATTTACCTAAATTCAGAGAAGTTAAAGGTTATTACCATAACTCGAATTGAAAGAAGTGTTAATTTTGAGAGCATTAAAAATAAAGAAAGTTTCTGGTGCGAATCCATTATGGAAAATGTATCAAACAATACGTTTTATAAAAGTATGTAAAAATGTTATTATCATTGAAATTAGTAGATATTTACCAAGTCTTAAATGGAAACATTGGTTATATCGAAAAGCTTTAAAAATGAAAGTAGGAAGGGAAACTGCTTTTGCATTTAAAGCAACGCCAGATATTTTATACCCGGAACTTATTACACTAGGTAGTAACTGTGTAATAGGATATAATGCGACAATATTATGCCACGAGTATTTAGTAGAAGAATATAGGGTTGGTCGCGTTAACATTGGAGATAATGTGTTAATCGGAGCAAATGCGACGATTTTAGCTGGCGTTAACATTGGAAATAATGCTATTGTAGCTAGCGGAACTATCGTTTCGAAAGATGTTCCTGAGGATATGATGGCATTTGGCAATCCAATGCAACTTAAGAAGAGGCGGTGAATAAATCATTGGGAGACAATTCGAATATTATACATGTTAGGTTTGATAAAGACTTCTATTACCATAAGGCTATGGAAAAAATGAGAGAACAAGATTATATATATGCTGAGTCTTTATTTAAAAAAGCACTTGAACTATCGCCTGATGATTTTGTTATTATTCCGCCATACGCTGAATGTCTTGTAGAGCTTAATCAAAATACAAAAGCTGAAGAACTAATGTATGATCAAATAGCTAAGGGCAATTTTGTAACAGATTATTATTTTTATTTAAGTCAGATGTTCATAAAATCAAATGAACCGAACAAGGCATTTTTATTCGGTTTAAGGTATGTAACAGAGGAAGATGACCAAGATTATTTTGATGAAATGATACAAATGTTCGAAGTGAAATATGATGATCAAACAGTAGTTGAAGAAGAAGCAGAAAGATTTGTAATTCAGCATATCTTTCAATATTTATTTGGTAATGGTCGTTTAGATGAAGCATATCACTACCTTGAACGACAGCGTTTAACTATGCAAGAAGATGTGCATATCATGAATTTAAAAGCGATGGCGTTGCTGTATAACAGTAAATATGAAGAAGCAGAAGCATTATTACAAACAATCTTAGATGAGGACCCCTCAGATATTTATGCACTTTGCCATATGACATTACTCTTATATAACACTGAACAAATGGATAGATTTAACCATTATTTAAAACAATTAAGTAAGCTACATCCTATTAATGACGAAGAGTCATTTAAATTGGGTGTAGTGTTAAGTTATTTAGGTAAGCATAAATCTTCAAACCAATTGTTAGTGCCACTTTTAAAGAAACCTCAGGCGAGTACACCACAATTACATCATGCCTTAAGTTATAATTTTTATCATTTAGGTTATTTGGAAGAGGCTAAACGTCATTGGCTAAAGTTTGAAGGTAGTGTACAATACCATAGTCAATTACCTCCATGGAAAATTGACGACCTTAAAGATATGCTAGATAAGCAAGTGTTACCTTTATTAAAAGATGAAGATTATAGATATCGTTTATATGGAATATTCTTATTGGGGCATATGAAGAATAAAGAATTAGTCATGTCCCATGAAACTTGGGAAGTTTTAGAGAATTTACCTGATTATGAACGACTATATATTACGTATATCTTTCAAGATTTACATCTTAATAAACTAGGTTTTATTGATGAAGGTATGAGATTAATAGAACAATCTGAATATCAACATTATGGTAAAGAATTATTCGTGTCATGGATAGAACATGCTGAAATGTTGATTGCAGAACATGAAAATATTGAAGAAGCAACACACTATGTTGCCGCGTCGATTTATATTTATTTAAAGACATTAAATAAAAAAATAACTAAAAAAGAGATACAAAATTCATTTAACATAACAGCTTATCGCTTAAATAAAGCGATAAAAGCATTAGTGAGCATATAAGTTTGCTTATGTGAATGATTGTTGTACAATTCTACTGAATTAATAAGAGGAGGCAGTTTATAAATGACTACACAAGTAGATTATGATGTAATTATTGTTGGGGCAGGTCCAGCTGGTATGACAGCAGCAGTATATGCTTCAAGAGCTAATTTATCAACTGTGATGATAGAACGTGGTATGCCAGGTGGACAAATGGCAAATACAGAAGATGTAGAGAACTTCCCTGGTTTTGATTTAATAACTGGACCAGATTTATCAACTAAAATGTTTACACACGCGCAAAAATTTGGTGCTAAATATGAATATGGTGATATAAAAGATATAGAAGATAAAGGTCATTATAAAGTTGTTAACATGGGAGATAAAACACTAACTGCACATGCAATTATCATTGCGACAGGTGCAGAATATAAGAAAATTGGTGTGCCTGGTGAACAAGAATTAGGTGGCCGTGGTGTAAGTTACTGTGCAGTTTGTGATGGTGCATTCTTTAAAGGTAAAAATATTTACGTTATTGGTGGAGGAGATTCTGCTGTAGAAGAAGGCATGTTCTTAACTAAATTTGCAGACAAAGTAACAGTTGTACACAGAAGAGATGAATTAAGAGCTCAAAAAATCATTCAAAATCGTGCATTTAAAAATGAAAAAATGGACTTCATTTGGAATTCAACATTGAAATCTATTAATGAAAAAGATGGAAAAGTTGGTTCAGTAACATTAGTATCAACTGAAGACGGTTCTGAAGTAGAACATGAAGCTGATGGTGTATTTATTTACATCGGTATGAAACCATTAACTAAACCATTTGAATCATTAGGTATTTTAAATGAAAATGGCTATATTGAAACAAATGATGATATGGAAACGAACGTACCTGGTGTATACGCTGCAGGAGATGTACGTGAAAAAACATTACGTCAAATCGTTACAGCAACAGGTGATGGTAGTATAGCAGCTCAAAATGCTCAAGCTTATATTGAAACACTAGAAGACGAAGAACAATTAATTTAATGAAATTTATAAACAGTCCGGGACATATATAAATGTCTCGGACTGTTTCATTACATAGGGAGTAGCTGACTGGACTGAAAATGAGCTTAGAACAATTTTTTATCATAGTAATCCTAGTTGGGACGGGACTACAAAATTTTTTAAAAAATATAATTTCTGTTCCGCTCTTTTAATAAATATCGATAGCTTCATATATTTAATGTATTTTATGATGTTATGATGTAATATAAAGGTATATTTGATAGTCAAAGGAGAATAGTTATGAAACTTGTCGACAAGAGCAATGTGAAGAATGAATTAATAGTCGTTACAGGTATGTCTGGTGCAGGTAAATCAGTAGCATTACAGGCGTTAGAAGATTTAGGATATTTTTGCGTAGATAACTTACCACCAATCCTATTACAAAAATTCGTAGATTTGATGGATCAAGGTAATCCTTCCTTATCAAAAGTAGCAATCGGAATTGATTTAAGAGGAAGAGATTTTTTTAATAACTTAAGAGAAGAATTAGATTATATACAAAGTGAAAAAAAGGTTATTGTGGATATACTATTTTTAGAAGCTAACGATAAAAGGTTAATTTCAAGATATAAAGAAACGAGAAGAACACATCCACTTAGTGAAAAAGGAAGCTTGTTAGCAGCTATTGAGCAAGAAAGAGTGTTGCTAAGTGACATTAAAGGTATTAGTAATTTTGTGATTGATACTACAGAAATGAAACCAAAATCATTAAAACAAGAATTAATTGAAACTTTCGAAAAAGATCCTTCTTCAACATTCGAAGTAAGGGTGTTGAGCTTTGGTTTTAAACATGGTATGCCTATAGATGCAGATATTGTATTTGATGTAAGATTTTTACCTAATCCATATTATGTAGACGAATTAAGGCCATTAACTGGGTTAGACGATGAAGTATACCAATATGTAATGAAATGGAAAGAGACTTCGACTTTTTATAAGAAGTTTAGTGATTTAATGATGTTTATGTTACCAGGATATAAAAAAGAAGGTAAATCACAATTAACAATTGCAATTGGTTGTACAGGTGGTCAACACCGCTCTGTAGCACTTGCTAAAAGACTAGGTGAAGATATTAAAGATAATTTTGATTATGTTGTGTATACGTCACATCGCGATGCACATATCGAAAGTAGAATAAAAAATGAAAAAAATTAAAGTTGTCCTAATTGGAGGCGGAACAGGTCTTTCAGTATTAGCAAGAGGACTGAAAGATTATCCAATTGATATAACTGCCATTGTTACAGTTGCTGATGACGGTGGTAGTACAGGTAAAATCCGTGATGTGATGGATATACCTGCACCTGGTGATATTAGAAATGTGTTAGCAGCATTAAGTGATACAGAACCAATGCTTGAAAAATTATTCCAATATCGTTTTGAAGAGGAAAAATTGGGTGGTCATTCAATAGGAAATCTATTATTAGCAGCAATGACTAACATAACGGATGATTTCGGACATGCCGTAAAAGAATTAAGTAAAATTTTAAATATTAAAGGACAAGTTATACCATCTACAACTAAAAGTATTGTGCTTAATGCGGTTATGTCTGATGGAGAAGTTGTTGTCGGTGAATCGAATATACCTAAAAAATCTAAAAAGATAGAAGAAGTATATTTAACACCTGAAGACATTGAACCAATGCCTGAAGCAATACAAGCAATAGAAGAAGCAGACTTAATTGTTATGGGACCTGGTTCGTTGTATACCAGCATTTTACCAAATTTAATATTAAACAAGATGAGAGACGCGATTATTAATACGGAAGCTGAAAGATTATATGTATGTAATCTTATGACACAAAAAGGTGAAACAACTGGATATAGCGTGAGTGATCATGTTAAAGCAATTCACGATCACGTAGGAGCGCCGTTTATAGATTTTGTAATTTGTCAGAATGAACGTTTTAATAAAGAAATTTTATTGAGATATGAAGAAGAAGATGCAAAACAAGTAGATTTTGATCATGACAAATTAAAAGAGATGGGCGTTCAATGTATTCATGATAAAAACCTTGTGAGTATTACACCACATCAATATATTAGGCATAATAATAAAGTGCTTGCACGTATTATATATGAAGTTGTTCTTCAAGAAATTAGTACGATTCAATACAAAAAAGATAAATAAATTAGAGAAGCATAGTAATAATATTTATAATGTTATTACTATGCTTCTTTTAAAAATTGAAGTAGAATAAAAGTGTATTTGTAAGGGGTTACAAAATGGGGTGGTAGTTATGAAACGAGTACAAATTTTGATGGTACTTATTGGATGTATTTTATTGTTAACAGGGTTAGTTGTTCATCAATCTTTAGGGGTTATCTTTTTAATTATAGGCGTGACTATGATTTTGTTTGGTATTATCAAAGAAACAGCAAAAAAATAAAACTTAAGATGAATAACTTGATACGCCCGGCTGTTCCATGTAATATATAGTAGAAATGAAACGTATGATATGTCTTTCGGCATATCATTATTTTTATGTGTATAAATAAGAAAGGGTGATCTGCTGTGAGCTTTGCTTCAGAAATGAAAAATGAATTAACGCGAATAGAAGTTGACGATGATTGTGCAAAAGCAGAACTTTCAGCTTTGATTAGAATGAATGGAAACTTAAGCATTTCTAATCAACAATTTGTTATAAATGTTCAAACAGAAAACGCAGCCATAGCACGACGTATATTTTCACTAATAAAAAAATGCTTCGGTGTAGAAGTTGAATTATTAGTAAGAAAGAAAATGAAACTCAAGAAAAACAATATATATATTAGTAGAATTAAAGTTAAAGCAAAAGAAATACTAGATGAACTTGGTATACTGCAAGACGGTATGTTTAAACAAGAAATTGATAAAAGTATTTTAAAAAATGATATTTGTAAAAGAAGCTATTTGCGAGGTGCATTTTTAGCGGGCGGGTCAGTGAACAACCCGGAAACTTCATCATATCATTTAGAAATATTTTCATTATATGAGGAGCATTCAGCAGATTTAACAGCTTTAATGAATCAGTATGAATTAAATTCTAAACAGTTAGAGCGTAAAAAAGGTTACATTAGTTATTTAAAAGAAGCAGAAAAAATCTCGGATTTCTTAAGTTTAATAGGCGGGTATCAAGCGTTGCTTAAATTTGAAGATGTTCGAATTATTAGAGATATGCGTAATTCAGTGAATAGACTTGTAAATTGTGAAACAGCAAATTTAAATAAAACCGTAAGTGCAGCGATGAAACAAGTAGAGAGTATTCAATTAATCGATAAAGAGATTGGAATAGACAATTTACCGGATCGTTTAAGAGAAGTGGCAAGATTAAGGATTGATAACCAAGATGTTTCTATTAAAGAACTTGGAGAAATGGTAAGTACAGGTAAAATTTCTAAATCAGGTATTAATCATAGGTTACGTAAATTAAATGAAATGGCAGATAAAATAAGAAGCGGCGAAACAATTAATTAAGTATATAATAAAAACGCCTTTCCAAAATAAATTGGAAAGGCGTTTTTTTATTAAAAAATTATTTTATATCTTCAGGATGCATAACATCGTCGATTAAACCATAATCTTTAGCTTCATCAGCTGTTAAGAAGTTATCACGGTCAGTATCTCTTTCAATTTTATCAATTGGTTGACCTGTTCTTTCAGATAAGATGTTGTTTAATTTTTCACGTGTGCGTAAGATATGACGAGCAGCGATTTCAATTTCAGTTGCTTGTCCTTGTGCACCACCAAGTGGTTGGTGAATCATTACTTCACTGTTAGGTAGAGCAAAACGTTTACCTTTTGCACCAGCTGCTAATAGGAATGATCCCATTGAAGCTACCATACCTATACAAATAGTTTGTACGTCTGGTTTGATGTGTTGGATTGTATCATAGATAGCAAAGCCAGCTGTTACACTACCACCAGGTGAGTTAATGTAAAGATATATGTCTTTTTCAGAGTCTTGAGCTTGTAAGAATAATAATTGTGATACGATTGAGTTCGCTACGTTATCGTCGATAGCAGAACCTAACATAATAATGCGGTCTTTCAATAAACGTGAGTAAATATCATAAGCGCGTTCACCGCGGTTTGTTGTTTCTATAACTGTTGGTATTAAATTCATCAGTTAATCCTCCTTTGAATATGTTAATGACCATATCATACAACACAAAGTCAAACATGGTCAAAATATATGACCTACTGATGAATATTATAACTTAAATAGCTGATTTATACACAGGAAATTTGCGACAATTATTGTCAATGGTTGCATAAATGATATAATAGTTTCCGTAATCAATAAGCTGAGTGCAATGTATAAGCGTGACATCCATATTAAAATATTCGCATCTTTTTTTAATAATGTTTTCTGCTTGGCTGTAAGTCATTATAATCACTCCCTATAATTGATAACTTTATTATATAATGAAGATGTTAAGGCATTATAAATAAACAATTAAGATTTAACTCTCCGTAGTGTAATGGATAACACGCAAGATTCCGGTTCTTGAAATGGGCGTTCAATTCGTCCCGGGGAGGCTATTTTAACTAAAGGATGAGAACATGAACATTAAATTTTACATCGGACGAAATTGTGGTTTGTGTGAAGATGCGAAATATCAACTAGAATTTTTCAAAGAAACTTTTGAAAAGCCTGTTAATATTGAAACAATACATATAGAAGATAATGATTATTTATTGAATGAATACATGCTTAGAATTCCAATTGTCATGTATCAAGATAAAATACTTCAAGAAGGAAATATTGATTTCGTAACATTATTAGAAGAAGTAGAAAATTTAAGCTAAATCAAATTGCTTTTACTTGCAATCAGTTTGCAGTGGGTGTATTATAATAACTGTAAACAGATATTATTTTTTTGACCCACATGGGACGAAAAATGTCTAACCCAGGTTAGAAATTGCCCATCTGTTAATTTGTGAGGAGGGACATGTTTATGGAAGATTTGTTAAAGATACAACATAGACTTGTGCCTGACCTAATTGACAAGATGTATCGACGTTTTAATATTTTATCAACGATTGAGAAGAAGTAACCTATTGGCAGAAGAACATTAAGTGATGTTATGAATATTACTGAACGGGTATTGAGAACAGAGATAGAAATTTTAAAACAGCAAGATTTAATCCGCGTTCAATCTACAGGTATGAAACTAACTGAGACTGGCGAGCACACGTTAGCATCGTTATCTCATTACCTCACATTATATTCAAGTTTCAATCACTTAGAAGATGAGATTTTCAATCAATATGGCGTTAAAGTTCATATCGTAAGAGGAAACTCTGATAAAGATGAAACAGTTAAGGCGGAGATGGGAAATGTAACGGGAGAATTACTTGAACAGTCTTTATATGATAAAGCATCTGTTTCAGTAACTGGTGGATCGACGATGGCTAAAGTTAGTGAGTCATTACATCCATTAGATAAAGACATTTTGTTCACACCAGCTCGTGGCGGCTTGGGAGAAAATGTAGTATTTCAAGCTAATACGATTTGTGCAAGCATGGCAAATAGAACTGGTGGGTCGTATAAGGTCTTGTATGTTCCAGACCAAGTAAGCGAAAGTTCATATGAGACTTTGCTGAAAGAACCAGCTGTTATAGAGGTTCTGGATGCAATTCGTCGCTCGGATTTTATTATTCACGGGATTGGTGATGCGCTGAAAATGGCTGAAAGAAGAAAGTCTTCAGATGAAGTCTTAAGTCAATTGAAACATCATCATGCAGTCGGAGAAGCTTTTGGTTATTATTTTAATGCCAAAGGCGAGGTCGTACATCGTGTCAAAACGATTGGCTTGCAACTAGAAGATTTAGCGACAAAAACAAATATTTTTGCAGTAGCGGGCGGTGCATCGAAAGCAGATGCGATTAAAGCATATCTTGAAATTGCACCGAAGAATACCATTTTGGTAACTGATGAAAGTGCTGCAAAAGCAATAATCAATGCGGAATAAAAGGTTAATAGCCTTTTTCAAATAACAAATTTAAAGGAGGCCATCATAATGGCAACTAAAGTAGCAATTAATGGATTTGGTAGAATAGGTCGTTTAGCATTTAGAAGATTACAAGAAGTAGAAAATATCGAAGTAGTAGCAATCAACGATTTAACAGATGACGCTATGTTAGCTCATTTATTAAAATACGATTCTACACAAGGTCGTTTCAAAGATGAAGTAGAAGTAATTGAAGGCGGATTCCGTGTAAACGGTAAAGAAATCAAAACTTTCGAAAATCCTAACCCTAAAGAATTACCTTGGGGAGACTTAGACATCGATGTAGTATTAGAATGTACTGGTTTCTTCGCTGATAAAGAAAAAGCTCATGCTCACATCGACGCAGGTGCTAAAAAAGTATTAATTTCAGCTCCAGCTTCAGGCGACTTGAAAACAATCGTATACAATGTTAACCATGATGAATTAGACGGTTCAGAAGAAATCGTATCTGGTGCATCTTGTACTACTAACTGTTTAGCTCCAATGGCTAAAGTATTAAATGATGAATTCGGTATCGTTGAAGGATTAATGATGACAATTCATGCTTATACTGGTGACCAAAATACACTAGATGCTCCACATGCTAAAGGTGACTTCCGTCGTGCTCGTGCAGCAGCTGAAAACATCGTACCTAACTCAACTGGTGCAGCTAAAGCAATTGGCTTAGTTATCCCAGAATTAAAAGGTAAATTAGATGGATCAGCTCAACGTGTTCCAGTAGCAACTGGTTCAGTA
Source organism: Mammaliicoccus lentus (assembly GCF_002902755.1). Taxonomy (GTDB): domain Bacteria; phylum Bacillota; class Bacilli; order Staphylococcales; family Staphylococcaceae; genus Mammaliicoccus; species Mammaliicoccus lentus. The sequence continues at coordinate 75,351 of NZ_PPRS01000003.1, read as the reverse complement.
ACTGAATTAACAGCAGTATTAGATAAAGAAGTATCTATAGAAGAAATCAACGAAGCAATGAAAAATGCTACAAATGATTCATTCGGATACACTGAAGACGAAATCGTTTCTTCTGATGTTATTGGCATCACTTACGGTTCATTATTCGACGCAACTCAAACTCGTGTAATGACAGTTGGAGACCGTCAATTAGTTAAAACTGTTGCTTGGTATGACAACGAAATGTCTTACACTTCACAATTAGTTCGTACTTTAGAATATTTAGCTGCAGAAGCTAACAAATAATTTAATTAAATGAACTAAATAGGTTATGCTTATGAGTAAGCGGGGAGCACAACGCTTCTCCGCTTATTTTTAATCGTTAAGCATTTTCTATTATTCAGAGGAGGAAGACTAGTCATGGCAAAAAAGAATGTTAAAGATATTGACTTAAAAGGTAAAAAGGTACTTGTAAGAGCAGATTTTAATGTACCAATGAAAGACGGAGCAATTACAAATGACAACAGAATCGTTCAAGCGCTTCCTACTATAAAATATATTGCCGAACAAGGCGGTAAAGTTATTTTATTCTCACATTTAGGTAAAGTGAAAACAGAAGAAGATAAAAAAGAATTATCACTTAAACCAGTAGCAGAACGCTTAAGCGAATTATTAAATGAAAAAGTAACATTTGTTCCTGAAACTCGTGGCGAAAAACTAGAAAATGCTATCAATGATTTATCTGAAGGCGGCGTGTTATTATTTGAAAACACACGTTTCGAAGATGTAGATGGCACGAAAGAATCTAAAAATGATCCTGAATTAGGTAAGTACTGGGCTTCTTTAGGTGATGTATTTATTAATGATGCATTTGGTACAGCACACCGTGAACATGCATCTAACGTTGGCATCGCATCTAATGTTGAAACAGCATCAGGATTCTTAATGGATAAAGAAATTAAATTTATCGGTGGCGTTGTAAATAACCCAGAACGTCCTTTAGTAGCTATTTTAGGTGGTGCTAAAGTTTCAGATAAGATTGGCGTAATTGAAAACTTATTAAATATCGCTGATAAAGTTATTATCGGTGGTGGAATGGCATATACATTCTTTAAAGCACAAGGTAAAGAAATTGGATTATCATTATTAGAAGAAGATAAAATTGATTTTGCTAAAGAATTACTAAATCGTGCAGGAGATAAAATTATCCTTCCAGTAGATTGTAAAGTAGCAAAAGAATTTTCAAATGATGCAAAAATCACTGAAGTTTCTATAGATGAAATCCCATCTGATCAAGAAGCAATGGATATTGGTCCTAAGACAGTAGAATTATTTACTGAAGCTCTAGAAGGGGCTAACACTGTTGTTTGGAACGGTCCAATGGGCGTATTTGAATTCAATAACTTTGCTAAAGGTACAATCGGTGTATGTGAAGCTATCGCAAACTTAAAAGATGCAACTACTATTATCGGTGGCGGAGATTCTGCTGCAGCGGCAATGGACTTAGGATTTGCTGATGACTTTTCACACATTTCAACTGGTGGCGGTGCTTCACTAGAATATCTAGAAGGCAAAGAATTACCAGGTATCGAAGCTATTTCAGAAAAATAATTATAAAAGGAGTTAATATATCATGAGAAAACCAATTATCGCAGGTAACTGGAAAATGAACAAAACAGTTCAAGAAGCAAAAGACTTTGTTAATGAACTTCCAGCTTTACCTGATACAAACGAAGTTGATTCAGTAATTTGTGCACCAACTTTACAATTAGATGCACTTGTTAATTTAACAAAAGAAGGCGTAGCAGAAGGATTACAAATCGGTGCTCAAAATGCTCACTTTGAAGACAGTGGTGCGTTCACTGGTGAAACTTCTCCAGCAGCATTAGAAGATTTAGGCGTAAAATATGTTGTCCTTGGACACTCTGAACGTCGTGAATACTTTGGTGAAACAGATGAAGATGTTAACAAAAAAGCATTAGCTGTATTTTCTCATAATATGACACCAATTATTTGTGTAGGTGAAACTTTAGATGAAAGAGAAGCAGACAAAGCTGAATCAGTAGTAGGCGACCAAGTTGAAGCTGCTCTTAAAGGATTCACTGAAGAACAAGTTAAATCAACAGTTATAGCTTATGAACCTATCTGGGCTATTGGTACTGGTAAATCTTCAACTTCAGAAGATGCTAACCAAATGTGTGCACATGTTCGTAAAGTTGTAGCAAATGCATACTCACAAGAAGCAGCAGATGCACTTCGTGTTCAATATGGTGGTAGTGTTAAACCTGAAAACATTAAAGAATATATGGCTCAATCAGATATCGATGGCGCATTAGTTGGCGGCGCTTCATTAAAAGTTGATTCATTTGTAGCACTATTAGAAGGTGCAAAGTAATGGCTAAACAACCAACAGCACTTATCATACTTGATGGATTTGCAAACCGTGAAGAAGAACATGGTAATGCGGTTAAACAAGCCAACAAACCAAACTTTGATAGATATTACAATAAATATCCACATAACGAATTATCAGCTTGTGGTCTAGATGTTGGACTACCAGAAGGTCAAATGGGTAACTCTGAAGTAGGTCACTTAAATATTGGTGCCGGCAGAGTTGTTTACCAGAGTTTAACTCGTATTAATAAGTCTATAGAAGACGGCGATTTCTTTGAAATTGAAGCATTAAAAGAAGCAATGCAACATGTCGTAAAAAATGATTCAACATTACATTTAATGGGATTATTATCAGACGGTGGTGTTCACAGTCACTACAAACATCTATTTGCTTTACTAGAATTAGCTAAAAAGCAAGGTGTTAAAAAAGTTTATGTTCATGGATTCTTAGACGGTCGTGATGTTGATCAAAAATCAGCTATCAGATATATCGAAGAAACTGAAAATAAATTCGAAGAAATAGGCATTGGACAATTTGCTTCTATTTCTGGTCGTTACTATGCAATGGACAGAGATAATCGTTGGGATCGTGAAGAAAAAGCATATAATGCAATGTCTAATGGTGAAGGTCCTGTTTACCCAACAGCTGTTGAAGGTGTTGAGGCAAACTATAAAGATGGACTTACAGACGAATTTGTTGTGCCATTTATCGTGAAAGATGAAGAAAAAGGCGTTGAAAATAATGGCGTTAACAGTCATGACGCAATGATATTCTTCAACTTCCGTCCCGATAGAGCAGCACAATTAAGCCAAGTTTACACTAACGAGAAATTCGAAGGTTTCGAAATCAAACGTAAACTAGAAGATTTATATTTCGTAACGTTCACAAATTATAGTGATGATGTGTTTGCTGAAGTAGCTTTCAAACCAGTTGATATTAAAAATACAATCGGTGAAGTTGCTGAGAAGAACAATTTAAATCAATTACGAATTGCTGAAACTGAAAAATTCCCACATGTAACTTACTTTATGAGTGGTGGTTCACATGCTGAATTTAACGGTGAACGTCGTGTGCTAATTGACTCACCAAAAGTAGCAACATATGATTTAAAACCTGAAATGAGTGCTTACGAAGTTAAAGATGCTTTAATCGGTGAATTAGATAAAGGTGATTTAGATTTAATCATTTTAAACTTTGCTAACCCGGATATGGTTGGTCATAGTGGAATGCTTGAGCCAACTATTAAAGCTATCGAAGCAGTAGATGAATGTCTAGGTGAAGTAGTAGATAAAATATTATCTATGAATGGTACGGCAATTATAACAGCTGACCATGGTAACTCTGATGAAGTATTAACAGATACTGAATCACCAATGACTACACATACAACAAACCCTGTTCCTGTTATTGTAACTAAAGAAGGGGTAGAAGTAAGAAGTGATGGCAGACTAGCAGATTTAGCACCAACACTTATTGACTTACTAGGAGTAGAACAACCAGAAGATATGACTGGTGAATCATTAATTAAAAAATAATTAACTATTATGAAAAAGGAGTTTTAAATATGCCAATTATTACAGATATTTATGCACGCGAAGTATTAGATTCACGTGGTAACCCAACAGTAGAGGTAGAAGTATTAACAGAAAGTGGTGCTTTTGGTAGAGCATTAGTACCTTCAGGCGCTTCAACTGGTGAATATGAAGCAGTTGAATTACGTGACGGAGACAAAGATCGTTACTTAGGTAAAGGTGTACTTAAAGCAGTAGAAAATGTTAACGAAATTATTGCACCAGAAATTATCGAAGGTGAAATTTCAGTTTTAGAACAAGTATCAATCGATAAATTAATGATCGCTTTAGATGGTACGCCAAACAAAGGTAAATTAGGCGCAAATGCTATCCTTGGTGTTTCAATCGCAGTAGCTCATGCAGCTGCAGATTTCTTAGGACAACCTTTATACAAATATCTTGGTGGATTCAACGGTGTTCAATTACCAGTTCCAATGATGAACATTGTAAACGGTGGTTCACACTCTGACGCACCAATTGCTTTCCAAGAGTTCATGATTTTACCGGTAGGTGCAGAATCATTCAAAGAAGCATTACGTTGGGGAGCTGAAATCTTCCATAACTTAGCTAAAATCTTGAAATCTCGTGGTTTAAACACAGCAGTAGGCGACGAAGGTGGATTCGCTCCTGAATTCGAAGGTACTGAAGATGGCGTTGAAACTATCTTAGAAGCTATTAAAGCAGTTGGCTTAGAGCCAGGTAAAGATGTAGTTTTAGGATTTGACTGTGCAGCTTCAGAATTCTTCGAAAACGGCGTATATGACTATGCTAAATTCGAAGGTGAACACGGTGTTAAACGTTCAAGCGAAGAACAAGTTGATTTCTTAGAAGAGTTAGTTAACAAATATCCTATCATCACTATTGAAGACGGTATGGACGAAAACGACTGGGACGGATGGAAAATCCTTACTGACCGTATCGGAGACCGTGTTCAATTAGTAGGTGATGACTTATTCGTTACAAATACTGAAAAATTATCAGAAGGTATCGAAAAAGGTATCGGTAACTCAATCTTAATCAAAGTTAACCAAATCGGTACATTAACTGAAACATTCGAAGCTATCGAAATGGCTCAAAAAGCTGGTTACACTGCAGTTATTTCTCACCGTTCAGGAGAAACTGAAGATACTACAATTTCAGATATCGCAGTTGCTACTAATGCTGGTCAAATTAAAACTGGTTCATTATCTAGAACAGATCGTATTGCTAAATACAATCAATTATTACGTATCGAAGATGAATTATATGAAACTGGTAAATTTGAAGGTATAAAAGCTTTCTATAACTTATCTAAATAATTGTGCATTTAATATAAAATGATTCACAAAATATGAGACTAGTATGAATATATCTATTCTCAAAATTAAACCATCGATTTGTTGGATTTCACATTATCTAACAGATTGGTGGTTTTTTTATATTAAAACAAACTGTTTTTACAGTAACGCTTTAACGCTTTAAATTAAATGTGTCATTATCATTCCATTACGTGTTAAAATGGGCTATAATATAGAGAATTATGTTTATAGGAGGATTTCACAGATGACGATTAATTTAAAAAGTGCAAAATCACCTTGGTCTAGTTTAGATGGTGTAGAAAAATTAAGTTTGCATCCAACAGATCAAGTATTTAATAAAGAAATTATTATACCAGGGAGTAAAAGTGTAACGAATCGTGCTTTTATTTTAGCAGGGTTTAGTAAAGGTACTTCAAAGTTATCTGGTTATCTTAAAAGTGATGATACTTATTGGTGCATGGAAACATTAAAGAAATTAGGAGCAACTTTCGAGTTTGAAGGAGATTCAATCAATATTACTGGTGTAGATACGGAAAGTCTTCCAGAAGAACAAACAGTATTCATTGGTTCAGCAGGCACGACTGCTCGATTTTTACCTGGCATTTTAGGGACACAAGATAAAAGTGAAATTACTATCACTTCTACGGAACAATTAGCTGGTAGACCACATAAAACTTTACATGATGCACTTATCCAATTAGGGGTAGAAGTCTCTTATATTGAAGAAGAAGGCCAACTTCCAGTCAAAATTAAAGGGACACCTGAAACTGGTGGTAAAGTCATGATAGCAGGCGATAAATCTAGTCAGTTTATTAGTGGATTATTACTTGCTGCACCATTGTTTAATCAACCAACAGAAATTGAATTAACAACAGAGATAGTACAAAGTGCATACGTAGATATCACGATAGAATTAATGGAACAATTTGGGATAAGCGTAGAAGTCTCAGATGACTATAAACATATGAAGGTTGAAAAAGGTTCTTATCAAGCGACTAATTTACCTTTAGAAGCCGATTTATCAACTGCTTGTTATTTTATGGCTCTAGCAGCTCTGAAAAAATCGACAATTAAGATTAATCATTTGAACCTAAAAACCCATCAACCTGATTTAGAAGTTGTAGACATTTTAGAAAAAATGGGTGCTACTGTTAAAAAAGGTGAAGATTATGTCGTTATCACTGGTCCAGAACAGCTCAAAGGTAATTTAACAATCGATATGAATGCATGTTCAGACCAAGCACTTACAATCGGTACATTAGCAGCGTTTGCGGATGGTCCAATTACAATTACTGGTGTTGAACATATACGTAATCATGAGTGTAATAGAGTTGAAGCTTTAACTGAAAGCTTAACTAAGCTAGGGATTAACATACAAGAACATCAAGATGGATGGACGATTCAGCCAGGAGAGATTCAAAGTGCTACATTGGATACATTTGATGACCACCGAGTAGCTATGTCTCTTAGTTTAGTAGGCACAAAAGTAGATGGTATAACACTGCTTGACCCAGCATGTGTATCAAAGACTTGTCCAACGTACTTTGAAATGTTAAAATCTTTAGGCATGTCAATAGATTATGACTAATGAAAACTTGAGTGCATTTTGTAAATGTGCTATAATGCTACTGTTATAATAGACAGGAGGACCGAGTCCATGCATACATTTTTAATCGTCTTATTAATCATAGATTGTATTGCATTGATTACCGTTGTATTACTTCAAGAAGGTAAAAGTACCGGTTTATCAGGTGCAATTAGTGGTGGAGCAGAACAATTATTTGGTAAACAAAAGCAACGTGGAATAGATTTAGTTTTACACAGAACAACAATCATTCTAGCGATTTTATTTTTCTTAATTATGTTAGCAATAACTTACTTTAAAATGTAGTGGTCCGACGGGTAATGTCGGACTTTTTTATTTGTTTGCAAGTGAAAAAGAGATACAATAGAGTTAAATAGAGTAAAAGGATGGTCGATCATGAGAATTCAATTACCTAAACCTTTCTTCTTTGAAGAAGGTAAACGCGCAGTATTACTTTTGCATGGATTTACAGGTAATTCATCAGACGTTAGACAATTAGGACGTTTCTTACAGAAAAAAGGATATACATCATATGCTCCGCATTATGAAGGTCATGGAAGACCACCAGAAGAAATATTAGAATCAAGCCCATATGTATGGTTTAAAGATTGCTTAGATGCATATGATTTTCTTGTGGAAAAAGGGTATACTGAAATAGCAGTAGCTGGACTATCATTGGGTGGCGTTTTTAGCTTGAAATTAAGTTTAAATCGTGATGTGAAAGGTATAGTAACTATGTGTTCTCCTATGTACATTAAGACAGAAGGTACTATGTTTGAAGGTGTACTAGATTATGCAAGAGAATTTAAAAAATATGAAGGTAAATCAAGTGAACAAATTGAAGAAGAAATGAAACATTTTCATCCGACAGACACTTTAACTGAATTGCAAAATACTATTCAAGCAGTTAGAGATCAAGTTGATGAAGTATTTGATCCTTTATTTGTAGTACAAGGCAAGCTTGATCAAATGATAAATCCTGATTCTGCTAATATTATTTATAATTCATCTTCATCTGATGATAAATATATTAAGTGGTATGAAGAATCTGGTCATGTTATAACAATCGGACAAGAAAAAGAGAAAGTATTTGAAGACGTATATCAATTCTTAGAATCATTAGATTGGTCCGAATAAGACACAATATAAAAACAAGAAAGGAGGCCCGCTATGAATCTAAGAGAAGAAGTTGAACAAATCATAAATGAGAAAGACTACACGCCCATGACGGTAAGTGAATTTCAAGACGTAATGGGATTAAGTAACGCTGATTCATTTAAAGAATTAATTAAAGTTCTAGTTGATTTAGAACAAACGGGTCAACTAGAAAGAACAAAGACGGATAGATATAAAAAGAAAAGAGATAAATCAGATTTAGTTAAAGGGAAGCTTAGCCAACATAAAAAAGGTTTTGCATTCTTAAGACCTGAAGATGATACAATCGAAGATATTTTTATACCACCAAATCAAATTAATAAAGCGATGGACGGCGATGAAGTATTAGTAGAAGTCGTTCCATCACGTGGAGACCACAAAGGTAAAATTGAAGGAAGAGTTAAGGCTATTACGACACGTAATATTACGCAAGTAGTTGGTACTTATACTGAAGCTAAACACTTTGGTTTCGTATTGCCAGATGATAAACGTATTACACAAGACATTTTTATCCCAAAAGGTAAAAATTTAGGCGCTGTTGAAGGGCATAAAGTACTTGTAGAAATTACGGAATATGCAGATGGTACTCATAATCCTGAAGGTCACGTTAAAGCAATTTTAGGGCATAAAAATGACCCTGGTGTTGATATTCTATCTATTATTTACCAACATGGAATCAATATAGAGTTTCCGGATAGTGTAATAGAAGAAACTAAAAAAGTACCAGACAAAATTAAGCCAGAAGAAACTAAAAATAGACGTGATTTAAGAGATGAATTAACAATCACTATTGATGGTGCGGATGCTAAAGACTTAGATGACGCTGTATCTGTAAAAGCATTAGATAATGGATTAACAGAGTTAACAGTAAGTATCGCGGATGTAAGTTATTATGTAACTGAAAATAGTGAGTTAGATAAAGAAGCTTATGATCGAGGCACTAGTGTGTATCTTGTAGATAGAGTTATTCCAATGATACCTCACAGACTAAGTAATGGTATTTGTTCATTAAATCCAAATGAAGACCGTCTTACTTTAAGCTGTAGAATGGAAATTGATCAACAAGGCGAAGTTGTTCGCCATGAGATTTTTGAAAGTGTCATTCATTCAGATTATAGAATGACTTACACTGATGTAAATAGCATCATTGAGAACAAAGACCCTGAAATTAGAGAGAAATTTGCTGAAATCACACCTATGCTTGATTTAGCTAACCAATTATCACAACAATTAATTGCTAAACGTAAAAAACGTGGTGAAATTGATTTTGATATTAAAGAAGCCCAAGTATTAGTTGATGAAGACGGTATTCCAACAGATATTCAAGTTAGAGAAAGAAATGACGCTGAAAGATTAATCGAAAGCTTTATGTTATCAGCTAACGAAACAATTGCAGAACATTTCAGTAAATTAGAATTACCATTCATTTATCGTGTACACGAAAATCCAAAAGAAGAACGTTTAAATCAATTCTTTGAATTTATTACGAACTTTGGTATTACAGTTAAAGGTACAAGCGAAGATATTCATCCATCTACACTACAAAAAATTGTGCAAGAAGTAGCTGGTGAAAAAGAAGAAATGGTAATTGCTACTTTAATGTTAAGAAGTATGCAACAAGCAAGATATAGTGAAGAAAACTTAGGTCACTTCGGTTTATCAGCTGATTATTATACACATTTCACTTCACCAATTAGAAGATACCCAGATTTAATAGTGCATAGACTCATTCGTAAATATTTAATCGATAAATCAATGAATGATAAACAAATTAGACATTGGGAAGAAGTATTACCTGAAATTGCAGATCATACATCTACACGTGAAAGAAGAGCGATAGATGCAGAACGTGATACAGATGATCTGAAGAAATCAGAGTATATGATTCAACATGTTGGAGAAGTTTATACTGGTATAATCAGTTCAGTAGCTAACTTCGGTATGTTTGTAGAATTAGAGAACACTATCGAAGGTATGGTACACATTTCTAACTTAACAGATGATTATTATAATTTTGATGAACGCAGTATGGCTATTATTGGTGAAAGACAAGCTAAAGTCTTTAGAATCGGTGATAAAGTAGAAGTCAAAGTTATAAATGTTAATGTTGATGAAAGAATGATTGATTTCCAAATCGTAGGTATGCCAATAGCTGAAAAGAATCGTGAAAAACTCGCAAGAGAAAAGACAATAAAAGCTAAAAAACGTGGACCATCAAAGGAAAACGATAAAAATAATAAGCATAAAAAAGGCAGAGCAAAAGGTAAACAAGGCGATAAAAACAATAAACCTTTTTATAAAGCAAAAGCCGTTAAAAAGAATGCAAGACGTAAGAAAAAATAGAAAGTAGGTGATGGATGTGCCAAAAGTACACAACAAACCTTTAGCACAAAATCGTAAAGCAAGCCATGATTATACAATAGAAGATACGGTTGAAGCGGGAATTGTATTACAAGGTACAGAAATCAAATCCATTCGCCGAGGTAGTGCAAACTTAAAAGATTCATATGCACGTGTATACAACGGAGAAATGTACGTTTACAATATGCATATTGCACCGTATGAAGAAGGTAACCGTTATAATCATGATCCATTAAGAAATCGAAAACTGCTCTTAAAAAGAAAAGAAATCGATAAATTATATGGTATCTCAAAAGAAAAAGGGTATTCATTAATACCGCTTAAACTATATATTAAACACGGTTACTGTAAAGTTCTTTTAGGGATAGCAAGAGGTAAACGAGATTATGATAAACGTCATGCGCTGAAAGAAAAAGAAGCAAAACGTGATGTAGAAAGAGCAATGAAGCATCGATATTAAGCAATTATATTGATTAATCAATAAAAAATTGTTATTATTAAATATACTTCTGCTAAAAGGAAGTATATTTCTTATTCAGGGGACGTTACGGATTCGACAGGGGTCCCCGAGCTTATGAAGCGTGTCGGAGGGTTGTCTCCGTCATCAACACAACAGTTATAATAACTGGCAAACAACAAAACTTAGCAGTAGCTGCGTAATAGCACTCTGCATCACCTAACAGCATCGCCTATGTGCTGTTAACGTGATTCAACTTAAGTAGGATACGCTCGTCACTGCCGTTTGAAGTCTGACGAGAAGAGATTAATCAAACTAGCGTTGTAATAGGGTGTCAGTCCCCTGATACAACGCGAAACAATAAAGACTAGACTACGCACGTAGAAACATTTGTATCAGGATCTCTGGACGCGGGTTCAACTCCCGCCGTCTCCACTACATAGCTCTCAACCATTGTGGTTGAGGGTTTTTATTTTGCATTAGTATAGTACAGAAATATGGTAAAACTATTAGTATATTAAACCTTTAAAAGTAATCATTGGTTTAATATTAATTAGTAAAAAAGACCATAAAAAATAACCATCTCTAGCTTTGGTCGGCAAGATGGTTATATAAATTCAATTCCGGCTACCGTCTTTTTAACGGGCTCATAAGGGGCGATGCATGCATGTATGTGTATCGTCCTTTTTCTATATTTAAATTACCACAATTTACATATATTGTCTATTAAAATAATAGATGGGTTTCATAATGAAAGTATATTAGGGTCTAATGACTGGTACTTCAGTTGAAATAAAAAATTTAAAATTTGTGTAGATTCAAACTAATATATGCGTTTTTTGTAAATAGACAAATTTTGGTAATGAAGATAAAATATTAATGTGAGCAAGTTGGATAGATGGTGGCTAATCTCTTTAAATAAGGGGTGATGCCTATGAAATATGGTTCGACTCCTAGAAAGGTGTAACATTGACTGATTATGAATTACTGATGATTGTCATGTCAATCATTGGTTTAGTATTAATTAGTAAAAAAGACCATAAAAAATAACCATCTCTAACTTTGACCGGTTTTGATGGTTATTCAATAATTTATTAAAACGAGGCCACCGTCTTTTTAACGGGCTCACAAGGGCGATGCATATATGTGCATCGTCCTTTTTCTATATTTAAATTACCACATTTTACATATATTGTCTATATATTTTGTTACTTATTAGCCTAGTGATAACTATCAACTTATTCAATAATTGTCTTACTCTCACGATTATTAAAACATTCTCTTATTTGTTTTTCGGTAATTCTCTTAGTTGATAGTTTTGGTAATTGATCAATATCAAAATATTGTACCGAACTTGTTTCTATACTTGTTGTTAGGTTTCCACTTAATCTTTTACAATAATAAACTAACTTATAATAGTGTGCTAATGAATTTTCTGGATTAGACTTATTAGTATCATATACTGCAATAAGATTGGATACAGAAACTGATAAACCAGTCTCTTCTATCACTTCTTTCACTACATTTTCTACTGGTGAAGTTCCTACGTCAGCAAAACCTCCAGGTAACGACCAAGATTTTGTTTTAGGATCTTCTACTAATAAAACTTTATTGTCTTTATCTAAAATTAAAGCTCTTACATCAATTTTAGGTGTAGGGTAACCAGCTTCCTTTTCTAATGTTAAGTTCTTGTTATTGCTCTGAGAATTTATGAATTCTTGAGTTATATCAAAAATTTCATTGAACCTCTCTACGTCATATGGGTCCTTAGAATAATTAATACCAGAGTTTGAAATAGCTAATAACTTTTGGAAAAATTGTTTACTATCCATAATTACACCTCAATTCCTTTAAGTATATATTATCTTAAATAGAAATTATGGACTAATCATAAGTCTATAAAAAGAAAGTTGGTAAATAACTAGTGTGTAATTAATAGTTGAAATATTTATAATTAATAACAATAAAAAATTAAATAATTTAATTACACCTATTAATTTACTGATAAAACATATATTATTGAAGGTAATATATGTAAGGGGGAATATGTAATGAAAAAATTATTTATTTTATTATTTGCAAGTTTATTAGTATTAGGGGCATGTGGACAAAAAGAAGAAACCTCATCTAAATCAGAAACCACAAAACAATCAGGTGATAAAGAAAATAAAAAGCAAGGTGAGAAAAAAGATAAAGATAAGGAAAAGGATAATAAACAAGATACTTCTAATGAATCAGAAGCAGATACAGAAGAAGAACAGTCTGCTGAAGAAAATGAAAATACAGAAGGCCAAGAAGATATTGAGAATAGTGAACAAACAAATAACGAAAATGAATCAGAAAATAGAGCATTAACTAAAGAAGAAATATCAAAACAAATAAAAAGCGGGGTTAATGTAGATGGTATGGTAGACGCAGATGGGGACACATGGTATCAGGCACCTGGTAACGGTGATGTTGTGGGGTATGTAAAGCCTGATGGGACACAATGTACAGTTGGCGGATGTGTAAGTCCTGAGCAACAAGAGAAAATGGACGAAGAAGAAGATTTAGATATGCAAGATGATGAACCTGATGATGTTAACGCCGAAATCAATGCAGCTGAGACTGAAGATGAGTATATAGACGCTTTACGTAAAAAATATAATGGTGGTTTATCTTCTGCTGAAATACAAACTAAAACAGCAATTGAACAAGGTTATTATGAAGGTGACGATGCCGAAGATGTTTACAAAGAAATAGAGGAGAGAGAATCTGAAATTGAATCAGGTAAATATGATCACTATAATAAATAAAGTTAATATGAGTTTAAATATCAACTAAAGTAAAACCTAATGTGACAATAATGTTCGTTTAAAAACATCAAGGTGTTTGGTAGCATTAATATAAACCTTTAAGGAGGGAATATTATGTTTCTAGATGTGTTCGGATACTTATTGGGTTCTGGTTTTTTAATACTTGGTATTTGTGCTTTGTATTTTATGTCTTATGAGATGTATGAAGTTTTTACAAAAGGTGAGAAAACTGTAAGTTTCAAGGGAACTACTTACTTTGCATTAGGTTCTGTATTTTGTGGAGTGGTTTTGATTATTATGGCAAACGTTCTTTGAATTTATTAAAATATACGTAAAACACTCCAAAAGTTTAACTTTTGGAGTGTTTATTTTTATATATCATCCTCTAATATATTCGTATTCTTTATAGAGAATCCTGTGATTTTATCGGAAAATGCTGCAAATAGTGCTGCTAAAATTACATAGGCGATTGATCCGATTATATAATGTGTTTCTAAATCAGTGATTAATAGGTATGTTTCTGCAAGTAGTAACACAACAGAAATACCGATTAAAGTTTTGAGTAATGCTGGTGGCAGTTTGATAGGTGCATTAGCGTATGCTTCTGGGTATAGCTTAGGTAATCGTCCTGCTGCAACTACTGGGAACATAAATACGATTAATGAAAGGCTTGTTCCAAGTTGTGCTACTACGTTTAGCGATACGTTTGTTAAAATTGGTACTGCTCCAACGATATAGAAAATAGTGAGTAACCAATGTGGTGTTCCAAATTTTTCGTTTACTGCTCCTAATTTCTTAGGTAAGACGCCATCTTGTGTGGCTACATATAAACTTTTTGTTACCCAAGTGAATGTTGCGTTTAATGTTGTTGCTAGAGCAAACATGGCACCACCTACAATGAAGATAACAAATACAGGTTTTGGTAATACTTCATTAGCTACTGCTGTTAAAGGCTGACCTGCAACTTGTTCAATAGGTAAGACACCTACTGCAACTGCAGCAATTAAAGCATAGAAGAACCCGATTAGTACTGTAGATCCTATAATGACGATAGGTAAATCTCGTCGAGGATTCTTCATTTCTCCACCTAATTCCGCAACGAATTGTGCACCTCCAGTTGCAAAACCTACCAATCCAATTGCAGTAAAGAAGCCTGTGAACCCTGCTGGAAACATTGTTTCTGGTTGGAAAACTGTATAATCTACTTTAGGTAATCCAAAAACAACGAAACAACTTAATGAAAGGATTAAAATAATAACCATCCATTTATTAATGATAGAAGCTGTTTTTACACCAACTAAATTCACAATAAATAGTAATGTTAATAAACTAAAAGCAATTGGTGTGATAGGTGCTTCCGGTAAAACGCCTTGTAAATATTGTGCAAAGGAAATAGCATACATTGCTAATGTAATTTGCATCAATGTAAACATGCATAGCCAAAACACACCAATTTTTGGTGATAACAACCGACTGGTATATTTATATAAACCTCCTGTAGTAGGGAGTGTTCCTCCTAAAATAGCAATTGGTGACATCGCAATAATACCAAGTAATGAAGAAATTATATAAGCTAAAGTCACACCGCTACCAGACATTTGAATACCTATGCCAGTCATGGTCATAATCCCTGAACCGATAACTTGTCCTAGTGCGATACCCATGACATCACCTAGGCCTAAATTCTTCTTTAAATGAGTTGATTCAGACATAAGCGCCTCCGTGTATATGTATAATTAATAATTCATACTTCTAAACTAAGATAAAAGTACCACAAGTTATTATAGTCCAATTGAGAGAAATTATCAATTGGAACTTTGGCTTTTATATAAGTATAGTTATTTTTGAATTCCATGGGTTTTATTATTTACTTTTCTAACCTAAATATACTTATTGCTAGACCAATTAAGACTGTACCAATAGCGTAATCTAGCATACTTTTGATTTTTACATTATTAAAAATTTGTCTAATATAGTTAAATAAAAAGCTACATAAGAAGAACCAAATAAAAACAGTTAATATGAATAAAGAGGAAAGTACTAGAATCTGCATTGATCCATCTTCTTTAGTTATAAATTGAGGTAAAATGCTGACATAAAATAAAATTGCTTTTGGATTAAAAATAGTACTTATAAAACCATGTTTATAAGACAATCTAAGTTTCATATCTGTTTTTACATCTTTATCAGTACTAATATTAAAGGCTTTTTTCGCATTTAAAATTGTTTTAATGCCTAGATATGCAATATATATTGAACCTAAAATCTTTATAACTGTAAAAACATAATAAGATGTCGTTAAAATAAATATTAATCCAAATGCTGCAAGTGCTGAATAAAAAACATGTGCACTTGAGATACCCAAACCAGCCATAATACCGTTTTTCGCATTACCTTTTAATGTGTTATTCAATACAATGAAAAAGTCAGGGCCTGGTATTATGATGATCATTAAAGATATTACGATGAAGCTTAACCAATTATCCATATATTTACACCTCTCTGTTGATTAATGTTTCTCACAAATATATCAAAAACTAGTTTGAATAACTATATTATTTATAAAATAACTATATTTATTTTATAATTTGGTTTAAGTAAGTATAGTAGTTATAATCATCATAGATGAATAAGAGATTATATATGAATACAATTAGAAATGAGGATTAATATGAAAATAGGTAAATATTCGATTGATTCAGTATGGCTAAGTATTATTTTAGGTTTTATATTTGTAGCTTTAGTATCCCCGTTTATGTGGGTTTCAGTTTTAGTATTAATAATCTTTGCGATAAAGAAAGATAAAATTAAAGAAGAATGAAGTAAGTCTTTAGATTATTTTGCTTTGAGAAAGTATTGTACTATAAAACTCAAAATGTTAATGCTGACTGTATTTAGTAATTTTGTACCTATACCATGATTTTCCTGAAAGCTATTTAATGAAATGATTTCAATATTATTATTATGTTCTATATATGTGATAATGCCGTATATGGTGTTATGGCAAGCATTAAATATCCTTCAAGTTCATATAGTGTTTCATTAATACTAGATTATAGTGTTATATAAAAGTATTATAGAAATGTAGATAATAGTTTGTAAAGATTATATCCCTTTAAGAAAGAGGTATTTTAAAATGGAACCTTATGTTTCTAAAGATATATTAGATATGGTTAGTACTGAATTTAATTTTTCTATAAACCAATTTGAGTTGGAAGTTTGGAATCATGAATATGAGGCTTTTAATTTCAATATTAATAATAATAGTTTTAAAAGTAGATTAGCTAAAAAAACACCTAAAAAAGCTGGATATTTTGTTACGTTATGGCTGAAAAATGAATTAGAAAAAAATAGGCCGTACAATTATGATGAAATGAAAGACAAGTTGATTATTAATGTTTTAGATGGAGACAATAAAGGTCAATTTATTTTTCCAAAAGAACTTTTAGCTGATAAAGGAGTTTTAAGAATAGGTAAAGAGAAAGGCAAAATGGCATTTCGAATTTATCCAAGTTGGGAAACAAATTTAAATAAAGCAGCAATTAAAACACAAAAATGGCAAGCACCTTATTTTTTGGATTTATCAAAGGAGTATAATAATACGGAAGCTTACGAATTATATTTAAAGTAAGCTATCAAAGAAAGTATGTGAATAATCTAATGAATGGTTCATTACATCATATTGAAATATATGTAGAAGATATACAGAAATCTAGAGCATTTTATGAATGGTTGTTAAATAAATTAGGATATAAACTTTACCAAGAATGGGATTTAGGATTTAGTTTTAAATTAGGTGAAACTTATATAGTATTTGTTGAGGTAGAAGAGAAATATAAAGATTATGGGTATCACCGAAAAAGAATTGGATTGAATCATTTAGCATTTAATGTTGAAACAAAAGCTATGGTAGATGAAATCACTAATGATTTAATTAATCAGGATATTGGAATTTTATATGTGGATAGACATCCATTCGCAGGTGGAAATGATCATTATGCAGTTTATTTTGAAGACCCGGATAGGATTAAACTCGAAATCGTTAGTAATGGAAACTAGTACATCTAAACCATAACAAAGGTAAATAAAATTATTTCAAAGACAGTGGTTAAATCCACTGTCTTTTTATATACATATTCTACAAATAATGATTTTGATAGGTTTATATAAAAATAATCATTAAATTTAAAGAAAATTAAAAAAATAGTTATTAATTAGTGTAAAATCTGTTATTATTACTTTAATGAATATATTTTAGGAGAGTAAGTTATGAAAAAAGGATGTTTATGGTTTTGTTTTGTAATCTTCATGCTTTTTATTTTAATAGGAGCTTGTAGTGATGATGATGTGAATAAAGATGATAAGAGTCAAGTAAGCGAAGAGAATAAGAAGCAAAATGATGACAAACAAAAGAAAGATGAAAAAGCTCATAAAGAAAAATCTGAGAAAAAAGAAACAGATAAAAAAGAGAAAACTAATTATACTAAGAAAGATTCAAAGGATGAAAAGAAAGAAGTAGAGAATGCTACGCAAGATTCAAATAAAGAAGAAAAAAAGACATTCACACCTGGTACGACTGATAGAATACCTGTGGAACTTTCATCAACAGTAGACGGGGATACTGCTAAGTTTATATATAATGGTAAAGAAGGATCGTTTAGATTTTTATTAATAGATACGCCTGAAACGAAGCACCCTAGAATTGGGAAACAGCCGTTTGGTCAAGAAGCTTCTGATAGAACGAAATCGTTACTCATGAACGCTAACAAAATCGAAGTTGAGTTTGATGTAGGTGAGAAACAAGACAAGTATCAAAGATATTTAGCTTATATATATATTGATGGTGAAATGGTAAACGAAATATTAGTTAGAGAAGGTTTGGCGAAAGTAGCGTATGTTTATCCTCCTAACACACGTTATCTAGATCGATTGGAAAGTGCGCAGGCTGTAGCTAAAGAACAGAAATTAGGTATTTGGAGTTTAGATAGTGCTTTTGAAGAAGCTAATAATACAGAAGCAAATACAAATTCAAATACTTCTAATAACAATACAACGACAAATGTTCCTGCCTCTCAACCAGAGACTCAACAATCACAAAGTAAAGAATTTTATAAAAACTGTACTGAACTAAGAAAAGTATATCCAAACGGTGTACCAAGTACTCATCCAGCATATTTACCAAAACTTGATAGAGACAAAGATAACTTTGCATGTGAAGCAAATTAAAATAAAACTATAAAAAATAAAAGAAAACCTATTAAAGTTATTTTAAACTTTGATAGGTTTTTTATTCCACGTTTCATATATGCTTAAATAGTATTAATATAAAAAAGAGTCATATATTACTTTTAAAGAGCAGGAGTGAGACAACATGAACATAAGAATGTTTGAAACAAAAGATGCTGAAGAAATAAGCGAATTAATTATACATACACTTAGAACAACGAATGTTAAAGATGAGCCTATTGAAGAAATTGAGAAAGTAGTTAGTACGATGACACCAGAAGCTATTATAGAAAGAGCAAGTTTTACTAACTTTTATGTCTTTGAAGAAGAATCTAAAATCGTTGGAACAGGTGCTATTGGACCGTACTGGGATAGTGAAACTGAGAGCAGCTTATTTACAATATTTGTTTCACCAGATTATCAAGGTAAGGGAATAGGAAAGTTAATCATTCAAACATTAGAAAGTGATTTTTACTTTAAACGAGCTGAGCGCATTGAAATACCCGCTTCTATCACTGCCGTACACTTCTATAGAAAATATGGATATGATTATAAAGACGGTATTAAAGAACCAGATGATGAAGGACTTTTAAGACTAGAAAAGTTTAAACACAATTAATATATAGACTAAAAAAGATGGGTATATAATATACATAAGAACTGTAAAAAATTAGGATTTTTTAAGGAGAGATGTTAAATGCAAAGAATGAAGAAGCGAACGATTTTTATGGAAGTGGTATCAGATATTTTATTTGAAATACCAGGTATATTAATGCTTATACCAAGATTTTTTATCTGGGTTGGAAGAGTTATCTCTAAAATATTCTAGTAGTATAATTAATTTGTATACAAAAAATGAAGAGATAAATAAGATATTAATATAAATAAATGTGTAACCTTCTTAATTGTTGGGTATGTACTGATAAAGGTATAAAATAATCCGAAAACAAGGAGTTAAACAATATGCAAAGTATTATCAAACGAATTTTTAGATATATTAGTGTAGCAGTCATAATGAGGTTAATACGTAAATTAATAAATAAAGGTTCTAATAAAAAGGGTAATTAGGTGTAAAACACTTAATTACTCTTTTCCCATTCTTCTCTTAATAATCCCATGCGAATAGAATCATAATAACAACCATTATAATATCTCACTTTTCTTATTTTAGCTTCCATAGTCATACCAAGCTTTTCACCAATTCTTATCATACCTTTATTTCCAGACCATGTTGTATAGCCTACACGTACTATATTTAAAGTGTTAAATAAATGTTCTATCCATATACTCATAACTTTTGTACCTATACCCTTACCCCAAGTATGTGGTTGATGAAGAGTAATACCCATTTCTAGCCATCTAGAAGGTTCGTGTTCCCAGTAGTATGAAACTGTGCCTATCACATCATCATCATATATGACAGCCTTCTTATTAGGCACATTTACCCAAGTATCTCTCAGCTTTAAAAATTCCTCAAATGACATTGTTTCATGTTTGAAATAGGGAGCATCCCATTTTTTCCATTCGGGGTTTTCTTCTTTAAATGCTAAAGACCAAATTATATATAAATCATCTTCTTTAATAGGCCTTATAAATAACTTTTGTGTTGAATTCATAACTTACCTCATTTCTATATCAATATTAAATGTAATTATACAATATAATGTTGTTTCTTGAATATGAGTCATAAAAATAAAAAACAAAATATTTCAAACATGTTAATTAATAATTACAAATATTAATATTCTGTATTAATTAATATTATTTTATCATACAATGTTCAAAGAACTTTAATGAAGGAGGATTATTATGAAGTATAAATTTGGAACGGTATTAATTTTGACATCTGGTTTATTGCTTTCTCAATCTGGTTTGCATGTGAATGCTGAAGAATCTAATGAGGCGAGTAATAGTCAAACTGAAAATACAAGTAAATCAATTAACTTCGAAGAGGCTCAAAAAATGAAGCCGAAAGAACTTACGAATTTACTAACGGATGAAGATTTAGAGTTACATAATAAAGTTGCTGAGCATGGTTCTACTGAAATGAGATCAAAGAAAAGTACGAACGAAGCTTATCAAGATGTAAATAATTACATTGAGAAAAATAACATAAAGCCATCGAATATTACTCAAGATTCTAGAATGGATAGCTTACCAAAATATGATTTTAAATCTGATGAATTTATTGGTGTAGTTATTCATGAAACATCTAATCCTAGTAGTACAATCGATGATGAAATTAATTATATGTATAATAATTATGAGAGTGCATTTGTGCATGCATATGCAGGTAGTAATAAAATAGTACAAACAGCATCAAGTGACTATTTAGCGTGGGGTGCAGGTGCTAAAGCGAATCCTTACTTTTACCAAATAGAATTAGCGCAAGCAAGTACGTTTGATGAATTTGCTAAATCAGTAAATAATCAAGCATATTTAACAGCTGAAATGCTTAAACAAAATGGTTTAAAACCATCATTAGCAGATAATAATGAAGGTACTGGTACTGTAATCAGTCATAATGCCATCAGTGAATATTGGGGTGGAACAGACCACACGGATCCTATCAATTACTTTAGTCAATGGGGATACGATATGGATCAGTTCTATAAACTTGTAGAAAAACATTATAATGGAACGAATGAAACAGATAATGAAGAGACTATAAGTGGTGATACACATAAAGTAGTTTCAGGAGATACATTATATAATATTTCTAAACGAAGCGGTGTAAGTGTAGATAAACTTAAAGAATTAAATGATTTAAGTTCAAATGACTTAACAGTAGGACAAGAATTAAAGTTAAAATAATTAAATAAAGCTAATAAGATTAAACAGCTCTAAACGTAAGAAAACCTTACGTTTAGAGCTGTTTTTTATGAAATATATTCACATTTTAATAAAGCCATTAAAAAAGCGTCTTTATATTTACCTTTAGCATAAAAGTGTTCTCTTAATAGACCTTCTTTTTTAAATCCGTAACTTTCATATATATGTATAGCTTTTTCATTATCTTGGTCTACATATAAATAAACTTTATGCATGTTTAAAATATCAAACGCGTAACTTGTAGCATTATCAAAGGCAAATTTAGCATATCCTTTGCCACCGAATTCTGGTTTAATAATAATTTGAATTTCACAGTTACGGTGAATATAATCAATTTCTACAAGTTCAACAATCCCTACAATCTGTTTATCATCTTCAACTATAAATCTTATTTCAGATTCATCAAGTAAATGTTTATCAAACAAATACTGAAGCTCAGTTAACGATTCATATGGTTCTTCAAACCAATATGACATGATTGAATATTCATTGTTTAATTCGTGTACAAAAGGTAAGTCATTAGATTCTAATGCTCTAACTCTCAAGATTTCACTCCTAATTATTCATAATATAACTCTATTATTACACGACTTCATTAAATAACAAAATAAAGTTATTAAGATATTAAAAAATAATTTATTTGATGATTTTTTTTATGACGCGTATATAAACTAATTCACCAATTAATTCAACAACTGTTTGTGTCAAAATTACTACCGTAACGATAGCAGACCATTCTTTAGGTAACGAAAGAGCTAAAGGTAATACAACTAAAGCATTTCTTGTACTAGAACTGAATGCTAAAGTTCTTTTTAAATCAACAGGTAGTGCAAAAAGTTTTCCTGTAAATGACCCAATGAATGGAGCGATAACCATAAAGCAAATATAAATAGGAATAACTGTAATAACATTATCCAAATCATGAGTTAACGTAGAAATATGAGAGGCAATAACCACCATTAAAACAAGTGCCATAAAAGGAACAGGAAGCCATTCAGTTAAATTCAAACACTTTTTCATTTGGATAGATTTTTGACTCGCTAGTTGTAAAATCAGGACTAAAATAAATGGAATTAAAATTAATAAAACAAACGTTTCAATAAATGGTCCTAATTTTATATATTGAGAGAAGTCTTGTCTTAAAAATAATACAAAATAAACAGGCAACAAGACAAACTGTACAATAAACAATATTGGAGTAGAGATTAGCATGTACTGAGCGTCACCTTTACCTAGTTTAGTGAAGACGATGACATAATCAATGCATGGTGTCAGTAAAACAAGATAAACACCAATTAAAATGGGTATAGATGTCACATTGAAAAGAGACACAAGTATAAAAACAAAAATAGGTATTAAAATAAAATTCGAAACAAGTAGCGCTAAAACATATTTAAAATCTAATAGTTTATCTTTAAGGTTTAAAAACGGTATTTGAGCAAACATGCTAAATAATAATATAGCTAAAAAAAGTGAAATAAAAGGCTCAAACAGTTTTTTTAAATCACCAAACGATAAACCTAAAACAGCACCACAAATCAAGAAAATAATATAAATATAAATCTGTTTAACCTCTAAAAATGATTTAATATGCTGCATAAAAATCTCCTTCAAAATATCATTTCAATTATATATAAGTTTACCAAAAATAATGAGAATGTATTATGGTATATTAAAAATGAATAGAATTTGTTAAATCACTTTAAAAAGTCGGTGGTAGATATGAAAAGTATATATATGTTAGATAGTTTAGATACGAATGTAGAAGTTGAAAAATTAAAAATAGAATATGAATTAAAAGATGAACCAGCACATATTATTTGGACTAGTAAGTATGTAATGGAAAATGTGTTACAAAAAAATATCCCAGCTTATACTAATGAAAAAGGTGTTTTTATAAGTATAGACTTAGATAGCTGGAAAGAATTTTTAACAGAAGCAATCCAAGACGATATGAGTGTTGATACAAAAACATTTTTCGATCATTATTTGAAGAAGGAAATTTTATGTATATTAGGGCATGAAATAACACATCACTGTGATTTTTTCTTGTCTGATTTTGATGATGAAGATGTTTCTTCAGATGATTTATGGTTTGAAGAAGGACTAGTTATGTTCTTACCGAGATTTTATTTTTATACAGAAGAAGAATTTAGCAAAATATATAATCTTGAATTAGAATTATTCAATTATTATAAAGAACGTTATGATGAAAAATATTTAGAGGCTTTCACATATGATTTGTATGAAAATGAAGATACAAATTCAATTATGTTTCATTATTGGAAAAGTTTTTTAGCAATCACTGATTTAGTATTTAATCATTACAACAAAAATATACATCTATTAATTGAAGATTATCATAGTTGGGATAAAGGAGGACGTAATCAAAGGTTGAGTGAATATTTGTATAAAATCAAAAATTGAGATACTTTAAACTCGCTATGAAAACGTGTTCTTTCGGTTTTTGAAACAAAATAAATGACATTTGTTTACATTAGGTCTAATATAAACTGATGTAAAAACGAAAAAATCAAGGGAGTAATGAAAAATGGAAAGTTTTATATTTAGCGTTTTAGGAATTATAGTATTAATAGCTTTTTGTGCAGCGTTAGGTACAACTGTGGTTAAAGCGATTAAAGATACTAGGTTTAGAGTTCCGTTGCTAAGTACCATTGTATTATTCTTTTTAACTTTAGGTTGTATTGTTGGCGTTGTATCTACTGAGCCAAACCAAGATCGTGATTCAACTTTTAATATGGATGGTAATGTGGCACAAGCTCAAGCTGATCACTTCAATCAAGAGAAAATGAATCATTCTATTGAGATTGATTATGATAAGTTCAATAATGAAACTTATGATCATGATCAATTATTAAAAGTAACGAATGCAAAGGTTAAGAAAATTAGCGAGAATGAAGTAGGGAATAAGGTTGTGGAAGTAGTAAAAGAAAGTGGTAATAGTACAGAATCTTATTTTATTATTGATTACGACCATAAATTGCTAGAAGAAGGTAAAACTTATACGTTTTATGGTAAAGAAGATTTGAAATTTGACGAGAATAGCCAAGTGCATGGTCTAAATGTTTGGAAAGTAGAATAATATAAAATCCAATTTATAAAAAAAGCATCTCATCATTTACTTTGATGAGATGCTTTTTTTATTTCATTAGGGGAAAATACCGCTTCTTTATTCAAATTATCGCCAATCAATATTAAGTAATCATCGATATTAATGTTATATTGTTCTATCCTTAGGTTATCATTTGAAGCTTGGATTAAATATTTATTTGGATCGTTTTTAAATGTAATAAAGCCTTTAATTCTATAGATGTTATTAGGTAAATCTTTTAACCATGTTTTAAAACCTTCCATCGTAATTGGTTCTGTTAATGGATAATATTTATGGAAAACATGACCATGATGATGTGCGTCGTGTTGTGTAACCTTTAAATCTCGATTAGATTTTGTAAAATGACTAAAATGGATATTTCCAAATGTCGTAGAAAAGATATCCGCTTCTGTATAGTCTTCTTGTATAGATTTCATTGTGTTTATAGCGTCATCTGTATCCATCATGTCGATTTTGTTTAATACAATATCGTGACAATATTTAAGTTGTATATCTATCAGTTGTTGTGTTTGTTCAGTATAAGAAGAAAGGTGTTGATAAGCCGGTAAATCCACAATGCCAATAATTGTTCTTATTGTTGAAAATGGCGCAAGTACCGGTGTTAAGCATGCATCTAATACTTCAAGTGGATGGGCGATGCCGCTACATTCTATAAATACGACATCTGGTTGGTATTCTAAATAAACTTGGTGTAATTGTGTTGCAACATCTTCTTTCATAACACAACATATGCATCCATTTATCATTTCACTTATTGGAACGTCATTATGAATGAGCTCAGTATCAATGCTACGTTTTCCGAACTCATTCATAATGACTGCTGATTTTTTATTTTCTTGTTGAACATCATTGATTAAACTATTCAACATCGTCGTTTTGCCGCTTCCTAAAAATCCGGTTATAATTACAATTTCCATTTAAAAGCCACCTTTATTTTGGGTCTTTATCCATATAAACTTTACTACCTGTTGTATTCTTTTGTCCTTGATATTTACCATTGTAAGCATGATTGGCAGGAGAACGTGTTTGAGCGAGAACTAATTGACATATACGCTGATTAACATTTATTTCTAATGCAAAATCGTTCGCGTTGAATAACTCTAATGTAATTTGTCCAGCAAATCCTGGATCAACCCATCCTGCGTTTTGTATGAATAAACCAGCTCTTCCTATAGAACTTCTTCCTCCTACAAATCCTGTTATATCATTCGGTAACTCAATATACTCAACAGTAGTTGCTAAGACAAAGGATTTAGCAGGTATGGTGAATTTCTCTGCGTGAATCTCGTTGTACTCTATAGCTGTTGATAAAGGCTGCACACCACTTTTAGGTGTTTTAGGTAAAAGGAAATGATTGCCTAATGTTAAATCGATAGAAGCGGGTTCAATAAACGCTTCATGAAAAGGTGTAATTTTTAATTTTTCTTCGTTGATATATTGCTTTATATCTTGATCCGATAATATCAAGGTTTAATCCCCCTATAATAAATTTAAAATTAATACTGTAATGAAGAAACAAATCGTTGCAGTTACCATCTGTTTGCCAACGATTTTAATGCCTTCTAGCCAACCTAAACTTTTAATTATCATCGTAATTGTTACTGAACAAGCAGAAAAAGTCGAACTAAATAATATAAGTAAGAAAGCACTTTTTAACGAAATAGATTGTAGTATAGCTCCATGATTCATATTAAATAAAAGCATGCCGTCTTTTCTGATCATTGAAAAAAGAATGCCTGTTGACATTTCTTTAGGTACGTTAATTGGTTGTAATATGATATTGAATATATTTGAGACATAAACAAGTATAGGTGTCATAGATAATAAACTTGCTAGGATGCATATTACGAAGAATATAGGTAAAGCTTGAACGAGAAAAGATTTAATTGTATCCATAGATTGAAGCCATATAGCTTTTATAGAAGGCTTTCTTACTTTATCTAATACAAAATAATGTGTAGGTAATATAGACTTTGGAGACCATAGTTTTATATGTATGATTCCACCTATAAAGACAATTAAAATATAAGGCATAAAGAGCCAGGGTGCGTTCATCACACTAAAAAGTGATAAAGTTGCACCAATTTGATAACTGCATGATGAACCGAAACTTATTAAACTAATGCAATTGCTTTTACTACAAGCACTACAATCATGGTTGGCTCTTAATACTGCAGCTGAGTTACAACCGAACCCTTCAATCACTGGTACAATATCGTAACCGGTTAAACCAACTTTAGTCATAATTGGATCGATTGACCATACGATATAAGATTTTAAATGACTTTCACTCACAATGTTTGTAGAAGTACTAATGAATATGACAACTGGTAACGCCCAGACGACAGAATAAATGCCAAGGGATAGTAGCCCATAATCACCGAACAATATATCATTTAAAAATTCTGATTGAAAGTGTAGACTGTTAGATGTAAAACTAAGAAAACTTTCCATCCAGTTGTTTTGAACAAAGCTTGAAAGATAAAAAGATATATAAATAGGTAACATAAACATTAAAATAATAAGTAATAATGATGATGTCATATCTTTCAATGTAGGAACTCGACGCAACTTTTCTTTTCTAAGTAATTCTAGTTCTGAAATGATATCTTTAGTTTCAGAACGATTTTCTATGATGTTTTTATGTGATTCATCTAATGTTAAATTTAATTTTTTCTTAATAATAAAGTTTTTGAAAGACATTTTTTGTTCAGTTGTCAGTTTATTTAAATGCTTTACAACAATATAATGTTTTTCATTAGGTATATTAGAAAATGGCCCATCTTTTAAATTGTATTCCACTCTTAACATGAGCAATCAACTTCGCAGCAAGAATAATCATCTAAATACATTTGATTATTCTTATAAAATTCAATTGCATCTTCATTTGCTTCTATGCCTTCTCTTTCACAAACAAGGTTAGCTAATACTGCAAAGCGTGTTCTAAATTTATAAATGTAGCAAAGAATGACATCTTGATGTTTAACTGTATCTCCAATTAGGAATATATTTTGATTAATTGTTGATTCATCATCGTCAGTTAATTCATAACTATTCCCGTTATTTTCAAATAGAATATTTGTTAACGGATTATTTTGAACAGGGTTAAAGCCAGTAGCTAAAATTGGTTCATTTGCAACAGTTATACTTCGTGTTTGATTTTCAAACCTTATTGTATATTGATTATTTATGAAATCAATTTCCTCTATAGAATAGTTTGAGTGTAGTTTAATAGGATAACCTTGTTCTACTAACTCAACATAACGCTGATGCGTGTATGGCGAAAGTCTAACGCTTGGGTCAGGATCTTGTTGGTCGTAGCTTGTAGAATTTGTGTATATATCGACTTTCTTACCTAAAAGGGCTAAGTGTATTGCAGCATCGAAGCCACTTTCATTTCCTCCTATTATAGTAGCAGTTTCTCCTTCAACATTTGAAAAATTCTTTATCTCACAGTAATGAACACCATGTTTAAATGGTTTATGTGGAAATGAGAAATTACCTGTTCCTATAAAAATATAATCTGCTTTAAAACCTATCTTTTCTGTACTTATAGTATATGAATCATTTTGTTCATCAGTTGAAATATCGATGACTTCTGTATGTTCCTTTATATTTAACTCATATATTTGAGTAAGTGCATTTAAATATTGAGCGTATTCAAATCCTGAAATATGTTCCTTTTTAAATGTGAATGCTGGAGAGCTATGTGGTGTAATAGCATTGATGTCTGGTGTACCAAATCCATTTGTGGTAAAAGATGGCGTAATAAATCGAGTAGTATCTGGCCAATTAATGAATAATTCACCAACTTTACCTTTATCTAAAATCATGACATCTTGCAAACCAAGTTCTTTTAGAGCAATAGCCATACCGATTCCAGAAGGGCCGGCACCAATTATTATTGCTTTAAATGTATCTTTCATATTATACACTTCCTAAATCGTAATAACTACGTTTTGTATAATAGTAAAGTATCATCTTTGAAGTAGGTAAGCAAGTTTAAAATTATTGAAATTGAAAGAAATGAAATTTTCTACTTGCAAAAGTTGGAATTATGTTTTATAGTTAAAGCGTAGTCATTACGATTTACCTCCGAGAGATTACGTGGCTACTTCATTTACTTTATTTAATATACGATTTCAAGCCAACTTCTTTGTTGGCTTATTTATTTCATTATTCACATTATGTTCAATAATAATTTAAAAGGAGTTATATACATGGCAAAAAAATCTAAAATAGCAAAAGAACAAAAACGTATTCAAATGGTAGAGAAATATAGAGAAAAAAGAGAAGAATTAAAAGCAAATAAAGACTACGAAGGTTTAAAAAAACTTCCTAGAGACGCATCACCTACGCGTATTACACGTAGATGTCAAGTTACTGGTAGACCTAGAGGTGTATACAGAAAATTTGGTATGTCTAGAATTGCTTTAAGAGAATATGCGCACAAAGGTCAAATTCCTGGCGTGAAAAAATCAAGTTGGTAAGCAACTGTGTGATTTGGGCATAAGCAATTAGAAAGTAGGGGGAAACAAATTGAATAAAATACCTGTAACTGTACTAAGTGGATATTTAGGTTCAGGAAAAACGACGTTATTAAACAACATCTTAAAAAATAGAGAAGGTTTAAAAATAGCGGTCATCGTAAACGATATGAGTGAAATCAATATAGATAAAGATTTAGTCATAGAAGGTGGGGGTATTTCTAGAACTGATGAAAAACTCGTCGAACTTTCTAATGGCTGTATTTGTTGTACATTAAGAGAAGATTTATTAGTAGAAGTACAAAAAATAGCAGAACGTGGAGATGTAGACCAAATTGTAATTGAATCAACAGGTATTTCAGAACCCGTACCAGTTGCTCAAACATTCTCATATATTGACGATGAACTAGGTATCGATTTAACAAGCATTTGTCGATTAGATACTATGGTAACAGTAGTCGATGCGCACCGCTTCATTAACGATATGCGCTCTGAAGATTTATTAACTGATAGAGATCAAGGTGTTAGTGAAGAAGACGAAAGATCAATTTCTGATTTATTAATAGATCAAATTGAATTTTGTGACGTGTTGATTCTAAATAAAACAGACTTAGTGGACAAAAAAGATTTAGATCAACTAGAGAATGTATTAAGAAAATTACAACCAACCGCTAAATTTATAAAAACAAACTTTGCTGATGTACCAATTAAAGAGGTTGTTAACACAGGCTTATTTAATTTTGAAAAGGCGAGTAATTCTGCCGGTTGGATTAAAGAATTGACTGAAGGCGGTCATGCTAGTCATACACCAGAAACTGAAGAATACGGTATTTCATCATTTGCATACAGAAGACGTTTACCTTTCCATGCTGATAGATTTAATAAATGGATGGAAAATATGCAAGGGAATATCATCAGAGCAAAAGGTATTGTATGGTTAGCACAATATAATCACGTAGCTTGTCTATTTTCACAAGCAGGTTCATTCGTTAACATCCATCCAATAACATATTGGGTTGATGCAATGAGTGAAGCACAAAAAAATGAAATACTAAGTGAAAGACCTGAAGTAAAAGCAAATTGGGATCCAGAATATGGAGATAGAGAAACACAATTTGTTATTATCGGCAGTGATTTAGACGTTGATGAAATTACAAAATCATTAGATGAATGTCTCATTAATGCAGATGAAATAGATCAAGACTGGTCACAATTAAAAGATCCATATAGTTGGGTATTACAATAAAACTTATGAAATAGGAAAGAATCCGAGACAAAAGCACGCTCGGGTTCTTTTTTTATGGAATAATTTATTTCTCATACTCTTTTTTTGTACATAATGGTAATATTGGTGGAAATAGATTCATAATGTATAAAAATATCTTCGAAAGAAGTAGTGAAACGTGAAACATATGAAGAAACGAATTTGTCTATTAAAAATTCAAAGTTTATTGAAATAAACAAGTTACTAGATAATTTAAGTTGACCAAATAGAACTAAAGAACTTATTTTATGTTATTTATTAAATAAGGGGTGATCATTTGAAGATTAGGTTAAGTTCATATAAAGAAAGTTGGAAAAGTCTTTATCAAAATGAGTGTAAAAATTTAGAGGGAATTTTAGGAGATTTAATTATTCAGTTTGAGCATTTTGGAAGTACTTCTATTGAAGGGATGAAAGCTAAACCAGTTATCGATATGATGGTTATAGTACGTGATATTCAAAAGGTCGATCAGTTTAACTCATTATTTATAAACTTAGGTTACGAAGTAGCGGGAGAATGGGGTATTAGTGGCAGAAGACTATTAAGAAAAGGCGGAGAAAACAGAACCCATCATATACATATATATGAACAAGGAAATAAAGAAATAGAAAGACATATCATTTTTAGAGATTATTTGAGAGTAAATGAAAAGGTTGCCCAAGAATATAGCCACTACAAAGAAATGTTAGCAAGTAAATACCATGACACACGAGAATACAGTAAAGCTAAAAAAGATTACGTGAGAAATATTGAAAAAGAAGCTTTGATGTGGTTTGACAATCTGAAATAGGAGGCGATTTATATTGAAAATTCGTAAATTAAATAAAACTGATGCCATTGAATTTAGGGAGCTTAGATTATTAGCTTTGCAAACTGATGCCCAAGCTTTTGCTTCTTTGTATGAAGATGAGGTTGAATATCCTTTTAGTAGATTTGAACAACGTTTAGAAAGTACTGATTCTAAATTTACATATGGTGGATTTAGAAATGATGAACTTGTATGTGTTGCAACATTTTATAGAGAAGGTGTTAAAAAGCTACAACATAAAGGGAACATAGTCGCTATGTATTGTAAAGAAAAGGATAGGGGGAGTGGTGTTTCTGAAAGCGTAGTGAAAGAACTTATAAAAGAAGCATCTAGTATAGAAAGATTAAAAGTGATTGATTTAACAGTTTTATCTATGAATGATAGAGCGATTCAATTTTATAAAAAATTAGGTTTTGAAAGATTTGCAACTGAACCGATGGCTATTTATGATGGAAAGCAATATTATGATGAAGATATGATGCGATTTTATTTATAGAAGGTTCGATAAAACAAAATTATCGAACCGTAAAAACCTAAAAACGACAAAAAAGAATCGCTGGTATCTACAGGCGATTCTTTTTCATTATTCTATTCCTAATATACAGTCCATATCTAAGTACATGACTTGTTTATTTTCTTGATTAATAACTTGTAGCATATTAATTTCGGAGTTGAATTTATGTATTTCACATTTCACTTGTTTAATATAGCCATTGTGCCAATATTTAATTTCGCAATTTGGATTATAGAAAATTTTCTCCGCTAATACATGGTTTAAATCAGCTAGCGCGGATTCATCAAGTGTAGGTTTTTCTATCTTTGTTTGATCTTTAATATATTGTGAGATTTCTTCGAATTGCTGTGGCATTGTCGCAAATGGCGCCCATTTAATCATTCCTCTTCCTTGAGGAATTCTCGGATTTAAATATTCTCTTGGAATATTTCTGTAATCTGTCTCATTTTGAAATTCTTCAGGCATATCTGGATTAATTATTTTTACCACATTATCATCTCCAAAAACATTATACTTTTATTATACGAACATATGTTCTGTTTTGTAAAGTGAAATCTTCTTTTAATAAAAGTTGAGTAAATATATAGGAATTAGTTTATATAGATATGTAATTATGTTAAGATAATCCCAATCGTTTAGTCATAAAGCATAGAAATATTAGGAGGATTAGGATGGATTACTATTTAAGAGATTTAAAAGAATCGGATTTAGATGATATTCACGCGTATACTTCACTACCTGAAGTGGCGAAATATCAAACTTGGGATCCGTTAACATATGAAGAGACTGAAGAATTTGTACAAACGTTATTAAATAGAGATGAAGATTGGATGTACAATGTAATAGTAGATGCGGATACGGATAATGTTATAGGTGCTATCCAATTAATAAGTGATAAGAAGAATAATAGTGGAGAAATTGAATTCACTATCCATCCAGAATATTGGAGCAATGGTATTGCAACAGATGTAGCTAGAACTATTGTGAAGTATGGTTTCAAAGTGTTGAAACTGAATAGAATATGGGCTTCAACAGACATAAATAATACCGCTTCAGAAATCGTACTTCAAAAATTAAAAATGAGACATGAAGCGATATTGAGACAAAATATTAAACTTAAAGATGGTTATAGAGATACACTAGTATATAGTATCTTGAAAGATGAATACTAGAACGTAACAAGAAATGGTTCTTTTTCATTCAGACTTAAAGAGATTCTTTCTTTGAAATTTTTCCACGTAACCATTTCCATTGCTTCATCATATGTAAAGAAGCCTACTTCTAAACTTTCGTCACTCGTACATAACTCGCCACCTATGTAGTGTGCTAAAAATAATGTGTTGACAATACCGTCAGTAGTGTTTTGGAAAATACCACAGAATCTGGTGATTTCAATGTGAGCGCCAGATTCTTCTTTTACTTCGCGTATAGCTGCTTCATGCAAAGGTTCACCGATTTCGACTTGACCACCAGGCATCTCCCAACCACGTTTAGGTCCTTTAATTAGTAATATTTCCTGTTCGTCGTTTAATACAATACATGCAGCTGAAACGATATGTTTAGGTATCATGCTAATCCTCCTAAAAATTAAAAAGCCAAAAACCTTTCTAATGTAATTTGTTTCCTTTAAAATAATATTATATATATCATTTTATATAGTAGCAATTGTAATGAGAATCATAATAATTAACAATTTCGAAAAAGACCGTTAGAAAATAAAGGAGCTCTATTATGACTATTCAAATAGAAGAATTAGAAATAAAGTTTAATTATGAAGGGCATGAGCATGCTATATATCCAACGCTCATCGTATTAGAAGAGGCTTTAACACTTGTTGATACTGGGTATCCCGGTTTCTTACCGAAGATAGAAGAAGCTGTTCAAAACTTAGGTTATGATATGAATAATTTACAAAATATCATTATTACTCATTATGATGACGATCATATAGGGGCTCTTAAAGCCTTTAAGGATAAATACCAACATGTAAAAGTAATAAGTAGTTTCATAGAAGCAAAGTATATAAACGGTAGTGAAAAATCTGAAAGACTTACTCAAGCGGAAGAATTATTAAAAAGCATGCCTGAATACGATAAAGAGAAAGGTACACAGTTCATAGAACTACTAGAATCTTTAGATCATGTGGAAGTTGATATAGAAGTTACAGATGGTGCAATCATACTAGAAGAAGAGGTCGAGATTGTGCAAACCCCTGGTCATACAAGTGGACACATTTCTTTATACATACAGTCAGAAGATAGCGTGATAACAGGTGATGCCGCAGTAAAAGAAGGTGAGGAGCTTATAGTAGCAAATCCGGACTATAGCATGAATTTAAAAGAAGCAAAACATTCATTAAAAAAAGTTGTTGATTTAAATGCTTCAAAATATTTTTGTTACCATGGTGGTTTGTTAGTAAAAGAGAAAGAGTAAATAAGTTTAGTGAATTAATTTTAAATTTCAAATTTTAGGGAATGATTATAAAAAGGAAATAAAGTTTGTTTTATTATTTTTATTTAGATAATCCGTGCTATTATAAGATAAATAAAAGATACGATAAGGAGAGAAAAAATGAACAGTTTAATTTTTACGTTTGTATGGATTTTAATATCTATAGCATTTGTCACGATGTTGGTGACGACTATTGTAAAAATTGCGAACAAAAGTAAGTTTGTTGGAGTGTTAATAAGCACTGTAACACTATTTTTCGTAGGGTTAATTTGTTTTGTTTCGATTTTTTTAACGCTGCCGAAAAGTAGTAGTTATTCTGTAGACCAGTTATTTGGCGAGCAACAAACGAAAGATAAAAAGACTGAGACTAAAAAGCTCGAAGACACGCCTGAAAAAGGTCTGAAGGGTTTGGAATTAGGAGATAAAATTAGAGTGAACGGACTTGAAATTACTGTTGTTAAGGCAGAGTTTGTTCAACCTGAAGATCAATATTACTACCCTGAGAATGGTAAAGTATTAAAAGTATATTATAAATTTAAAAATGTAGATAAAAAGCAAATTCTAGTGGATAATTCTGCTTTTGATCTCACGATTGATGGTGAAAGTCAAAATCAATTCTTTGGTATGAATGAAAATACACCTGGATTCCAACATCAGTTAAAAAAAGGTAACACAGAAAATAGTTATTTATATTATGATGTACCAGAAGCGGATAATTATAAAGTAGAAATGAACTTTAAGCCAGAAGATAAGACTTATAAAGCAGACTGGAATATTAAAAATTCAGAAGTAAAAGAAACTGAAAGTAATCAACCGCCAGCAACAGAAGAAGTACCAACTGAACAAATACCATCATCAGAAGAACAATATAATAATAATGCGGTCCAAAATAATGATCAACAGAAAAAATTAGAAGAACAAGAGAAGAAGAGACAAGAAGAGGCAGATAAAAAAGCACAAGAAGAAGAAAAACAAGCTGAAGCGGATAAAAAACGTGAAGAAGAACTAAAGCAAAAAGAAGAAGAGAAAGCTAAAGAAGAAGAGAAAAAGGCTCAAGAAGAGGCAGATAAAAAAGCTGAAGAGCAACAGCGTAAAGAAGAGGAACAAGCACAAGAAGACGCTGAGAAAAAGGCTGAAGAACAGCAACGTCAAGCAGAAGAAAAGGCCAAAGAAGAAGCTGATCGTAAAGCACAAGAAGAAGCAGATAAAAAAGCTCAAGAGGATGCCGAACAAAAAGCTAAAGACAACTCAAGTAACGAAGATAAAGCTGACTCAAAATCTAACGAAGATGAATAATAAAAAGAGAGTCTGGGACAATTATTTATGTCCCAGACTCATTTTTTATAGATGTACTTTGCCATCAGCAAATCGGTAATTAGATGTATCTCGTTGTGTTAGAAGGGCTAATAATGTAATAATGCCTATTTTACCAACAATCATGACGATAATAATTAGTGATTTCGAACATGTGTTGAGGTCAAAAGTAATACCAGTAGACAAACCGACTGTTCCAAATGCAGAAGTTACTTCAAATAATTGCTTATGATATGCAATGTCTGGTTGAAATAGGTTCATAGTTAAACTCACGATTATTACCAAAATAAAGCTGAGTAATGCAATAGATAAAGCTTTTGATATTTGATGAAATTGAATTGTTCTTTTAAAGATATAAGGATACTCATAACTCCTAACATTTTGCCAAAGAAATACTAATATTAAAATAAATGTAGTTACTTTAATACCGCCAGCACTACTTACTGGAGCTGCTCCGATAAACATTAAGAAAATCATAACTGCATATGTAGCTGGTAATAAATGATTTAATTCTATTGTATTAAAACCTGCAGTACGAGTTGAAACAGATTGGAAGTATGAAGTTAATAATTTATCTTTTATTGATAATTTAGATAGACCATGATGGTATTCAAGTAAAAATATAGACAATGTACCAAATAAAATTAGAAAAGCAGTAGCTGTTATCACGATTTTAGTATGTAGGTGCAGTTTGTTAAAACGTTTTTTAACGACAATATCATAAACAACTAATGGTCCTATACCACCTAAAATTATTAAAAAAGATACGACAAAATTAATATATAAATCTGATGAAAAAGACATCAAGTTATTAGAAAATAGTGATATGCCAGCGTTATTAAACGCAGATATAGATGTAAAAAGTGATATGAAAAGTCCTTTTTTTAATCCGAATAATGGTAGAAATTTGATTGATAATAGTAAGAAACCTGCACTTTCCACAATGATTGTATATATAAATAGGTTTCTAAGGATTTTTATAACTCCACCGAATTCATCGAAATTCCAAGTAATCATTAATAATTCTCTGTTTAAGAATGAAATTTTTTTATTAAATAAAATCAAAGAAAACAGAGCTACTGCGACGATACCTAATCCACCAATTTGAATAAGTAGTAAAATAACAATATACCCTAACGTATTGAATTGGCTAGGTATATCTACAGTAGATATACCAGTTACTGTAAAGGCACTTGTGGTTACAAAAAATGCATCAATAAAAGAAATAGTTTTCCTGCCTGTAATAGGTAGAAAGAGCAATAATGAACCAATAAGTGTAGTACTCAGAAATAAACTTAAATAAAAAATGATTAGTTTTATAAATATTTTCATCTTTTCATCTCATATCCTAAAATTTTACATTTAATAATGAGAGTATATATCTTTAGTGATACATAAACAAGTAAATTTAAATAATTGATATAATAAAAATTAATTATTATGTATAATGGTGCTATTGGGAATGAAAGAAGGGTATATAAATGAAGACAGTATATTTTAACCATGACGGTGGCGTGGATGACTTAATTTCGCTATTTTTATTATTACAAATGGAAGATGTAGATTTAATAGGCGTTAGTGCAATCGGAGCGGATTGTTATGTTGAGCCTGCTACGAGCGCTTCTTGCAAAATTATCAATCGTTTTTCAAATCAAAAATTAAATGTTGCACCTTCAAATGAAAGAGGGAAAAATCCATTTCCTAAAGATTGGAGAATGCATGCATTTTATGTAGATGCTATGCCTATTTTAAATGAAGAAATGAATATTCATTCAACAGTTTCAGAAAAAGAAGCATACGAAGATATTATTGAAAAATTAATGAATAGCAAAGAAAAAGTAACAATGTTATTTACAGGTCCTCTTACTGATTTAGCTAAAAGTTTAAAAGTTGAACCTAAAATAGAAGAACGTATAGAAAGATTAGTTTGGATGGGCGGTACGCTTTTAGACAAAGGTAACGTTGAAGAACCAGAACATGATGGAACAGCTGAATGGAATGCTTTTTGGGATCCTGAAGCGGTTAAAGTTGTATTTGATACAGATATTAAAATAGATATGGTAGCATTAGAAAGTACAAATCAAGTACCTCTTACACCAGATGTTCGTAAAAGGTGGGCGAATGAAAGAAACTATGAAGGTGTAGATTTCTTAGGGATATGTTATGCGCTTGTTCCACCACTTACACATTTCGTTACAAATTCAACGTACTTTTTATGGGATGTGTTAACAACTGCTTATGTTGGTAAACCAGAACTTGTACAAAAAGAACAACAAAAACTAGGTGTACTTACTCATGGACCAAGCCAAGGTAGAACATACAAGAGTGAAGAAGGAAGAAACGTTAATATTATTAATGATGTAAATAGAGATGCATTCTTTGATTATATGACTGACTTAGCAAAGAAAATATAAGTTTATTCTAGAACAAATAATATATGCGTTAAAGTTGTGAGAATTTATATAGGAAAAGCCACTCTGTTGAGGATTCAACAGAGTGGCTTTTTAATTAAATGATAGAATTATAGCGATTTTGCGTCGAAGCTGTATGTTTGTTAGTATGTATATTATGCAAATATTGCGATAATTACAAGGTGTAAAAAACCTGTAATGAATGGGCCGTAAGTTTTAAAATCATTTTTTAAAATTATCCCAATAAACCCATCAAAGATATGTGTTAAAGCAACAGCGAGCGCAACACCAGTTAAAAAAGCAGCGCTACCAGTAAATAAGGCGATAATAGATAATAAAAATAAAACTAAACTTCGTGATAAAGCATAAAGTGCGTTTGTTTGAGATTTTTGATTTTGTTTTCTATCAGCGACTGCATTTAATGAAAATCCTAAACTCACAATGGCACTGATTATTGTAACAATTACTAAAAAGTAAAACCCTGACATGTATTCCCTCCTAAAAAATATCTTTATTTCAATATAGAGCTAAATATAGAAAAAGTAAATTTATTAGTACTTCTATAATTATTGGTATGAAAATATTTTAAGAAATATTTTAAATTGAATTTCAAAAATTTTGATTAAAAAATTTTAATAGGTTATATGTTTATATAGAGATAAATGGGGAGTGTATTTAAAAATGAAGTTTAAGAAAGACAACGTCAATGTTGTAGATGCGAGTAAAACGAAGAAAACCGTATTTGCAACAGGTATTGGTAACGCTATTGAGTGGTTTGACTTTGGTCTTTACGCTCAACTAGCGGTTATCATTAGTTCGAATTTCTTCGGGAACATGCCAAAAGAAATACAGTTGGCATCAACCTTTGCAGTTTTTGCTTTTGCTTTTATAGTAAGACCGATTGGAGGAATATTCTTCAGTCACATAGGGGATAAACATGGTCGTAAAGTTGTTCTGTCATCAACCATTATTTTAATGGCATGTTCTACTTTAGTGTTAGGGTTACTTCCAACGCAACATCAAATCGGGATTTGGGCACCAA
Source organism: Mammaliicoccus lentus (assembly GCF_002902755.1). Lineage (GTDB taxonomy): Bacteria > Bacillota > Bacilli > Staphylococcales > Staphylococcaceae > Mammaliicoccus > Mammaliicoccus lentus. The sequence goes on along the minus strand of NZ_PPRS01000003.1, from coordinate 36,273 downwards.
TCTTATTGCTTATTGTTAGAATGGTTCAATCATTCTCAACTGGTGGAGAATACGCTGGTGCGATGACATACATAGCGGAGACATCTCCTGATAAGACAAGAGGAAAATTAGGAAGTGGCCTTGAAATAGGAACATTATCAGGGAATATTTTAGCTGCGGCATTAGTTGGTATTATGTATGCATTACTAAGTGATGAACAAATGGCAGCATGGGGTTGGAGAATTCCATTCATTATTGCGGCACCATTAGGTATTGTAGGGGTTTATTTAAGAAACAATCTAGATGAAAGCCCAGCATACGAATCAACTTTAGAAGAACAAGAAGAACTCGAATATTCTTATAAGGATATCTTCAAAAAATATTGGAGAGATATCATTGTATGTTTCACTGGTGTAGCATTTTTAAACGTTGCAAACTACATGGTATTGTCGTACATACCATCATTCCTAAATGGAACGATTGATTTAGGTGGTACGATGAGTAGTGTATTAAGTACAGTAACAATGGCTGCAATGATACCAGCAGTATTCTTCTTTGGATGGTACAGTGATAAAGTAGGTAATAAAAACACAATATTATTTGGTTTAATAGGTTTCAGTTTATTCTCAGTTGTAGCATTCTGGTTTATGAGTATACCTTCTATACCAATGATTATTATCGGTCTATTTATTATTGCTTTATTCATGTCAACATTTGAAGGAGTTATGCCTTCAGTCTTACCAAGTATATTCCATACGAAAGTAAGATTAAGAACGTTATCGCTCGTTTATAATATAGGTGCAGCGGTATTTGGTGGTTTAACACCATTTATTTTAACAACTTTAGTAGAAACAACTGGTCAAAAAATTGCACCGTCATATTATTTAACTGTTATTAACGTTATAGGACTACTTGTATTTGTGTTTATGTTTAAAACAACATCAAATAAATCGCTTCGTGGATCTTATCCGAACGTTGATAATAAAAAGGATTTACATGAAGTTTTTGAAAATCCGAAAGATGCATTATGGTGGCATGCTGAAGAAAGTGAAAAAAATTAATGATGTCACGTTAAAATAATATATTAAATAAAAATCAGGAGGCGTTCTTTTAAATTGAAGAGCGCCTCCTGATTTATTTGACTTTAAATTAATCTAGGCAATTATATTAAACTGCTTCTACGTTTAATTTAACGTCGATATTACCTCTTGTCGCTTTAGAATAAGGACAGAAGTCATGAGCATCTTTTAAATATTTTTCCGCATCTTCTTGAGAAACATTTTTAACTTTTGCATCAATGTCTACCTCTAATTTAGGGCTTTCAGCTTCTGGATCATCTGCTAAACGAACTGTTAACGTAACTTCTGGTTCAGCGTCACGCACTTTGTTTTGTTTAAGGATTAAATCAAAAGCACCATTGAAGCAAGAAGCATAGCCTGCAGCGAATAACTGTTCAGGGTTAGTCGCATTGCCATCAGCTTGTTGTGGTGGTAATACGTCTACATCAATTGCTTTATCGTCTGTATAAACATGACCTTTACGTCCACCAGTGTTTGTTGCTTTAGTTTCATATTGAGTTGCCATAAAAAAAAGACCTCCTTATAGATTATATATATTGTTTACCCGCTTATTATAAATTAAACCATTTTAAAAATATTTAATTTATAAATATGAGATATTTTCTAAAAAAATAATGTAAAACGTCATTCTTTTATGGAATAATGAATATTAAACGTATAAGAAAGAGGGCTAACATGAGAGCGATTTTAATTGGTATTTTGGCAGCTTTATTTTTTGCAGTTACATTTGTATTTAATCATTTAATGGCTAATGAAGGTGGATCATGGTATTTCAGTTCATCTCTTCGCTTTATTTTCATGTTGCCTTTTTTATGGTTAATTGTAGTAATTAAAGGAAAAACAGGTCATGTCTTGAAGCATATCAGCATGTACAAATCATCTTGGTTTATATGGAGTTTCTTTGCATTCGTTTTATTTTATGCACCTTTAACGTTTGCAGCTGAATATAGCCCTGGTTGGGTAATATCAGGGACATGGCAAATTACGATTATATGTGGCATGTTATTAGCGCCACTCTTTATAGATAAAGTGAAAGTATCCGGTGAAACCATTTTAGTGAGAAATAAAATACCATGGAGGTCCCTTGCTATATCTAGCATTATGTTTGTAGGCATTATCATTATACAAATACCACAAGCTTCGGAAATTCATTTAAATATTTTCTTGCTTGGATTTCTACCTATAATAATTGCTGCATTTTGTTATCCGTTAGGAAATAGAAAAATGATGAGTGTAGTCAAACATGATATAGGTACAATTGAACGAGTATTTGGAATGACCTTAGTTACGATGCCCGTCTGGTTTATAATATTTGGCATAGGATATATTAAACATGGTCTACCATCTTCTAATCAAGTTACACAATCTTTTATAGTTGCGTTGTTTTCTGGAATTATTGCAACAGTACTGTTTTTCTATGCAACGAATCTTGTAAAAGATGACCAAGAGAAATTAGCAGGAGTCGAGGCAACGCAGTCTTTAGAAGTTGTCTTTGCTATTATAGGAGAGATGATATTACTTGGATTGCCTATCCCAGGGCCATTGAGTATGCTAGGAGTGGCACTTATTATTATCGGCATGGCGATATATAGCTTTATAGATAGTTTGCCATTAAAAAAACCTTCCAAAATTAATGTTTAAAGCTATATGGAAAGTGGTATGTAATTAATGAATGATAAATCATTCAAATTGATTTATAAAGGGTGATAAATGATGGCAGACGAAAGTAAATATGAAAAAGCAAAAGGTAATGTTAAAGAAACAGTAGGTGACGTTACGGATAATAAAGATTTAGAAAACGAAGGTAAAAAAGAAAAAACTTCAGGCAAAGCTAAAGAAGCTGTAGAGAACGTTAAAGATAAAGCAAATGAAGTAATTGATAAATTCAAGAAATAAAAAAAATAAGAAGCCGTTAGACAAGTTTATTGTCAAACGGCTTCTTATTTACTTTAAATCTGAATCTTTAATATTCCATTTCATTCTATAACTATTATCTTTTGATTTTAATTGTAAATGTACCTCATATTTATCTGCATCAGGCACGTCATAATATACATAACCTTCATCTGATTGTCCAGGTTTCAAGCTAAAGCTGAAACCAGCATCGGAATCACGCATACTATAGAATTTACTTACTCTCTGGCCATCTGCTGTAACGCCAAAGTTAGTGTCGCCTACAATCAAGCTAGAATTATTAATGTTTTCTAGTTTATAGTAAACTTTTAATATTTTATCTTTGCTTGGTTTACTATATTTAGAATCTGGTTCAACGAATTCTGCTTTTTCGACTGTGATTTTTGTACCCACAGCGTTAATTGATCCGCCAAGATTTGATGTTTTATTTGTCACCGAACTATCGTTGTCATTTTCTTCAGTTGTTGATTCCTCAGTAGTAGATTCTTCGCTTGTCTCTTCTTCAGTTGTTTCTTCTTCAGTTGTTTCTTCTTCTGTAGATTCTTCCTCAGTTGATTCCTCTTCGGTAGACTTTTCTTCAGTATCACTCGTAAAGTTATCAATTTGTTCTTTGATTGGCCCTGCTGCACATGCACCTAGAATAATCGCCAATATTATGAATATAACTAAGCATCCACCACAACCAAATAACCATGGTTTAAGATTTGAATCTCCCTGATCTCCAGAATGAGGTGGTTGATTCCCTTGAAAACCACTTTGGTTCGACTGATTAAACGGGTTCTCTTGTTGTGAATTTTGTTGTTGATTGCTTTGTTGGTCTGAGTTGTTTTGATTGAATGGATTTTCATTTGATTGGTTAGAATTATTCATAATATTTCCCCCTTCCACAAAACTATTTTTTAATAAAAAATAAATAGAAATTCATTTTTTCTAATTGCCTTATAATAGAGATTAAAAAATGAAAAACAATTGTATTCTTTATTAATTATTTTTAGTTTATAGTAATTTGGGGAATAAATCTACACTTATTATTAAATATACAGAATATTAATAGTCGGTTAATAATAAATATATATAATGGTTGATAAAAGTTGAATAGTGCTTACAATATCATTTAAAATAAAGTAAAGGAGTGGTAAACATGTATAGAGACATTTTATTCGGCATCGATACAGATATGAAAAATGAAAAAGTTCTGGAAGAAATAGCAAAACTTTCAGGTGAAGGTACAGTTGTTACAATGATTAATATGATAAGCGAGAAAGATATACAAGCCTCAGTCCGTACAGGTGTGCACTTTGAAGAAATGACAGAGAAACGTCAAAAAGGTATTCAACATGTATTTGACTTCTTTAATGAACGAAACATTAAATATAATCTAGAATTTATTAAAGGTAATCCAAAGGCTGGGTTACTTAAATTAGCAAATAGCGGAGATTATGAAATTGTAGTACTAAGTAATAGAAAAGCTGAAGATGCTGATAAATTAGTACTAGGAAGCGTAAGTCATAAAGTAGCTAAAAGAGCTAAGATTCCAGTTTTAATAGTAAAATAATAAACTTTATTATAAGCAGTAAAAGTTCTTAATAAAATAAGAATTTTTGCTGTTTTTTTATTATCGTATTATATTGAATTCAATAGAAAAAAAGCGCTAACTAATGTAAAATGGTAATAGAAGAACATTGGAGGAATGGCTATGAAACAAAAAGGCAAAGAAACGTTTCCTGATATTGTTGCGACCGTATCTTTAAAAGATAAAAACGATATTGAAAAAACAGTAGAAGAACTTAATATGAACGACAAATCAGTAGATATTGTAGAATTTAGAGCGGATACACTATCTGATACTTCTTTGGAAAATATAAATGAAGTGTTAGCTGCGTTTAAATCAAAGTATACCGCTTCACCAATTCTCTTTACTTATCGTTCAAAAGGTCAAGGTGGATTAGGGGACTTCGACCATGAAACATATTATAAATTGATGCAAGATATTATTTGTAATCAAAAAGCAGATTATGTCGATGTTCAATTAGATACTTATGAAGATAATCTAATGAATTGTATTACAAGAGCTAAAAATAATAACGTCAAAATAATTATTTCGCACCATGATTTTAAAGCAACGCCAGATGTGGAAGAAATGTTTGTGACTTACGAAAAAATGGCAGAGCTAGGTGCTGATATTGGAAAATTAGCAGTAATGCCTAACAACGAAAAAGACTTATTATCGTTGTTAAATGCGATGAATAGAGCATATCATCAATTAGATATCGACGTAGTAGGTATATCAATGGGTGAGCTTGGTATTATGACTAGGATTACTGGCGGTTTATTTGGTTCACGACTTACTTATGGTTTTGTAGGTAGCGAAGCAGCACCAGGGCAATTACATGTTAAAAATATTAAAGAACAACTCGCACTGTATAACCAGTAGAATATTTTTAAGCCTGAATTCTCAAAGTTAGAACTCAGGCTTATTTATATGATATAATTGATAATAATTATCAATAGATTAATAGGAGTGTTAAAATGGAATTACAACAAGTCATACAAGAAAGACGTAGTGTTAAAAATTATGATCATGATATGCATATTGATGAAGAAAAGCTAATGTCACTAGTTGATTTAGCAACATATGCTCCGAATCATGGAATGAGAGAACCTTGGCGTTTAGTATACGTTAGTAAAGACAAAATAAATGAATTTGCTAAAAAGGTAGCTACATCTGCATTTGTGAATGATGAGAAAAAACAAGAACAGCATATAGAAAAAGTTTCAAGACTTGGTGGTATTTTTGTAATATTAGCTAGAAGAGATACTAGACAAAAAGAAAATCTTGAAAATCAAATGGCTGTAGCAACATTTATGCAAAACCTAATGCTATTGATACACGAAGCGGGTATGGGCTCATGTTGGAAAACACCTGACTACATCTTTAAACCAACATTCCGTGATATCGTTGGTGCAAATGATGATGAAGACGTAAACGGATTTTTATATGTAACTGAAAAAGATGAAAATGCTGTATTCTCAAGAAGAAAAAATAAATCCACATTAACGAAGTGGTAAGTTTTAATTTAAAAGAGCTAGGGATATAAATCCTTAGCTCTTTTTTGGATGTTATTAATCAAAAAAGCATGAGTTGATATTGTTATTGGATTTACTAAGACAATAATCCAAGTAGAGCACTTTTATTGGATTTTCTACCTCAATAATCCAAGTAGAGCACTTTTTATTGGATTTTCTATGACGTTAATCCAACTACACACACCTCTATTGGATTAAGTAATACCTAAACTCACGAATTAACTTTTTATTCTGGCTCAAACCTAAAAACAAAGCACTTTCGTATATCTTCACAATAAAAATCTAAAGTAAAATATGATTTATGGGTTGCTATAATAACAATAAACATAAAAAATGGCAGATCTAAGAATTAGCAAAACAAGCATGCACTTTTTAAAATATCATATAAAAAATCTCCTCATCCGTTAATAACAAACCCATCGGATGAGGAGAAGCCTTAAATCATCTTATTTTAAATTTTCAGCTAAGAATGCTTTTACGTCTTCTGGTGTTTTAGCATTTGCTGAATGTAAGTGTGCTAGTTTTTCATTGTTTTTGAATATTAATAAACTTGGGATACCCATTACATCATTTTCAGTTGCTGCATCTGGGACATCGTCACGATTAATTTGATACCAATCGTAATTATTGTATTCTTGGACAATCGGATCTATCCATTGATCCATACGCGTACAATCTGGGCACCAGCCTGCAAAGAATTTAATGACTACTGGTTTATCGCTTTGTGTAACCTCTTTGAATTCATCATATTGGTTTATTGTTTTCATATATTTTCAAGCTCCTTAAGAATTAATATTATAAATGAATTATAGCTTATTTTTGTTTATTAAAAAAATATTTAACTCAAGACTATGTGTTCTTAATTAATATTGGTATAATGATGTTAAATACACATATGGAGGTATAGACATGATAAAATTTTATCAATATCCTAACTGTACAACATGTAAAAAAGCTGCAAAATTTTTAGAAACAAATGGTGCGAGTTTTGAACCAATAGATATTACTCAATTAACACCAACTGCTAACGAATTAAAAGATATGATTGATGGAACAGACGTTACTGTTAATCAATTATTTAACACGCGTGGTGCAAAATATCGTGAGTTAGGTCTTAAAGATAAAATTGATGATTTATCTGACGACGAAAAATTCGAATTATTAGCTTCAGATGGCATGTTAATTAAACGCCCATTAGCTGTATTAGGTAACAAAATCACTTTAGGTTTTAAAGAAGATGAATACCGCCAAACTTGGCTATAAAATAGTTGCTTGAATAAGGGCTTTATGTCATTATTATAATTGAATTACATATAGGAGGGGATTACTTTGGCAGTGCCTAATGAGTTAAAATATTCAAAAGAACATGAGTGGGTAAAAGTTGATGGCGATGTAGTTACAATCGGTATTACTGATTTCGCTCAATCTGAATTAGGGGACATCGTATTTGTTGAGTTACCAGAAGAAGGTGACGAATTAACTAGTGGAGATTCATTCGGTAGTGTAGAATCTGTAAAAACAGTTTCTGAACTATATGCACCTCTTTCTGGTAAAGTTGTAGAAGTAAATGATGAATTAGAAGATAGTCCTGAATACGTTAATGAATCTTCTTATGACAAAGCTTGGATGGTCAAAGTAGAATTAACTGATAAATCACAATTAGATGATTTATTAGATGCTGATGCGTATAGTGAAATGATAGGTGAATAGCAATACAACAAACTCCACGGTACAGTAGTATCATGGAGTTTTTTAGCATAATCTCATTGAGAAGTAAAAATATAATATTATTCATTTGTAGAAGGTGAAGGCCATGGCGATGATTAAAAAAGTAATAATCGTAGAAGGTATTTCAGATAAGAAGCGAGTGAAAGAAGTATTAAATGAACCCGTTCACGTAATTTGCACACACGGTACAATGGGTGTCGAAAAAATGGACGAACTTTTAGATGAAATTTATGGTAAACAAGTGTATATATTAGTCGATCAAGATAAAGAAGGTAAACGCATAAGAAAATGGTTCAAAAAATATGTGAGTGAAAGTCATCATATTTATATAGATTCAACTTTTACTGAGGTAGCACGTTGCCCAAGACAATATTTAGCGAATGTGTTAAACTATCATGGATTTGAAGTTAATCACGACTTTGTATTGAAAGGGAAGTATCGTTATCATGAAACGCACAGAAATATCGAACGATGTATACAAGCTTTTTAATGAAGATATACATTTGTTATTCGGTTATACACCAACATGTGGAACGTGTAAAATCTCAGAACGCATGCTAGATATTGCCAACGAAATGACAAAACTACCTATAAACAAATGTGACTTAAACTTTTATCCGGAATTTTGTGAAGAATATGAAATACAATCCGTACCAGTTCTATTTATAATGAAACAAGAAAAAGTTATAAAAAGAATTTATGCATTTCAGTCAGTTCCGTATATAGTTGAGAATATTCAAAAAGTTATTGACGATAAAAACTTATCGTGATAGTATGAATTTAATTAAATACGTAATAGCTCTTATCAAGAGTGGTGGAGGGATGTGCCCTTAGAAGCCCGGCAACCGTCATATAAATATGAAATGGTGCCAATTCACAGAAAGTGTAAACTTTTGGAGATGAGAGAAAGACAATTAATAACGCCTTTCTCTAATCATTAGAGTGAGGCGTTTTTAATTTAAGGATTAGGAGGCAACAGATTTGATCGAGTTAAATAAGGTCGTAAAGACTTTCAAGACAAAAAAAGGTGACATAAAAGCTGTTGACCATGTTGACTTAAATATAGAAAAAGGAAGTATATATGGCGTAATCGGTTTTTCAGGAGCTGGAAAGAGTACCTTGATTCGAATGTTTAACGGGTTAGAAACCCCTACTGAAGGTGAAGTTATAGTAGATGGTGCGAATATAGGTAAATTGTCAAAACAAGAACTTCGAAAAAAACGACAAAAAGTAAGTATGATATTCCAGCATTTTAACTTACTTTGGTCTAGAACAGTTAAAGACAACATTGCTTTTCCGTTAGAGATCGCAGGTGTCTCTAAAAGCGAGATTAATAAAAAGACAGAAGCGTTAATCAAAAGAGTAGGATTAGAAGGTCGTGAAAATGCTTATCCATCTCAATTATCTGGTGGGCAAAAGCAAAGAGTAGGAATCGCGAGAGCTTTAGCAAATGATCCACACGTACTATTATGTGATGAAGCTACGAGTGCCCTTGACCCTCAAACAACAGATGAAATACTAGATTTATTGATAGACATCAATAAAGAGCTGGATTTAACAATTATACTTATCACACATGAAATGCACGTTATAAGAAAGATTTGTGATCATGTTGCCGTAATGGAAAATGGTAAGTTTGTCGAAGAAGGAGAAGTCATCAATGTATTCAATAATCCTCAAACACATGTAACGCAAAGATTTGTTAAGGATGATTTGAAAGCAGATGATTTAGAAAGAACGTTGCAAGACTTCAAGAAAGAACAGCCTGAAGGTGAAATATGGAAGCTGAACTTTGTAGGTGGAACTAGTTCAGAACCTGTGTTAGCCAAAGTGATTAAAGAATATAACGTAAATATTAATGTCATTGAAGGCGACGTTAAACTCACTCAAAATGGTACTTTTGGGCATATGATTGTACATCTGCCTGATGGAAACTATTCTAAAGACCAGATTAAACAAGACTTAAATAATCTTGGTGTGAAAGTTGAGGTGGGTATTAATGAATAAGTCATTTGGTGAAATAATCACTGAAATGGTAACAATGCCTAACGTGAGATGGGACGCTGTATGGGAAGCGTTATACGAGACCTTATACATGACCGTCATTTCAACAGTTTTTACACTAGTGTTTGGCTTAATACTAGGAACGTTATTGTTCTTAACATCTAAAGGAACATCTAAAAGTTCTCGTGTATTTTATTCAATTGTTTCATTTATAGTGAATTTATTTAGAGCAATACCATTTATCATACTTATACTATTGTTGCTACCATTTACTGATATTTTACTTGGTACAATAAGTGGTCCGAAAGGTGCTCTACCAGCCTTAATCATTGGAGCTGCGCCATTCTACGCAAGATTAGTAGAGATTGGCATGAAAGAAATAGATAAAGGTGTAATAGAAGCGGCTGTATCTATGGGTGCAAACACATGGACAGTTGTGAGAAAAGTATTACTTAAAGAATCATTACCTGCACTTGTATCAGGTCTAACTGTAACTGCAATTGCATTAGTAGGATCTACAGCAATCGCTGGTGTTATCGGTGCAGGAGGATTAGGTAACTTAGCATATCTAACTGGTTTCACACGAAATCAAAATGATGTAATCCTAGTTTCTACTATATTAATACTAGTTATTGTATTTGTTATCCAATTTATTGGAGATTTAATTGTTAAGAAAATTGATAAACGTTAAAGGAGTGCCTTAAAATGAAAAAAGTTCTAGGACTATTGTTTGTTTCAATATTGACAGTTGTATTGGCCGCTTGTGGCGGAGGAGACGGAGATAAAGATAAAAAAGAAACGATTAAAGTCGGTGCATCTCCAGCACCACATGCAGAAATATTAGAAGAAGCTAAACCAATTCTTGAAAAAGAAGGCTACAAGTTAGAAATTAAAACGATTAATGACTACACAACACCAAATAAATTATTAGATAAAGGTGAATTAGACGCAAACTTCTTCCAACATACACCATACTTAGAAACTGAATCTAAAGATAAAGGTTACAAAATAGAATCTGCAGGTAACGTACATATCGAACCAATGGCAGTATATTCAAAGAAGTATAAAAAATTAACTGACTTACCAAAAGGTGCAACAGTATATGTATCTAATAACCCAGCTGAAGAAGGACGTTTCTTATCATTCTTTGAAAAAGAAGGATTAATTAAACTTAAAGATGGCGTTGATCCAGTAGATGCTACATTCGATGATATCGCTGAAAATAAAAAAGATATAAAATTCAATAACAAACAAGCAGCTGAATTTTTACCAAAATCTTATCAAGCAGATGAAGGTGACGCAACAATTATCAACTCTAACTATGCAATTGAACAAGGGTTAAATCCATTAAAAGATTCAATCGCAGTTGAAGGTAAAGATTCACCATATGCTAACTTAATCGCAGTACAAAAAGGTCATAAAGACGATGAAAAAATTAAAGCATTAATGAAAGTTTTACAATCAAAAGAAATTAAAGACTTCATCAAAGAAAAATACGATGGTGCAGTAATCGAAGCAAAATAATGATATAAGAATTAGCCCGGGACATTTATATATGTCTCGGGCTTTTTTATTCTAAATAGTTTGGTTAAACGTCTCATGATTTACGCTATGCATCTTTCTTGTTATTACTTTGTTGGTTTAATAAACTACATTTAAGACTTAAAACAAAGGTGGATAAACATGAAAATAATACTAGTTGGAGCACATGGCACGATAGGTTCAGCCGTTGTAACTGAATTAGAAGAAAATGGTCATGAAGTCATAAAAGTTGGACGTAATTCAGGTGATTACCAAATGGATATGACAAACGTAGAGGATATCAAACTCATGTTTCAACAAATCGAAAATATAGATGCTGTAGTCTCTACTGCAGGAGCAGCGAATTTTGATGATTTAAGTGAGTTAACACCAGAATCAAATGAGGTAGCTATAACAGGTAAGCTATTGGGACAAATCAATTTAGTACTTATAGGCCAACATTATATAAATGATGGAGGAAGCTTTACTTTGACTACGGGCGTTATTATGGATGATCCAATAAAAGGGGGCGTTTCTTCAGCGATGGCCGGCGGTGGTATAGAAGCATTTGTTAAATCTGCTGCCTTTGAATTAAAACGGAATTTAAGAATTAATAACGTCAGTCCTAATGTAATCGAAGAAGCGCTTGAAGATTATGGTGATTTCTTTAAAGGTTTTAACGCAGTACCAGCAAGTAAAGCAGCAAAGGCATATTTGAAAAGCGTAGAAGGAATACAATCAGGACAAACTTTTCGTATATATGAATAAAATATAATTGAAGACAAAAATCAGGAAAAATTCTTTCTTCAGTAGAATTTTTCCTGATTTTTTAAAATTATTCTAAAATAATTCATTTGCAAGGTACAATACAAGCATTAAAGCGGCAATAGCATATAAAATCAAGCCGATAAATTTAGAATTTCTAATATTAAATGTGGCTATCGTAACTATCGTTAAAATAGTAAGTAAAGTATTTATTAAACTGCTCAAATTAATAACATTGACTAGATTGAGTAATAGTATAAAAGCGCATATCGCACTAATTACAAATGAAAATTGTTCATATCGTTTCATATTTAAAATCCTTCCTAAATTTATATCTCTAATTATTATAATTATATTATAAAAAAATAAAAAATGCTTACTGAGGCCTTTCAAATAGAATATTTATAAATTGAGAATGAAATCATTTTATTATCATTTAAAAAATATTTCGCTTAAACCCTTGTAATAATAGGGTTTTATAATAAAAAGTGAGCGTAAGTGTTTGATTGCCTATATAACTACGTTATAATAATAAGAGTAAAGAAACATAACAAACTTTGACGTTACATTAAAATTATTATAAACTAGAAAAGATAATGTAGGGTTATCTTTTTAAAATGTGAATAAATTCTCTGGAGGGAAATAAACATGGCATCAAAATTAGAAATCAAAGATTTACACGTAGAAATAGAAGGCAAGGAAATTCTTAAAGGAGTAAACTTAACAATACAACAAGGTGAAATCCATGCAATCATGGGACCTAACGGTACTGGTAAGTCAACTTTATCATCAGCTATTATGGGTCACCCTAAATATGAAGTAACTAAAGGTGAAATCCTTTTAGATGGTGAAGATGTATTAGAAATGGAAGTTGATGAGCGTGCTCAAGCAGGTTTATTCCTAGCAATGCAATATCCATCAGAAATTTCTGGTGTTACAAACGCTGACTTCTTACGTTCTGCAATCAATGCTAAACGTGAAGAAGGCGATGAAATCAACTTAATGCAATTCATCAAGAAATTAGACAAACAAATGGATTTATTAGATATGGATCAAGACATGGCTCAAAGATACCTAAATGAAGGTTTCTCTGGCGGTGAGAAGAAACGTAACGAAATTCTTCAATTAATGATGTTAGAACCTAAATTCGGTATTTTAGACGAAGTTGACTCAGGTCTAGATATCGACGCATTAAAAGTAGTATCTAAAGGTATCAACAATATGCGTGGTGACAACTTTGGTTGCTTAATCATCACTCACTATCAAAGACTATTAAATTATATTTCACCAGATTTCGTACACGTAATGATGCAAGGTCGCGTGGTTAAATCAGGTGGCGAAGAATTAGCGAGACGTCTTGAAGCTGAAGGGTATGAATGGATTAAAGAAGAGCTTGATATTGAAGACGAAACAATTAACGCTGAATAATATATAAGAATTATAGTCAAGTAGGAGGAGTATAAATGGCAACTGAAACAAAGTTAAACATTAGCGTTGAAGATTTAGTAAATTATTCAGCATCTCAAAATGAACCACAATGGATGACTGATTTACGTAAAGACAGTTTTCAAAAGTTAGAACAATTAGAAATGCCTAAACCAGATAAAACAAAAATAAACAGATGGGATTTTGATTCTTTCAAATCTCACACTGTTGAAAGTGATACATTTGAGTCTATCGATAAATTACCTGAATCAGTTCAAAAAATTATCGATACTGAAAATGCTAAAAATCTAATCGTTCAGCATAATAATACACCTGCTTTTACAAAAGTAGATGATAAATTAACTGAACAAGGTGTTGTAATTAAAGATTTAAAAACTGCACTTATTGAAAACAGTGATTTAGTTCAAAAATATTTTATGACAGATGCTGTTAAAGTAGATGAGCATAGATTAACTGCACTACATGCTGCATTAGTTAATGGTGGGGTATTCGTTTACGTTCCTAAAAATGTAGTAGTAGAAGATCCTATCCAATATGTAGTATTACATGACGATAGCGATGCGAGTTTCTTCAATCACGCTATCATTGTGGCTGAAGAAAGTGCAGAAGTAACATACGTTGAAAACTATTTATCAACTGTTTCTTCTAACGATAATCAATTAAATATCGTATCTGAAGTTATTGCTGGAGCTAATTCTAAAATAACTTACGGTACAGTTGATTTCATGGATAAAGGATTCACTGGACACATAATCCGTCGTGGTATTGCAGCAGCAGACTCTACTATCGACTGGGCATTAGGTTTAATGAATGACTGTAGCACTATTAATGATAATACAACATACTTAATGGGCGATCGTTCAAACTGTAACTTAAAAACAGTAGTAGTTGGTCGTGGTGAACAAAAACAAAACTTCACAACTCAAATTATTCAATATGGTAAAGAATCAAATGGTCATATCTTGAAACATGGTGTAATGAAAGATAGTTCTTCATCTATTTTCAATGGTATTGGTTACATTAAACACGGTGGAACAAAAGCAGATGCACAACAAGAATCACGTGTACTTATGCTTTCTGAAAAAGCACGTGGAGATGCAAACCCAATATTATTAATTGATGAAGACGATGTAACTGCAGGACACGCAGCATCAGTAGGTAGAGTAGACCCTACTCAACTATACTACTTAATGAGTAGAGGTATTTCTCGTGAAGAAGCTGAAAGATTAGTTATACATGGTTTCTTAGACCCAGTTGTTTCTGCATTGCCAATTGAAGGCGTTAAACGTCAATTACGTGAAGTTATTGAAACTAAAGTAACAACGCAAATATAAAAATAGGCACAGAAAGGTCTGATAATGTGGCCGAATCAACATTTAATGTAGAAAAAGTAAAAAAAGATTTTCCAATATTAGAGCAAGAAGTAAACGGTAAAAAACTTGTATATTTAGATTCATCTGCCACAAGTCAAACGCCGATACAAGTAACGGATTCTATTGTAGATTACTACAATCGATATAATTCGAATGTACACCGTGGTGTGCACACACTTGGAACGCTTGCTACGGATGCTTATGAAAAAGCACGTGAAACAGTCAGAAGATTTATCAACGCTCGATACTTTGAAGAAGTTGTTTTTACTAGAGGAACAACTACAGCAATTAACTTAGTTGCACATAGTTACGGAGACGCAAATGTTTCTGAAGGTGACGAAATTGTCGTGACTCAAATGGAGCATCATGCTAATATCGTCCCTTGGCAACAACTTGCTAAACGTACTGGTGCAACATTAAAATTTATTCCGATGTCTGACAGTGGCGAACTTGAAAAAGAAGCAATTGATAACACGATAACGGATAATACAAAAATTGTTGCAGTTACACATGTTTCAAACGTATTGGGTACGATAAATGATGTTAAATATATTGCTGAAGTTGCACATCAACATGATGCAGTAATTGCAGTTGATGGCGCACAATCAGCTCCACATATGAAAGTTGACGTTCAAGATTTAGATGTGGACTTCTTTAGCTTCAGTGGACATAAAATGCTAGGTCCAACCGGCATTGGTGCACTATACGGTAAACGTCATTTACTTGATAAAATGGAACCAATTGAATTTGGTGGAGACATGATTGATTTTGTAGGATTAGAAGATGCAACTTGGACAGACTTACCAACTAAGTTTGAAGCAGGTACACCACTTATAGCTGAAGCTATCGGATTTGCTGAAGCAATTAGATACATTGATGAATTAGGCTTAGAAGAAATTCATCAACATGAATATGAGTTAGTTAATTACGCATATAATGAGATGTCTAAAATAGAAGGTTTAGAAATTTACGGACCTTCACCTGAAAAGCGAGCTGGTTTGATTACGTTCAACGTTGAAGGTGTTCATCCACATGATTTAGCAACAGCACTAGATTCTGAAGGTGTAGCTGTTAGAGCTGGACATCACTGTGCACAACCGCTAATGAAATGGTTAAATCAATCATCTACAGCACGTGCTAGTTTCTATGTATATAATACTACTGAAGATGTTGATAAGTTAATTCAGGCACTCTATAGAACGAAGGAGTTTTTCTCTTATGAATTTTAATAATTTAGATCAACTATATCGTTCTGTGATTATGGATCATTATAAAAATCCTAGAAATAAAGGAGCTATCGAAGATGGTTCCATGACGATAGATATGAATAACCCAACATGTGGGGACCGCATCCGCTTAACATTAGATGTAGTAGATAATGTTATTAAAGATGCTAAGTTTGAAGGTGAGGGTTGTTCTATTTCAATGTCTAGTGCATCAATGATGACGGAGGCGGTAAAAGGTCATACCATCGAAGAAGCATTACACATGAGTCAAGAGTTTTCTAATATGATGCTAGGAGAATCTTATGAGATCACAGATGATATGGGTGATATCGAATCTTTATCAGGTGTGTCTAAGTTCCCAGCACGTATTAAATGCGCGACTTTAGCGTGGAAAGCATTTGAAAAGGGCACAAAAGAAGAAGATGACCAGTAACTTTTGAAGATTGGGCGTAAGCTATAATAAAAGAGGAGTGAAGAAAATGGCTAAAAAATCACCAGAAGTTGGAGATTATAAATATGGTTTCCATGATGAAGACGTTTCTATTTTCCGTTCAGGTAGAGGTTTGACAGAAGAAATTGTTAGAAAAATATCTGAAATGAAAGATGAACCACAATGGATGCTAGATTTCCGTTTGAAATCATTAAAACAATTCTATAAAATGCCAATGCCAATGTGGGGTGGCGATTTATCAGAATTAAACTTTGATGAAATCACATATTATGTAAAACCATCAGAACGTTCTGAACGTTCATGGGATGAAGTACCAGAAGAAATTAAAAACACTTTCGATAAATTAGGTATTCCAGAAGCTGAACAAAAATATCTTGCAGGTGTATCTGCACAATATGAATCAGAAGTTGTATACCACAACATGGAGAAAGACTTAGAAGAACAAGGTATCATCTTTAAAGATACAGATTCAGCTTTACGTGAAAACGAAGACTTATTCAAAGAATACTTTGCTTCTGTAATTCCAGCAGCAGATAACAAATTCTCAGCATTAAACTCAGCAGTATGGTCAGGTGGATCATTCATTTACGTACCTAAAGGTGTAAAACTTGAAACACCATTACAAGCTTACTTCAGAATTAACTCTGAAAATATGGGTCAATTCGAAAGAACTTTAATCATTGCAGACGAAGGTTCTTCAGTACACTACGTAGAAGGTTGTACTGCTCCAGTTTATACAACAAACTCACTACACTCAGCAGTAGTTGAAATCATTGTTAAAAAAGACGCATATTGCCGTTATACAACAATCCAAAACTGGGCAAACAACGTTTATAACTTAGTTACAAAACGTACGTTTGTTTATGAAAATGGTACGATGGAATGGATCGATGGTAACTTAGGTTCTAAGTTAACTATGAAATATCCATCATGTTTCTTACTTGAAGAAGGCGCTAGAGGCATGACATTATCTATAGCACTTGCAGGTAAAGGACAAGTTCAAGATGCTGGAGCTAAAATGATTCATAAAGCACCAAACACATCTTCAACTATTGTATCTAAATCAATCTCTAAAAATGGCGGTAAAGTAGTTTACCGTGGACAAGTACACTTTGGCCGTAAAGCTACAGGTGCTCGTTCTAACATTGAATGTGATACTTTAATTATGGATAATGAATCAACATCAGATACAATTCCTTATAATGAAATTATGAATGATAACATTTCATTAGAACACGAAGCGAAAGTTTCTAAAGTATCTGAAGAACAATTATTCTACTTAATGAGCCGCGGTATTTCAGAAGAAGAAGCAACTGAAATGATCGTAATGGGCTTCATTGAGCCATTCACAAAAGAACTACCAATGGAATACGCAGTAGAAATGAACCGTCTAATCAAATTCGAAATGGAAGGTTCAATCGGTTAATTATATAACGACAAACCCCCTTACCAATTTAATTGGTGAGGGGGTTTTGTTTTATAAGTGCGAGTAGCTTATTGTTTATGATGGATAAGAAGAAGGTAAAGCCTCTAACGTGCAAGAAATTTGAGACAAGCCCGTTACATTTTCTAACGGGCAAGTGCTAATAAACAAGCCCGTTAGCACAATATCTTGCATAATTATAATGTAATTTCACATTAAATATATATGATACATCACTTTAATGTGCAAGAAATTTGAGACAAGCCCGTTACATTTTCTAACGAGCAAGTGCTAGTAAACAAGCCCGTTAGAGCGATATTTTCTACGATTTTGTAAAGTGCTGACGCCTGAGGAAATAGTGTGAGTGAGAGACTACAGTCTCGAACCATACTCTAGGCAAGCATGCGTGTACAAAATCGTATATTATATAAAAAATAAGCATATCACTTTCAAACTGAAATAATCAGTTAAGTGATATGCTTATTTATTTTGAGTTGGGATTTTTATCCGAAACTCTAAAGCTTATTCTTCATTTTTCAAAACTTTAATATTAATCTACTTCTGATAATTTAGTAGATGATGTTCTATTTCTTAAGTCTACTTCTATTTCTTCTAAGCTACGTCCTCTTGTTTCTGGTAGATACTTAATAACAAATATCATAGCTAAAATACCGATTACTGCGAAGATTAAGAACACTAGCTCAATACTTAATACTGACGTAAGTATTGGGAATAATTGAGCTACTAATAAGCTCCCGATTGATAGTGATAATGTTGCTATACCTGTAGCAGCACCTCTAGCTCTCATTGGGAATAATTCTGGTAGCATTACCCATAATATTGGTCCCCAAGTAAATGCGAAGAATACAATAAATAGTGTTAGACAAGCTACAATAATCCAAGCACCAACTGTTGAACCAAGACCGATTGTCCATACTAATCCTGCCATTATAAGTAATGATCCAACCATACCTATGTTACCAGTAATTAATAGTTTCTTTCTATCTATTTTATCTATGATTTGAATAGCAAAGATTGTAACAATCACGTTTACTGAACCTATTCCTACTGTTCCTAATATTGCAGTAGAATCTCCTAAACCTGCTTTTGTAAAGATAGTAGGTGCATAATAAATGATTGCGTTAATACCGATTATTTGTTGTAGTAGAGCGAATAAACAACCAATTATGAGTACTGGTCTTAACCATACTGATTTCAATACAGTCCAAGTACTTTCTGAAATGTCTATAATTTCTTTCATTTCGTCAATTTCTTTATCAATTTCTTTTTGTTTACGCGTCATACCCATAACTTTACGAGCTGATTTTTCACTTTTATGTTCGAGTAGCCATCTTGGACTTTCTGGCATGAAGTATACACCAATCATTAAGATAACTGATGGTACAACAGCTAGTCCAACCATCCATCTCCAAGCTTCCATATCTGCGAAAGCATAGTTTATAAGATATGAAGCAAGTATACCAATTGTTATCATCAATTGGTTTAAAGAACTGAGCGACCCTCTTTTATCTGTAGGAGCCATTTCTGATAGATATACCGGAACGATTGCTGAAGAACCACCTACAGCTAACCCGATTATAAATCTACCTATAACAAGCATGCTTAAGTTTTGTGCACCTGCAAGTAATAGCGCACCAGCAATAAATACGATTGCTATTATAAACACAAGTCTACGTCGTCCAAGCTTGTCTGATAATGGTCCACTTGAACCGGCACCAAATATAGCCCCGATAAGCATTGAACTAACGACAAATCCTTCAGCAGTACTTGAAAGTGGTATGTCATTTTTTATGAATAGTAAAGCGCCTGAAATTACGCCTGTATCGTAACCGTAAAGCAATCCACCTAAAGCTCCTAGGAAGAATATTAACTTTGTTCGAAAATTGCTTGTTCCCATTCTAATAACCTCCAAAATTTTAAATATTTAAAGACAAATGTCAGATTTAATTATCTTAAATAACTAAATACTTGTTTTTAATTATTAAATCTGATTTAATATTAAATGTAAGCCTTTGCAGATAGAAAATCAAGTGAAAAATATTTTATTTAACATATTAATAGTTATTGTAGATTACTGAAGGTAATGGAGGACGGCTATGAAAGATTCATCAAGAATTAATGTGAATTTGATGAAAGATTATAATAAACAACTCGTTTTAAGAACAATTCAAAAATATGGACCTATTTCTAGAGTGGAAATAGCTAAACAGATTGACTTATCTAGACCGTCTGTATCTGAAATAGTTTCTATTTTGATTGAAGAACAATGGATTCAAGAAAAACCTTCTGAAATAAAAGTAAGAGGTAGACAGCCTATACCGTTAGATATTAATAAAGAGAAGAAAGTTATAGTCGGTTTAGAAATTGGTGCTTACTCAACAAAAATTATCGTAAGTAATTTGAAGGCTGAAATATTAGATCAAATTCAAATAGAAATGAACAAGCAAAAGGATCCAAATTCAACCATTGAATATTTAGGTGAGCAAATTAAATTAATTGCAAATAAGTATAAAGCAAAACAAATTGAAGTATTAGGTATAGGTGTTGGAATGCATGGTCTTGTAGATACTAAAGAAGGTAAGAATATTTTTGCACCTAATTTAGGTTGGGAAAATATTGAGATTAAAAAGATTCTAGAAAGCATAACACAACTCAAAGTAATAATTGATAATGACTGTAATAGCGCT
Organism: Mammaliicoccus lentus; assembly: GCF_002902755.1. GTDB lineage: Bacteria > Bacillota > Bacilli > Staphylococcales > Staphylococcaceae > Mammaliicoccus > Mammaliicoccus lentus. The sequence goes on along the minus strand of NZ_PPRS01000003.1, from coordinate 15,569 downwards.
GCACTGGCGGAGATGTGGTTTGGCCAAGGAAAAGATGAAACGAATTTCATCTCAGTCCTGGTAGATTATGGAGTGGGCGCAAGTATTATCAACAATGGCTCCATATTTAAAGGTACACATCATGTAACGGGTCAAATTGGGCACGTAACAATCGATCCAGATGGTCCATTATGTTCATGTGGGAATTATGGTTGCTTAGAGACGTTTACATCTGAAACAGCTATTTTGAAAATGTTAAAACGTAAATTGAAATTAGGTGAAAGTAATGTATTTTCAATGCAGAATATAAACATTGATGACTTGAATATAGATGACTTTTATAACGCAGTAAACAAAGGTGATGAACTTTGCATCGATATAGCAAAAGAAGTTGGAAGAAATTTAGGATTAGGTTTTACAATTTTAATCAATTTGTTCGGACCTAAGTTTATTGTGTTAGGAGGTAGCTTAACTAAAATCAGTGACATTTTGCTACCGATTATTAAAGAAGTTATTCAATTTAAGGTAATGGGTGAAGAAGCTAAAAAAACACCTATCATTACATCAGCACTAGGTGAGAATTTGTATACGATAGGTGCAGCTTCTTTAATTGTTGAAGACATATTTACTTTGCCAAAACCAAATAAATAAAAATAGGGAGGATTTATAATGGCTAATTTAAACGAACAAGTCGTAATAGTAACAGGATCAGGAAAAGGTATAGGAAAAGGTATTGCTAAGCAATTGGGTCATAAAGGAGCAAAAATAGTAGTAGCTACTATTGATGCAGATTTTGGTAAAGAAACGGTTGAAGAAATTATTCAAGATGGTGGAGATGCATATTTTGTAGAAACTGATGTCTCTAAAGAAGAAAGTATAATAAATATGGTAGAAGAAACAGTGAAGCATTATGGAAAAATTAATACGCTTGTTAACAATGCAGGTATTACGGTATTTAAATCTATTGAAGAAGCAACTGTAGAAGATTGGGATTCAATTATTAATATCGACTTAAGAGGTACATTCTTATGCTCAAAACACGTAATTCCAGAAATGAAAAAACAAAACGGTGGTTCTATTATTAATATTTCTTCTAACCATTCAATCGCTACATTACCTGATACAGACATGTATGCCGCTGCTAAAGGTGGTGTAAATGGTATGACAAGAGGAATGGCGTTGAGCTTAGGTAAATATAATATTCGAGTAAATGCTATTTGCCCTGGATTTACAAATACTGCCCACTTAAAAAATTGGTTTGATTCAATGGATAATGAAGAGGAAGTTAGACAAGGTGTCTTAGATTTACATGCTACTTCAAGAATTAACGAACCAGAAGATATTGGCAAATTAGCTCAATACTTGGCTTCAGATGATTCTGAAATGATGACAGGTGAGCACTTAGTTATCGATGGTGGTTTATCAGCTCGCTTATATAACGCAGATGGTTATTAATATTTAAGGAGGATTAGAATAATGGATGTATTATCGATAGGTGAAACGATGATTGCTTTTTCTCCAAATGAAGTTGGACCAATGCGCTATGCTCGTGACTTTTCTACTCATATAGCTGGAGCGGAAACGAATACGCTTATTGGATTAGAAAAACTTGGTGTAAGAACTGGATGGATTAGTCAACTTGGTAACGATGAATTAGGACATAGAATACTTTCATTCGTGAGAGGTGAGGGTATTAATGTAGATTCAGTAAAATTGACTGATGAAGCACGCACAGGCATTTTCCTTAAAGAAAAGGCACGATATGACCAAACACATGTACATTATTATAGAAATGATTCAGCTGCTAGCATAATGTCAAAAGATAATATTGATAAAAGTTATATATCACAATTTAAATATTTATATATAACAGGTATTACACCAGCATTAAGTGAAAACTGTAAAGAAGCTGTTCTTTATTTAATTAATGTCGCTAAAGAACTAGGTTTAAAAGTTATTTTTGATCCAAATTTAAGATTAAAGTTATGGAGCGAAGAAGAAGCAAGAGAAACTTTACTTAATATTATTTCTTTAAGTGATATTGTTTTACCTGGTATAAGTGAAGGAGAATTTTTATTTAATGAGAAATCTGAAGATAAAATCGCTCAACATATTGTTGATTTAGGACCTTCAACAGTTATTGTAAAGTTAGGAGAAAAAGGTGCATACTATCAAACCCGAAATGAATCTGGTTATGCGAAAGCATCTAAAGAAATAGAAGTAGTTGACCCTGTAGGTGCTGGAGATGGTTTTGCAGCTGGATATATAGCAGGATTTATTAACGGATTATCATTACATGATGCTGTGGAGCAAGCATGTAATGCAGGTGCTCTCGTTACTACGGTCAAAGGTGATGTAGAAGGATTGCCAAGTAAGAATGAACTTGAGCAATTCAAAAATCAAGATAAAACAGATGATGTTATTAGATAAGGAGCTGTCAAAATGGACACTTTAAATACAATAAAAGAAACTAAAATTATAGCAATCATAAGAAACGCAAAGCCTGATGATATTTTACCAATTGTTAAAAGTTTATATAAATCAGGTATTCGAGCAATTGAAATCACAATGAATTCTCCTAAAGCTTTAGAATCTATCGAACTAGTTGCTACTGAGATGAAGGATAAAGTCGTTGTTGGTGCAGGCACAGTATTAGATGCAGAATCAGCAAGACTAGCGATATTGAGTGGAGCTACGTTTATTTTATCGCCAACACTGAATAAAGAAACAATACAAATGACTAAAAAATATGGGGCAGTGAGCATACCAGGTGCATTATCTCCTACTGAGATTTTAGATGCATATGAGTATGGTGGAGATATTATTAAAGTATTTCCTACAACATCTATGGGGCCAGAATATATTAAAGATTTACAAGGGCCTTTACCACAAATTCCATTGTTACCGACGGGTGGTATTGATTTAAATAATATTGAGCAATTTATGAAAGCTGGCGCTGTTGGCGTTGGATTAGGTAGTTCTTTAGTGAATACTAAATTAGAAGCAAATGAAGAATATTATAAAAATTTAGAAGAAACAGCAAAACAATTTAGTGATATTGTACATTTGAAAAAAGGACGTGCATAAAATGAAAATTATTGATTATGAATTATTTCAAGTGCCACCACGTTGGTTATTTTTAAAAATTACAACGGATGAAGGAATCGTTGGTTGGGGCGAACCAGTAATAGAAGGTAAAGCAGCAACAGTAAAAGCAGCTGTACATGAGTTTATGCAACAATTAATGGGAGAGAACCCTTTAAATATCGAAGATCATTGGAATATGATGTATAGAAGTAGCTTTTATAGAGGCGGCCCGATATTAATGAGTGCCATCTCTGGTATTGATCAAGCTTTATGGGATATAAAAGGTAAATACTATAATGCACCAGTTCATGAATTAATGGGAGGCGCTTGTAGATACTCCATGAAAGTTTATTCTTGGATAGGTGGAGATAGACCGATAGATACTTCTAACGCTGCTAAAAAAGCGTATGAGAATGGATTTTCAGCTATTAAAATGAATGCGACAGAAGAATTACAATATATAGATAGTTTCGATAAAATTGAAAGTGTTGTTGAAAGAGTAGCTGGGATTAGAGAAGCGGTTGGCAATAATCTAGGCATTGGTATTGATTTTCATGGTAGAGTACATAGACCAATGGCAAAAGTGTTAGCAAAAGAATTAGAACAATTTAATCCGATGTTTATAGAAGAACCTGTATTGAGTGAGAATATAGAAGCGATAAGAGAAATGAGTCAGACAACAAGTATTCCTATAGCTTTAGGCGAGAGACTATACTCAAGATGGGACTTTAAACCAATTTTAGAAAGTGGCTATGTTGATGTCATTCAACCTGACTTATCTCACGCTGGAGGTATAACAGAATGTAAAAAAATTATATCTATGGCTGAAGCTTATGATGTTGGAGCAGCACCGCATTGTCCACTAGGTCCTATAGCACTAGCTTCATGTCTACAAGTGGACGCTACTTGTCATAATTCATTTATTCAAGAACAAAGTTTAGGTATTCATTATAATAAAGGTAGCGATATTTTAGATTACATCAAAAATAAAGAAGTGTTTGAATTTGATAATGGCTATGTCAAAATTCCAAAAGGTCCAGGTTTAGGTGTAGAAATCGATGAAGACCTTGTTAGAAAAATGGCTGAAAAAGGTCATGATTGGCATAATCCAGTTTGGAGACATAAAGACGGAAGTATTGCTGAGTGGTAAGTTTTTAACTTTCAAAAAATGAATATATTAAAAAGCCCTAATTCGTTTATTAAATTCAACGAGTTAGGGCTATTATTTTTAATTGATTTCTTTATATTCAAATACTTGTAAGGGATTAAATTTAATTAAGTAGTTTTCATACCACGTGCTTAACCCATATTTTTGTTGGTAATGTTCTAATACTTCGTCAATATATCCTTCTGATACGTCTAAATAATTACTTAATTCATATTTATTATGCACGCCAGATTGGTAGGCTTGAACAATATTCTGTAAAGGAATAATCTTTTCAAAGCCAAGTCGTCTTGCTTTATGTTCAAACTTCCATTTCCATAATTCGTTAGTATCTAATATATCTCCATATGTAATATCGTGATGGGCTAACTCTTCACCTAGAACTTCTAATTTTTCTTTGTCTGATAAATTGTCTTTCAACAAAATTAATCCATCTACATATAAACCTTTCATATCCTTTGGAAGATGATTGGTTTCTTTTATGACGATGTGTTCATTATTGATCAGTGTTTTTTCATATCTATTCAAAATATCCCCACCATAGTAATCGATTATTAAATATAGATTATTTGTTTTGATGCTTCAAAAAGTCTACATATTCTAATACTTTTTTTAACTCTTCTTCTGATAATTCTCCATCTAAATGTGCAGCTATTGTTTCTGCAGTGGAGTTATAAGATTGTTTTGTTTCCCCGTCTAATATATAACTGACACTTACATTAAACAATTTAGCCATTTCTTCTATTTTCTTCATCTTTGGTGCTTTTCTTCCTGTTTCCCAATAAGAAATGGATTGTTTTGAAACATTGAGTTCGTCTGCTAACTTCTGTTGCGTCCATCCATTCTTTGTTCTTAATAAACTAATTTGTTCCGAGAGTTTATTTTCAGACACCATAAGCTTCCCGCTCCTTAAATGTTTTATAACTTTATTATAACCAATAGTTATATTAATTCAAATAAAAAATAAAAAAATATAACCAAAAGTTATTGACGTCAACCGAAAGTTATACTATAGTGTAACCAAGGAGGTGATAGACATGGTTAAAATGAACTTCAAAACAAACAAAGTAGATTTGAATTATTCAGAAGATGAAAGGGGGTTAGGAGTTGATTTAGATAAAGTTAAACAATTCATTGCAATGATTGGTGGATTTTTAGGCGCACTATATTTAGCCTTAAACGCTTCAGGCATTTATATAGAATGGTTAAGCCCAGATAAGTTAAATGCATGGATGAATGTATTTAATACAGGTGTTCCAATATTGTTTGTTTTATACGGTATTTGGAAAAATACATTCATTATAACTAATCAATCTAGAGCGCAAGAAAAGTTTTTGAAAGAATCAGGAAAAAAATAAAAATGTAAAGGATGATTATATGTTAACAGCGATATCATATTTAACTAAGAAAGGATGGGAAATATCATCAGATCCAAGAACATTTGAAGATTATCCAAAGAATTATGGTTATAGAAATTATGTAGAAGATGGTATAAACTATGATGCATTTTGCAGTGGGTATCACAGAGCATTTGATTTTTTTAATAATAAAACTGACGAAATACCTGCAGTTGCAAGTGGAACAGTTATTTTAAGCGAACCATTCGGTAATTTTGGTGGGACGATGGAAATACGAGATAGCAATGGAAACGACTGGATTTACGGTCATATGCAAAGAGATTCTTTGAAATTTTCCAAAGGAGATAAAGTGATACAAGGAAATATCATAGGCTTACAAGGCGATACAAACTATGACGATAACCCTATGAGTGCACATTTGCATATTCAATTAAGAGAAAAAGGAACAGACATTACAAGTGAAGTATCAAGAGTGTGTAGTGGTATACCGATAGAAAATTATGACATTACAAAATTAAATCAAAAATTAGATCAATCTAAAAATAAAGGAGAAGTTAAAATGAGTAAAAAAATTATGATAGTTGCAGGTCACGGTTATAACGATCCAGGAGCAGTAGGAAATGGAACAAATGAAAGAGATTTTATTAGAGCTAATATTGTAGATAGAGTAGCAAACTACTTAAAACAAGCAGGTAATAATGTTGCAGTGTATGGTAAAGACCAAGATATGTATCAAGATACAGCATACGGACAACAAGTAGGTAACAAGACAGATTATGGGCTGTATTGGGTTAAATCGCAAGGATATGAAATCGTAGTAGAGTTTCATTTAGATTCAGCGTCGGCATCCGCAACAGGAGGGCATGTTATTATACCGAGTGGATTAGCGCCAGATAATATCGACAAAGCATTACAAGCAGCCGTTAAAAAGCATGTTGGTACAATTCGAGGTATTACAGAGAGAAGTGACCTATTAAATTGTAACGTTGCAAAAGCAGAATATATCAACTATAGACTTGTAGAATTAGGGTTCATTACTTCGACTAAAGATATGAATGCTATTAAGAACAACCTAAACCCATATACAAAATCATTAGCAGAAGCCATTCATGGAGCAGCGATTGGAAGTAAACCATCAACGTATACAGTTGTTGCCGGAGATACACTGTGGGGAATTAGTCAAAAAACAGGTGTTACAGTAGCAACATTAAAGAAATTAAACGGATTAACATCAGATGTGATACAAATCGGACAAGTATTAAAATTGAAATAGGAGGTATAAATATGGAGAATAAAAAAGAAAAAAATACCTTAAACATAAACATTACCCAATGACGGCCATCATTTAATAAGTTTATGCAAGGTATCTTGACTAAGTAAAATATAACACAAACCCCCACCATCAACAAGAAGATGGCGGGGGTTTTCTATGGAAATAAATGTATAAAACCTTATTGACAGAATATTATGAATTTATTATATTCTTTTTAATATAAATTAAAAAGAATATGAGATAATGCTTAAAGAATTTGAGACGAGGTGAAGTCAGTGGTAAAAAGAAAATTTGTTGTTGTTCTTCTAGTTTTATTATTTTCATGTATTGCTGTGTATTTCGCTATGTATACGAATGATAAATTGGATAGATTAAACCCATTCGTCAAAGAACAGTTGAGCTATGCAAAAGTACCTAATCATGAAAATATTGAGGAATTAAGAGGTCAGGCTTTAGTAGACGCGCAAAGATATGAAGATATTCAGTCTTATGATGAAAAGGGACGTGGAAATAGTTATTTATTAACTTTTACCGGATATGATCCTTCTCAAAAATATGTAAAAATTAGACATAAAGGGAAATGGGTTTATCATATAGAATACATTTCTGAAAATGAATATGATAAGAAGATAAATCAATATTAATAATATTGATGATTACATAAAAAAATTATAATTTGTAATTGAAACTAATATTTTATAAGACTAAGACATAAGAAAAATGTCTTAGTCTTTTTTTATATCGTTTTAATCATACAGACTGAACTATAAATACGCTATATGGTATGATGAATATGGTGATAAAATATGATAAAAATTGGGCTAACGGGTTGGGGAGATCATGATAGTTTATACACAGATCTTTCTAATAAAAAAGATAAATTAAAAGCTTATGCTTCTCATTTTCCTATTGTGGAGTTGGATGCGACTTATTATGCAATTCAACCGCAAAGAAATATTGAGAAGTGGATTCGTGAAACGCCAAAGAATTTTAGATTTGTTGTTAAAATTCACCAAGCTTTGACAGGTCATGCTGATGCGAAAGAATTTGCTGAAGACAAGAAAGAATTATTTAATTTATTTAAAGATTCTATGAGGCCTTTGAAAGCTTCGGGTAAATTAGCGATGATTCTTGTTCAGTTTCCGCCTTGGTTTGATTTACAAACACAAAATATTAATTATTTAAGGTATGTTCGTGAACAATTAAAAGAATTTGATGTATGTATAGAATTTAGAAACAGAACTTGGTTTCAAAATGATGTAAAAGAATACACTTTGGAATTTTTAACAGATATGAATTTTATCCATAGTGTATGTGATGAGCCTCAAAGTGGAGAAGGTTCAATACCTATGGTGAACCGAGTTACTCATGATATTGCTTTTGTGCGTTATCATGGGCGTAATGTTAACGGTTGGACTAAAAAAGATATGACTGATCAAGAATGGCGAGATGTTCGTTATTTATATAATTATAATGAAGCGGAATTGAAAGAATTAAGTGATAAAGTCAAAATTTTGAATCATAAAGCGAAAGACGTATACGTAGTATTTAATAATAATTCAGGTGGTCATGCTGCACAAAATGCTAAAACTTACCAAGATTTATTAGATATTAAATATGAAGGTTTAGCTCCTAAACAACTAAAACTATTTTAGAGGTGACGATGTGGCATATATTGTATTAATATTAATCGGTGCTTTATCAGCAATTATCGGTGCGCTAGTAGGCATCGGTGGGGGTATTATTATAGTACCTTCACTTGTTTATTTTGGTATAGACCATCAACTTTTATCTGGAATGACACCTCAAAGAGCAATTGGTACTTCTTCAGTAATTCTGATTACTACAGGATTAACAGCTACATTAGGTTATTTAAAAACAAAGCAAGTAGATGTTAAAAATGGTTTAATATTTTTAATAGGTATTATTCCTGGTGCGCTAATTGGTGCATATATAAGTAGATATTTAACGTTAGATTCATTTAATTTATATTTCGGTATATTTCTTATTATTATTTCTATCATTTTAATGATTAGAAATAGCGTTAAACCTATTAAATATTTTCAACAAGAGAAATATATGAAATCATTTACAGATCGCTATGGAGAAGAACATCGATATGGTATTCCACCAGTTGTAGCAATTATTTCTTCATTTATTGTAGGTATAACAACGGGTTTATTTGGAATAGGTGGTGGTGCTTTAATGACGCCACTTATGATTATTATTTTTAAGTTCCCACCACATGTAGCTGTAGGAACAAGTATGATGATGATATTCTTCTCAAGTTTTTCTAGTTCAGTCAGTCACGTTGTTCAAGGAAACGTATTATGGGTCCACGCGATTGTATTGATTATTTCTAGTTATTTTGGGGCCAAAATAGGCGTGAGAATTAATAGTAAAATTAAATCAGATACAGTTGTTTTAATTTTGAGATTTACGATGTTAATTTTAGGTATATATTTGATTGTAAAAAGTATTCTTTAAGGAGTTGAACTTGTGAAACTCACGATATTCCATACGAACGATATTCATAGCCATTTAGATACATACGCTAAAATATCTAAGTACATTAAAACACAAAGAAAAAACATTAATCATGACACGATATACATTGATATTGGTGATCATATAGATTTATTTCATCCATTAACTGAAGCTTCACAAGGTACAGAAAACGTAAAAATATTAAACGATAGCGGGGTTGATGTTGCGACTATCGGTAATAATGAGGGTATGACTATTTCTCATGATGCATTAAATCGATTATACGATGATGCAAAATTTGATATAACATGCTGTAATTTATTTGATTTTGAAGGTGAATTACCACGTAACATCACTTCACATATTATTAAAGAAGTGAACGGATTAAAAATCTGCATGATAGGTTTGACTGCTCCTTTTAATCATTTTTATGAAACTCTAGGCTGGAAAGTCACGACGCCATTACTTGCTTTAAAAAATGAAATAGCTCAAGTTGAAGGGGATTATGATGTATTATTGGTTCTTAGTCATGTTGGCATATTCTTTGATGAGCAATTATGTGAAGAATGTCCTGAAATTGATATTATTTTTGGAGCGCATACACATCACTATTTTGAAAATGGTGAAATGAAGAATGGCGTGTTGATGGCTGCCGCTGGAAAGTACGGACATTATGTAGGTCAAGTAGATTTAGAAATAAAAAATAAAAAAATTATAAAAAAAGAAGCGCATATATTAAATAGTGATGAATTAGAACACGTTAATAATGATTATGAAGAAAAGGGCAGAACCTTGCTCAACAGACCAGTTTTAAATAGAAGTTTTTCTTTGCCAAGAAGGTTAAATAGTGCAAGTTATACAACAGATTTGCTTTGTGAAAGTGTGTTAGAATTTACTGAAGCAGACTGTGCGATTATAAATGCAGGCCTTATAGTGAAAGAGAAGTCTGGTAATGAATTAACAGAATTTGATATTCATCAAATGTTACCTCATCCTATTAATACAGCTACGATTGATCTCAAAGGGACTGAACTCAAACAAATCATATATAAAGCGATGGAACAATCTTATATTGATGAAGTGGCAATTGGGTTTGGATTTAGAGGAGATATATTTGGAGGATATGTATTTAAAAATATCGGCTACATTGAGTCGACAGGACAATGTTTTGTAAAAGGCGAAGAAGTTCAAGATAATCAATATTATAAATTGGGCACAATCGATATGTATACATTCGGAAGATATTTCCCTATACTGAAAGATATGGAAATAAATTATATTATGCCAGAGTTCTTAAGAAATATTTTTGAACAAAAATTATTACAAATTGAAAAGTAAATGTAAATGGGATTTTCATTTGTAACTATTTTCGGTATAATGTACGAAGATGAAAATACTAATAGAAGGGTGTTCACGTATATGGCTACTAAAAATGAAGAAATATTACGTAAACCGGATTGGCTAAAGATTAAGTTAAACACTAACAAAAACTACACTGGCTTGAAAAAAATGATGCGAGAAAAGAATCTTCATACTGTTTGTGAAGAAGCAAAATGTCCAAACATTCATGAATGTTGGGGTGAAAGACGTACCGCTACATTTATGATTTTAGGAGCAGTGTGTACAAGAGCTTGTCGTTTTTGTGCTGTTAAAACTGGTCTACCGAATGAACTTGATTTAGAAGAACCACAACGTGTAGCAGAATCTGTTCAATTGATGAATTTAAAGCATGTTGTTATTACAGCAGTTGCTAGAGATGACTTAAAAGATGCAGGTTCAAATGTTTATGCAGAAACAGTTCGTAAAGTAAGAGAATTAAATCCTTATACTACTATTGAAATTTTACCATCAGATATGGGAGGTAGCTATGAAGCACTTGAAACGCTAATGGCTGCTCAACCAGATATTTTAAACCATAATATTGAAACAGTAAGACGTTTAACTCCAAGAGTTAGAGCGCGTGCTAAATATGATCGTACGTTAGAATTTTTAAGACGTTCTAAAGAAATGTATCCAGATATTCCTACTAAATCAAGCTTAATGGTTGGTTTAGGTGAAACTGTCGAAGAAATATATGAAACTATGGATGATTTACGTGCAAATGATGTAGATATTATGACGATTGGACAATATTTACAACCATCTCGTAAACATTTAAAAGTTCAAAAATATTATACACCTTTAGAATTTGGTAAACTTAGAAAAGTAGCAATGGAAAAAGGATTTAAACATTGTCAAGCAGGCCCAATGGTGCGTAGTTCTTATCATGCTGATGAGCAAGTTAATGAAGCAGCTAAAAGAAAGCATATACTAGGTGAACAAGCACTTAATAACTAATAAGGTGATTTAATGTTAACTAAAATAGGACAAGACTATTTTGAAGTAATAAAAGATGACCAAAAATCATTCGATGAAGAAAGATTTGCAGCGCGTTATTCTGAAATCTTAGATAAATATGATTTTATAGTCGGTGATTATGGATACGAGCAATTACGCTTAAAAGGCTTTTATTATGATTCTAATAAGAAAAGTGATGCCAATAAACGATTTTCATCTATACAAGATTATTTACTTGAATACTGTAACTTTGGCTGTAAATATTTTGTCTTAAGACGATTGTCTAAAGGAGAAATTACAAAGTTAACAGCAGAAGATGCTGAATTTGTTGATGAAGAAAGTAAATTGGATAATGTGAAAATTGAACCAACAATACAACAAAATAGTAAATCCGAAAACAAAGCACACCAAATAGAAACAGAAGAAACTGAAATAGAAGAAATCAAAGTAGAAGTAGAGAACGAAGAGCAAATAGAAATTGTTGAAGAAACAATTATTAGCAAAAATACTTTGAAAGATTATTTATAAAAAATAACAAGCTGAGACATTTATTTATGTCCCAGCTTGTTTCGTTATATATAAGGACAGTAATATTTTTTTTATTGTAGTTGGATTAATGTGATAGAAAATCTAATAAGAGGCGTGTAGTTGGATTAACGTGATGGAAAATCCAATAAGAAGGTGTGTAATTGGATTAATGTCATAGAAAATCCAATAAAAGTATGTTTAGTTGGATTAACGTGATAGAAAATCCAATAAAAGTATGTTTAGTTGGATTAATGTGATAGAAAATCCAATAAGAGGCGTGTAGTTGGATTAACGTGATGGAAAATCCAATAAGAAGGTGTGTAATTGGATTAATGTGATAGAAAATCCAATAAGAGGGCGTGTAATTGGATTAATGTGATAGAAAATCCAATAAGAGTTGAAAGGGTGAGACATCTTTATGTCCCACCCTCTTATTTTTATGGTTTTTTAATAGATAAAGCTAATTTTGTTTATTATTTTAATCTTTATCAAAAACTTTTTAATTATATATCAATTACTTCATGTAAATATTCTGTTACTTCTTCGCCTTCTTCTTCTGATAAACCTAGAACATGACTGATATAACCTTCTTCTTCTAAATCGTCTTTACCAATTATGCCAAAAGTATTATTTTGTGTGTTTAATACGATTGTCTTACCGAAATGACGATCTGTATAAATTAAAGTTAAATCATATCGGCTATGTTCGCCTACAAAACCTACGAACTGAATTTTTGCTTCGCTTTGGTCGTCATATAAAAACATTTCTATCATTGTTATGGCTCCTTTATTTTAAAGCTTCGTTTATCTTATTAGTATACAGAGCAATGCCTTACAATTCAAAATTATGATATCATAATAGATGAATAGGAGGGATCTACATGTATTTTGTAGATATTAAAACACTTAATCTTAAATTAGAATATTTAGAACAACTTACACAAGATTTTGAAACAGAAAAAAATTCAAAATATGCTTTAGAAAGAATCGCTCACATGATGATTGAATCTGTGGTAGATATAGGTAATTTAATTATCGATGCATTTATTTTAAGAGATCCGGGTAATTACAAAGATGTCATTGATATTATGGAATTAGAAAAAGTATTCCAACCTACAACTGCAGAAGAAATCAGAAACTCAATTGATTTTAGAAAAGAATTAACACGTAATTATGAATCAATTAACCACGCTGAATTAAGAAAAGGTTTTGAAAAAGCAGTGCCTTTTTATAAGCAGTCTATTGTTGATACGAAACACTTTTTAGAGAATGAAAATGTAGCCGTAACTGCATTTGGAGAAGGAGATAAGAATGAAAGATTATAAAGGTTATTTAATAGATTTAGATGGCACGATGTATAAAGGTTCACAAGTTATTGAAGGTGCCATTGAATTTATAGATTATTTGAATAAAGAAGATAAAGACTACTTATTTGTTACGAATAATTCTTCAAAGACACCAGAAGAAGTAGCGGAAAAATTAAATGAAATAGGTTTTCATACTTCTAGTGAGCATGTGATTACTACAGCTATGGCGACAGCTGGATATATTAGTGAAGAATCTCCTGGTGCAACTGTATACATGGTAGGTGGCACTGGACTTAGAAAGTCACTAAATGATGCCGGATTAATTGTTAAAGATGATGAGCATGTTGATTATGTTGTAATGGGATTAGATGAAGAAATTACATACGAGAAGTTAACTGTAGCTTGTCTTGCAGTTCGTAATGGTGCTAAATTTATTTCAACAAATAAAGATGTTTCTATTCCGAAAGAAAGAGGTTTTCTTCCAGGTAACGGTTCTTTAACGAGCGTAGTGAGTGTATCAACTGGCCAAACACCTATATTTATAGGAAAACCAGAAACTATTATTATGGAACAAGCATTAGAAAAAATTGGTCATGCTAAAGAAGAATGTATCATGATAGGTGATCTTTATGATACTGATATTTTAGCTGGTATTAATAGTGGTATAGATACATTACATGTTCATACGGGTGTTACAACATTTGAAGAAATTCAGAGAAAAGAAGTGTTGCCTACTTATAGTATTAAAAACTTACTAGAAATTATTGAATAAATTGTTTAGGAGATGAGAAGAATGAGAGATAAAATATTAGTTGCAAGATTATTACCTCAAGAGTTCATAGATCAAATGAAGCAATTTGCTGAAGTAGATGTTTGGGATAGCGAGTTAGAACCAATGCCCCGAGAAGAATTTTTAAAACGTTCTAAAGAGGCTACAGTTGTCATTACCACTCTTAGTGAAAAAATCGATCAATCATTTTTCGATTCTGCTACGAATGTTAAAGGTGTTGTAAATTTAGCAGTTGGCTATGATAACATCGACCTTGAACTAGCTAAAAGTAAAGGTGTAATTGTTACGAACACACCTGATGTGTTAACTGAAACAACGGCTGAATTAGGATTCACACTAATGTTAACAGCTGCCAGAAGAATTGTTGAAGCGGTAGAATACGTAAAAGATGGAAAATGGCAAAGTTGGGGACCTTACTTGTTAGCTGGTCAGGATATTCATGGTTCTACAGTTGGGGTATATGGAATGGGATCAATAGGTGAAGCATTTGCTAGAAGGTTAAAAGGTTTTAACTGTAATGTTCTTTATCATAATCGTTCCAGAAAAGAAAAAGCCGAACAAGAATTAGGTGTAACATATAAATCAATGGATGATTTATTGACAGAAAGCGACTTCGTTGTATGTACAGCACCTTTAACAGAGGAAACAAAAGGTAAATTCAATAAAGAAACTTTCAGTAAGATGAAATCATCAGCTATCTTTGTAAATATTGGTAGAGGTGGACATGTCATCGAATCGGATTTAATTGAAGCTATTAAACAAAATGAAATTCGTGGAGCAGCATTAGACGTCGTTGAAAACGAGCCAATAGCAAATGACCACCCATTTTTAAATATGGATGAAATTATTGTTGTCCCACACATAGGTAGTAGTTCAATTGAAACGAGAAATAATATGGTTCAACTTTGCGTTGATAACGCAGAAAAAATTATAAATGGAGATTCACCAATTACACCGGTTAATAAATAGTTTAAATAAAAGCAGAGGATATTCTTAAATCAATAAGAATATCCTCTGCTTTTATGTTATAACAATTGGAAAATTTTAATAATATAAGTTCCTTTATATTTAGCGCTTTAAAGCTATTTAAACCTTTAAAAACAATGTAATCATATTCAATAAACTTCCTTTTAATTCAAGTTTTTTACATATTTTGATTGATAAAAATCTTAATTATACATATAATATAAAAATAGAATAAAAACAAAAGGAGATTATCAATGGAAAAAATTAGAGAATTTATTAACTCTGAGAATTTT
>NZ_PPRS01000029.1 GCF_002902755.1 Mammaliicoccus lentus | reverse complement strand
CGCCATGCCACGAAATTAGCATCATGCTAGCAAGTTAAGCGAACACTGACATGATAAATTAGTGGTTAGCTATATTTTTTTACTTTGCAACAGAACCAGCAAGAATATGAGCGTGAGAGCCAAAAATTAAGCCATATACAACAAAAAAGCAATAAGTTGATAGAAGAATACCAAAAATCATTAGAAACGCTTAAAAAGCCTTTAAACGTCCAATATGAACATGAAACTGAAAAAGTAGGTGGTTTGTTCAACAAAGAAATACAAGAAACAGGGAATGTTGTAATAAGCCAAGAAGATTTTAATGCCTTTCAGAAGCAAATAGAAGCAGCACAATTAATCAAAGATGATTATGAGTATATTAAGTCAGATAAAGCTCTAAATGACCTAAAAAACGAAAATAATAAGCTTAGAGAACAAAACAAGGATATGTCTGAAACTTTATCAAGAGCAAATGAGTTTATAAAAGACCGAAAAAAAGACCTTGATAATGCGCTTAATGTCATTAAAGTTATTAGAGAAATTTTTGAAAAGTTAGAGCAAGTTCTTGGTAGAAATAAATATAAAAATTTAATGAATGATGTGAGTAGAGATAATGGACGAATGATAAAGACAATACAAATGTTTGATAAACAAATACATCCTGAAGAATATCAAGAGAAAGAACAAAAAAGTGAGTCAAAACGTGATAGAGGTATGAGTAGATAAAAAACTACTGTTAATTAGCGCCCTAAACGTTATAACAGTAGTTTCAAACCTCATTCAAAACCTATTAAGATAATAGGTTAAATGGACTAACTTCCCATGTGATTATTATAACAAGAACACGCTATTATGCCGAGAAAATCTATTTGTCGATGAGAGCCCTTAATTAGACTTAAAGCGTCAGCTATTAAATCGACCGATGGACAGCTTTAGGATTATTAAGGAGCGCAGAATCGTCGACAAATAGAGGAATTGGAATAATGCAATAAAGATATTTAACTAGATCAGTTTTTAACTGGTCTTTTTATTTTGATTATATTTCTTGGATTTTGGATATATTAATAGTACAATAGCATTATATATACTTCTATATAATTATATAGAAGTATATAGAAGTATAAAAATGTAGTCAAGGAGATGGTAACGTGCCAAAAGAAACTAAGCAAATGCGCACTATCACAATCAGAGTGGACGATGACTTGTACAATTCATATAAGCGTGTTCTTCGGGAAGAAGGTAAAATACCGACATATGATTTAAGGAATCACATGAAAAAAACGGTTGATGAATTTAACAAAAATCTTAATGAAAAATAATTTAATGTTTTAGGTTTTGGGGCTAACTACACGAAGTGATCTGTTAGCCCTGTTTTTGTATTTGGGGTTTTGAATTTAACGAATTTAGATGAAAAAGGGGGGATACTACGACTCCTCCTTAACAATCCTGTAGACTGTAGAACGACTTACACCTGTTTTTTCAGCAATCTCTTCGCCTGTGAGTTTTTGTTCATCATACAAGAACTTGATTTCTCTTTTTTTGTGGTCAGGTAATGAAGGACGACCGCCCTTTCTTCCTCTTGCTCTTGCAGCTTCTAAACCTTTTTTCGTACGTTCACTTAGTAAGTTAGCTTCTAATTCTGCAAATGCACTCATCATGGTAAAGAACATCTTGCCCATCGCGTCTTTCGTTGACACATTCATATCTATAATATGTAAATCAATGTTATTTTCTTCAAACCATTGAGATAACTCAATTAATTGTTTGGTTGTACGGCCTAATCTATCTAATTTGTAGATAACTAAAATATCGCCTTCTCGTAAATAATCTAAACACTTATCAAGTTCTGTTCTTTTGGTTTTACGACCACTTGCTTTCTCGCTAAAGATACGTTCACAACCATATTTCTCAAGTGTATCAATCTGTCCATCAAGACTTTGATCTTGTGTTGATACACGTGCATAACCAATTTTAGCCATTTTAATTTCTCCTTTTGAATGCTTCTATGACACCTTATCTATATAATATGCTTCTCGAGACAAATGAGAAGACTTATTTAAGTCTATAAACTCATATACTTTAATCTTTATGATACGTTGATTATAACACAAGTTTTGATACTTAAATATACAAGAAAAACCTCTTAAATTTGAATTAAGAGGTTTTGTATCAAAAACGAACATTTAAAATATGTCTGAAGTTCTCTTTCAATTGTGCTTCATTGCGCAATGATAGACGCTCATATCCCAAATCTTGTAGCTGTTTAATCACATTTTCTTCTAAACCATATTCACTTTGGTATCCCAAATTAATCGCTCCACCCTATTAAATTTAAGTATAATTAAATATTAACATATCAAAAATTAAATATATGATATAAAAAACGCTGCAAGTTCTTTAACTTGTAGCGTTTTTTTAATAAATATAGATTTTAAAACAATAATTAGCTACCAAATAAACGGCTCCAGAATCCTTTTTTTTGTTGCGTTTCTTCACTTTTTTCTTCAATATCACTATCATTGTCATTTGAATTAGATAGATCATCTTCCTTTGGTGCTACATCATCTTGTGTACTTTCATGACTTTGTCTCTCAGATATATCCTCATATTGCATCTCTGATTCTTGGTCTTGATTAATGTTTACAGAATTAGTAGTATCTGTAGTTTCTTGTACATCAACGTTTTTTCTATCGTTATTAGATGTATCAAGGGGATAATTAAGGTGTCTCTCTTCCTCTAATTGGTTTTCTAGTTTTTGAATTTTTTTATTGCTTTCTAAAGCTAATATTTGTTGATTTTCAAGCAACTTTGATCTTTCCTGTAACTCTTTTCTATAGAATTCTAATGTTGTTTCATGACGACTTTCTTGTTTTTCAATTTGCCTATTTAAGGTGTCAATTTGATGTTTAAGTATTTCTATTATCTGAGCATCATTTTCAGACTCAACATTATCCGATTCATTATTTTTTATATCCGCTGTATTACTTTCGAAACCATATTTTTTTTTATTTTCATTTACCCTTTGAATGATTCTTTCTATATCAGTATCGTCTTTAATAAATGAAGTATTTTCCTGTTTTATTGTCTCTATATTTAGTCGTTTAATATTATTAAAAATTGTTTGCTTACTAACCTTTAATTCCTCACTCAACATTTTCACACTTTTCATACAATCAAACCTTTATAAATAGTTTGTCAAACCTTTATACCCTATTATATAACTGTAACCACTGAAATACAAATATAAATTAAGGAAAACAAAGAATAGCTTATCAATGTTTTATCTAGGGTTAATAAGATTTATCAATGCTTTGTCAAATCTTTATCAACCTTTGACAATCGTGTATCTTCTCCTTTTACAACCCTATTTAAAGTGCTATAATATAATTAACATATCAAAAACCCCCAACTACTGGTAATAGTCGGGGGTTGGTAATAAAACGTTATAGCACGTTTGTTTAATATCAAATTTATACTTGTATTATATAATGAATAACATCTTAGTGCAAGCGCCTAAATCTTTAAATAAATGTAAAGCTATATAAAGCGTTTTATTACCTCTTACCAAACTAAATTTCGGAAAGAGGTTTTTATTATGTCAAATTTTAAAAGAATTACAATACAAGAATTTGAACAAGAAAGATTTTATAAACTATATAAATTTTTATTTGAAGATGATTATTTTAGAAAGCTTAGTGACTCTGCAAAAATTGCTTACTGTATATTTAGAGACCGATTCGAATTATCTAAAATAAATAATTGGATTGATCAAAATGGCAATGTATATTTAATATTTACTACTAAAGATTTATGTAATCTTTTAAATTGTGGAACTCAAAAAGT
Source organism: Mammaliicoccus lentus (assembly GCF_002902755.1). Classification (GTDB taxonomy): domain Bacteria; phylum Bacillota; class Bacilli; order Staphylococcales; family Staphylococcaceae; genus Mammaliicoccus; species Mammaliicoccus lentus. The sequence goes on along the minus strand of NZ_PPRS01000029.1, from coordinate 3,058 downwards.
AACTAAAATTAAAAAAGAATTAGAAAGTTTTAATCTTTTAGAACAAGAAAGAATGGGGTTAAACAAACCAAATAAAATATATATACTAGAGCCCAAAAAACCATCTAAACTTAATGATATCAAGGAATTTCGAAAATCAAAATTCCAGAGTGATGAAAATCAAAATTCTGGAATTTTGAAAGTCAAAAAACAAGAATTTCGAAAATCAAAATCAAATGATACTAATTTAAATAATACTGATTATATAGAGACTGAGCATAATGATATGAATGACCTGAATGATACCTACAACAATATTTCAATAGACCATACCCATTCAAATCAGCCAAATCAATTTTTAAATAACTTTGGTAATCAAGATGATAAAGAAATACTACTCCAAGAGTTCCCAGATCAACTTACGTCTTATTTATTAAATTACAGTTATACAGATTTAGAAATTATAAAAAGTGTAATTCTTAAAGCTAAAAAATCATTTAATTCAAACCATGATGATACTTACTACATGTTAGAACATATTGAAGATGAAATATTAATAGCTTTAAAAAGAGTAAAAAAAGCGATACATGATAGAGGGGTTAAAGGCCAAAAGGAAACGATCAGTTCGATGCAAGGGTACTTAATGCGAACAATTTTAAGTGAACTTGAAGAATGCTATTCAGTCGATATGAGAAGACAAAATATGGCGAAATATAATATTTTTAATCAGTAAATTAAATAAGCTTGCAGCAATCAAAGAAACCTCAAAATATTCGGTTAAGTCATCGGATTATTTAACCGGAGATAGTGAAAAAGATTCAGAAATTGTTAGTGACTTAGAACAAGGTTTATATCGAAAACGTATGTTAAGTTATGGTGGATTGCTTAAACAAAAACATAAAATTTTAAATTTAGACGATGCTGAAGAAGGTAATTTGATTAATACAAGTGACGAAGAAGAAAAAGCAAATTCAATTACTGCAATTTGGAATTTTGAAAAACAAAATTATTATTTAAAAATTGTGAAACGCTAGCTAAAAAGCTAGCGTTTTTTTATGTTTTTAGCCCCTGCGGGAACTATAGCGTTTAACCAGCATGGTTACCCACTTTTCATGCCAATTTTTAAATTTGCATGTAACTGGGCAGTGTCTAAAAAATTCGCCACTGGTTAAGCAAAAATTTTAGGTTTGTTTTTCTGATTTTTAAATTTAGCTCATATTTGCGTTTTAAGATCCATATAATTATTTTAGGTATAAATATATATAAAATACCCCTAAATGCTCTAAAAAGTATCTTAAAATTGCAAATAAGGGTATTTAAAAATTAAATAGTTCTTGTAATAAGGTTTTCTAAAAAGGAGATTAAAAAATGCTTATATTTTTATTTATTTTGGTTTGTGGTCTTTTAGGTTATTTTTTGATTAATCGTTCTAAAAAAGATTAGACATGCATTTATGCCGAGAAAATTTATTGTGCGTTGAGAAGAACCCTTAACTAAACTTGCAGACGAATGTCGGCATAGCGTGAGCTATTAAGCCGACCATTCGACAAGTTTTGGGATTGTTAAGGGTTCCGAGGCTCAACGTCAATAAAGCAATTGGAATAAAGCATCTATGATTATTTGAAAACATAAGTTATAATACATTCAAAAATATTTTTGAATGAGGTGTAATTATGATTCAGACTATTGTAACTGCTGCTATTCTTTATATTGCGACAGCAGTAGATTTATTAGTGATTTTATTAATATTTTTTGCTAGAGCAAAGACTAGAAAAGAATATAGAGATATTTATGTTGGTCAATATTTAGGGTCTATTATTTTAATATTAGTTAGTTTGTTTTTAGCTTTTGTATTAAATTATGTTCCAGAGAAGTGGATATTAGGTTTATTGGGTTTAATACCAATTTATCTTGGAATTAAAGTGGCTATTTATGATGATTGTGAAGGAGAAAAGAGAGCTAAAAAAGAATTGAATGAAAAAGGATTGTCTAAATTAGTTGGTACGGTTGCAATTGTTACGATAGCAAGTTGTGGTGCTGATAATATTGGTTTATTTGTTCCGTATTTTGTGACATTAAGTGTTACTAATTTATTAATTACTCTGTTTGTCTTTTTAATTTTAATTTTCTTCTTGGTATTTACTGCACAAAAATTAGCTAATATTCCAGGAGTTGGAGAAATTGTTGAGAAATTTAGTCGTTGGATTATGGCTGTTATTTATATAGCTTTAGGTTTATTTATTATTATTGAAAATGACACTATTCAAACAATTTTAGGATTTATATTTTAATTTAGGGCGTGATTTTATATGAGTTATGAAAATGCTTGTGATGTGATCTGTGTACATGAGGATAAAGTTAACAATGCTTTAAGTTTTTTAGAAGATGATAAATCTAAGAAATTACTTAACATTTTAGAAAAAATTTGTGATGAGAAGAAATTGAAAATCATATTATCTTTGATTAAAGAAGATGAGTTGTGTGTTTGTGATATTTCTTTGATATTGAAAATGAGTGTTGCTTCAACTTCACATCATTTAAGGCTTTTATATAAAAATGAGGTACTTGATTTTTATAAAGATGGAAAGATGGCATATTATTTTATTAAAGACGATGAAATAAGAGAGTTTTTCTCTAAAAATCAGGAGGGTTTTTGAAACGAGTTTCTTCTTGTCTTGATAATAAGGGTAACTATTGCCGGCGAGGCTAGTTATCCTTAAGTTATTGATATGACTGGTTTTAAGCACAAAAAAAGTTGCTTTTCCGTACCTATTAATGTATCGTTTTAAATGACTAGTAAAAAACATACATAGAAAGGGGAAAAAGCAACTTTTTTTATTGTCATAGTTTGTGAAAACTAAGTTGTTTTTATGTGTTATAACATGGAAAAGTATACTGAGAAAAAACAAAGAAATCAAGTATTTCAGAAATTTATTAAACGTCATATTGGAGAGAATCAAATGGACTTAGTTCAAGATTGCGGTTCTGTTGCAAAGTTGAATTTATAGTATAATTTTAACAAAAAGGAGTCTTCTGTATGAACTATTTCAGATATAAACAATTTAACAAGGATGTTATC
>NZ_PPRS01000028.1 GCF_002902755.1 Mammaliicoccus lentus | reverse complement strand
ATAAAGTATTGATATCTATTTTAATATTTCTAGTCATAATAAAACTCCCTGCTAAGTTTTCACTATTTAAGTGTTTACTTAACAGGGAGCATATCAACTAAGGCTGCGTCAGGTACAGCTTTTTTAAATTCTTTTAAAGTTTCGCTACTTGCTGTTCTGTTAGAAAATATAATTAAATCTGGATCGATTTCAGCGATTTTTTCAAAATTTGGTTTTCCTAATTCCCCAACATTTTTATATTTATCATCTGTGAAGTTTTTAAGTTCTTCAGGTAAAATCGAAGTGCTTGAACCTATTGAGATACCGGCGACACTGTTTTCTTTACCAAGTGATTTAATAATATCTGCAGCTCCATAATCAAATGTTACGATTTTTTGTGGATTTTTGGGCACGGTTACTTCTTCTTCTTTATACTCTGCATCTCGGCCATCTTTATATTTACCGCGTAGTTCATACTTTTGTTTTATTTTAACAGTTTCTTTTTTATCATTACTTTGACTACATGCCGCTAATACTAAACAAAGTGCTAGAAATATGATTAATTTTTTCATTTTATTCTCCTATTTTAGTATGTCTTGTGAAGGGATTACTTTAAATAATCCAGTTGATTCAATAATGAATTCTAAAAATCTAACGTGGCTCATACCTGTAAATACTATAGTTCTTTCATGATTTAATGCTGCTTTGATAATGTTTGTCGCCATGATGTGATTTCTTTCAGACCATTCTAATGCAAAAGCTATTCCTGGACTATCTGCTAATGAACGAATTGCAAATACTTGCTCTAAAGGTATAGGTCCTTCTTTGTGTTCTGTTAATTTTTCATATAATGTAGTGGGTTGATTTTTGGAAAGTTGGTGCTCATTTTTTGCATTATTCATATATTGATATAGTTTTTCGTCTGCATTTTCTAAATATTCGTCAGCAAAACTTGCGCGAATTTTACGTGTTTGCATTTGATTAAAATCTATTGGCAACACTTCAGATAAGCCTAGTCGATGTGCTAAAGGCATAGCTATGAAATGATGCTCGTTTAATAGGTGAGGAAGTTGTTGATTAATTATTTGTTTAAATTCTTTCTTTAAGCGAAGTGACTCTCTTGTATCCCATTCAATCGTGATGAGGTCGGGTGAATATTGCGCAATTTTCTCTATAATAATCGAAGATTCTTCTATGTATTTCTCGTATGATTGTTTAAAAGTATTAGAACCTTGGTCGAGTCTAATGTGAGGTGTACCAACAATACATATTTCTTTTAAAGTCAATATAGTACCTCCTTAATTGATAATTGTTCTCAATTATACAGTATAGTTTATTTTTTACAATATTACGTCTTTTAATTAATTGCCATATGAAAATGCTATAATTGTTATTGAATTATTTTTTACTTATGGAGGAGTTGGCAGAATGTTCTTAGCATGGAACGAAATGCGTCGAAATAAATTGAAATTCGGTTTAATTATTGGCGTACTAATTATGATTAGTTATTTACTGTTTTTATTGTCAGGTTTGGCAAACGGTTTAATGAATATGAATAGAGAAGGTATTGATATATGGAAAGCAAATGCAATTGTATTGAATAAAGATGCTAACCAAACAATTGCTCAATCTTCTATTGATACAGATAAAGTTGATGGTAAATTTGAGAATAGCGAAGGCTTGAAACAAACTGCTGTCATTACATCAAATGGTGATAGAAAAGAAAATGCTACGGTGTTTGGTATAGATTCTAAAGGTTTCCTCATGCCTAAATTAGAAAAAGGGAAGTTATTTAAAAAAGATAATGAAGTTGTAGCAGATCATACTTTAAAAACGAAAGGCTTTAAAATCGGTGATGAACTTACGTTATCTAATAGTGATGAAAAACTTGAAATAGTAGGATTCTCTGAAAGTGCAAAATTTAATGCTTCGCCTGTATTATTTACAAATAATGATACGATTGAAAAGCTTAACCCAATGCTTAAAGGTGATAATATTAATGCACTTGTTATTAAAGATAAAAATTGGAAAGACGTTAAATTAAATAATGATTTAGAAGTAAATGAAATTGAATCATTTATTACGAAATTACCAGGTTATAAAGAACAAAATCTAACACTATCATTTATGATTGTATTCTTATTTGCAATTTCAGCAATGGTAATTGGTATTTTCTTATACATTATTACATTACAAAAGAAAAACTTATTTGGTGTGTTAAAAGCACAAGGTATTACAAATGGTTTCTTAGCACGTTCAGTGATGAGTCAAACTATCATTATCGCACTAATCGGTACAATAATTGGTTTTGGTTTAACAGTGCTAACAGGAACATTTCTACCTGAGATAGTCCCGATTAAATTTGATTATTTAACGATGCTTCTATATGCAATTGTATTAATAATCGTAGCAATTTTAGGTAGCTTATTCTCAGTATTAAGCATTAGAAAAGTAGAACCATTAAAAGTTATAGGATAGGAGGGACTTAGATGTTATCATTTGAAAATGTTACGAAATCATTTAAAGACGGTAATGATACTATTGAAGCAGTAAAGTCAACAAACTTCAGTTTAGAAAAAGGTGAACTCGTTGCAATAATCGGTCCTTCTGGATCAGGTAAAAGTACATTGTTAACGATGGCAGGTGCGCTGCAATTACCTACTGAAGGAAAAGTTTTATTAAACGGGAAAGAAATTAATCATTTTAATGAAAAAGCTTTATCAAAATTAAGATTAAGAGAAATAGGTTTCATCTTACAGACGAGTAATTTAATACCGTTTTTAACTGTAAACCAGCAATTTGAGCTTTTGAAAAAAGTGAAAAAAGATGTCATGTCAAAAGATGAACTAGATCGCTTATTAAAACAATTAGGTTTAAATAAAATTTTAAATCAATTACCGAGCGAAATATCAGGTGGACAGAAACAAAGAGTAGCGATTGCTAAAGCATTATATACTAAACCATCCGTTATACTAGCAGATGAACCAACAGCATCTTTAGATACTGAAAATGCGATTGAAGTAATGGAAATTTTAAGAAAAGAAACTAAAGAATTAAATAAATTAGGTATTATCGTGACACATGACCAACGACTTACAAAATATTGTGATAAAGTATTTGAAATGATAGATGGTCAACTAACAGAACGAACTTAAAATTTAATAATGAAATAATAAAGGAGCGGGAGAGAAATCCCTAGCTCAAACAGATTCTCCTAATCCGTTAGATTTTTATTAACGGATTAGGAGAATTTATTTATATGGGAGTAGGACAGAAATCTCATTTTGTATGAAAATTCCTAGTACCACCCCAGCGAGCTTCATTCTAACGTGCTTGTTTGTAAACACTAGCCCGTCAGAAAATGTAACGTGCAAGACTGAAATAACTAGCCCGTTAGAGACGCAACTCCCTACAATTGTTATGTCTTAGACGCTTATTTTATTATACTAATTATTAGTTTCATGATTTCGAATATATAAAGTTATAAGAAATTTGGGAGGATTACTATGGAAAAGACGTTTAAACATAATGCTTATGGTTTTAAATTTAAAGGAGACTATCAAAATAAAATAGCTGGATTGAACTCTGTTGGATATGAGCTACGTAAAGAACATGACTATCATTGGCATGGTTTACATAGAGGAGAGAGAGATGTCTATATTTTTCAATATACTTTAAAAGGAGAAGGTGCTTTAAGTATAAATGGACGCACACATAGTATAAAACCGGGTGAAGCTTTCTTTGTTCGTGTGCCGAGTGATCATAGATATTATTTACCTAAACATTCAAGCGAATGGGAATTTCTTTATTTCACAACTTATGGTAAAGAGGTCGAAAAGTTATCACAGCATATTTTTGATAATTATGGACATGTATTTAAATTATCCATTCACTCAGCTCCTATACAATATATATTAGAAACAATTGAAAAAGTTGAAACACTAGGTATTAATCATGGGTATGAAGCTTCTGCAAGTGCTTATACGTTTATGATGAAATACATAGAGTACTTAGAATATGGTCAGCAGCAACCTAACAACTATCCTCTTTCTATAGCTAAGGCTATTCAATTTATTGAAAAGAATTATAAAGATGATATTTCTTTGGACGATATTGTAGAAGTTACTGATTTATCAAAATATCATTTTACAAGAGAGTTTAAAAAGTACATGAATGATACACCTATTAACTACCTAGCAAAAATAAGAATTAATAAAGCGCTTACGTATTTATCCATGAATGAAAAAAACATAGAATGGATAGCTCTTGAGGTTGGATTTAGCTCGAGTAATTACTTTAGTAAAGTGTTTAAAAAGGTAACTGGCGTATCTCCTAATAGTTATAGAAGAGAAACAACAGTGATGGCGGTAAATAAAATATTCTCAGACTAAAACAGCAATATATTACTCTTTTTAAAAATATTTACGATTGAATATAGTTCAATTTACAACTAATCTAGATATAAGCTATAGCGGTTACAAAATAATTTTCATAAACTTGATTATTATTTTTTAATTAAAAATATATTAGTTTTATAAAACATTTTAGTGAATGAACTATTGCTAGGAGGAGTAAATATAATGAGTAAGATAACATTTTTAGGCGCAGGCAGCACGGTTTTCGCAAAAAACATATTAGGTGACTGTATGACTGTAGATGCGTTACAAGATTTTGAATTTGCATTATATGATATAGACGAAGAGAGATTAAACGATTCAGAAATGATGTTAAACAACTTGAAAAATGGTATGGATTCTACTGTCACAGTAAAATCATATAAAAATCGTAAAGAAGCATTAAGAGGAGCAAAATATGTTATTAATGCAATACAAGTAGGTGGTTATGATCCAGCTACAATAACTGACTTCGAAGTACCTAAAAAGTATGGTCTAAGACAAACAATTGCAGATACTTTAGGTATTGGAGGTATTTTCCGTAATTTAAGAACAATACCTGTTATGCAAGAATTCGCAAAAGACATGAAAGAAGTTTGTCCAGACGCTTGGTTCTTAAACTATACGAATCCTATGGCGGTTTTAACAAACATCATGTTAAAAGAAGGCATCAAAACTATTGGACTTTGTCATAGTGTGCAAGTTTGTGCGAGCGAACTGTTAGAGGCATTAGAACTACCAACTGATCGCATTCAAGCAAAAATTGCAGGTATTAACCACATGGCATGGTTACTTGAAATAACACGCGATGGCGAAGATTTATATCCAGAAATTAAAAAACGTGCTAAAGAAAAGCAAAAAACAACACATGACGACATGGTTCGTTTTGAATTAATGGATAAGTTTGGATATTACGTCACAGAATCATCTGAACATAATGCTGAATACCATCCATATTTCATTAAGAGTCAGTACCCTGAATTAATTGAAAAATTCAATATACCATTGGATGAATATCCAAGACGTTGTGTAAATCAAATTGAAGATTGGCAACATATGCGTGACGATATTGTAAACAATCAAAACTTAACGCATGAACGTTCACACGAATATGGTTCTTATATCATCGAAGCGATGGAAACAAATAAACCTTATAAAATTGGTGGTAACGTATTAAATACAGGTGGATTGATTAGTAACTTACCAGAAAATACAGTAGTTGAAGTTCCTTGTTTAGTAGATGCTAGCGGAATTGCGCCTACTTACGTTGGTGAATTACCAGAACAATTGGCTGCACTGAATAGAACGAATATTAATACACAGTTGCTAACAATTGAAGCGGCATTAACACAAAAGAAAGAAAAAATTTATCAAGCAGCTATGTTAGATCCGCATACAGCTTCTGAATTGTCTATGGATGATATTATTTCACTTTGTGACGATTTAATTGAAGCACATGGCGACTGGTTACCAACTTACGAATAATAGTGAAATCAACAATAATATCAGACAAAAATATCACACTATTTTGTAAGCGTTTTTAAATGGTGTTATAACTCAAGGGGGGCTTTTTTTGGAAAGGCAAGTAACCCGTAAAGCAAAATATTCTTTCGGTATCGGTGCGTTTGGTAAAGACTTAGTTGTTGGCCTTACAGGAACATTTTTAATGTTTTACTTCACCGATGTATTAGGTATTGCAGCAAGTTTCGTAGGTACATTATTTTTCGTTGCGCGTATTTGGGATGCTATTAATGACCCGGTAATGGGAATGATTGTAGATAAAACAAAAACTAAATGGGGTAAATTTAGACCATGGTTAGTTATTGGTACGTTAATCAACTCTGTTGTAACAGTTATTATGTTCACAAACTTTGGGTTAACTGGAACAAGTTTATATGTATTTGTATCAATACTCTATATTTTATGGGGAATGACATACACGATGATGGATGTTCCTTATTGGTCTTGGTTGCCTAATTTAACGAATAACCCAGTTGAAAGAGAAGAAGTTTCAATCATACCACGTGTATTCGCGAGTATGGCTAATTTACTTATCGGTACGGCTGGACTAGCTATCGTAATGTATTTTGACAATATATTTGGTAACGGCGATCAATCTGCAGGATTCTTTGTTATGACAGCTATTATAGCTGTCATATTCGTCATTGCGATATTAATTACTGTAAGAAACGTATACGAAGCACCTACAAATATAGATACAGGAATCACTTTAAGATTTAAAGACATATGGAGAATTTTATTTACTAATAAAGAATTGTTAGCATATATAGGTATTTTAGTTACATTTTTCTTGAGTCTGCAAATTCTAGGTAACGTGGCTATATATTATTTTAGCTATGTAGCAGAATCTAAAGCATTATTCGCATTATTTAATGCGATGGGATTCATGGAAATTATAGCATTGTTACTATTCCCTAAAGTTGCTAAATGGTTAACGAGAGAAGCTGTATTTCCAATAGCAGCAATTTCTTTAACTATAGGATTAATTATTATATTATTTGCTGGTTATATCGCACCAACAGCAGCAATCCCTGTTATGGTTGGAACAGCGTTTATTAAAATAGGAACTGGCTTTATTATGGGAATTATTACAGTATCTATAGCAGACGTTATAGACTATAGTGATATGAAATTTGGTCAAAGAAATGAAAGTGTTATTACATCTACACAAACATTTTTAATGAAAACAGCAATGGCTGTCGCAGCACTATTTACAGGCTGGGGACTAGATTTATTTGGTTATCAGCCAGGCGAAGTTCAAACTGAACACACAAAAAATGGATTGCGTTTTATTATGATTGCATTGCCAATCATAAGTGTTATCGCTAGTTATATCATTTATAAATTTAGTTATAACTTAAAAGGTGACTACATAAGAGATGTAGTAAATGTATTAAACCTTCGTAATAAGAAAAGAAAGTTATAATATAGGAAATGTCTTGGAGAATATGAACAAGGCTCCCAATTACTTGGATTGGGAGCCTTGTTTTTATTGGATAAAGGTATTTTATTCTGAGTAACTTCTTAATGTATTATCCATTAAATCCCATGCTAAATCGAGATTAACAGCTGTTGCAAAAAGAGCGTTTGTTTCTTTATTATATGTGTCATTTAAATCAACTGACATAGTACCGTATGTTAATTCGCTTTGATTTTCAATTTGGATGTATGTTTTTTGTAACTCAAATATTTCTGGATTTAATAAATATAAGATTGTACAAGCGTCGTGTATAGGACCGCCATCCATATCAAATTGTGATTTATATGTAGATTTAAAGAATTTTAATAATTCTACAACGAAATTAGAAACTTTATTATCTATTTTACTGAAGCGGTCGATAACTAAATCATCTGCTAATAATTGATGTGTTGCATCTAAACCAAAGACTACAACTGGGATACCACTTTCAAAAACTCTTCTAGCTGCTTCTGCATCTACCCAAATATTAAATTCAGCAGTAGGTGTCCAGTTACCGAATGTGCCACCGCCCATAATTACGATTTCATCAATGTTCTCTGCTATTTTAGGTTCTCTAATAAGTGCCATTGCTACGTTTGTAAGTGGGCCAGTAGCAACCAATGTAACAGCTTCATCGCTGTTTAAGACAGTTTCCACAATAACATCTACACCATGTTTATCAGTTGATTTGAGATTAGGTATTTTAGGTAACTCTGGACCATCTAATCCACTTTCACCGTGAATACTTTCAGCAAACTCTGCTTCTTTAATAAGAGGTCTTGTAGCACCTGTTGAGACTGGAATATCTCCTCTATTAATAATATCTAATACGTTTAATGCGTTATTTGTATTCTTATCGACTGATTGATTTCCTGCAACTGTTGTGACTGCTAATATGTCTAATGGACTTGTTTTAGCACCTGCTAATATTAGAGCGATAGCATCATCGTGTCCTGGATCACAGTCCATAATAATTTTTCTTTCTTTTGCCATTTTATTAACCCTGCCTTCTTTATAAAAGATTCTACACTATTATACTAAAACGTTTACATTACAACAAAGTAAACGTTTCTTTATATATAAATGTAATTATTTTGAAATGTAGTCTTGTGTTTTTGTGAATTAAAGTTTATAATTTTAAATCGTAAACGTTACTATTTGAAGAGGAGTGTTTTAGATGAAGAAATGGACGGGCTTATTTGCAATCATTTTCGTCTGTGCAATGTTACTTGCTGCATGTAACCAAGGCGACAGTAACAAAGGTAGTAAAAGCGACTCAGATAAATTGCAAATTAAAACAACAGTTTATCCGCTAAAATCTTTTATTGAACAAATCGGTGGAGAACATGTTGAAGTAGAATCTATTTATCCACCAGGTACGGATTTACATAGTTATGAACCTACACAAAAAGATATTTTAAATGCGAGCAAAGCAGATTTATTCGTATACACTGGTGACGATTTAGATCCAGTTGCGAAAAAAGTCGCATCTACTATTAAGAAAGATGATAAAAAATTATCATTACAAAATAGTATTGATCAATCTGAATTATTAACTGATCAACATGAACATGGTGAAGAGCATGACCATGAAGGGCACGGCCATGAGCATGGTGAAAGTCATGAAGAACACGAACATGAAGGACACGATCACGAACATCATCATCATGGCGGTTATGACCCACACGTATGGTTAGATCCACAAATAGACCAAGATTTCATCAAAGGTATTAAAGATGAATTAGTTAAAAAAGACCCAGATCACAAAGATGAATATGAAAAGAATTTCAAAAAATTAAATAAAGATTTAGAAAATATCGATAAAGATATGAAGAAAGCAACAAAAGGGCATGAGGGAGATACTGTATTCATTTCTCACGAATCATTGGGTTATTTAGCTCATCGTTATGGATTCGTACAAAAAGGCGTACAAAGTATGAATGCTGAAGATCCGTCACAAAAAGAATTAACTGAAATTGTTAAAGAAATTAGAGATACAGATGCAAAATATGTATTGTATGAAAACAATATTTCAGGAAAAGTAACTGACACAATTAGAAAAGAAACAGATGCTAAACCACTTACATTTAACAACATGGAATCATTATCGAAAGAACAATTAAATGACAAAGATATTTCTTATCAATCATTTATGAAAGAAAACATTAAAAACATCGAGAAAGCTTTAAATGATAAAATTAAAACTAAAGACGAGAAAAAAGAAGCAGCACACGATAAAGCAATTGAAAATGGCTACTTCAAAGATAAACAAGTTAAAGATCGTGAACTATCAGATTACGAAGGTGACTGGCAATCAGTTTATCCACTTTTAAAAGACGGTACACTAGATGAAGTATTTAAACATAAAGCTGAAGACGGTAAAATGTCAGCTAAAGAATACAAAGAGTACTATGACAAAGGATATAAAACAGACGTAGAAAACATTAAAATCGAAGGTAATCAAATCAGTTTCACTAAAGATGGAAAAACATCAACTGGTGAATATGAATATGATGGTTACGACATTCTTAAATACGAAAAAGGAAATAGAGGCGTAAGATATAGCTTTAAATTAAAAGGTGACTCAAACGATGACTTACCTAAATATGTACAATTTAGCGATCACAATATCTATCCTAAAAAATCAGCTCACTTCCATATCTTTACTGGAAATGACAAAGATAAAGTATTAAAAGAATTAGACAACTGGCCAACATATTACCCTTCAAAACTGTCTAAAGATGAAGTTAAAGAAGAAATGTTAGCTCATTAATAACAAAAAGCAGAGAAACCTTATTGAATTGAGGTTTCTCTGTTTTTTATTTTTGGTATTTGATTATATTGTGACAAGTTTAGAATAATGTTTTAAACTAATAGTAAAATAACCCAAAAAGGGGATAGATAGTATGTTTGGTTATTATAGTAAACTTTCTTCAGAAGTCTATGATATTGATAAATATATCGGACACTCATTTGGTGATGTAGAATTTTATAAAGATAGATTAAAATCTTGTACGGGACCTATTCTTGAACCGGGAGTTGGTACTGGGAGGCTACTCATTCCTCTTTTAGAAGAAGGTTTGAAAGTTACTGGCTTGGATTTCTCGGAAGAAATGTTAGAAATATGTAGAAAAAACTGCGAAAAACAAGGATTGAATCCTAAGATATTTAAAGGAAAAATGGAATCATTTTTATTAAATGCAGAATATGAAGCCATAATTGTGCCTACAGGAACATTTTTATTACTACATGAAAGAGAAGATTCCTTTAATGCTTTAAATAATTTTTATAATCATCTTACTGATGGTGGTAAGTTGATTGTAGATATATTTTTACAAACGGACTTAAAGGTTGACAATACCTCAACTAGAGTTTGGGAAAATCAGAATTCCGAAAAAATCACATTAGAGAGTAAATTAATTGAGATTGATTATATCCATCAACATACAACATCTCATAATAGATATGAAAAATGGCGTAATGGTGAATTGATACAGACAGAATTAGAACAATTTTCGATTCGTTGGTATGGAATTGAAGAATTTAAAATGATACTTGAACATATCGGATTTGAAAACATAATAATTTCAGCTGACTATGAACATGGAAAATATCCTACAAGTTCAACACAAACTATAACATTTGAAGCTACTGCTAATAAATAGTGACACCGGAATTTGAAGGAAATCATTGGTCACATCATGACTACAATCATCAATAATGAGGGGATTGGTGTATCCATTATAATTAATATTTGAAAGGGGGCTTTAAATGTGAATAATATATATGACCATCCTGATTTCTTTGAAAGTTATAAGAAAAAAAGACAAAATGATTTGAGTTACAATGAAGTAGTCGAGATGCCTGAAGTAAAGCGTGCTATGCCTGTGATAAAAGGTAAAGCAGTGTTAGATATTGGATGTGGTATGGGGAATTTAATTCAATATATTTTGGATTATGAACCTGCAAGGGTAGTAGGTATAGATCAGTCTCAAAAGATGATAAGCGAATGTCGGGAACATTTTAACACTGAACAAGTGGATCTTCATTGTACAAATTTTATGGATTTTAAATGCGAAGAAACTTTTGATGTTGTTGTCTCGTCACTCGTATTACATTATATAGAAGACTTTAATTTATGTTGTCAAAAAATCAGTGAATTGTTGAATAAAGATGGGACGTTATTATTCACAATGGAGCATCCTATACAAACGGCTACAATGGATCCGGAAGTAAAGAAAGAGGATAGTGATGGTGTTTATTTAAGAATGGAACATTACTTTGATGAAACAAGTCGAACTTCATATTGGTTGGATCAAAATGTTAAAAAATATCATCATACAATCGAAACAATTTTTAATAATTTAATTCAGCATGGTCTTGAAATTCAATATGTTAAAGATTTAGGTCAATCAGAGGAAGTTTTTCAATATTTTGATGAGAAACGAATTAATAAATTAAAGCAATTTCCTCCATTTTTAATGGTTAAAGCTAAGAAACAATAATTATTTGACTAACCATGTGTTTCTATATATCGTTAAACTGTATAAAATGCGGAAGGGTGATTGTGTGGTAAAACGTTTGATAAGTGCTAATGCATCTGATATTTCAAAGTTTTCGAAAGAAGAACTAAAACAAAGCATTAAAGCTAGTGAAGGTAGAACAGTGTTAAGTGAGAACATTGTTGTACACGATCCAGCGCTTGTACTAGATGTTACAAATGCAGAAATGGCAACTGCTTTTGGTGCGGATATGATTTTATTAAATGCTTTTGATGTCGTGAACCCAGAAATAAAGGGATTATATAACAAAGAATATCAAGGTACCGGAGAGCCAATTAAAGATTTAAAAAATCTAGTAGGCAGACCTATTGGCGTTAACTTAGAACCTGTAGATGACGAAGCCAAAATGGCCGAATCGAAATTAGAAATATCGTACGGTAGAAAAGCAACAGAAAAAACATTTAAGCACGCAAATGAACTAGGATTTGATTTTGTATGTTTAACAGGTAATCCAGCTACAGGTGTAACGAACCTAAATATATTAGAAGCAATTGAAACAGCAAAAAATCATTTTGATGGATTGATTATAGCGGGTAAAATGCACGGTTCAGGTGTAGACGAAGCAGTAGTCGATTTAGAAGTTATAACGCGATTTGTAGAAGCGGGTGCTGATATCATACTTGTGCCAGCAGTAGGAACAGTTTGGGGTGTGTCCGAAGAAGAAGTTCGTGAAGCAGTAAAAGTTGCACATCAACACGGAGCGCTTGTTATGAGTGCCATTGGAACATCACAAGAAAGCGCAGATGAATCTACTATTAAAGAAATGGCTATAAAAAATAAAACATTAGGCGTAGACATACAGCATATTGGAGATGCAGGATACGGTGGTCTAGCACCAGTCGAAAACATATACGCACTAAGCAAAGCGATAAGAGGACAAAGACATACAGTCTCAAGAATAGCACGATCCATTAATCGTTAATAAGAAAATAAAAACGAACCACCACTCAATTAAAGAAGAATTGAGTGGTGGTTTTTTGTGAAATAAGGATAAACTACGTTGCACGTGGGTGTCCACTTGCAAATTAGCTTATCGTTATTGACACGTTTGGCAAGAAAAGACAATAAGGCCATCGTTATTCTCGAAATATTATATTTCCGTATTCAATACATAACTTCCGGAGTAATACGGAAGTATCCAAGATGCTATACCTAATTGTAAACGTTTACAATAAAAGTGTATCTAATATAACAAGTTCACAAGGAGGAAGATATGAATGTCTAAATTACGCGATGACTTTCTGTGGGGTGGAGCTGTTGCTGCTCACCAACTTGAAGGTGCTTGGCAAGAAGATGGTAAAGGAATTAGTGTTGCTGATGTTATGACAGCAGCTTCTCATGGTCATCATAGAGAAATTACCAATGGTGTAATCGAAGGCAAAAATTACCCGAACCATGAAGCGATAGATTTTTATCATCGATATAAAGAAGATATTAAATTATTTAGTGAAATGGGCTTCAAATGTTTTAGAACATCTATAGCTTGGACAAGAATATTCCCAAATGGTGATGAGTTAGAACCAAATGAGAAAGGTCTTCAATTTTATGATGATCTATTTGACGAATGTTTAAAATACGGTATCGAACCAGTCGTAACACTTTCTCATTTTGAATTGCCTTATCATTTAGTAACAGAATATGGTGGTTTCCGAAACCGTAAAGTAATAGATTTCTTCGTTCGTTTTGCAGAAGTTTGTTTTAAACGTTATAAGAATAAAGTTAAATATTGGATGACATTTAATGAAATAAACAACCAAGCTAATTACAACGAAGATTTTGCGCCTTTTACAAATTCAGGCGTGAGATATAAAGAAGGTGAAGATAGAGAACAGATTATGTATCAAGCTTCACACTATGAACTAGTTGCAAGTGCTAAAGCGGTAAAAATTGGTCATGATATTAATCCGGAATTCGAAATAGGTTGTATGATTGCGATGTGCCCAATTTACCCTGCAACGTGTAATCCTAAAGATATATTAATGGCTCAAAAAGCTATGCAAAAAAGATACTATTTTACAGATGTTCATGTACACGGTTCTTATCCAAGTCACATGCAGCAATATTTCAAGAATAAGTCTTTTAATTTAGATATTACAGAAGAAGATTTGAATGATTTACAGGAAGGAACTGTAGATTATATTGGCTTTAGTTACTATATGTCATTTGCAATTTCACATGAACAATCTAACGAATATTATGATTATGTTGAAACGAGAGATTTAGTAAGAAATGAATATGTAAAAGCTTCTGACTGGGGATGGCAAATTGATCCAGAGGGGTTACGTTTTTCGTTGAACTGGTTTACTGATATGTACCAATTGCCTTTATTTATTGTAGAAAATGGTTTTGGTGCAATTGATGAAGCTGGGGAAGATGGCATAATACATGATGATTATCGAATAGAATATTTGAAAGCACACATAGAACAATTTATTAAAGCTGTTGAAGAAGATGGTGTGAACTTAATGGGTTATACACCATGGGGATGTATAGATTTAGTTTCTGCAGGAACTGGAGAAATGAAAAAGCGTTATGGATTTATTCATGTTGATAAAGATAATGAAGGTAATGGAACTTTAGAGCGGTCTAGAAAAGATTCATTCTATTGGTACAAAAAAGTCATTCAATCTAACGGTGAAAATTTATAAAAATCGGAGGTAATAAATATGAAAAAAGTATTAATAATTTGTGCAGCAGGAATGTCATCTTCACTGATGGCAAAGAAAACAACAACATTTTTAAAAGAAAAAGGTCATGAAATAGAAGTGGATGCAATTTCAGCAAATGAAGGTGGAAAAATGATTGAAAAGCAATCATTTGATTTATATTTAGTCAGTCCACAAACAAAAATGTATTATAAAAAGTTAAAAGAAACAGGTGATAAAGTAAATAAACCTGTTGTTAATATACCAGCACAGGCTTATGTTCCAATTCCAATGGGGATTGAAAAATTAGCAAACCTGATTTTAAAAGAAACAGAATAATCAGTATAATATTCTCTATGAAATGAGGGGAGCTTATGCTAAGTCAGAGAGAAATAGATATACTCAGTTATTTATCACAACGACGCAATGAGTTTGTTAAAAGTTCAGAAATAGCATCAATGTTAGAGATATCAGATAGAACAGTTAGGAAATACATCAAACAACTTAAACCCGAAGTTCAAAAGAACGGTGCCACACTTATCTCAAAACAAGGATTTGGTTACTTTTTAAAGGTAGATTTAGTGATAGAGTTTGAAAAATTTTTAAAACAATATTTATCTTTAGATGAATCTAAACAAGAAAATATCAATGATGCAAAAGATCGACAGTATTATATATTGAATTTACTTCTTTTTAATAAAAAATGTATGACTATTGAGAAATTAAGTAATCAATTGTATATATCACGATCTACTATTTCACAAGATATTTCAAGTATAAAGAAATTAATTGCGCATTATAATTTAGAACTTGTTAGTAAACAGCAAAACGGTCTAGTTATAAAAGGTGATGAAAGAGATAAAAGACATTTTATAATGGATTATTTCTTGGGAAATAGTTTTTTTAGTTCGATAAATAAGTATTTTCAAGATACACCACTCTTACAACAAATTAATATGGAAGAATTAGCAATCATTGTTGTGGATGAGACGAGAGAATCAAAAGTTTATTTGTCAGATTATATATTGCAAAACTTAGTATTACATTTAGGTTTGATGATTAGAAGGCTTTTGGATGGATATTCTTTAAATACTATCACATCTAATGAAGAAGTATTAACAGAAAAAGAGATGATTGTAGCTAAAAAAATCCTTTCTAGAGTCGAAAGGATTTATCAAATTTCTTTTCCTGAAGAAGAAGCGAAATATATAAGTTTGCATATTATGAGTAAAGGTACAAAACAGTTACAAAGTCACTCACAAAGTAATTTGTCTAAACGTGTTGAAAAGATTTTGAAAGAGATTGAAACAGATTTCGACTATCCAATGTCTTCAGACAATCAATTATTATATGGACTTGTTACTCATTTAGAACCACTTTTGAAGCGAGTTCAAAATGGAATACATTTAGAGAATCCTATTTTGAATGATATACGAAATCAAAATAATGATGTACTTGAAATGACAAGGCAATATTTTAGTCAATTACAAGAATTAAAGGACCAAAATGTGAGCGATGGCGAGTGGGCATATTTAACGCTTCACTTACTAGCAGCTATAGAAAAATATGAACAGCGAGAAAAATTAAATGTATTGATAATTTGTGCGACTGGATATGGAAGTGCACAAGTATTAAAAGTTCGTGTTGCACGAGAATTTAACATGCAAATGAACATTGTAGATGTCATTAGTTATTATGAAATAACGGATAAAAAGCTAGAATCAATAGATTTAATTATATCTTCTATTGATTTATCAACAATTGTATTTAAAGTACCTGTCATTCAAGTGAATGTATTGTTAAATGAAGTAGATATAAGAAATATTAATACATACATTCAACAGCAAGACACGAAACGATTGCAGAGTCATCAATTGGAAGATAAAGATAACGTGCAGTTACAGCAATATAGTTATTATTTTGACCAATATTGTAGCGATTATTTATTTAATTATATTGAAGGATCAATAGACAAAGAAAGTATTTATAATCGCCTAATTCAACAATTAAGTATTAAAGAAGATAGAGATTTTGAATGTAAGCTGAGAAATCAACTTGCCTATAGAGAAGAATTAAGTACGGTGTTATTTAGTGAGGCAGTAGCAGTGCCGCATACTGCCCAACCTGTAGGAGATTATTCGAGTATTGCAGTTGCAATTATTCCTGAAGGTATATATTGGAATGATGCATATCAGAACATTAAAGTGGTCATCATGCTTTCTCCTTCAAAATATAATGATAATGAATTAAAAACGATTATCGATGTCATAGTAAATTTGATCGACTCTGAAGAAAATATACAGAAGCTGATGGAATGTAAAACTTATCAAATGTTTAAAGATTTTATGATAAATCAATATCGTTAATAAAGGGGATTAGCTTATGGAACAGGAAGATATTCAAGTAGTTGCGTTTGAGATTATTTTACACAGTGGAACAGCTCGAACGACGATACATGACGCATTTAAAAATATGCGTGAAGAAAAATATGAAATTGCATTTGAACAGTTAGAAGATGCTAATGAAGAGATTACGTTAGCACATCAATCGCAAACTGAGTTATTACAGAAGTATGCGTCTGGTGAATCTATCAATATGGAAATAATAATGGTTCACGCACAAGATCATCTCATGACGACGATGACTTTAAAAGAAGTTGCATCTGAAATGTTACACCTTTATAAAAAAGTAAATGAAACTGCTTAAATGAGGGATGAAAATGAATAAAAAGACAAAAGCAACATTTGAAAAGAATAGAAAAGAGACGAGTATAAAGTCTATGTATTTCAATCGATACTTATTGGTGAGATACGCTTCAGCACTATTTTTCTTTTCTAATTTATATTGGTTTTTCTATCTTATAACGAGTCGTTCATGGACATTTGTTATACCTCTTCTAATGATGATTATCATTTTAATTAGCGTAGCAGAACAAGTGAAAATGTATGGAAATCACTCTAATAATGCTAAGTATACGTTTTATTGTTTTAGGATTTTAACTGGCGTGAATTTATTGATCATACCAATTGTTTTATTTACACCGATGTTTGAACAGTTATATCCATTTATGATTAATCAATACGCATCAAGATTACTCATTATTTGTGTTTTAGCAGTTGGTATTTTAATAAGTGGATTTATTTTATTTAGATTAAACAATATTAGACAAGACAAAGATTGGCACTATAAACGATTGAAAAAATTTGAAAATGCTATGAATTAACATAGAAAAGGGGTCTTTTTATGGAATCAGAAAATAAAGTATTCGCATTTTTAGAGAAATACTTGATGGGTCCGATGGGGAAAGTAGCTTCGTTTAGAATAGTAAGAGCGATTATGGCCGCTGGGATGGCGTGTATACCTTTTACAATTGTAGGATCTATGTTTTTAGTATTAAATGTTATACCACAGACTTTTACGTTTTTAGAAGGATTCTGGAACAGTACGTTTTTTAAGATTGGCGATTTATACATGTTAGCCAATAAAGCGACAATGGGAATATTAGCATTATATTTCTGTTTAGTTATTGGATATGAATATACGAAGATTTATGCTGATGAAGAAGATTTAAATGTTAACCCATTAAACGGAGCATTGTTATCAATGTTTGCTTATTTTATGGCCATCCCACAATTAGTGATGGAAGATGGCAAAATGGTTTTGGTTAATATTGCGAATAAAGATATGAATATATTTAAAGGTTGGGAGATGTCTGCAGATGGTGTGACTAGACTAGGTACAACTGGGATATTTACAGCAATTATTATGTCTATTATTGCAGTACAATTGTATAGGTTATGTGTGAAACGTAAATGGATAATTAAAATGCCAGAAGCAGTACCAGAAGGTGTTTCAAGATCATTTACAGCGCTTATTCCAGCATTTTTAGTAGCGTTTGTCATATTAACTTTTACAGGTATACTAGTAGCATTTAATACAGATATTTTTAAAATTATTGCAGTTCCCTTTGGTTTCGTAGTTAACTTAACGAGTAGTTGGGCTGGTATACTAGTCATTTACTTCTTAATACATGCACTTTGGATAGTAGGCATACATGGAGCAAACATTATTGGTGCTTTTATTACACCAATTGTATTATCAAATATGCAATTAAATATTGATGGTGCGAATATACCATTTGCAGGTGAGTTCCAAAATACTTTTGTAATTATAGGTGGATCTGGTGCAACACTAGGTTTATGTCTCTTTATTGCATTGTTAGCAAAGTCAGAACAATTAAAAGTATTGGGTAAAGCTTCATTAGTTCCTGGCATATTTAATATTAATGAACCCCTCGTGTTTGGATTGCCAATAGTTTATAACCCGTTTTTAGCGATACCATTTTTCTTAGCACCTATGGTTTCAGCATCAATTGGATATTGGACAATTAAATTAGAACTTGTAAAACCAATCATTGCACAAGTACCATGGCCGTCTCCAATTGGTTTTGGCGCATTTATAGGCACAGCAGGTAGTTTAATGGCAGTATTTGTATCAATAATATGCGCTATAGTCGCATTCTTAATTTGGTTACCATTCATTAAAATATATGACAGTAAATTAGTAGAACAAGAAAAAGGTAATGATGCTTTAATTTAATAGATGAACGAGGTAGCGTGACAGGAATCTCATTATAATGAAACAGTCCGAGACATTTATATATGCCTTGGATTGTTTTTTTATGTATAAGCGCTAGGAATGGACTCATAAAAGTTGCAAGACGAAGGGAGTATGTACTTAGCGTTTTCCTTATTGCCAAGACTCATAAGAAAAGGCAACAAGCATCCACAAAAAATTCTGATTTGTCTAACCAACTCTCTATATGTTCAATATCTTCTTTTAATTAATCAATAATATATTATTTTAGTTTGCAATAATAATTAAATTTATTTATTTTTAGAAAACTAAAGTAAAATTTTAAAATTATAGTATAATGGTCTTTGATTAAATTTATTCATAGGAGGTTAATTATGAAGGAATTCTTCCAATATTATAAACCCTATAAAGGATTATTTTTCTTAGATTTTGGTTCAGCTGTGTTTGTAGGTATATTAGAACTCATTTTTCCATTAATTACGAGTATATTTATAGACCGTTTGCTACCAACTAAGAATTGGAGTTGGATTGTAATATTTGTTTTTATTTTATTATTCATATACGTTGTTGAATCTGTATTAAAATTCATCGTAACGTATTGGGGGCATAAACTGGGGACTAATATTGAAAGAGACATTCGTAATGAACTGTATGAACATATTCAAAAAATGAATTTTGGATTTTTTGATAACCAGAAATCGGGTAAAATTATTGGTCGTTTAACGAATGACTTGATGGATATTGGGGAAGTAGCCCATCATGGACCTGAGGATATATTCGTAGCACTTATGACGTTGATTGGTTCATTTGTTATCATGTTAACAATTGATGTGAAATTAGCATTGATTACTTTCTGTGTTATACCGATTATTTTTGTACTGACTATTTATTTCAACCATAAAATGTCTGGAGCTTTTAAAAGTTTATTTAGTAACGTATCTAGATTTAACGAATTAATCTCAGATAATGTTGGTGGAATGAGACTTGTTCAAGCTTTTACAAATGAAGGTTATGAACTATCAAGATTTAAAAAAGTTAATGATAATTTTAGAGCAACTAAATTAAAAGCATATTCGTTCATGTCTTGGAATATAACAATCAGTCATATTGCACAAAAATTAACTATGATTTTCGTATTGATTATGGGAAGCTATTTCGTGTTAAATGGTTCATTGTCATACGGTGGTTTCGTAGCTTTTATTATGATTACGAATTTACTATTTAAACCTTTAGAAGCTATAAATATGATTATTGAGTTATTCCCGAAAGGTATTGCAGGGTTTAAAAACTTTAAAGAAATCGTAAATATGGATCCTGAAATTAAAGATAGTGAGGATGCTGTAGAGTTTACTGATGAACCGGACATCATAGAATATGAAAATGTATCATTTAAATACGGTGAAAAGTTAGTGCTAGATCAGTTATCAATTAAAATTGAACAAGGTGAAAAAATAGCGCTTGTAGGACCGAGTGGGGGAGGTAAAACAACGATTTGTTCGTTATTACCAAGGTTCTATGATCCTATAGAAGGTGCAGTTAAAATCAATAATAAAAATATTAAATCTTATACATTAGAATCTTTAAGAAAACAAATTGGTGTTGTTCAACAAGATGTATTCTTATTTGGTGGAACGTTAAGAGATAATATAATATATGGTAACTTAAACGCGACAGAAGTAGAAATCAATGAAGCTGTCGACCAAGCGCAGTTAAGATCATTTGTAGATGAATTACCAGCTGGCTTAGATACAGTTGTCGGAGAACGAGGAACGAAACTTTCAGGTGGACAAAAACAACGTATTTCAATCGCGAGAATGTTCTTGAAAAACCCACCAATCATTATATTAGACGAAGCAACAAGTGCTCTAGATGTAGAAACAGAAAATAAAATACAGTCAGCATTCAAAAATCTATCACAAGGTAGAACATCATTAATCATTGCACATAGATTAAGTACGATTAGACACGTAGATAGAATTGTATTTATAGAACAAGGACAAATTAAGGAAATGGGTAGCCATGATGAACTGATGGCACAAGGTGGTAAATATAAAGACTTATATATGTCGCAATTTGAACAATTAGAAGATTTTTAGTGAGAGAACTTCATATCTATAATATTAAAAGAGTATAGCCTGTAATAAAAACCCTTAAAATCAAATGATTTTAAGGGTTTTTATAAATTATAATATCAAATTTAATTTATAATTTTTTTGTTGTTAATAATAAATATATAAAGAAAGGTGCCCCGAATGCAGCAATGAAAACACCTGCGGGTACTTCATTCGGTATAAAAATTGTTCGACCTATTAAATCGGCAATAACAATAGAAATTGCCCCACAAATTGCTGACATTAATAATCGTTTAAAGTAATTGGTTTTTATTAATGTTTTTGCTATATGTGGAGAAATTAAACCTACAAACCCTATGTTACCTACAAAGCTAATAGCAGATGCAGCGAGAATTGTACTGATTAACATTTGTAATAATTTTGTCTGATTGACTCTAAGCCCTAAACCTGTTGCAATATCATCATGCAACAGAGAGATTTTCATTCTCGGAATAATAATGATTAGTAAAGGTAGTATACAGAGTAAAAATGTCCCTAACATTAAGCTGTTTTCAAAAGTCGCACCAGATAAGCTACCAATAATCCAAGTATAAGCTTTCGATGCTGAAAGTTGTTTAGTCATAACAAGGATTCCGTTAACGAGTGCAGCAAACAATGTTTGTAAAGCTATACCGACTATGATTAGAGTTGTAGCTTGAATGTTTCCTTTTTGTTGAAAATAGAGAAGTAATATCATAGTCAGCGTGGCACCTGCTAAAGAAAATAACGGTAACCATATGATGCTTATATGAGTTAAAAAGGCGACGAACAATACTGCACCAAGAGTGGCCCCTCCTGTAATCCCAATGATATCAGGTGATGCAATTGGATTCTTTAAAATATTTTGTAAAATAAGACCACTTGCACCTAAAGCAGCACCCGCAACTATAGCAAGAATGATACGTGGTAAACGTAGTACTTCTATTGTGAATTGGTCTGGACTTTCAATAGGATTAAAGATATAAGATATAATTTTTATGGGTGAAATGAATGTTGATCCAGACATTAAACTTATGAATGACAGTATTAATAATATTATTAATGCGCTGATTAAACGATTTGTGTCTTGTTTAGATAGTGTCTCATTCATATGTTTTGTACGTCCTTCCTCATAATATATATAAGTGTAACCGCGCCGATTATTGCTGTGATAACACCAATTGGTAGTTCTAATGGTGCAATGATAATACGGGAAACGATATCTGATAACAACATGAGTATAGCGCCACTTATAGCGTTGAATGGTATTAAATATTTATAGTTTAGTGGCAATAATTTTTTGCTGATATTAGGTATTATTAGACCAACAAACATGATAGAACCGGCAATTGCTACTGATATTCCAGCAAGAATACTGATGATTAAAATTATAGTGAGTTTTGTTAATATAACTTTTTGTCCAAGCGATTTAGCAATATCATCACTAGTCATTAAAATATTTAAGTGTGCGGACATAAAAAACGCAATTAAAAGCGTAATAAAGATAATTGGTATCACCCATGGAAATTCCCATATATTACGAACTGATACGGAACCACTTAACCAAAATAAAAAACTTTGTAAATTACTTTCATTCATTATCATAATACCTTGCGTGAAAGCACTGAATAATGCAGAAATGGCAGCTCCTG
This sequence comes from Mammaliicoccus lentus, assembly GCF_002902755.1. Lineage (GTDB taxonomy): Bacteria > Bacillota > Bacilli > Staphylococcales > Staphylococcaceae > Mammaliicoccus > Mammaliicoccus lentus. Next base: position 44,267 of record NZ_PPRS01000028.1, on the reverse strand, counting down.
CTAAAATAACTCGCTTGGGTGAAAAGCGTGCTTGTTTAAACATACCAAGGGTAACCACAATTATAGTAACTAAAATTGCACCGAAGAAAGATAGAAAAATTAAGAATTGAAAGGATTGTATACTAAATAGAGTTAAACCAACAATAACAAAAAATACAGCCCCAGCATTAACTCCAAAAAGTCCTGGCGATGCAATCGGGTTACGGGTCAATACTTGCATAAACAATCCTGATACTGCTAACGAAGCTCCTGTTAATAAAGCAATTATAGTTCTAGAAGAACGTGATTCAAAAACTAGAGTATGAATATCGTTTTTACTATCAAAGTGGAACAACGCTTGTATCAACTGAGGTAGTGATACAAGCGTATTTCCAATTGTTAAACTTAAAATTGTTATAATGATCAGACATAAACTAGAGAGCAATAATTTGTACTGCGGTTTAAGTAACATAATGAAGCTCCTTAAAAGTTAAGATTGTTTTTTAATGTCTAATTTATCGTATAAATCATCTATTAATTTAAGTGAAGATGTGTAACCACCAGCCATGTTCCAATTAATTTCATCGATATTATCTGAAACATGGTTTTCTTTGACTGCTTTTAAATTCTGCCACTGATTACTAGAAGTCCATTCTTCCTTTGTTTTTTCAGCCAACTTCTCATCCTTAGCAGATGTGTCGCTTTTAAATATGAAGATATGATCTGCATCCATTAGTGGAATACTTTCTTTAGTCGTTAACTGAATAATATCTTTTCCTTTACTAACTTGTTTTTCTTGTTCTTCGGGACGTTTAAAACCTAAATCATGTAAAATATCGCCAGCATAACCACTTGCGTAAATACGAGCATGATCTGCTCTGAAGTTAATAACGGAAGCTGAAACAGGCCATTTATCTCCGAATGTTCCTTTCGCATCTTTTTTGAATTGTGTAACTTTCTCATTATAATTTTTTAATAATTCATCTGCTTTTTTCTCTTTACCTAGAGCTTTACCCATCATTTCAAGAGTATCTTTGAACTTATATACGGTATTATGAGTTATAGTCGGTGCAATCTTAGAAAGTTGTTCATATTGCTTTTCGTTTCTTACTTTAGAAGCTACTATTAAATCAGGTTTTAATTTAGCAATTTCTTCTAAGTTAGGTGATGGCTCTTGACCAACAATTTTAGTGTCTTTTAAGTCTTCTTTTATGTAATCGTATTTTGGTTTTTGAGTCCAAGACTCAACAGCGCCCACTGGCTTAACATCTAAAGCAACGGCGACATCTGTTGCACCTTGATATAACGTAACAACACGTTTTGGTTTTCCTTTAATCTCCGTCGTTCCCATAGCGTGTTCGATTTTTACTGTCTCATTATCTTTTTTAGCTTCAGAAGATTTTTCTGAGTTGTTACTTCCACAAGCTGCCATCAATATGATGGATACTAGTGTAACTATAAATAATTTAGTTAGGTTTTTCATATTATATAATATCCTCCTTCGTTAATGATAATCATTATCATTACTATATATAAATATGTAACAGCTTTACTCGTATGTCAATAAAATTTTTTGCTATATTACGCTAAAAATTGGTTTTTATTAGAGGACTCATATAGTTAGAATAAAATATAAATTTTAAATCCTTAAGCTTATCTATAGACAATAATAATATATATGATATTATAGACACACAATATCTATAATACAGAGGTGTAACATGAAGATATCTAAAGGTACAGATTATGCTTTACATTCATTACTATATTTAATAAGCAATGGTGATAATCAGCCTGTAACTGTAAAGAGGTTATCTGACGTGCTAAATGTTTCTGTTACGTATTTATCTAAAATTTTAACTCAACTTGTCAAAGCTGGTGTGATTAAATCGGCTTCTGGTGCTAAGGGTGGTTATTATTTAGTGAATAATTGGGAAACCATTAGAATATATGACATCATTACTGCAATCGATGGTCATAGAAGCATGATAGAAGATAGTTTTAATCATGGTCCGGAATGTAAAGTTCAGTCTATTTTAAACTCTGCGGAGGATGAAATGACGAAATCTTTAAAATCGAAGACGTTAAAAGATTTAATGTAAATTAAATCTTTTTTTAACAGCTAATCATAGATATTAAGACTCTTTAATATATGTGGAAAAGGTGGTATAAATATGTTTGATTGTATAGTAGTAGGTGGAGGTCCAGCTGGATTAGCGAGTGCTTTAACTTTAGGAAGAGCTTTAAAAACAACATTGGTAATAGATAATGATAATGCGAGAAATAAAGTGACACAGACTTCACATGCGTTTTTAACACAAGATGGTGTAACACCAGAAGAATTAAGGGAAAAAGCACAATCGGATGTTGATAAATATGAAGATGTAACGCGCGTGCAAGATACAGTTGAAAAGATTGCTAAAGAAGGCAATACTTTCATAGTGAAAACGAAAAATGAAACGTACAAAGCTAAGAAAGTTATGTTATGTACTGGATTAAGAGAGACATTACCTAATATAAAAGGTGTGAAAGAAATTTACGGAAAATCTGCATTTTACTGTCCTTGGTGTGACGGTTATGAATTAAGAAATAAATCATTACTCGTAGATGTATCTCCAGAACTAGTGATGCATATGGCTAAATTAGTTAGCAATTGGACTAATGATTTAGTTATAAGTTCACAAGACTTTTCAGAATTAACCGAAGATGATAAATCATTTTTAAAAAAGAAAAATATAAAGCTTGTTCAAGGTAAAGTATCGGAATTTAAACATGATGATGGAATGATAAATGAAGTGATATATGAAGATGGTACTAGAATTTCTAGGAATGGTGCGATTATATCAGTTGAATGGGATACAAAATTTTCATTTTTAGAAGAACTTCAAATTGAAAGAGATGAAAATGGAGGTATTAAAAAAGATGACTTTGGAGAAACTTCTATTCCAGGGTTATTTGTAGCTGGTGAAACAAATGGTGCAATGCCTTCACAACTTATCGATTCTGCTGCAAGTGGTAATCATATTGCTAAATTAGTAGCAATGCAAATTATATTAGAAGCAGAAGGTGAAACATTAAAAGGTTAGCCTGAGTAACTTCAAATATTTATTTAATTCTTTGTAAATAAAAAAATCCTCGCTAACGTATAAAGACTTCTGCTTATACGCTAGCGGGGGTTTTAATTATTTTTTAGTGATTGTAATATGAATATCGAACTCATTGAATTGTGATTTATGCTTATAGCGTTCAGGATTTTGTTCATTCTCTAAATCCACCAGTTCACCAATCAAAGCATTTTTTTTATTTGTTTTATGCATAGATCCTGAAAAACTTTGTGGTGGGTTTTGTTTTAACTCTACTAATTCTGATAAAATGTCGTCTCTTGTTCTCATAATATTGCCTCCTAAATGTTTTAGTAACAATAAAACAGCTCATCTTAAGATTAAGAAGAGCTGTTTAGAGAATCTTCTTATCTTTCAAGTTGATACTTGTTGGATTTAGCACAGTACTTACGCCTGTTGCTGAGGTTTCATCGGGCCAATTCCCTCCGCCTACTCTTAATAAGACTTACGAGCTATTTTATTGTTTCTATTAATATAACTGATAATTCAATATTTGTCTAATAAAATAAATAAATGTTTAAAATATTAAGAAACTGTGAATATATAAATAGTAATCAGCTTGAGGAGGTATAATTATGAAATTTAAATGGATGTCATTACTTTTAGCTTCAGGTCTAGTATTATCTGCTTGCGGAAATAATAATGATGACGACGATATGAAAGACGATCAAAAAGATCAAAAATCAGAACAAACTGAAAAAGAAAATGACAGTCAAGATAATGACAATAAAGATGATTCTACAATGTCAGATAATAAATCTGATAATAAAGCAACTGAAAAAACTGTAAAATGGAATGATGTGAAAGTATCACCTGAAGAAGCAGTTAAAACAGCTCAAAAAGAAGAAAAAGGTGGTTTGAAAGACATATCATTCGAAAAAGAAACTGGTGAGTGGAGTTATAAAATTGAATTATTAGATGGACAAGATGAAAATAAAGTCTTGATCAATGCAGAAGATAATTCTGTTACTAACGTTGAAAACGAAAAAGAAGATGATGACGACAATGACAAAACATTTAAGTTATCTGATGCAGCTAAATTCGAAGATGCTTTAAAAGTAGCTCAAGATAAAGCATCAGGAGATTTAAAAGAATGGTCATTAAGTAGAGAAAACGGTAAACTTGTTTATTCTATTGACTTAAAAGAAGGAAATAAAGACACAACAGAATTTACGATTGATGCTAAAACGAAAGAAATATTAGAACAAGAACAAGACTAATATGAAATGTTTAGACAGGTTGGGACATAAATAAATGTCCCAGCCTATTTTTTTAATACTTTTTTACCTTGATTACCCTCAATTTAATTTACATTTTATTGAAATTTCTTATTGACTAATAGTAAAGATAGGAATAAATTAAAAGAGTGATAATGAATATCAATTAGGTGGGGAGAATCCAATCATGAAGAGAATAGCAACAACACTTTTAGCAAGTACTTTAATATTAACTGCTTGTGGTAATGATGATGAGAAAAAGGAAACTAATAGTGATAAAGAAACGAAAGAAACTACAAAAGTTGATTTTTCTAAAGAAACAAAAGCATATAAAGATTTCACAACGAAACAATTAGATACATTTTTAACTGAAACTGAAAAGTTTGTAGAGGCTGTTAAAGCTGACGACGTTGAAAAAGCTAAAGAGATTTATCCAAAAGCGCGTATGTATTATGAAAGATCAGAGCCAGTAGCGGAAAGTTTTGGCGAACTGGATCCTAAAATTGATGCGCGCTTAGCTGATATGAAGGAAGAGAAAAAGGAAAACGAATGGTCAGGTTATCATAAAATAGAAAAAACTTTATGGGAAGAAAACTCTACAAAAGATATGGGACCTGTTGCAGACCAATTACTTAAAGATGTAAAAGAGTTAAGAGCAAAAGTTGATACTGTAGACGTAACACCAAAATTAATGTTGCAAGGTTCTATTGATTTATTAAATGAAGTATCAAGTTCAAAAATAACTGGTGAAGAAGAAATTTATTCACATACAGATTTATATGACTTCAAAGCAAATATTGAAGGAGCAGAAAAAATCTTTGAAATCTTTAAAGATAAAGTAACTGAAAAAGATAAAAAAGTTGCTGAAACAACGCAAGAAAGATTTGATAACGTTAACAAATTATTAGCAAAATATGAAACGAAAGATGGCGGCTATGTCGACTATACTAAATTATCAAAAGAGGATACGAAAAAATTATCTGAAGCAGTTGATAAATTAGGTGAATCATTAAGTCAAATGGCAGTCATTACGGAGTGATAACTTATGACTAACAAGGACAACCATATAGCAAGAAGGATTTTTTGAAGCTTGCTGGAGTTGGGGGTGCTGGCCTCATTTTAGGTTCTACCGGTGTCGGTGGAACCTTGTTAGCTTCTCAATATTTTGCAAAAGATAAAACAGATGTAAAAAATAAAGTGAAATTTTATGGTAAGTACCAATCAGGTATTACAACTGATTTGCAGAAACATATTTATTTTGTAGTGTTAACGATTAATAAAATGTCTGTTTCTGATGTTAAAGAAATGTTTAAAACTTGGACGAATTATAGCGTTCATTTAATGAATGGGGAACCAGTAAAAGAGTTAGGCCAAAATAAAATGTTACCAAGTCCAGATACCGGTGAAACAATCGGTATAGATGCTAATCATTTATCATTAACTTTTGGTATAAGTCCATCCTTTTTCGAAAAAGTTGGCCTTGAAAAGTATAAACCTGAATTGTTGAAAGACTTACCTCATTTTCCTAAAGACCAATTAGATAAACAATATACTGGCGGAGACATATGTATACAAGCTTGCTCTGATAATCCACAAGTGAATTTCCATGCTATTAGAAATTTGATAAGAGTAGCTAAAGGTGAAGTTTCTATGAAATGGAGTCAATCTGGATTTAATTCTATCAAAGTAAAAAATGGAAAAATGGAAACGCCTAGAAATTTATTTTCATTTAAAGATGGCACTGGAAACCCGTCTATACATAATCAAACTGAATTAGATAAGTATGTGTTTATTCAAGACGGGTGGGCGAAAAACGGTTCATATTTAGTTGTAAGAAGAATACAAATGTTGTTAGAAACATGGGATAGAACGGCACTTGGTGAACAGGAAGCTACATTTGGAAGGTATCGACATTCCGGAGCTCCATTGGGTAAAGAGAAAGAATTTGACGAGTTTGATAGAAATATAAAAGATAAAAATGGAGAGAAATTAATAGAGGATGAATCACATGTCAGTTTAGCAAAACAGGCGAAATCTAATTTGCTTAGACGTTCTTATTCATACTCAGATGGTATTAATGAACAAACTGGCGCATTTGATGCAGGGCTATTATTTTTATCATTCCAAAGAGCACCGGAACAATTCATTAAAATTCAAAGCAAAATGGGCGCTCAAGATAAATTGAATGAATATATCACACATAGAGGTTCAGGTATTTTTCTATGTTTACCTGGTATTCAAGAAGGAGGATATTTAGGTGAAGCGTTATTTAATCGCATTTAGTATTACCATATTAATGTGCCTAGTTATCCCTATAACTGTTAAAGCGGAAATAAGTTTAAGTAATATTTATATTAGTGTGACAGATGCCAAAACAGCACTCCAAGACAAGGATACAAAAGCTTTTGAAGCACACTTTAAGGATATTAAAGAAAATTGGTCAAAAGTTAACAAAAAAGATCATAAATTAGTTAAAACAATTAATAATGATATAGAAAATATCGAAAAAAGTAACTCAAATGATGAAAAAATAAAATCGCTTAATACTTTAACAACAGATTTGATAGATTATGAAAAAGTATTAAATCCAGTAGACAAACAAGCAAAAAGAGATAAATTGCAAAATCAAATGCAACCGTTGATTAAAGAGATGGGTACAGCTATTTCTAACAAAGACTTTGACAAAGCGGTGGTAATTAATAATAAATTGAATTCAACTTGGACAAACAACGAAAAAATTGTGAGAGAAGAAAATATTGGGCGTTACGGTAAAATAGAAACAGCATTGATGTTTATTAGAATAGAACTTACAAAAGATAAAATCGAGCAAGGTAGTGCCCAAATGCAAGTAGACCAACTCAAAAAAGAACTTGATGACTATCATGCAGGTAAGCAGTCAGATGCAAAAACGAGCAACCAAGATGTAACGGTTTTAAATGAGTATCTAGATGAAGCAATCAGAAATATCAAAAATAATAAACTAAGTAAAACAAAACAAGATTTACAAAGCTTTATTGTTGCTTGGCCAAACGTGGAAAATGAAATTGGCACAAGAAATGGTGAACTGTACACAAAAATAGAACAGAAAATACCACAATATGTAGGGCAAATAAATGGAAGCAATAAAGATGATATACAAGCAGAACTTGAGACATTGGATCAAGAAATTAAATCAACTATTTCTAAAGCAGGATATACATTTTGGGACGCAGCTTTAATCCTTTTACGAGAAGGTGTAGTAGCATTGCTAATTATTATGGCTTTGTTAACAGTTACTCGTAAAGCAGAACAAACAAAAGCATCTAAATGGATAATGAGTGGAAGCTTGCTAGGAATTATATTAAGTATAGCTTTAGCATTCATATTTAAGGCAATATTTGAAAATTTAGGATCTACACGTGAATTAACAGAAGGTATAGTGGGTATATGCTCGGTTATTTTGATGGTTATTGTAGGTGCTTGGTTACATTCAAAATCAAGTTTAGAATCATGGGAAAATTTATTAATAAAAACATGGATAAAGCAATGTCTACAGGTAGTCTACTAACATTCGGTTTAGTAGCATTTTTATCAGTATTTAGAGAAGGTGCGGAAACTATTATTTTCTATTTAGGTATAGTAGGTAAGATTTCAACATGGTCTCTCATACTTGGAATATTAGTAGCAGTATTTATTTTAATTTTAATAGCCGTATTCTTTAATCAAATTACAAAATGGATACCAATACATAGACTATTCTTTATTATGTCACTATTTATATTCCTATTAGCATTTAAAATATTAGGCGTAAGTGTACACACGCTACAAATTCTCAATATTTTGCCTCAACACACAATTAATCATTTACCATTTATAGATCTTATAGGATTATATCCAACATATGAGACGGTTATACCACAATTAATCTTAATTGTGATTGTTATGATTTATTATATGATGAGCAAGAAATAAATAAGAGTTTAACCCCCAATCTATCACTCGATAGGTTGGTTTTTTATGTGAGAAGTGTGAAATGTACTAACTTTATGACAATTGTCATAGTGTATTCGTGACAATTTGTACTTATACATACAGCTAATATAATTTATACTTAAACCAATCTTATAAAAGGTGGTGGCCATAGTGATTAAAGTTCAAAATGTAACGAAAGTTTATAATGGTAAAAAAGTTGTGAATGATGTTTCTTTTCAAATTAATAAAGGTGAATGTACAGCTTTAATTGGGCCGAATGGTGCAGGAAAATCAACGTTAATAGATATGATTATTGGTGATAGAAAGCCAAACAATGGAACGATTGAAAGAGACCAATACCAACTCGATAAAAAATATATGGGCATATTATTTCAAACGTCAGCATTTCTAGATGTGATGAAAGTAAAAGAATTATTTAATTTATATAAATCGTTTTATAAACAAACAATTTCAATTGAAGACTTTAAAAGAATTACTAGATTTAATGATGAAAAATTAGAACAATTCGCTTCCAAATTATCTGGCGGTGAGCATAGAATTCTTGATTTTGCATTATCCATCATTGGAAAGCCTAACTTTGTAATCTTAGATGAACCTACAAGTGCAATGGATACTGAAATGAGAAAGCATTTTTGGGTAGTAATTGACCAAATGAAAAAAGAAGGAAAAACAATATTTTATACATCTCATTATATTGAAGAAGTGGAAAGAATGGCTGACCGTGTCATAGTACTTAATAAAGGTGAACTTATAGTCGATAGCACGCCACGTGAAATTCGTCATAGTGACCATAAAACAAATATCCAAATTCCTTTAAAAAACAAAAAAATCATTGAAAATCTTAAAGATATTGAAATTGAAGAACTAAAAGACATTTTGAATATAAAAACTGAAGATGTGAATCCGATAATAAGAACATTGATAGAGAATAATGTTGATTTTAACGAAATTGAAATTACGAAAGAGTCATTAATGGATACTATATTCAAAAAAGATGAAGAAAGGAATTGATGTCCTATGTTATGGGCTTACTTTAAATCTGAACTCATTTTATTGTCTAGAAAGAAAGCATATTTAATACTTTCAAATATGTTACCACTTGTTTTTTATTTAATTTTCACAGCTATGTTAGATTTACCAAAGGAATATGAAGCAAAGTTTTACAAAGAATATATGTTTAGCATGGCGACTTTTAGTTTAAGCAGTTTCTGTATCATGACTTTCCCACTTGAAATGATTGAAGATAAGAAATTAGGTTGGGCTAAAAATCTGTTTAAAACACCTTTATCTCCAATACATTATTATGCTGGTAAAATTATGAAATTAATGTGCATGTTTTGTATGTCTATAATTGCTTTATTTGTAACTGGAGCGTTGTATAAAGGTGTTGAGATGTCTATAGGAGAATGGATAGGATCAGCTATTTTATTATGGATAGGATCAAGCATGTTCTTATCTATAGGAGTGCTCATATCACAAATTAAAGATATTCAAAAAGCTAGTGCAATAGCGAATATCCTGTATTTAGGTCTTGCTGTAATAGGAGGACTATGGTTTCCTACAGACCAATTTCCAAATTGGCTAAAAGAAATTTCTTATTTAACACCAACTTATAATTTAAGAGAGCTCTCACTTTCTTTTACAACGAGCGGTAGCTTTCACTATGAATCTCTATTTATTTTAATAGTTTATTGTATAATATTTATAAGTACAGCATTATTTATACGTAAAAAAACGGAAGTGATTTAATTGTCCATATTAGATAAAGTTAAAGCGAATCCAATAGGTACTGCAAACACCGTTTATTTGATTTTTCCAATACTGAGTTTAACTCTATTAAGCTATAAAGGTCCTTTATGGGGTGGTATTTTTGTTACCATCCTTTTTATTTTAAGTTATTTGATTATGATTTATGAAGATTTAACGGAAAAGGTTAAATTAAGAAGAGTATTACTATTGATTCACTTTTTAGGAATTATATATTTTGTGGCATTTTTCCATGCTTTTGATATTATGTTCTTCTTTTATGGGGCATTCATTATACCTTATGCTTTTCAGGTAAAGCTAAATTCTATTGAAGTGCTTATGTATTTCATTGCATTTTCATTGAGCCTAACGATAGTTGTACTTGATTATAAAGATTATTTGTTTATTCTTTCTCCTATGAGTATTGTTTTTATTTTGCTTTTGTTAGGTAACTTTAAAGCTATTGAAGCTGATAAGTTAAAAGAAGAAATTAATAGTAAAAACGAACATATTAATATATTAATTGCTGAACAAGAAAGAAATCGTATTGGTCAAGACTTACATGATACTTTAGGTCATGTATTTGCTAGTTTAAGTATTAAGTCTGAATTAGCGATGAAGTTAGCTGATAATGATATCGAACAAGCTAAAGAAGAAATGGCATCAGTTAATGAATTATCTAAGGAAGCTCTAGTAAAAGTAAGAGCGATAGTTGATGACTTGAAACTTCAATCTTTTGAAGAAGAAGTAGAAACAATGGACACATTATTAAAAAATGCAAATTTATCGTTTGAATTTAATCATGCAATTCGTGCTAGTATACTCAGCCCTACAAAGCAATCAGCATTATCTATGGTTTTAAGAGAAGCAATAAATAATGTGATAAAACACGCTCAAGCAACAAAAGTAACAGGGACAATTATAGAAAATGATCAAAATATTATTATGGTTATTGAAGATGATGGCAAAGGTATGAAAAAAATAAACGATAATGATTTTAATAGCATTAAGCAAAGAATCAATGTATTTAATGGGGATTTGGAAGTGAATAATATAGATGATGGCTTTAAAATGACAATTAGCTTACCAAAAGGGGGATGATACATTATGATTTCAATTGTCATAGCTGAAGATCAAGAAATGTTGAGAAAAGCCATGGTACAGCTTATGGAATTAAACGATGAATTAGAAATCTTGGGTGATACTGCAAATGGAGAAAGTGCACTCACATTAATAAAAGAAAAGAAACCAGATGTAGCGATATTAGATGTAGAAATGCCGAAAATGACAGGTCTAGAAGTATTAAAAGCAATTAAAGAGTCTAATATGGATACGAAAGTTATTATCGTGACTACATTTAAGCGCCCCGGATATTTTGAAAGTGCAGTTGCAAATGATATTGATGCATACGTACTTAAAGAGCGTTCAATAGATGAATTAGTTACAACTATAAAAAATGTAATGGATGGTAAAAAGGAATATAGCGAAACATTAATGACTACTATGCTTAAATATAAAAACCCTTTAAATCCTAAAGAGCAACTAGTACTTAAAAAGATTGGAAAAGGATTATCGAGCAAAGAGATTTCTAAAGAACTATTTTTGTCAGATGGGACGATAAGAAATTACACATCGACAATCATAGAAAAATTAGAAGCGGAAAACCGTTTCGACGCTTGGCAAATTGCTATAGAAAAAGGTTGGATATAAAAAGAGTTTAGTATATAAATCCAAATAACGATGAAGAATAATGCGCTAACGTGCTTGTTTACAACCACAAGCCCGTAAGAGCAGAGTATCCAATGAATTTAGGATAAAATTACATTAAGGTGATGAAGAATCAAGCGTTAACGTGCTTGTTTACAACGACTAGCCCGTAAGAAAATGTAACGTGCTAGACTGAAATTTCTTGCCCGTTAGAGTCACTATAATACCCTCATATATAACAAAGGATCCAGAACATAAATTTGTCCTGGATCCTTTGTTTTCATTCATTATTTCATTTTAACTGTGCGTATGAAATCGTATAGACCTTCTAGTTGATCTAATTGTTGGTTACAGCGAATACTATCGTGACATATATAATTGCCGTTCTTTGTATATGTGCCATCGCCTTTAGATTTCGTAGTTGATAAGAACATGGAAACATTAGATTCTTTCTTACAAATACTACATACACCTGGTTTAATAGTTGTAGATAAATCACCAACTACACCAGTCAATTTATCATCTTCATACATGATGATATATTTTTTCTGTTTTCCAGAATCGTTCCATCCGATATATGATGTTTCTTTTAAATCAATGTTATCCCAATCTGGTTGTTTAAGTTTTTTAGTCTTTTTGAAGACTTTTTCTATTTGTTTAGATGACGGTTGTTGAAAAGGAATGACATAAACTTTTAAGCCAAGCAATACTTTTTCAATTTGTGAACGATTGATTTTTGGATTCATAATGATGTTTATGAAATTATCTACTTCAGAATATTTTTCTGTGAAAAGTTGTTCTATATGATCGTTTGTTATTGCTTGAAAAGTATCGATTGTTTTTGGGTCATTGACTGATTTATATACGTTAAATAGTTTTTCTGAATGTTCTTTAATACTTACATATTGATATGGTTGAATAAAATTATTCATAATTAATCCCTTCTTATTTTAATTTGAACTTTGGGTATGAATAATTGTAGAGAACATGACACATTTAATAGCATCTTGAGATCCCTCCTTATCAGAAACAAGTATAGTCTTTATTAGTTAGCATTTCAACATACAAAATTGGAGAAAGAAAAAAACAGATAAAGTATTTTGCCATATACTTTATCTGTTTTAAATTTTTTGACGCTTATAATTTTAAGCTTTTTTATCGCGTGGTGGCCATATGAAGTAACTTATTGCGATGATTAAATCTATTATAATTACAATTGTCCATAAATTAATGACATCATCCATTGCTTCTGTACGTTTGGGGTCGTGAATGATAAAAATAATAAGATGTAATATACCAGTTCCTAAAATATAAGATATTAAGTGTTTAACCCAGCTTTTTCCGTATTGTTTAGCATAAGCAATGCCTTTTGGCTTATAAGGTTTTGGACCTTCTTTCATAATAAAATACTGAAATCTTTCATCCGCCCATTGAATCATACTTTTACCGAATACAATTGAAACTGCAATGTACACTGCTGCAATAGCGTGAGGTAGTTCTGCGGTAGCACCGTGGTATAAATCTAAACTTGTTGAAACAAGCAATATTAAATCTAGCACGGGTGTTAATGCTAAGAAGAATAAACCGAGATTTTTACGTTTAAATATATATCTTGTAACCAAACCTAATAAGATAACTACCCAAAATGCGATTTCACAGAAGATAATAAGCCAGACAATAAAGTTCATGATTTGTCCTCCTTCGTATTCGTTAAAATATGTATTTCAGTACGAATAATTTTTTCAATATCGTTTTATTAGAAAGTATGTACAAATCATCATCTAACGTATTTTGACCATATATAAAACATTTTAACATAGCTGTATACAATAAAAGTATCAAAATAAAATAGTTTAAATGTCATTGACTTTAGTAATACCAATATCTATTATTGGGTTAAGAAACGAGATTTTACAATTTCTTAACAAACTTTACAAAAAAATAATATTCGAGGAGGTTTAAAGAATGTTCAATTTTCTAAAGCCAGCTAAACATATTGAACCTTTACCTAAAGAAGAGGTAGACGATACGTATAAAAAACTGAGACTCCAAGTATTTATTGGGATCTTCTTAGGGTATGCAGGTTATTATTTATTACGTAAGAACTTTTCACTCGCGATGCCTGCTTTAATTGATGAAGGATTTAGTAAATCAGAATTAGGTTTTGCCTTATCAGCTATTTCAATCGCTTACGGATTTAGTAAATTTGTTATGGCAACCATTAGTGACCGGAGTAATGCGAGAATATTTTTAACTTTAGGACTTGTATTAACTGCTATTGTTAACTTATTGATGGGTTTTATTCCTGTCTTAACATCAAGCGTTACGATTATGTTTATCATGCTATTCCTAAACGGTTGGTTCCAAGGTATGGGATGGCCGCCATCAGGCAGAGTGCTTGTACATTGGTATAGTGTGAGTGAACGTGGAAGTAAGACTGCAATTTGGAACGTTGCACATAATGTGGGTGGCGGGTTAATGGCTCCACTTGCTCTATTAGGTATCTCTATCACAGGTACACTTTCATTTGGATATTTAAAAGGATTCGAAGGGGCATTTATTTATCCAGCAATACTCGCACTAATTATTGCTTTAGTGTCATATATTCTTGTTAGAGATACACCTCAATCGATGGGATTACCACCAATTGAAGATTATAGACAAGATTATCCAAATGAAAACAGAGAAACATTAGAAGTAGAACTGACAACTAAAGAAATATTGTTTAAATATGTACTAAATAATAAATGGGTTTGGATGATAGCAATTGCAAATATATTTGTTTATTTTGTAAGGTATGGTGTGCTTGATTGGGCTCCAACTTATTTAAGCGAAGAAAAAGATTTTAATTTAAATGCATCTGGTTGGGCTTACTTCTTATATGAATGGGCAGGTATACCAGGTACATTATTATGTGGATATATTTCAGATAAAGTATTTAAAGGTAGAAGGGGACCAGCTGGCTTTATATTTATGTTAGGTGTAACAATAGCCGTTGTTATTTATTGGCTAAATCCTCCTGGAAATCCATTGGTGGATAATATTGCTTTAATCGCAATAGGCTTTTTAATCTATGGACCAGTAATGTTAATTGGCTTACAAGCATTAGACTATGTACCTAAAAAAGCGGCAGGTACTGCAGCAGGACTAACAGGTTTGTTTGGCTATTTAGGTGGTGCAGTTATGGCTAATATTATCATGGGTCTTGTTGTAGATAACTTAGGATGGGATTCTGGTTTCTTATTGTTAACAATTGTAAGTGTGTTAGCAATGTTAAGCTTTATATTCACATGGAATAAACGTGGACAAGAAATTGTAAAATAAAATACTATAAAATATATAATACACTCTAAAAGATGAATGGTTTCATTTTTTAGAGTGTATTTTTCATTATCTAATAAAACAAAAAATTCAAAAAATATAAAGAATTTAATTTCAATTTATTGTAAAACAAGTTAAAATATTAATGCTAAATTTAGCAATGCTTTTAAAAATAAAAAAATATTTTATTAGGAGTTTTTGGTATGAAAAATATATACGAAATCAAATACTTTAAATACTCTGCAACTAAATATAGAAATCATAATGGATTATCTTTCTTTGTGGTGTTAAAAGGGCAAGTTATGTTGACCATCAATTCTGAAAGTACAACTTATCGAGAAGGAGAAATGTTTTTATTGAAGCATAATGAATGTTATAAGTTGGATGTTTCTGAAGGAAATATCGTTGTACAAATACATTTTTATGAATCACTACTTGATAACCTTATTCCTGAATTATTAACTAATCAATTCCAATTGAAAAACCAATCAGAAACGATTCAACTGAGAGAGCAGTTAATTCAACTTTGCAGTATATATTTAACAAAAGATGACGATAAAAATATTAAAATATTAAAAACATTACTATATATAGTAGAGAATATAAAAACGAGTTTCGAATTTTCTTATGATATGGACACAATTTCTCCTGAAGGTTTACACCCTGTCATCGAAGAAATCAAGAACTATATTTATATTAACTATAATGAGAAAATCACTATGAACACTTTTACATCTAAATATCATTTATCGGAGTCTTATTTTTCAAAAATGTTTAAAGAACAAATGGGTATGAATTTTAAAGATTATTTAACGGATATTAGGTTATTGAATAGTATTTACGATTTGATTCATACAAATGAAAAAGTCATTGATATATCAGAAAAACATGGATTTTATAACGTGTCAGCATACATTAGCTCATTTAAATTACATTATGGTATAACACATAAAAAGTATCGAACAATGTTTCAGAGTGAAAACACGAAATTTGCAAGACAAAATTTTTATAACGAAATAGACTACGAAAAGAAACTAAGTATAGATGAAATTAAATCGTATCTAAAATATTTTAAAACAACATATATAAATACAGATATTCAACAAGATAAAGAAATGTTATTGTTAAAATAAAAAGGAGACAAGAAGATGATAGTAGCATATATTGCTATGATAATGTTAATTATCATAGCGGTGACTTCTATAATAAAAGACATAACAGATAATAATGAAAATAAGAAAAAGAACCTTTTA
Organism: Mammaliicoccus lentus; assembly: GCF_002902755.1. GTDB lineage: Bacteria > Bacillota > Bacilli > Staphylococcales > Staphylococcaceae > Mammaliicoccus > Mammaliicoccus lentus. Next base: position 27,950 of record NZ_PPRS01000028.1, on the reverse strand, counting down.
CCAAGTATAGCTATGTTGCTTGGAGGTATTATCATGCTTGTTTATAGTTTAGTATATTTGAGTTGAACACATATATGAAGTTCTATGTAGCAAGACGAGGTTCACGTGCAACATTTGATTTCCCTTTAACATACTCAGTCCAATTAAAACCACCGATTCAACTAATGAATCGGTGGTTTGCTATACATTTATGATTGTGAAATATATTTTTTAATAACTTCTTTATTTTTTTCTTTGAAAATATCGTTGTGGCTTGATACACGGCCGCCTGCCTGTGCTTCAGGATCTATATAACTTTTAGCTAAGTTTGCTGCATTAGCTGCGTCATTGAAACATGATGCGATAAGGTGTGCTTTTGCATCGTGTTTAAGAATATCTCCAGCACCAAAGATACCTTGTACTGACGTTTGTGTATTACCTAAGCCTTCAATAAAGAAATCATTTACTAAGTTAACTTTTGTTTGTGCATTGTGTAGCAATTCAGATTCACGATCGAAACCATGACTAATAATCACTTCTTCAACTGGAATCACTTCTTGTTCTTTCGTTTCAACATGTTCTAACACAACTTCTGAAATAACAGGTTTATCTGGCTGACTGTTTAACTGTTTGATGACCATACTAGGTTTCTTAATAACGTCTAATTTTTCTAGGAGATTTTTCATGTGTTCGTGACCTGATATTTCTTCTTTTCTATAACAGATTGTAACACTTTTAGCATATTCAGATAGGTCACAAGCCCAGTCTAGAGCTGAGTTCCCAGCACCTGAAATTAATATATGTTTATCTTTATATTTTTGGATAGATTGTACAACATAGTTTAAGTTTGATAGTTCAAAACGCTCTGCACCTTCTATATCAAGTGTAAGTGGTTTAATAATTCCGCCACCGACAGCAATAATTATAGATTTTGAATGATATTCATTGTCTTTATCTGTGGATATTATGAAATGTTGTTCTTCTACTTTTTGAATGTCTACTACTTTTTCCCCTAAACATACTTCAGGATTAAAATGTAATCCTTGTTCTACTAGATCTTGTATAACTTCATAACAAGGTTTTGGAGCAAGTGCACCAATATCCCATATAACTTTTTCTGGATACACATGCATTTTCCCACCCAATTTATCTTGGAAATCAACAATTCTTATGCTCATTCCTCTTAATCCCGAATAGAAGCTTGCGAACAAACCTGCTGGACCCCCGCCAATAATCGTAACGTCTGTTATATTCATAAATCATGATTCCTCCTATTTTTCTACTTACGAGTATTATCCTACATCTGCAAATGATAATCAATATCATTGAATAGATTGTAATAATTTAATAAATAAAAAATTACCCACTAAAGTTATAATTTAGGTGGGTAATTTCGAATATATAATATTTTATTTTCAGTTAAATCCTAAAAATTATTCAACTGGGAATAATTTTTCAATTGTATCTAAGTTTTCTTTTGTTAATTTTACATCTAAAGTTTTTAAATTATCGATGACTTGGTCTTTACGTTTAGCACCTGGAATAATAACATCTAATGATGGTTTTGTTAAATAGAAAGCAAGTACAATGTGTGCAACTTCAACATTGTGTTCTTTAGCAATATCACGTAATTTATCGACTTTTTTAAGATTTTCTTTAAATCGTTCACCTTGGAATTCTGGATTATCTGCTCTTAAGTCATTAAATGTTGTATTTTCATCATATTTACCCGCTAATAGTCCAGAAACCAATGGGAAGTAAGGGATAAAAGTAATATTGTTTTCTGCTGTATAATTTAAAATTTCTTCGTTTTCTCTATTTAATAAGTTATATTTTAATTGTACGACATCAACATGTCCATCTTTATTTGCTTCTTTTAATTGTTCTAAACTAAAGTTTGAAACACCAATTGCTTTAATTTTACCTTGTTCTTTTAATTCTTGTAGTGTTGCTACTGCTTTATCTTTTGGTGTGTCTTCATCTGGAAAATGTATATAATATAAATCTATATAATCAGTTTGTAATCTTTTTAGACTATTTTCCACTTGTTCTTTTAAAAATTCAGGGTCATTGGAGAGTTTTGTTTCATCGCCGTCAAAATAATGAGCACCCTTAGTTGCGATTACAACATCTTCTCTATTGTATTCTTTGACAACTTCTCCAACGAGTTCTTCAGAACGACCTGGTCCATATATAAACGCAGTATCTAGAAGGGTAACACCATTTTCAATTGCTGCTCTCACAACATCTTTACCTTGTTCTTCATCAAGATTTGGATATAAATTGTGCCCACCAACAGCATTTGTACCTAAACCAATTGGATTAACTTTGATATCTGTTTTACCTAATTTTGAAAGCTCTGTCACAAAAATCACTCCTTATCTTTTATATATATACCTTATCATTTAACTAAGACTTATTTAAAGGTTAATGCTTAAAGCTACTGCCAATACAAAAAGAGAGTCTGGAACAATTATTTATGACCCAGACTCCTTTAATTAATTTTGTTATTAAAACTCTTCGTATTCTGCTGGATCTTGGTCTTTTAGTCTACCATCAGATTTAGTTAAATTGTCTATAGTGTGTAAATCTTCTGATTCTAAGTAGAAGTCGAAAATATCAAGATTTTGTATTTGTCTTGCATTTGATGTCGACTTAGGAATTGGAACTACACCATTTTGCACATGCCATTTTAATATAATTTGTGGAATTGTTTTATTATATTTTTCTGCGATTTGTTCGATGTTTTTATCATGAATAACTTCTGATGCACGACCTAACGGGCTCCATGCTTCAGTTATGATGCCTTTTTCTTCATGATATTTAATAGCATCTTTTTGATTAAAGTATGGATGCAGTTCAATTTGATTAACAGCCGGTAGTACACCTGTTTCTTTTTCTAAAGTTTCAAGATGTTCTGGTAAGAAGTTACAAACACCAATTGATTTTACCAGTCCCATTTTTTGAGCTTCAATTAATGCCTTCCAAGCTTCTACGTATAAACCTTGTTTAGGATTTGGCCAATGAATTAAATATAAATCAATGTACTCAACGCCAAGACGGTATATAGATTCTTGAATTGTTCTACCTGCTTGCTCATAACTATGATAGCGACCAGGTAATTTAGAGGTAACAATAATTTGATCGCGACTAACATGACTTTGCTGCATCGCTTTACCTACAGTACCTTCATTTTCATAGTTATATGCAGTATCTAATACTCTATAACCATTGTTAAGTGCATTTACAATTGCATGAACACCTGATGCGCCATTCAATTTATATGTACCAAAACCGACTTGAGGTATTACGTGTCCATCAATTAAATTATAATTTTCCATGAAAAAACGCCTCCAATATTTTTATGTTTACTATATATCAAACTATATCATATTATAATAAATAGATTGAATTTTTAGATTTCAAAAATAAATAAAAGTCGGTAAAATTCTTTTAAAAAAACTTCTTGAAAACGTATTGAATTCACTATAACTTTGTAGTAACATGTATCTCATTGCGTAAGACAGTATAGCTATGAGCTAGAGGTCATATTATGAAGTAAAGAAGGGTTAGTATGGAACGCGTATGTGTCATTTCATTAAGCATTATAGATGCGATATTGATACTCATGTTGTTGCTGTTTAATACATTTATTATTTCAAATATTTATGTGTTAACAGTTTATACTTTAATCATGGTACTGGTTTCTGGTTATATAGTGTATTTAGCTATAAGTATGAAATGCGATCAATCTATTAATCAATTTGATCAATTTGACCAAACATACAAATAACAAAAAGAATATAAAGCAAATAATGATTAAAAGTTATAGCAATTGAGCCACTGTGCTCAATTGCTTTTTATATGTCATAATTTATTAAAAATTTGTAAAATTCTTTCTTAAATCTAGTAACATACATAGGTTATGCATGGTATAATGATGTTGTTTTTAATTAATCATAAAGGTGGACAAATAACGATGTTTTTAATCATCAATATAATTGGTTTGTTAATATTCATTGGAGTCGCTTTTCTTTTTTCTAGGGATAAGAAGAATATTGATTGGAAATCGGTTTTAATACTTATTGTTATTAACTTAGTATTAGCATGGTTCTTCACTCAATTTTCATTCGGGGCAAAATTTGTTAAAAGTGCGGCAGATGGCGTGTCATGGTTATTAGAGTCTGCATTCTCAGGTATTGGGTTTGCATTCGACAGTTTTGTAGCACCGGGACCAGGAAAAATGGATATGGCAGTTTCTGCTTTATTACCAATTCTACTTGTAGTACCAGTATTTGATATTTTAATGTACTTAGGTATATTACCTAAATTCATCTCATTCTTAGGTTTAGTCATTTCAAAAATAACAAGACAACCTAAATTTGAATCATTCTTCTCAATTGAAATGATGTTTTTAGGAAACACAGAAGCTTTAGCAGTATCATCTAAACAATTAACATCTATGAATAAAGTGAGAGTATTAACAGTTGCAATGATGTCTATGAGTTCCGTTTCAGGTGCAATTGTTGGTTCTTACATACAAATGATTCCGGGAGAATTTGTATTAACAGCGATTCCATTAAACATCATTAATGCAATCATCGTTACAACAATATTAAATCCATTTGATTTAGATCCAGAAGAGGATGTGGTAGCTGAAATAGACGAAGGAGAAAAACAACCATTCTTCTCATTCTTAGGAGATTCAGTTATTAACGCCGGTAAATTGGTATTAATCATTATCGCATTCGTTATTGCATTTGTGGCAATAGCAGACTTGATAAATAAATTATTAGGCATTATGGATCCTATTCCATATTTACCAGAAATAAGATTAGAGTATATACTTGGTATCTTTATGTATCCATTTGCATTGCTATTAGGCTTGCCGTTCGGAGAAGCTTGGGTTGTAGCACAACAAATGGCGCTCAAAATTGTAACGAATGAGTTCGTAGTTATGAGCACTATCAGTAAAGAAATAGGTGAATATTCTACACATAGAGCTGCAGTTATCAGTACATTCTTAGTATCATTTGCTAACTTCTCTACAATTGGAATGATAATTGGTACTTTAAAAGGTATCGTTAAAGATGATGTATCTAACTTTGTTTCTAAATATGTGCCAATGATGTTGTTATCAGGTATATTAGTATCACTATTAACAGCAGCATTCGTCGGATTATTTGCTTGGTAAACTTAAATAAGCGATAATCTATTTAATAAGTTAATTTTAAAAGCAGCAAGCACTTATAGTGTACTTGTTGCTTTTTTTAATAAGGAGGACAAACCGTGATTAAACGTATTTTAGATATTTCTGGTATATGTTTATGGATTGCTACTCTATTAATTATATTGATTAATTATCCTTCGTTGCCTAGTGAAATTCCAAGTCATTATAATGTCTCAGGCGAAGCGGATGCTTGGGCTATAAAAGCCTTTATTTTCTTTTTACCAACTTTAGGTCTAATAATCTGGGGAGTATTACATTTCATAACACGTGGGACTAAATTGGATCGGTATATAAATGTTTCTACATTATATGGTCCACCGAGTAACGAGCAGATTTCAAGTGCTAAGTTTTTAATAGATGTTCTGAAATTTGAAACAGTAGCCTTATTTTCATATCTAGCTATTAAAGATATATATATATAGCATACGGTAAGCCATTTAACCTAGGAATGTGGGAAGCAATAATTATATTGGGTATATTTGGTGTAACAATTTTATTATCTATGATACATAACTATGATTTAGATAAGAAGAAAAAAGAAGAATAGGTGATGGAATGATTCAAGAATGCACTTGGCCTAAAAGCGACTTAATGAAAGATTATCACAAAAATGAATGGTGTAGGGTGAGTAAAGATGACCAATATATATTTGAAATGCTATCGCTAGAAGGCGCTCAAGCAGGATTGTCATAGGAAACTGTCATTCAAAAACGAAAAGATTATCAAGAAGCCTTTCATAACTTCGATATAAAAAAATGTTCCGAACTAACAGACAAAGAAATTGAAGACATTAAAGAACAATATAATATCATAAAACATATGGGAAAGTTAAAGTCCGTTCGAAACAATGCAGTGCTAGTGATAAAACTTCAAGAAGAGTGGGGCAGTTTATCTAACTTTTTATGGTCTTATGTAAAAAATGAACCTATAATAAACGAATGGAAGGATATTAATGAAGTACCTGCAGAATCAGAACTATCCATTCAACTTAGTAAAGACTTGAAAAAGCGTGGATTTAAGTTTGTCGGCCCAAAAATCGTATATTCTTTTCTACAAAGCATAGGCATAATTGATGATCATATTATAACTTGTCCTTTCCATACTTATAATAGATAAAATTAGGGAGTGGGACAGAAACCTTATTTTAAAAAAACAGTTCTTACAATATAACAAACGAGTCTGAAACATTAAAAATGTTCCAGACTCGTTTTATTTATCTTTTTTGTTTCCAAGAGAAAAGAAGAACTATATTAATTCGTTATTTGAGCATTTCTAATAAACGCATCTCCATCGACCATTTCATCATCATTTTTCAGCATAAACAGCCCGAATATACCTGCAACCATTACGATGACAGAAATAATGATAAATGTATAATTGTAACCAACAGCATCTCTTAACATACCTAATGGTGTAGAAAGTATTACTGAACCGATTTGTCCAGATATTTGTAAACCTACTAGATATAGTGTTGCTGATAACTTTGGATCGAAGTGTAATGTGATATATCTAAATGCCGGTAACATAAATAATGGTACTTCTAACGCATGCATCATTTTAATCATAGACATTAAAACAGTACTATCGGTAGCAGCGCTTAAACCTATTCTAAGAAACATGACTGAAACGCCAAGCATCAATGTAGGTTTTACTCCTATTTTCATCATGATAATAGGAACAACCCCCATCATTAAAGCTTCACAGAACACTTGAATAGCATTTAAATTACCATACATAGTTTGCCCAGTTTTTGGATCATCAAATAGTTTTGTATAGAAATCTGGGAACATTTGCCCATCATAAATACCGTAGAAAGTAGCTGTAAACATAATGAACAACATTACAATCCACAGATGTTTCATTTTAAGTGTCCTCATGAAGTCTCGAGCTGATGGTATAGCATCGTCCCCAGGATTATCTCGTAAATTTCTAATTTTAACCTTCTCACTTTTAGATCTCCAAAAAATAAGAATTAATAATAGTACTAAAGCTATTAAAGAACCTAACCAAAAATTAAGCTCAGGATCTATAACAAACAAATGACCTGCAACTAAAGCTGATATCGCATATCCAACAGAACCCCAAGCTCTAGCTTGACCGTATTTAAAATTAAATAAACGGCTTAGTTTCTCTGAAACTGTTTCGTAAACACCAGTTGCAGAGAGGAATCCAGCAGAAAGGAAGATAGAACCTACTATTACACCAATAAAGAAATGATTTTGAATCAAACTTTTATATACTAAAGTAAAAAATGGACCAACTAATACAGACATAGAAGCACAGAAAATAATTAATGTTCTTTTAATAACAAGCTTGTCTTGTATTATTCCATAACCAAATAAAAATAAAATTGTTACAAATGAGTTTACTGAATATATTGTACCGATTTCTCTACCTGATAATCCTAAACCATTATCTTCTGATGCAAGCCAAATTTGGAATAGAGACCACCAAATAGACCATGATGCAAAATATAAAAACATTGTCATAGAACTTTGTAAATAAGAAACATTTTGGAAGTTTTGAAAATACTTGTTCATACCAGTTCTCCTCTTTAACTTTATTTGAAAACGTTTTCGTTAAAAGTATTATATATTTACAATAATCTAATGTCAACCGGTTGACATAAATATAATATTAGCCTTGATTCCAAATAGTAAAGAGGATATATGTATAAAAGGAGTGAGTAAGAAGGGGGTTAAAGAGGGAATAGAGTATAGCGGTTTATGATTTTACAATGGATAGTGTTATAATACATTCAAATATATATTTGAATGAGGTGTGTTATGTTTCAGACAATAATAACTGCTACAGTGCTTTATGTTGCTACTGCAGTTGATTTATTAGTAATTCTTTTAATTTATTTTGCTAAGGCAAACACTAAAAATGAATATAAAGATATTTATATTGGACAATATTTAGGTTCTCTCATATTAATAATTGTGAGTTTATTTTTAGCATTTGTATTAAATTATGTTCCAGAAAAATGGATTTTAGGTTTGCTGGGTCTAATTCCTATATATTTAGGTATTAAAGTAGCTATTTATGATGATTGTGAGGGAGAAAAAAGAGCCAAGAAAGAATTAAATAAAAAAGGTTTATCAAAATTAGTTGGTACTGTAGTTTTAGTTACGGTAGCAAGTTGTGGTGCTGATAATATCGGGCTTTTTGTTCCATATTTTGTAACGTTAAATAGTATTGAATTGTTAACCACTTTGTTAGTATTTGTGACATTAATTTTTATTTTAGTATTCACAGCTCAGAATTTAGCAAATATACCTGGAATTGGTGAAGTTGTAGAGAAATTTAGTCGTTGGATTATGGCTGTTATTTATATAGCCTTGGGAGTATTTATTGTTATTGAAAATAAAACTATTTCAACATTGTTAAGCTTTATATTATGATAAAGGATAGTGATTTAAATGGATAAAACAATTACTTGTGATGTGATTTGTATTCATGAAGAGAAAGTTGAAAATGCTATGAAGTTTATAAATGAAGATAAATCACAAAAATTAATTAATACATTACTAAAGATAAGTGATGAAAACAAATTGAAAATTATATTAGCTTTAATTCAAGAAAAAGAGTTGTGTGTATGCGATTTATCGGTAACATTAAATATGAGTATTGCATCTACCTCTCATCATTTGAGAAGTTTATATAAAAATGATGTACTTAATTTTTATAAAAAGGGGAAGATGGCTTACTATTTTATTAAAGATAACGAAATAAAATCATTGTTATTACAACATTTAATAATTATAAAATAAAAGGCTGAGACATATGTCTCAGCCTTTAGTTATAAACAAGATTATTATTCCGATACTTCTTTAAATTGTTTTATTCTGTCGCCAATTTCATCTCTGACGCGTTGAAATTCTGACCAATCTTTACCTGCTGGATCATCAAATCCCCAATGTTCTTTTTTTGACACTGGCTGGTATAGTAGGGCAGTTATTATCTGCATCACTACATAATGTTACTACTAAATCAGATTGTTTCAGGATATTATTATCAATTAAATCAGACGTTTGTTCTGAAATATCAATGTCTACTTCTTTCATAGCTTGAATTGCCTTAGGATTTATACCGTGCGTTTCTATACCAGCAGAATATACATTCCATCCTTCACCTAGTAAAGATTTACCCCAACCTTCAGCCATTTGGCTACGACAAGAGTTACCAGTACATATAAAATAAATTGTTTTGTTAGTCATAATTATTGTCCTCATTTTTAGTATATAGTAAACATTAGGTATAAATATATAACCTAAACTATTAATAGAGTACCATCTATATAGGTATAGGTCTATGTTAATTGTTTGACTTGCAATGTTGGAAAATCTAATTTATAGTTATTATATCAAAAAAAGTTGATGTAATAGCTATATTAAATATATATAAGGGAGGAGTGTGTTTTATGGAAATTATTAAAACCAATTCAAATTTAGATGACGAAGAACAATTAGATTTTTATGAAAATTTGTTTAACGCTCTTGCTGACAAGATTAGACTTAAAATATTGAAATCTATAAGTCAAAGTACTTCCAAATCTTTATGTGTTTGTGATTTAGAGGAATTATTGAATTTGAAACAATCTAAACTTTCTTATCATTTAAAGAAATTAGTGAATGCGAATATTCTAATTGCTGAAAAGCATGGTACTTGGAATTATTATAAAATTAATGAAAAACAAATACAGGTAGTATTAAATGAAGATACTTGTTGTAAGATACTTTAAGTATCTTCTTTTAAAAACAATTAATCAATTTTTCTTGATTTATATATCAATAAAAATTGATTAATTAAAATGGAGGTTAGATGTGAAAGTGGAGCAAATAATAGAATTTTTGAAAACATTTGTAATGTTATTTTTAGAACTATTGACTTTATTTATAATAGTTAGTTTCATTGTGAGTTTGATTCAACAAATAGTTTCAGAAGAAAAGATTAAAAATTTCTTAAGTAAGCCTAATCAAACCATTAATTACATATATGGGATGATATTTGGTGCTATTACACCTTTTTGTTCTTGTTCTACAATTCCTATACTTGCGGGACTATTGAACTCAAAAGTATCTTTTGGACCAGCGATTAGCTTTTTGATAGCTTCTCCTTTAATGAATCCGCTTATGATATTTATGTTATGGGTGTTATTAGGTTGGCAAGTTGCGATTGTTTATTTAATCGTAATAGCGATTTTGAGTATTTTAACAGGATTTGTATTTTCAAAAATGAAATTAGCGAATAGTTATAAAGGTATAAATGTAAAAGGTGATGGATTTTTTGCTAATAAAACAGGGTCTCGTTTTAAGCAAGCATTGAATGATGCATGGGCTTTTTTATACCCAATGCTCCCTTATTTATTAATAGGCGTGTTTATAGGATCTTTCATTTATGGTTTTATACCAGCCGCATTCATTACTCAATATGCGAGTGGCGACAGTATTATTTCTGTCATTATTGCTTCTGTAATCGGTATACCGATGTATATAAGACCAGAAACGATGCTCCCTATAGCTGAAGCGTTAGTTTCTAAAGGCATGTCTGTAGGCACAGTAGTAGCTTTAATAATAGGTGGTGCAGGAGCTAGTATTCCGGAAGTCATTTTGCTATCTAAATTATTTCAGAAGAAATTTGTAATTTCTTTTATTATGGCAATCTTAGTAGTAGCTATAGGAACAGGTTTAATCGTTAACCTTATTATTTAAAGGAGGTGAGATAATTGAGTATTAAAGATATGTTTAAAAAGATAAAACCTAAAGAACAAGAGTGTTGTTCTGTAGAATTCGAGGAAAAAAATGATAGTAAAGATAACAAAGAAGATAACAATGATCAATCTAATGAATAAAGGTATAGTAATTTTTACTTAATATGTTTCTCTTTCAATACAAAAACGCCCTCTAAGTTTTCACTTTTTTAGTGTATACTTTGAAGGGCGTTTTAATAATTAGTGGATGTGAATTTTCTATTGAATATCTTTGCTTAAAGTATTATCAATAAAGCACTCTAATGAGTCTCTTAATTCTGTGTATTGTTCATTTTCCATGTCTAATTTTTTAAATGAAGTGACGACTTCGTCTAAAATGGCACTTTGTGTTTCAATACCTTGTTGAGTTAAAGAAACACGTAAATTTCTTTCATCATTAACCGCTCTTTCTCTGTTAATGAATCCTTTTTCTTCTAATTTTTTTAAAAGTGGTGTTAGAGTACCTGAATCTAGGTATAATCTATCACCTAACGTCTTGATATTGATCACTTCTTTTTCATCTATAGCTACAAGAACGATATATCCAGTATAAGTTAAATTATATTTCTTTAATAACGGTGTATACTTTTTAATTAATTCTTTTGACGCAACATATAATAAGAAACCAATTTGTTTATCAATAGGTGGTAAACCCATTTTATCATCCTCCTTACGTCAAAATTAAGCCTATTATGAAATGGGTTCAAAGTCAAGTTGTAACAAAAATGTTCATAAAATTGCATAAATTATGGTGCTCAATTTACTATTTATATGAATTTTTTGGAAATAAGATAGAAAATAAATAAATATTGAATTTTCAGTTAAATTACAGCTGAATTTTTGATATTCTTATAGGTATAGCAAAGTGAGGTGGTGGGTGGATGGATAAACAGAATGTTCCTGAAGAGTTAGTTCAAGAAATTGTAATGAAAGCTGGTCGTGTCCTTTTGGAAGCTGGAGCAGAAGCGTTCAGAGTAGAAGATACGATGTATAGAATGGCAAAACATCTAGGCTATCCAAATAACCAGTGTTATGTTAGTTCCACATTCATCAACTTTGCTTTAGACGTAAACGATAATATTAGGGTATATCGTGTTAGTAAAAGAGATACAAATTTGGGAGATATTCATCGTGCGAATAATGTATCACGAATGCTCGTGAACGAACAAATTACTGCTATAGATGCATTGGAAAGACTGAATAAAATACATGCTTCACCTTTACCTTACTCACTGAAACTTAAATTTTTTATAGCGGGATTTATATCACTGTTCTTTCTATATTTATATAGTGGGGATATGCAAGATATATTGGCTACCTTTTTAGCAGGTGCTATAGGTTATACTATAGTAGAATTAGTGCACTCTTGGACGAGAGTGAAATTTATTGCAGAGATTATTGCAGCCGCCGCAATTGCCTTAATTGCCATCTATAATCAAATGTGGCTAGGTGGAGATACACTTAATATCGTTATCATATCAGCAGTCATGCCAATTGTACCAGGTGTATTAATAACTTGTGCAATACAAGATTTATTCCTAGGACAACTGTTGGTAGGTATTTCTAAAGGGTTAGAAGCGACCTTTACCTCTATTGCTATCGGAACAGGTGTAGGTATTATATTATTAATTTTCTTTTGAGAGGTGAGGTACGTTGATAACAATAATCTTAAATATAGTATTTAGTTTTGGTGCATCTTGTTTTTTTGGATTATTGTTTAACGCGCCAAAATATTTACTTGTACCAGCTGGTCTAGTTGGAGCTGTTGGCTGGGGAATGTTTCAAATTAGTATATTCTATGATTATTCAGATATTCAGGCATCATTCTTTGGTGGATTTTTTGTTGGTATCATGAGTCATTATATGTCGAGAAAATTTTTCTCTCCTGCCATCCTTTTTATTATCCCAGGGATTATCCCACTTGTTCCCGGTGGTACAGCTTATCAAGCAATTAGAAATTTAGTGCTTAACAATTATCATGAAGCATTAGTCACAATGATACAAGTTGCTTTAATATCTAGCGCTATAGCTCTAGGGTTATTAATATCTGACTTGTTATCTAAATTATATTTTACTTATGGTAAACAAATAAAATTAAAAAGAAACTAAGAAATCAGGCAAGATAGTTAATCATCTCGCCTGATTTTATCATTTCCTAGGAAATATATTATTCATAAATGTACTGTATAACTTCCAATGCTTGCTCAATTGTTTCTACTGTAACATTTGCTTTATTAGATAGTTCTTTAAGTGGATGGATTAAATCTGTAGGTCTCACAATAATTAATGGTTTATTTAGAGTAATCGCAGCAGACGCATCCATTGCTGTATTCCATTGTTTATACTTTTCTCCAAATAAAGCGATAACAATATCTGCTTTATTCATCAATACTTGTGTACGTAAGTTGTTGATATCAGAAGCAGCGTTATCTCTATAATAATTGTTAGGTTGCTCTCCTAAGATATCTTCACCAATGTTATCTGAACGATCATGGTTTGTTTGTGGACCGACAAATGTTAGTGGTAAGTCTTGTTGCTTAGCTTTTTGTGCAAGTTCATCACGCCAATCATCATGAATTTGACCTGCTAAATAAACAGTTAAATTTAACATATAATAAAATCATCCTTTTAACTAAGTTTAACATATGCAAAAGGATTACATATTTGATATGATTGTAAAAAATATAATAGTTCAAAAATTATGAAAGTGGGTCCTAAATATGTGTTCAGTAACAATTGATAAAATTAAAAATGAAGAAGTTACGATTTTATCTAAAATTTGTAAACAAACTTTTAGTGATGCTTTTAAACATACAATGTCTGAAGAAGATTTAAAAACATTTTTCAAAGAGGCTTATAGTACAGAGGCATTACTAGATGAAATGAGTAATAAACAATCATGGTACTTTTTTGCCAGATATAATGGAGAAGTAGCAGGTTATATGAAATTAAACATTGGAGACGCTCAAACAGAACCAAAAGGTGAAGACTATTTGGAAGTACAGCGATTGTATATGTATCGCGAATTTCAATCCAAAGGTATAGGTAGCATACTTATGGAAAAAGCATTTGAAATTGCGCGTGACAATGGAAAGAAAAAATTATGGCTAGGCGTGTGGGAAAATAACCACAGAGCTATAGAATTTTATGAAAGACATGGCTATAAAATAACAGGATCACATCAATTTTATGCAGGGAATGACATATCTACAGATTATATAGTAGAAACAAATATAAGTTGATTATAGAAAAACACTTCCGTATAGATTCATGTAGTATGAACCAATACGGAGGTGTTTTTATTATATTTTTATAATTTGAGATCAGATTTTCACTGATGAAAAGGTAGATATGTTGCAAGAGAAAGTCCACGTGCGACATAATGCCTCCGAAAGTTGCAAGACGAGATCCACGTGCAACATAATGCCTCCGAAAGTTGCAAGACGAGTTCCACGTGCAACATAACATACTCCTTATTGACAAGACTACTGAGAAAAGGCAATAAGGCTATCGTTATTGACACGTTTTACGAGAAAAGACAACAAGACTACCGTTATTGACAGGTTTTGCAAGAAATGACAATAAAAATAGAGGTTGAGACATGTATTTATGTCTCAGCCTCTAAAAATTCAATAAGCCATATTATAATAAACTTTGAATAGCATCGACTAGACTGTAAATACCTAAGAATGATACTACAAGTACTACAAACAGCCCGATAATATTCAACACGATACCATTTGCGAATTTTCCCATCATATTTTTCTTGTTTAAAATGATAAATATTAAAATCGCAATGATTGGTAAAATAACGCCATTTAAAGCTTGTGCGAGTAACAGTACTTCAAGTGGTTCAAATCCTAGCGCTGAAGTTATAATACCGATAAATATAACAACAGCGAATACGAAGCGGTATTTTTTGCTTTTAACGCCACCTTTCCAACGTAAGCAACTGCTTATTGTTGCTGCTGCGCCCATTGGAGAGGCTATTGCTGAGGATAATCCGGCTGAAAATAGTCCGATACTCATAAATAATGGTGCAAAATCTCCGAGAATTGGCTTAAGAGGCTCAGATAGTTGAACAAGACTTGATACTTCATCTCCTTCAATTAATGTACCAGCTGTGATCAGTATTGCAGCGGATATGATACCACCTAAACCTATCGCAACGATTGTATCTATACGTACTGCCTTTAAATCTTTAATACCGTTAAATCGTTCGTGAATAGAACTCGCGTGTATAAAGAAGTTATAAGGTACGACAGTTGTACCTATTAACGCGATAACTGTTAATAAAGAGCCATTAGGTATACTTGGTACAAATGCTCCTTTGAGTACTGCACCAAAGTCTGGCTGTATAACAATAACTGTCGTAACAAATATAATGCCCATTACTAATACAAGAACAGTCATGACTTTTTCGATTAAATCGTAACTACCAATTAAACCTATGCATAAAATGATAACGCCAATAATAGGTGCGATAACATTTTCAGGCACTCCTATTAAATAGGCGGCACCTAAAGAAGTTCCTAGCAAATCTCCGGATATGTATGCAGCACAACCAACAGCAACAGCTATCATACTAAACCATACTGTGATGAGTTTTAGTAAATGATGATTGAATATATCCCGGATTGCTTCACCTAAGCCTTCATTGGTAACGAGTGCTAAACGTGCAACCATTTCTTGAAGCGCAATGGTCGCGATAATAGAGAATAAGACTGCCCAAAGCAGACTATATCCAAAGCCTGCACCCCCTTGAGTCATCGTTGTAACAGTTCCAGGACCTATGAAAGAAGCGGTTATAATCATACCTGGTCCGAATATACCAAAGTTACTTTTCCTTTTATTTTCTACGATTTAAACCATTCCCTTCGTTTACAAAAACATTAAGCTTTATTTAAATGTTTTATATGTCCTGCTAATACGTAAAGCACAGCTGTAGATACAAAGTGAGATGAATTTTGATTAGCGTCTTGCATTGGATAGACTTCTACAAAATCCATACCAACTAAACCTAATTTTCCAAATTCATAAATCATTGTTAATAATTCATAACTTGTTAAACCATTGCCATCTACAGGTCCTCCTGGATTAAAAGCAAAGTCCAACACATCACTACAAATCGTTAAATATACAACATCTACATCATTACTTGCTTGCAAATATATATCTTTAGCGAACTTGCGTAAATCGTCAGTTTCACGTATATCATTGATTGTAATCGTAACTGCTCCATTTTCTTTAGCGAACTTTCCTGTTTCAGGATGGTTTCTTGGACCGTGTATTCCTGTATGAATAAGGCTTTCATTACGAATACCTTCAGTTTCATAAAGTCTCATGAAAGGTGTATTACGAGCGAATTGCTCATTTTCATAATTCGGCATATTATCATAATGTGCGTCTAAATGGATGATACCTACACGTTTTCCAGTGTTAGTTAAGGCTTTTAAAATTGGATAAGTTATACCATGATCCCCGCCTAAACCTACTAGAAACTTTTCAGAACGCCATAAATTTTCGGCAAATTTCTCTATGTTTTGTACAGTTTCATCAACGTCATGAGGTACTGTTGAAACATCGCCTACATCACCGATTGTTAAATGTTCGTGTACATCAATATGATCCAATTCAGGAAGATAACCACTGTATCTTGCTGAAGACAGCCTAATTTGCTTAGGACCTAATTCACAACCTGTGTAGTCTCCCCAAGTACACGGGCCTTCAAATGGAACACCATAAACTAATACATCAGTTGAATAATCTTTACTCTTTGATAAATTTTGTGATCCTAAAAAACAAGGTGTATTGCCATAAATTCGTTCACTCATTGTAATAATACTCCTTTCTCTTAATAATGGTAATTATATAAAAGTATTCACTAGTTATCAAATTTTTCTGAATATTATTTGGTATAATGGGAATAATAAATTAAATATTAATAAAGATTCGGAGGTATTTAACGAGATGAAAAATAAAGTGTCATTTTTATTTGCATCAATAATAATTTTATCTGGTTGTAGTATTACGATAGGCGAACCAGCCAAAGATAATAATGCTAAACAGGAGGATAAATCGGAGAATAATGACACAAATAATGAAAACAACAAACAATCTACTCCTAATATTGATATATTGTCACAAGATTTTTCCGATAATTATATGAATGCTAATCATGTTACAGGCTACAAAGGTCTAATAAAAAATATGAATAAAAAAGAAGTTCAACAAAAATATGGTGAAGAAGATTATATAAGAAACTTTTTAGGAAGAGAAGGCTACGTTTATGGAAACTTTATGGTTATGTATTACTTAGGAGCAGGGAATCCAATTGAACAATATAGTATTATACCGAATCAGAATGTGTCTTATAAAGAGTTTGTTGATTTTCATGGCGAACCTACACAAGACTTAAGAAGAGGGCAAGGACACTCATTCGTTATTTACAATAAAACGCCGAATAACGGTTATCAAATAGCAGTTTATACAGAAGGCAGTAATGAAGATGATGAAATAAGATATATTATGCAATATCCTGATGACTTTGAATTCTCAAATTCAAGCAATGATGAAAATACAGTCATCACTCGAGATAATGTCTTTGATGCAGTAGAAGCATTTGAAGGTATTGATAAAGTAGATACTGATAAAACAATTTGGAAAGAACCTGAGAAAAAAGATGATACTTTTGGATTCTCATATACTGATAAGAACGGAAAATTATTAGGTTCTTACAACGTTAGAGAAGATGGATATGTGGAATCTTTTGATGAAAAAGGTAATAAAATAAGAGCCGGCTATATAAATCTTAACGACTAAAATAATAATTTATTGAAGGCACTGCAAGGTTGAAAAAAATCAACTAAAGAAGCAGTGCCTTTTTTATCTTGTAGTTATTGGAGATGCCAAATAATGCATTATTTGGATATTGACAAAATGAATGGAACCGGTTACAATCAAAAGTGAATATTTTATTTTTTATAAGCTTTGGGAACCGGTACCATTATAGAGGAGTGAATTAAATGAATTATAAAAAGGAAGCTGAAAGCATAATTGATGCGATAGGCGGTAAAGAGAACATAGATGCTATTGCACATTGTGCGACTAGGTTAAGATTAGTATTAAAAGATGAAAGTAAAGTAGATGAAGATAAGTTAAGTAATCTGGAAGTTGTAAAAGGGACTTTTTCAACGGGTGGACAATATCAAATCATTATTGGTTCAGGAACAGTTAATAAAGTATTTAATGAAATGGAAAAATTAACAGGACTTGAAGCTTCAACATCTTCAGAAGTGAAAAATCAGTCTTCTAAAAAGTTAAATCCAATACAAAAATTCGTGAAAATGTTATCAGATATATTTGTTCCAATTATTCCAGCCATAGTTGCTGGTGGTTTATTGATGGGACTCAACAATATCTTAACAGCAAAAGATTTATTTTATGATAATCAATCTTTTATAGAAGTACATGATCAATTTTCAGGTTTAGCAAGTATGATTAACGTGTTTGCTAATGCGCCATTTGTATTCTTACCAGTACTTATCGGGTTTAGTGCTGCAAAACGGTTTGGAGGTAATGCCTTCTTAGGTGCTGCTTTAGGTATGATATTGGTACATCCTAGTTTAATGGACGGTTATGAGTACCCAGAAGCTTTAGCGAAAGGCGAAAAAATTCCGACGTGGGAATTTTTCGGTTTATCTATTAAAATGGTAGGTTACCAAGGACAAGTTTTACCGATATTGGTAGCTTCATATATTCTTGCTAAATTAGAAATAGGGTTTAGAAAAGTCATTCCTTCAACATTAGATAATCTATTAACACCGTTATTATCAATATTCTTTACTGCATTTATCACTTTTGCTGCAGTAGGACCAATCACGCGTTCAGGTGGTTACTTATTATCTGATGGCTTAACTTGGTTGTACGAATCAGGTGGAGCAATTGGAGGATTGTTATTTGGTCTACTATATGGTCCGATTGTAATAACTGGTATGCACCATAGTTTTATTGCAATTGAAACTACATTGATAGCTGATACTGCAAAAACTGGCGGATCATTTATCTTCCCAATTGCAGCAATGTCGAATGTGGCTCAAGGGGCAGCAACGTTAGCAGCTTTCTTTATTGTTAAGAATAAAAAATTAAAAGGTGTAGCATCAGCTGCTGGTATTTCAGCATTATTAGGTATCACAGAACCTGCTATGTTTGGTGTTAACTTGAAACTACGTTATCCATTTATAGGAGCTATTGTTGGTTCAGGAGCAGGAGCGTGCTATATTGCAGCGACTAAAGTAAAGGCAATTGCTTTAGGTACAGCTGGGTTACCTGGATTTATTTCAATTGCGACAGGTAGTTGGTTAAACTATATTATAGGTATGGCAATAGCTATAATTGTTGCATTTGTAGTAACGATTGTACTTTCAAGAAGAAAAGCATACAAAGAATTAGAAAATTAAAGTTTGTAAACATAATATTTGTTTCATGGTCATGTATTCTCGTACAATGGTACTGAAGATAAAATGGAGGTATAAATCATGAAATTAAATGAAATAGATGTAAATGAATTATATCCTACTGAAAAATTAGGACCAAGTGTACTTGGTACAATTATTTATAAAGTAGGAGAACAATCACAATTTAAAGGTGCTTATATTACTACAAATGAACGCGTAATAATGAGTGTCGATATGAACGGTGAACCATACAGAAGAGTTTTCAGTTACCAAGATATTAAAGCGGTAACGATTGAAGACAAAGGTGTATTATTTATCGAATTTCCAGAAGGAAAAGTAGCAATGATCGATATTGAAGAAGGCGACGTAGAAGCTTTCAAAGATTACGTAAACGAGCGCGTACAATAAAAATTGGGGAGTGGGACAGAAATCTTATTTTGATAAAAAGATTTCGTAGTTCCACCCTTTTTTTGTTTTAATAAATAAAATCGTAGATGTTGCAAGACGAGTTCCACGTGTAACATAATTATCCAGTCCATTACTGCCAATATAAAGAAAGAGTTCGAGACAATGATTTATGTCTCGAACTCTTTAAATTTTTATTATTTTGTAAGCATGTCTTTTAAATATTTCGTTTGTTTTTCTATAGATATCGGGTCAGAATACATAAACAAGTTTTTTGGATAATAGTAAACTTGATCTTCTTTGACAGCTTTAGTATTTTTCCATATGCTTCCGTCAATTAGTGAAGATTTTGGTTTTTTACCATCTTCGGTAGGGATTAATAAATAATCTCCAGAATATT
Organism: Mammaliicoccus lentus; assembly: GCF_002902755.1. Taxonomy (GTDB): domain Bacteria; phylum Bacillota; class Bacilli; order Staphylococcales; family Staphylococcaceae; genus Mammaliicoccus; species Mammaliicoccus lentus. The sequence goes on along the minus strand of NZ_PPRS01000028.1, from coordinate 7,728 downwards.
TACTAAAGTTTTCTAATGAAGTTGATAACCAACCTTCTTTAGGAATATCTTCTTCTGCTGATTTAGGGTGTTTAAACCCAAAGCCTTGATAGATAACTTCCGAACCACGACCAAAGTTATTTCCGATTAACGTTAATTCTTTAGGCCCGACTTCCATTATAGAAACTGTGCTATCTTTGCCTAATTTTTCTTTTACGTCTTTTCCTTCTTTAGTCATTAAATCTTCTAGTTCTTTTACTTGTTCTTTAGCTTTGTCTTCTTTACCTAACAATTTACCTATTTCAACGTGAACTTCTTTAAAAGTACGTTTACTATGGTCGAAAGGAACTGTAGGTGCAATTTTTTCATACTTTTTAATTTGAGGATTTGCATTATATGTGATAATCAAATCTGGTTTCAATTTCGTTACTGCTTCTATATCTTCCGAACCTACGCGTTTAGCATCTTTATCATCTACAAATTTAGATTTAGGAAAATCTGCATCCACACCGACTGGATCTATACCAAGTTTTTGGAAGTTTCCTTGGTTAGTTGTTAATACGACAACACGTTTTGGATTATTTGGAATTTTGATTGTTTTACCTTCGTCTGTTTTATATTTATGAGTTTCGTTACTCGATGAATCGTCATCTTTGTTGTTACATCCAGCTAAAATCAGTAAAATGGTAGCTAAGAAAACAAGTAATTTTTTAGACATATGTATCTCTCCTAATTGATAATAGATTTCGATTATAACATATTTTCCAAAAACAAAGATTTAAAACTTTAGTATTTGTTAAATAAAAGGGGCTGGGTTGAAGTGGAAGAAATTCGAATAGAATGTCCAGAGATTTTCGATTTTGAACAATGTTTAGAATACTTTAAAAGAAATGAAAATGAAATTTTATTTAGCGTAGTTGATCAAGAAATTTATAAAGCAGTTAAAATAAATAACCTTAATATATTAATACACGTATCATACGTACCACATTACTTAAAAGTAGAAATTTTAAATCAAGATTTGATTACGCCTTTAATCGTAGAAAAACTTATTTCATATATAGAAGAATGGTTTGATTTCTCAACAGATTTATCTTCATTTTATAATGATGTTAAAGATAATAAAATATTAGCACCATTAACTGAAGAGTTATATGGATTAAGAATAATTAGAATTCCAGAATTTTTCGAAGCTATTACATGGGGAATCATAGGACAACAAATCAATTTATCATTTGCTTATAAATTAAAACGAAGGTTAGTTGAAAAATATGGTGAATCAATACCATATAAAGACAGACAATATTACATTCATCCATCACCAGAAAAAATATCAAATGTCACAATTGAAGAATTAATGGAGCTAAAATTTTCACGTAGAAAAGCAGAATATCTTATAGATATTGCAAATAAAATTCAATCACAAATTATAACGAAAAAAATGTTGTTAAATCTAACAGATAAAGAAGAAATAGAGAAAGCTCTAACAGATTTAAGAGGTATAGGACCATGGACAGCACACTACGTCATGATGAGATCATTAGGTATAAAAAATGCTTATCCTGTAGGAGATGTTGGTTTGCAAAATGCTTTAAAATTAATTTTAGAATTAGAACAGAAACCTTCTAAAGAATTTATGATAGAACTTAATAAAGATTGGGAAAAGTGGAGCTCTTATGCAACATTTTACATTTGGAGAGCGCCATATTTGAGGAATATTAAATAGGGTATTTAGCGTAAATTAGTAATAATAATCAAAAAATAACCATCTAGTTAATGCTTTGACAGTTACCTAGAATGGTTATTTTTTATTTTATAAATATATATGATTTCGATATTTTATATTTTGAGAGTAGTAAAATATAGAAGTTTTTATTTAAAGTTCTTCTTCTGTACCATTATAAAATAATTTTGGATCTATAGATGCTTTAAGTGAGTGTGCAACTGTGCAATATTTTTCGACACTTAAAGAGATTGCGCGTTTTAATTTTTTTAAATCTACTTCTCCTTCAACATCAAAAGTAAGTGTAACGTTTTTTACTGCACGGGATGTAGTGTCTTCTCGTTCATCATCTACTGTGATTTCAAATTTTGTTACATCTGCTAATCTTTCTTTCATTATGTTTGTCACGTCAATTCCAGTACATCCTGCTAATCCGCTTAACATCAATTCAACTGGAGATGGCCCGTTATCATCGCCACCGGATGCGGCTGGTGCATCTGAAATGATATCATGACCGAAATTAGATTGTGCTGTAAATGTTTTGTTGCCTTTCCATATAGATTTAATCATCTTAAGTCCTCCTCGTAATATTTAACTTCATTGTATCAAGAGGCGTGTAACTACACTAACAAATTGACTAAAGGTTTAGCTAGTTATGACGATTTTTAATTTAATTATTTATTTTTTGTTTTTCTCTCATTTGTTCATATTCAGTTCACATTGCGAAGATATGATATATATATATAAATTCAAGAGAGAAGGACGGATAAGCATGAAACTAGCATTAAAAGAACTTAAGTATTACAAATTTAAATACTTACTTGTAACATTGATTTTATTCTTATTAGCATTTTTAGTGTTATTTATTTCAGCTTTAGCACAAGGGTTAGCTAAAGAGAACGTTTCTGGAGTAGAACAATGGAAAAAAAGTGAATATGTAATTGCTAACGATGCGGATAATAATTTAGGACAATCTGACATTTCGGGTAAAAATGAAGCAAAAGTACAAAACATTGCAAAAGGTGACACGATTAGAACTGCAATGCAAAAAATTAATACAGATGATGGTAAAGCAGACATCATGTTTACACAACTTACAAATAACATTCAGCCTAAACCTTCAGAAGGAGAATTACCTAGTAACGGTAACGAAGTTCTATTAAATGAAAAATTAAAAGCTGAAGGATTTGAGATTGGTGACAAAATTAAATTATCTGATGAGAATCAAACGTTTAAAATTGTAGGATTTGCAGATAATTTAATGTATTCACATACTTCAATGGCTTATGTGAATGAAGCGGGAATGAATGATTTGAAAGGCAATCATATTGCTTTAATCGCTTATGATAATTTAAATAGTAATCAAAAAAATCAAATTAATGATTTAGAAAATGTAAAAGTCATTCCACAATCTGATTTGATGGATGCAATACCAAGTTATAATGCAGAGCAACAACCTTTAAATCTTATGATTGTATTTTTATTCGTAATTTCTGCGATTGTGATTACAGCATTCTTCTATGTTATGACAATTCAAAAAACAAGCCAGTTTGGTATTTTGAAAGCAATAGGTACTAAGAACAAACAACTTATTTCATCATTAATGATTCAAATTTTAATCATAACGTTAATAGGTGTGGCATTAGCTATTGCAATTATCTTAGGACTAAATACTGTAATGCCAGTGACAATGCCATTCTACTTAAATACAAACTTAATGTTATTGATGGTTGGTGTATTTATTATTGTTTCATTAATCGGTGCAGTATTATCACTTATTAAAGTAATGAAAATAGAACCACTAGAAGCTATAGGAGGAGAATAATAATGGGATTAGTAGTAGAACATGTTACAAAATCATTTGGTGAAAAAGACGCAAAAACTCAAGTATTGAATGATATTAATTTTACAGCAAACAAAGGTGAACTCATTGTATTAAATGGTGCATCAGGTTCTGGAAAATCAACATTATTATCTATTATAGGTGGCTTATTAGATAAAAGTTCTGGAGATATAACTTTAGATGATTTAAGCTATGTTGATTTATCAGATAAAAAATTAACAGATATGAGATTAAATCAAATCGGATTTATTTTTCAATCGTCACATTTAATACCTTATTTAAACGTTACTGATCAACTTATGTACGTTGGACAAATGGCCGGAATGAGTAAGAATGAAGCTAAAAAAAGAGCTGAGAAATTATTAATAGATATAGGGTTAGAACATAGATTGAAATCTTATCCGAATGAATTATCAGGCGGAGAAAAACAACGTGTAGCTATCATGAGAGCTTGGATGAATGAACCTAAATTAATCTTAGCTGATGAACCAACAGCAAGTCTAGATTCTAACCGGGCAATAGAAGTGGTTAAAATGATTAGAGATAATGTTAAAAATAATCAATCAATAGGAATTATGATTACTCATGATGAAAGAAGTTTTGAATTCGCTGATAAAGTAATAAAACTAAGTGATGGAAAAATTGAAGAACAAGTTTCATAATATTTTATAATTGAAGAAAATGTAAAAAACAAGCATTCAAAATAAAACGCTCAATCCGCAAACTTTGGATTGGGCGTTTTTAATATTTATATTACTTATTGATAAATCCTTTTTGATTTAAACGTTCTAAAATATCTGGGCGTGATTTTTTACTCATCATTTTAGCAATTTGTTGTGACCATGATTCAGAACGTTGTCCATTCGTACGTTGTTCATAATATGTTTGTATATCTTTGTCGTAGTTTTTAATTTGATTCAACTGTTGAACTTTATCTGCGTTGTATTTATTTTCATGGAACACATGTTCAAAAGGTAATCTTTGTTTAGGTGAACCTTGATCATCTTCAGAAGGTACACCGATTGCCATTCCAAATAGAGGGAAGACATGCTCAGGTAAGTCTAAAATTTCGCTTACACGTGCAACGTTATTTCTTAAAGAACCTAAGAATACAATGCCGTAGCCCATATCTTCTGCGGTTAATGCGACATTCTCAGCAGCTAAAGCAACATCAATTGTGCCGACCAATAAACCTTCAGCAGATTCAAAACTATCTTGCATATTTTCTTCTGCTTCTTCATTAATTAGGCTATGACGATAATAATCTATGACGAATACAAATAAATAGCCATTGTCTATTACGTGTTGTTGTCCGGATACTTCTTTTAAAGATTTCTTAATTTCTGGGTCACGAATACCTATAATTGAATAAGCTTGAACATAGCTTGAAGTTGAAGCCATTTGCCCAGCTTCTACTAATTGTTTTACTGTTTCATCTGATAATGGTTCATCTTTAAAGTTTCTAATAGAACGATGTTGTTGTGTTAAATCATACACTGATTGCTTCATACGTAAGTTACTCCTTTAATATTTTATATAATTAAATTTTAGCAAAAATAATAAAGAAACTCATACTAAGTAGCTCAGCGTTTTTTGTAGATAGGTAAATGCGGTTCGATAAAATGAAATTATCGAACCGCAAATGAAAAATACAGGTCGATAAAATGAAATTATCGAACCGCAAAATTGAAATAAGGGTAAGACATCATTCAATGTCCCACCCTTAAATATTGATTATGAAACTTGATTTAATGCTTTTTCCAAGTCATTAATGATGTCATCAACAGATTCTGTACCTATTGATAAACGTACTAAGTCTTTCGTTACTCCTGAAGCTATTTGATCTTCGTCTGAGAGTTGTTGATGTGTTGTGCTCGCTGGGTGAATGACTAGTGATTTCGAATCTCCAACATTAGCTAAGTGTGAGAATAATTGTAATGATTCTACAAAGTTAGCTATGGAATCAACATCGCCTTTAACACCAAATGTTAGAATAGCGCCTTGTCCTTTTGGTAAATATTTGTTGGATAATTCATGATATGGATTAGATTCTAATCCAGGATAATTAACCCAACTTACTTTGTCATGTGCTTCTAAAAATTCAGCTACTTTTTGAGCGTTTTCAGAATGACGTTCTACTCTTAAGTGTAATGTTTCTAAACCTAATAAAAATTGATGTGCATTATAAGGTGATAAAGCAGGTCCTAAGTCTCTTAACAATTGAACACGTGCTTTTGTTATGTATGCAGCTGCACCTACATCTCTTGCATATGAAACACCATGATAACTAGGATCAGGTTCAACTAAACCTGGGAATTTACCGTTGTCCCAATTGAATTGACCACTGTCTACGATAACTCCACCAATTGAAGTACCATGTCCACCAATGAACTTTGTTGCAGAATGAACTACGATATCAGCACCGTGTTTTATAGGTTGTAATAAATGTGGTGTAGCAAATGTATTATCAACAATTAAAGGAATGCCATTCTCGTGCGCGATGTTAGATACAGCTTCTATATCCAAAACATCTATACGAGGGTTACCAATTGTTTCGGCGAAAATTAATTTTGTATTTTCATTAATTGCAGCTTTAAAGTTCTCAGGATCATCCGGATTTACAAAATTAACCTTGATGCCTAATTTTTTGAATGTAACTGCAAATAAATTATAAGTACCACCATATAAATTAGTAGAAGCAATAATTTCAGAACCACTTTCAGCGATGTTTAAAATACTTAATGTAATAGCAGCTTGTCCACTACCAACACCTAGCGCACCAACACCACCTTCTAAAAGTGCGATTCTTTTTTCGAATACATCATTTGTTGGATTCATAATACGAGAATATATATTGCCTTCTTCAGCTAACGCAAATAAATTTTGAGCGTGTTCTGTAGATTTAAATGTAAATGAAGTCGTTTGATGGATAGGAACGGCTGTTGAGCCTGTAACAGGATCTGGTTCTTGACCCCCATGAATTGCTAATGTTTCTTTATTCCAATTTTCTTGAGTCATTGTGTTAACCTCCTTTAGTTATATCTGCCATTATAATCAGATAATTCAAAAGTTTCAATCAATTCTGAGTAAAAAGATAAGAAAATAACAAAATATTAATAATTTATAGATAGGTTAATTTTTTAGATTTTATATTAACAAGTGTATAATAATTATAAATGTAGTGATTGAAGGGGAGAGTATATGGTAGCCATTAGAAGGGTTGAAATCCATGATGCAGAAGAAATTTTGAATATGGATTATAGAAATAGAACTTTGTTTGAAACATTTTCAGCAGCAGATAAAAAAGACTCGGATTATCGTTTATATAACTATAGAAAAAAGGTTGATAAGCAATTACAAAATATGAAAAATGACGAAGGGTATCACTATGTCATTGTTAGTGACGAAGATGAGGTTATAGGGACTATTGATTTATTTAGCGTGGTCAGACATAATATTCAAAGTTGTATGATAGGGTATGCAATTGATGAAGCATATAGTGGCAAAGGTTATACGACATATGCTGCAAAAGAAGTTATAAGAATCGCATTTGAAGAATTAGGATTTCATCGTGTTGAAGCGGGCGTCCAACCATCTAATATCGCTTCAGTCAGAGTGGTAGAAAAAATAGGAATGAAAAGAGAAGGTTTAAACCGAGCTAACGTACGTATTAAAGGTGAATGGAAAGATCATTATTTATACGCTATCGTCAACGATAAGTTTTAAGGAAGGGATAGAAACATATTGAATATTGTATTAATTGGTTTGATATTATACTTGATGCTGTTTGCAACATATAAATTTTTACTTGAGAAAAAGAAATATACAACGATACATTTTACATTTGTTCTTATATTTCTTAGTTTCAGCCAAGTGCCAATTATGTATTATGAAAAATTAAATAGCACATTAAATACCGCCGCATTAACTATCGGCTTAGTCTTTATATTTCTGATTAGTTTTTCGATGTTTATTCAAGTTATATGTAATATATTGTCTAACACGCAACTTGTTAGTGAAAAGTATATAGAAAAAATATTTAAAATCGCATCAGATCCTATAGAAATGATTGCAAATATATTTAAAGTAATATGGTTATTATTGTTAGGCATCACCGTAATTCAAAATGCTAATATATTATTAGGCATCATTATATTAATAAGTCTGTCTCTTATACACATCT
>NZ_PPRS01000027.1 GCF_002902755.1 Mammaliicoccus lentus | reverse complement strand
CTAATGAGAAATCTCATAAGACTGCTGTTGTCGCATGTATTAATCGACTATTAAAAACATTTCATTATTTAATAATGAAACATAAACTATACGATTACGAAATGTCCCCACATTAAATCGTATAATCACATATATTCTAACACCTTATTCAAAAAAAAAAATTGGACGGTCTTATTAAGTGATGACTATTTTAAACTTAAGCACTTGACTAATCGTAGGAAAAGAGGCTGGGACATAAATACATGTCTCAGCCTCTTTTATTATAACGGTAGTAGCTGACTGGATTGAAGATGCACTTATATCAAGCTTTTTCCAACCCTAGTCATCCTTGGCGGGATGGGACTACGAAATCTATTTATAAAAATGAGATTTCTGTCCCACTCCCATTTTTATAAGAGAAATCTAGATTGGTCGTTTCTTAACTCGATATTATAGTTCTCTAAGTTTTTAAGGCCATAACGCATTAAATGTATACATAACAGCATATATGTTAATAACAATCCAAAGTATACTAAAGAATAGAGTAGGTATTTTTGTGATTTGTCTAAGTTGACTACCATCCCATTCAGGGCGCTGTCTTGAAAATGTTAATAAAAAGATGGTTATTGTAGATTGGGCAACTTCACCTAATAGCGTACCTAATGCTATGTGGTAAATATAAGTTGTAATTTGAGCAAAATCATGGATGTTTGGAGCAGAAATAACTTCATAAAGTGCAACTGCGATAACTAATAATATAATACTTGGTAGAAATTTTCTTGAAGTTAATGTGACATAAAATAAGAACATGATTAATAATAAAATTAAGAAAATTGGTCCGAATGTATGGTGCTTCATCCAAACACCTATTATTAACATTAAAGGTGGCATAATATAACCAAATAAAGTAGTGATGAATTGATTCCATCCAGATTTAGATCCTGTAATAGCATAACCTTGACGACCAGTCTCCATTCGTTCTTTTCTACGCCAAACTACGACTAAATCTTTAGGTTTACCACCGGACAACTTGTTGGCAATAACATGACCCATTTCATGTATTAAAATCGGAAAATAACCTAGTATTATATCAATCATACTCAATATTGGATGTTGTCTTCTATGATGTACAAAAACATATATTAAGGCAATTAATGTAATAGTTATTAATGATATATTAATTGGTTCTGATAAAAAGTTCGGTAAAAATCGAGTCAAAAAAACGTCACCTCGTGTTTAATAGTCTAATACTATTCTACACTAAAGTGACGCTTTTGTTGTCGGACTTAAGACTTAATGTTATTTTGTATTTTTCTTACGCGCAATCAACCAAGTTAATAATAATATTAAGCCGATAGCAAGTATGATAGATGCTGTCATAAGGATAGGTCTATTATCTGGACTTGTGACTTTATCTTTTGTCTGGTTAAATTTATGTTTTGATGGTGATTCTAATTTGACTGTAGGTGGGCCATATTTATCGTTTATATATGAACGATCATAATCTATATGTGCTTCACCATTTTCTACAACTACTTCGTAATCTACACCTTTTTTAACGACATCGTATAAATCTTCAGTAATGTAATATTTTTTATCATTAATTTTATGAACACCTTTCGAAAGAACTTTTTTCCATTCATATTCGTCGAAAGTTTTCTCCATTAAACTGTTCCCCATCATATTACGTTCTTTTTCACCGCCGACAGTATTATAATCGCCTGCACCAAATAAAATTTGGTTTACTCTTAGTCCATCTCTCTTAGTTGAAAGACTGTGATTGTAATCGGCAATGTCGCTTGATCCTGTCTTTAATCCATCCGTTCCTTCTAAAGACATATCAGCACCTTCAAGAGAATGGTTATATGTGTAGTATGTAACGTAATGTATTGTAGGTGCTACTTTTTTAGTGTATTCCAGAATGCCTGGATAATCGTTTACAAGATGCTGCGTTAATATAGCAAAATCTCTAGAAGTAGAGTAATTCTCTTCATCAGATTGATATCTCTTTGCTTTATATTCCAGTAATAAATTATTGGCAGCACCGTTAGAATTATAAAACTGAGTATGTTCCATTCCTAATTCTTTAGCAGTTTCATTCATATAGTCTATAAAATCAGAGTCTAAATCTTTTTTCTGTTGTTTTGAGGCAGTATTATTATTTGAATCTTTATCTTTATCTTCGATTTTTTTTAGCAGAACCAATATTTTCAGCTTTCATTGTTTCTCTACCTAAAATCATAGCGCCAGCATTTGAAGAATTAGATATTGTAATTTGCATTAATTCTGAAATTGTATAAACATCACCTGGATATAATTTAGTATTACTTAATTCAGGTAAAGTAGATAATCGGTATTCTTCGTCAGTCATTTTAACTGTATCATCTTCTTTTAACTTTCCACTTTTAATTGCTTTTTCAGTTAAATATAAAGTCATAAGTTTAGACATACTTGCCGGATACCATTTTTTATCTATTTGATACTCATACATAATTTGACCAGTTTTTGAGCTGTAGTTAATAGCCCCCTCGGGTTGATATACTTCGCCTAAGTTATACCCGTATTCATTAGCTACTTGTGTAGGTGACTTTTCATTATCAGCTGCATAAACATTTTGGTTCAAAGTAATATTAATTAAAACCAATGAGAAAAATAATAATAAACATTTTTTCATTAATAAAACCTCTTTATTCTTTTTTTTAAATAACTACATCATTCTAACATATTTTTATAATTCTCCCTAGAAAAAAATTACAATTGTATATTAAAATATTGTAAATTTAAAGCTATTATGAGAGATTAATATAGGGAAATATTGTAAAATGATGATGAGATAATAAATTGAGATAATGAGGTTTTAAAATGAAGACAGAGAATTCGTTGTTTTATTTACTGAAAAAAGTAGATTGGCCAAAGAAAATGGTCGTTACCGCCATGATTCTATCTATTTTAGGCAGTTTGAGTGGATTGTTAGTTCCATTATTTACGGGACAACTAGTAGATACATTCAATGCTGAAAATTTAGATTTAAGAATGGTTTGGTTATTTATAGTTATTTTTCTAGCTAATGCTATTTTAAGTGGTTTTGGTACATACTTATTGAGTAAAATCGGTGAGAAAACGATTTATTCAATACGAGAAAAATTGTGGAGACATTTAATAAAACTGAACATGAGATTTTTTGATAAAAATGAAAGTGGTCAACTCATGAGTAGAATTACTGACGATACAAATGTCATCAATTTATTCATTTCAGAAAAAGCGCCAAGTGTTTTACCTTCACTGTTAACGTTGATTGGTTCTGTAGCTATGTTGTTTATTTTAGATTGGCAAATGACACTTATAACATTTATCATATTGCCATTATTTATCGCTATTATGATTCCTCTTGGAAAAAGTATGGGTAAGATTTCTAAAGCGACACAAACAGAAATTGCGAATTTTAGTGGTTTGTTGGGCAGAGTGCTCACAGAAATGAGATTAGTAAAAGTTACTAACTCTGAGGAAAAAGAGTTAGAAAAGACAAAAACAACATTATTAGATATCTATAAATTAGGATTAAAAGAAGCTAAAATAAGAGCTATTATATCACCGTTATCAGGAATTATTATGATGTTAACGGTGGCTATTATATTAGGTTTTGGTGGAATCCGAGTTTCAAGTGGTGCAATCACAGCGGGTACATTAGTTGCTATGATATTCTATGTTATTCAATTATCAGCTCCTATATTAAACTTTTCCATGTTTATAACAGACTATAAGAAAGCAGTAGGAGCGAGCGAAAGAATATATGAAATTTATCAAGAACCGACAGAGCCAATAGGCGATGAAAACAATTATTTACCTCATGAAAAAAATGACATATTATTTGAAAATGTTACATTTAGCTATGAGAAAGATGAAGAAGTTATAAAAGATTTATCCTTAACAATTCGTTCAGGAGAAGTAACAGCAATTGTAGGTCCTTCTGGATCAGGTAAAAGTACATTATTTAGCTTGTTAGAACGATTTTATCCTGTAGATAAAGGTGTTATCAAATATGGTAATGAATTAATTGAAGATATACCTTTAAGATTTTGGAGACAAAAAATTGGATACGTTATGCAATCTAACGCAATGATGTCAGGAACAATTAGAGATAATTTAACATATGGTATAAATGAGACTGTAAGTGATGAAACTTTAATTCATAACACAAAAATGGCCAACTGTTATGATTTTATTATGAAATTTCCTCAAGGATTTGAAACTGAAATTGGGGAAAGAGGTACAAAATTATCAGGTGGTCAAAGACAGAGAATTGATATTGCGAGAAGTTTTATTAAAAATCCAGACATCTTGTTACTAGATGAAGCGACAGCTAATTTAGATAGTGAAAGTGAGTACTATATTCAACAGGCTTTAAATGAGTTAATGAAAGACCGTACTACTGTCGTAATAGCACATAGACTTGCAACTATTAAAAAAGCTGATCAAATTATCTTTTTAGATAACGGAGAAGTGACAGGTAAAGGAACTCATGGAGAACTTATTAAAAACCATGAAAAATATAGACATTTTGTGAAGACGCAAAGTTTAGTAGAATAAAATTATAAATTATAAAAAATGTTCTTTAAAGTTGACGAAAATAACTTTAAAGAACATTTTTTATGTAAACGCAAACATTATTGTTAAATAAGGAGTTATAAAAATTAATGAAAACAGGCGTAAAAATTTATGTGAAAATATTCACAAAAACACTTGACCGCAGTGGTACCAAGTGCTATATTTAAATTGTGAAAATATTCACAAAAGAAAGATGCGCATCTTAAAATAAATAAAATAGAAAGAAGATGTCTATTGTGTTAATAAATAATATTAATCCCTTTGACAATATTGCATTATCAGCAATTGTGGCAAGTATACCTATTATTTTATTTTTATTATGTTTAACAGTTTTTAAAATGAAAGGTATTTATGCTTCTATTACAACGCTAATCGTAACGATAATAATAGCTTTAGTAGTTTTTGAATTACCAAAAATTGTTGCCTTAGGGGGAATTATAGAAGGTTTCTTCCAAGGTATTCTACCAATAGGTTACATCGTGGTTATGGCAGTATGGTTATATAAAGTTTCAAATGGAACAGGGCAATTCAGTATTATTCAAGATAGTATAGCAGGTATATCTCAAGACCAACGTATACAGTTGTTATTAATAGGTTTTAGTTTCAATGCATTTTTAGAAGGTGCAGCTGGATTTGGTGTACCTATAGCAATTTGTAGTGTGTTGCTTATACAACTTGGTTTCAGACCGTTACAAGCTGCAATGTTATGTTTAATCGCTAATGGAGCAGCTGGAGCATTTGGTGCTATAGGCCTCCCAGTAGTCGTGATAGATACGCTAGGCCTACAAGGTAATATAAGTAGTTTAGATGTTTCTCAAATATCAACATTAACTTTACCAATCATAAACTTTATTATTCCATTTTTATTAGTCATGATTTTAGATGGATTTAAGGGTATAAAAGAAATATTACCAATGATATTAGTAGTAAGTCTCACTTACTCTGGACTTCAATTAATATTGACATATTTCCAAGGACCTGAGTTAGCGGACATTATCCCTCCGTTATTATCAATGGTTGCATTAGCAGTATTTTCTAAATTTTATCAACCGAAAAAAATATTTAGAGTTTCAGACGCTGAATTTAAACAAGCAAACAAACATACAGTTAAGTCTATTCTATATGCATGGAGTCCGTTCTATATTTTAACGATATTTGTGATGATATGGAGTGCACCATTCTTTAAAGCATTATTTGCACCAGATGGACCATTATCATTTTTAGTATGGAACATTAGTATTCCAGGTACGATGAATGAAATCACAAACAAACTTATAACACTAAAAATAGACATTTTTAGCGCAACAGGTACAGCTATATTAATTTCAATTATTATAACAGTTCTTATTTCCAAACATTTCAAATTTAATGAAGCATTTCAATTATTAGGTTTAACAATCAAAGAATTATGGTTACCTATTTTGACAATTTGTTTCATATTAGCAATAGCAAAAGTAACTACTTATGGTGGTTTAACAGCAGCTATGGGGCTTGGCATCGCAAAAGCTGGTAGTATATTCCCATTACTATCTCCGGTGTTAGGTTGGATTGGGGTATTTATGACAGGATCAGTAGTCAATAACAATACATTATTCGCACCAATTCAAGCTTCAGTAGCTAGCCAAATCGGTACTAGTGGACCTTTATTAGTAGCAGCTAATACTGCAGGTGGTGTAGCAGCAAAACTTATATCACCTCAATCTATAGCAATCGCCACAGCAGCTGTAGGTCAGGTCGGAAAAGAATCAGAATTATTGAAAATGACTTTAAAATATAGTGTAGGAATAGTCATCTTCATTTGTATTTGGACGTTCGTACTTTCATTTATTATATAAAAATTTAAAATTTGAGGAGAGATTTTGATGAAACAATTTAAAGGTAATAAAGTAGTATTAGTAGGTAACGGATTTGTAGGTTCAAGTTATGCATTCTCAATGATTAACCAAGGTATTTGTGATGAATTTGTTATCATCGATTTAGATAAGAAGAAAGTAAATGGAGATGTAATGGATTTAAATCATGGTTCAGTGTATGGGCCATCACCAATGAAAGTAAAAGCGGGAGAATACAAAGATTGTGAAGATGCTGATTTAGTTGTTATTTGTGCAGGCGCAGCTCAAAAACCTGGCGAAACAAGATTAGATTTAGTAGCGAAAAACATGAAAATATTTAAAAATATAGTAACTGAAATAATGGATTCAGGATTTGATGGCATTTTCTTAATTGCGACTAACCCAGTAGATATACTTTCGTATGCTACGATGAAATTCTCAGGTTTACCAAAAGAACGTGTAATAGGTTCAGGAACAATATTAGATACAGCACGTTTTAAATATTTATTAAGCGAAGAATTTGATGTAGCCCCTCAAAGTGTACACGCTAATATTATTGGTGAGCATGGCGATTCTGAATTAGCAGTTTGGTCACACGCCAATATTGCTGGTAAACCATTACGTTCTATAATTGAAAAAGATGAAACACGTAAACATAGAGTTGAAGAAATTTTTGTAGAGACAAGAGATGCAGCATATGAAATTATTGAATCAAAAGGTGCTACTTTTTATGGAGTAGCAATGGGCTTAATGCGCATTACTAAAGCAATATTAAACAACCAAGATGTTGTACTAACAGTTTCAGCATATTTAGAAGGTGAGTATGGACACGAAGATGTTTATATCGGTGTACCAGCACTTGTAAATAGAACAGGTGTAAGGGAAGTTATTGAAATGCCACTTAATGATGAAGAAACAAGATTGTTCGATAATTCAGTAAAAGTGCTAAAAGACATTCAAGCACCATTTGAAAAAGAGTTTAAGTAAATGATAAGCTACTGACAATATAATAATGAAGAGTTCGGGATAAAGAATCCCTATCTTTAAATAGTACTCCTAATTCGTTCATTAAGAAATTGACGAATTAGGAGTATTTATATGCGATTTCTAATAACTCTTTCTAGAGTTAGGGCAAAAATTATCTTACGACCCATTTTTATAAATATCGGCATGTTGAGGCGATTAGCTGTTTGTGGTAGTATCAGTATGTCAATTGAAAAACTAAAAGGAGGTAAGGTCATGAAAAATAGATTACTAAGAGATATGATATTAATAATTGTAGGTTCATTTGTCTTTTCTGCAGGTGTTAATACATTTATTATATCTGCTAACCTAGGTGAAGGTGGCGTGACGGGTATTTCGCTAATCTTACTTTATGCGTTTGATATTGCGCCAGCTTGGTCTACGTTTATTTTAAATGCGGTATTAATTGCATTAGGTTATAAATTCTTGAGTAAGAGAAGCACAGTATATACTATTATTGCTGTAATACTCATATCCGTATTCTTAGGAGTGACGGATTCATGGGCATTAGATTCTAGTGAAATACTTATTAATGCTGTGTTTGGCGGATTTACGGTTGGCTTAGGTATAGGTTTAATCGTATTATCAGGTGGCACAACAGCAGGAACAACAATATTAGCGAGAATTGCTCATAAGTATTTAGATGTGAACACATCATATGCTCTTCTATTTTTTGACCTTATCGTAGTTCTATTTTCATTAACTGTTATGCCTGTAGAAAAAGCATTAATAACTGTCGTTGCATTATATATAGGAACAAAAGTTATGGACTTTGTAATTGAAGGATTGAACCCTAAAAAGGCTGTTACAATAATTTCTCAAAACCCAGATCAAATAGCAAAAATGATAGATGAAAAAATAGGTAGAGGTTGTACCATTTTAAATGGTAGAGGTTACTATTCAAAAAAAGATACTGATGTATTATACGTTGTCATTGCCAAAACGCAATTGACAAGAACAAAACGAATGATTAGAAAATTTGATGAAAATGCGTTTGTCGTTGTCCATGATGTAAGAGATGTACTTGGGAACGGATTCTTACTTGACGAATAAAACATAAAAGCTAGGACAAAAAGTTCTAGCTTTTTTAACATGTTTATTTTTATTAAATGTGTAATATGAGTGAAATTATTCATATATTGATAGAAATCACTATTATTAAATGATATAATACGTAAGTACGAGTGATGATAATCATTATCATTTAACTACAATTAAAAATTAACGCAACGCATATATTATAGATTTATTTTAAACGGAAAGAGGGTTCACTATGAATCGATTAACGGGAGAAGCCATTTCAATAGGTTATGGAGATAAAGCAATAGTTAGTGATTTAACTTTAGAGGTACCTGATGGGAAGATTACTTCTATTATAGGGCCGAATGGTTGTGGAAAATCAACATTACTTAAAGCATTAAGTCGTATTTTAAATGTACAATCAGGGCAAGTTGTTTTAGATGGCAAAAATCTACATTCAACATCTACTAAAGAAATCGCAAAGAAAATTGCAATATTACCTCAGTCACCTGACGTTGCAGATGGATTAACAGTTGGAGAACTCGTTTCTTATGGCCGTTATCCACATCAAAAAGGATTTGGAAGATTATCAAAAAAAGACAAAGAAGAAATAGAATGGGCGCTTAACGTTACGGGCACTCATGATTTTAAATATAGAGCAATTAACGATTTAAGTGGTGGTCAAAGACAACGTGTATGGATTGCTATGGCACTCGCACAAAAGACAGATATCATATTCCTGGACGAACCAACAACATATTTAGATATTTCTCACCAACTCGAAATTCTAGAACTTGTACAAGAGTTAAATAAAGAACAAGGTTGCACAATTATTATGGTGTTACATGATATTAACCAAGCAATCAGATTCTCAGATCATTTAATAGCTATGAAAGCTGGAGATATTGTTGCTCAAGGCGAAACAGAACAAGTATTAACAAATGAAATTCTAGAAGAAGTGTTTAATATTGACGCTGAATTATCTACGGATCCTAGAACTGGGAAACCTATGCTTGTTACTTATAATCTTTTATGTAAACACTATACTAAGTTATAAAAGGATGGCAACATATGAGTCAATCAAAAACAGTTAAAGAAAATCGCTATCCAATTATCTTAACAGTTACAATTATTTTACTTGTAGCTGTTTTACTTCTGTCATTTTTATTTGGAGCAAAAGACACATCATTACAAATGGTATATAACGCAATATTTAATTATAATCCAAGTATCGAAGAACACAATATTTTAAGAGAGATAAGAATACCTAGGGAAATAGGAGCTGTTGTCGTTGGGATGGCACTTGCAGTATCTGGTGCAGTTATGCAAGGTGTTACTCGAAACGGATTAGCTGATCCAGGTTTACTTGGTTTAAATGCTGGAGCTAGTATGATGCTAGCTTTAACTTTAGCAGTTATTCCAAATGCAGGTTATTTCACCCTTATGTTTGCAGGATTTATAGGTGCAGGTATAGGGGGTATTCTTGTCATGAGCGTAGGCTCCTCTAAACGCGGTGGTTTTAACCCGATGAGGTTAGTATTAGCAGGTGCCGCAGTATCTGCATTATTGACAGCTGCAAGTGAAGGAATCGCATTGATATTTAGATTAAACCAAACTTTAACATTTTGGAGCGTTGGTGGCGTAAGTGGTACAAACTGGAAACAACTTGCGATTTCTACACCGATTGTTCTAGTTATTTTAATTGTTTTAGTTATAATGAGCAGACAATTAACGATACTTAGCCTAGGAGATACACTATCAAAAGGATTAGGACAAAATAGTAATGTTGTGCGATATACAAGTCTAGTATCCACGATGTTTTTAGCAGGGATTGCTGTATCAATAGTAGGGCAAATAGCATTCGTAGGTTTGATGGTGCCACACATAGTAAGATTTATAGTCGGTACAGACTATAAACGTGTTATACCTTTAACAGCAGTAATGGGTGGTTTTATATTACTTTTAGCTGACATGATAGCACGAATGTTAGGAGAAGCTCCAATCGGTGCTGTAATTTCTATTATAGGTGTACCGTTCTTCCTTTATCTTGTAAGAAGGGACGGTAAGATATTATGATACATCCAAAAATAGTTAGAAAACAGAGAATAACACTTGTCGTTTTAATTATAGCATTAATCGCATCAATGGCATTCGCTATGACGACAGGCGAATTTAAGATGTCATTCATTCAATTCTTTAAAACACTATTTGGTCAAGGTAATGAACTAGATTCAATGGTATTGTATGAATTTAGAATGCCGAGAATGTTAATAACGATATTAGCTGGAGCAAGTTTAGCTTTAAGTGGAGCAATTTTGCAAAGTGTTACTAAGAATCCTCTTGCTGAACCAGGTATATTAGGTATTAATGCAGGAAGCGGGTTTATGATTGCTTTATTCTTAGTTGTCGGTACTGTACAACCAGGTGATTTTGTATATGTACTTCCAATGGTAAGTATGGTCGGTGGTATAGCGACGGCGATGGTTATATTCATGTTTAGTTATAAAAAAGGAGAAGGCATTAACCCCGTGAGAATGGTATTGATTGGTGTCGGCTTATCAACTGCATTGAGTGGTGCTTCCATTACAATTATGTCTACATTTGATCAAGATCAAATGGAATTTATCGCAAGATGGTTTGCAGGTAATATTTGGGGTGATGAATGGCCGTTCGTATTTGCATTTATACCATGGTTAATCATAGTTATGCCATTCCTATTTTATAAAGCTAATGTACTAAATGTACTCAGTACAAATGAACAAATATCGGTTTCATTCGGTATAAACAATAATAGAGAACGTATTTTACTCGTATTTTTAGCAGTCGTATTGTCATCTGCAGCCGTATCAGTAGCAGGTGGTATCGGATTTGTTGGACTTATGGGGCCGCATATTGCAAGAAGTATTGTAGGACCAAGACATCAACTATATTTACCAATAGCAGTATTAAACGGAGCTATACTCCTAGTTGTCGCAGATACAATTGGTAAAATAGTACTAGAACCAAATGGCTTGCCAGCAGGTATTATTGTAGCAATAGTAGGTGCGCCATACTTCTTATACTTAATGCAAAAATCAGCACATATATAATAATTTGAGATATCAATATTTATATTTAATAATAATCCCTAATCAGTTGGAAGATTTAATTCAACAGGTTAGGGATTTTTTTATTGTTGGAAAGTTAAATTATATTAAGTGTTTTAAAAACCTACTAATAGTGTAAAATATACACAAAAGAAAAGAGGAGAGGTATATGTACTGGGAAGTTTATGAAAGTAATCGTGTCCCTGAAGAAATTTTTCAGAGCTTGCAAAATACAAATGGAAAATTTAATTTGGCAGAACGACTGATATATTTTATCAAAGAAGGTAAATATAAAGAGTATTATTTAGCAGGAATTATTGAGAATAAGGAAGTACTTGGAATAATTATTCATACACCACCGTTTCCAATACAAATTGTAATATTGAAAAATGAAATGAAATTAATAGATTATATTTCAGAAAAACTTTCATCTTATTCCAATATTCAGATGGGTATTGCAGGTGATAAGGATTATACAATTAAACTAGCAGAAAAGTTATATAGTAACTGGTATATAGCAGTTCATGAAGGTGTTTATGTATGCCATAAAGTGATAAATAAATTCGATAGTGTGAAGGGGCACTCCCGAATAACTAAAAATGAAGATATCATATTGCTGAAAAAATGGTATGAAAGTTTCATGATAGAAACAGGTCTAGTAACTGAATTGAAAAATTTAAATCGTGATGAAGAAAATAATATAATTTTGAATTGGATTGAAAATGAAGCTGGACAATTATTTATTGATAAAAATAAGGCGGTATCTTTCGTTAAATATTCAGGAGTTGGGGAAATATTTGCTCATGTTGCTATGGTTTATACGCCTCATGAATACAGAGGGAATGGCTATGCAGCTAAAAATGTATCACTCTTAACAAAACGTTTATTAGAAGATTATAAATATACGACATTATATACTGATCTTGAAAATCCCACCTCCAATAAAATTTATAAACAAATAGGTTATGAGCAAGTTGGAGAATTTGTAAAAATTTTGCCAAAAAATGAAATAATGAGTTGAAAACGTTTCTAAAATCATTTTAGGGGTATAACTAATACTAGCAATAGAACTTTACATAGGAGGTGCAGTTGCCAGTGAGAAGATTAAAGAATTTTTTCCTAGGCTTATTCATCATAGTAGTAGTGGGCACGCTTCTTTTTATGTACTTGGATATTAGTCAAATAACAAGCTATCAACAGGAACTATTAAAATATAATTGGTTCCAACCGACATTGATTGCTTGTGCAGGGGTTTTAATATTCTTTGGTTTATTAATGTTCTTTGCAGCATTTAAACCGACACATAAGAAACCAGGCTTACATCGTGATTATGAGGATGGGCACATATACATTACTAGAAATTCGATTGAAAAATGTGTTTATCGTACAATCCAGAAATACGACGAAGTACGACAACCAAATGTTATAGCAAAGTTGTACAATAAGAAAAATAATTCTTATGCAACGATTAAAGCAGATTTCTTTGTTGTATCTGAAACGAATGGTATTCAATCATTAACGGAAAATATGAAGAACGATATTAAGCAAAATGTTGAGCATTTTTCCGAAATACCTGTCAAAAACATTGAAATTAATGTTAGAGACCAGAAAACAAGTGATACAAGAGTTTTATAGACTAAGGATAGGAGGTTCCGGTTATGCCAAATGAAAATCAAGATCCAAATCAACTCATTAATTTTATTAAAGAGTATAAATGGAGAATTGTTGGGTTTATTGCGATGTTAATATTAGCAGTTTTATTTTTAACAATTGGTTTTTGGAAAACGGTATTGATTCTTGTCCTATGTTTAATAGGTATAGGACTAGGGTACATTAAAGACTGTACTCAGCAGTTTTTAAATTTCTTAAACCGAATAAGTTAAACTGCATTATTA
>NZ_PPRS01000026.1 GCF_002902755.1 Mammaliicoccus lentus | reverse complement strand
ATTACATTAAAAATGGCCAAATCCATAGCTTAGCTATGAATTCGACCAAAAAGACATTTTTATTATTTAGTTGTCTACTTGACAGGGTTCACTTCATTATGTCCCGGGCTTTTCTATTTAATACGCAATACCGACTCTCGATTTAACATACTCATCGTTTTTCAACTGTTGATAAGCGAATTCTGCAGTATCTGGTACGGAGATTTTAACGCTATCTTCAGGTAAATAATTTTTCTCTGTTCGATATTCGCCTGTTCGTTCTCCATCAGGTAAATACGTAGGACAAACAATTGTCCATTCAAGGGATGATTGGTCGAGAAGTTCATATACTTTACGGTGTTCTTCCGCTGCACGAGTCGTTTTTCTTTTGGATTCGTTTGATTCATAACGAAGAAGGTCGCGGTCAGTTCTACTTTGTAATATACCAGCGGTGCCTATAGTTATGATACGCTTAATATTTTCTTGTTCCATCGCTTCAATAATAAGAGGCATAGCTTCTGTTAATGTAGTTGTACCATCAGTACCTAATGCACTGAATACAACATCTACACCTTTTATTGCCTGAGCAATATCATCTTTGTTTAACACATTGCCTTCTATAATATTGAGTTGATTATAGTTAGTATTTAATTTTTCTTTATTACGAACTAATACATTTATATGGTGATCGTCATTAATCGCATGATTTAAAATCTCATGACCAACACGACCAGTTGCTCCTAAAATTAAAATATTCATAAATTTATATGCTCCTTTTCAGTTATATAAAAAGTGATTTTAGATTGATGTATATAATATCAATGATATCATACAAGAAATTGAACAAATATGAATAATAGAGGGTATATATTAAATAAGGATAAAACTTTTGGCTATTTTAATATGTGTTAAAATAATAAATATAATAAAATGGATATTTAAAATAGAACATTCAAAGTGCATATGGGGTCTTAAATTATGGAAAATAACTTATTTTTAAATATAAATAGTAATGAAAAATTAGTGCTAAAAGAAATTTTTAATCATCAAAATATTTCACGCACAGAAATATCAAAGAATCTAGGAATTAATAAAGCGACCATTTCTAGTATTTTAAATAAATTGAAGAGTAAATCTTTAGTGCGCGAAGTTGGTGAAGGTGACAGTACGAAAAGTGGCGGAAGGAAACCGATCTTACTTAAGGTTAATCATCTGTATGGCTACTTTATTTCGTTAGATTTGACGTATAGTTCTGTTGAAGTGATGTATAACTACTTTGATGGTAATGTGATTCAACACGAATCTTATAAATTACCGAATGACAATGTAAGTAGTATATTAGATATTTTGAAAGAGCACGTTGATGTTCGTGAGAAACATAACACTATTCACGGTTTATTAGGTATGTCTGTATCTATACATGGTGTCGTTGATAATGATCAAAATGTCATTTATTTACCATTCCACAAGACAGACGGGGTTTCTATAACAGAAATGCTAAAAGAATTTGCCCAAGTTCCTGTTATGATCGAAAATGAAGCGAATCTTTCTGCATTGTATGAACGTAATTTTAAGCATAGTTTATCGATTAATAACCTTATAGCGCTTAGCATTCATAAAGGTATTGGTGCGGGCTTAATTATTAATAATAAATTGTATCGCGGTGCCAATGGTGAAGCGGGTGAGATTGGAAAAACACTTGTATCAAAAGTAAGCAATAATGTGGAAACTTATCATAAGATTGAAGATATTTTTTCTCAAGAAGTTTTACTACAAAATTTAAGCCATCAATTAGGTGAGACGTTAACACTTAGTAAACTAATTCAATATTATAAAGAGCGAAACTCTGTAGTTGTGCAAGAGATGGAGCAATTTATTAATAAGATTGCTATATTAATACATAACTTAAACACGCAATTTAATCCAAATGCTTTTTATGTTAACTGTCCGTTAATCAATGAAATGCCAGAAATTTTAGAAGAAATTAAAGAACAGTTTAAACAGTATTCTCGAAATGAAATTCAAATCAAGCTAAATTCTAATGTGAAGTATGCTACTTTGTTAGGCGGAACTTTAGCAATCATTCAAAAAGTGCTACAAATTGAAGACATTCAATTAGATATTCATATTTAAAAAGAACTTGTTAGAAATCTTATATAAGATTTCTAACAAGTTCTTTTTTTAATGTAGAAAGCGTTTACATAAATGATGGTATATGATATATTATTTTTAAAGTTAGTTTGTTTAATAAACTAACCAACTATCATTAGGAGGATTACAATGACATATTTCGACATAGATAAAGTAAAATACGAAGGTTCAAAATCACAAAACATTTATAGTTTTAAATATTATAATCCGGAAGAAAAAATAGGCGATAAAACGATGGCTGAACATTTAAGGTTTAGTGTCGCTTATTGGCATACATTTACTGCAGATCTTTCAGACCCATTTGGTGTAGGCACGGCTGAACGTGAATGGGATAACTTAAATGAGATGGACAAAGCTAAAGCAAGAGTGGATGCTATTTTTGAATTCATGGAAAAATTAAATCTTGAATATTTCTGTTTCCACGATATTGATATTGCTCCTGAAGGTTCTAATTTAAAAGAATCAAATGAAAACTTAGACGTAATAGTCGATCTTATTAAAGAAAAAATGGACGAGACGGGCAAGAAATTATTATGGAATACTACTAATAATTTCACACATGAACGTTTTGTACACGGAGCAGCTACATCTTCTAACGCTGAAGTATATGCATACGCTGCAGCGAAAGTGAAAAAATCTTTAGAAATTGCTAAAAAGTTAGGCGCAGAAAACTTTGTATTCTGGGGTGGTCGTGAAGGTTATGAAAGTTTATTAAATACCGATATGAAGTTAGAACTAGATAATTTAGCAAACTTCTTCAAAATGGCTAAAAGTTATGCTGAAGAAATAGGATTTGAAGGACAATTCTTAATTGAACCTAAACCTAAAGAACCAACTACTCATCAATATGATACAGACGTTGCAACAGCTCATGCTTTCTTACAGAAGTATGACTTAGATGATGTATTTAAATTTAATATTGAAGCAAACCACGCTACTTTAGCAGGTCATTCATTCCAACATGAACTAAGATATGCACGCGATAATCAAATGTTAGGATCAGTGGATGCCAATCAAGGTCATCCTCAACTAGGTTGGGATACTGATGAATTCCCTACAGACGTGTATGACACGACATTAGCGATGTACGAAATACTTAAAAATGATGGTTTAAGCCCAGGTGGTCTAAACTTCGATGCTAAGCCAAGAAGAACATCATTTAAACAAGAAGACTTACTATTAACGCATATTGCAGGTATGGATACATTTGCACTTGGATTAAGAGTCGCTCATAAAATGATTGAAGATAACTTCTTCGAAAATATCATTAATAAAAAATATAAATCATTTAGTGAAGGTATCGGTAAGGAAATTGTAGAAGGAACAACTTCATTTAAAGAATTAGAAAAATATGCACATAAAATAGAAAAAATTGAAAATGAGTCAGATCACTTAGAAGTAATAAAATCACAAATCAATCAATATATTCTAAATATCAATAATGGAGAATGATAATTATGACTTATGTAATTGGCGTTGATATTGGTACAAGTGGATTAAAGTCCATAGTTGTTAATAAAGATGGTAAGGTTGTCGACTCTCATAGCATCAGTTATAAAACGACGCATCCAAAGTTTGGTTACAGTGAAATGGATCCAGATGTTTGGTACGAAGCAACAGTGAATAGTTTAACGCACTTATTAAAGAAATTTGATAAACAATCAATCACAGGTATTAGCTTTTCAGGACAGATGCATGGATTAGTCGTTGTTGACGAATCTGGTGATAGTATAAGGCCAGCTATTTTATGGAATGATACACGTACTTCACAAGAAGTGGAAGAAATTAAAGAAACTTTAGGTATGGAATTCTTACTTAAACAAACACAAAATACTGTACTTGAAGGTTTCACACTTCCGAAATTAATTTGGCTAAAAAATAATGAACCTAATAATTATAAAAAGATTCATAAATTTATGTTGCCGAAAGATTATGTTGTCTATAAATTGACGGGTAATATTTTCACAGAACCATCAGATGCTGCTGGAACGATTATGTATAATATCAAAACTGAAAAATGGTCTGAAACATTATTAAATCAATTAGATATTGATTCGAACATTTGCCCAGAAGTGATTCCTTCTCATCAAAAAAGTGGTGTGTTAAAAGAAGATATTAAGAATCAATTAAATATTGACTGGGAAATAAATATTTATCAAGGTGGCGCAGATAATGCCTGTGGTGCACTTGGTTCTGGTATAACAGATGAAACAAAACAACTTGTAAGCATTGGTACATCGGGGGTTGCACTTTCTATTGAGAACAGTGAACATTACGAAAATGACGGTAACATGCATTACTTTAGTCATTGTGTGCCAAATCAAAAGTATATTATGGGTGTTACGCTTTCAGCTGGCTATAGTTTAGAATGGCTAAAGCAATTGCTTAACCCAGATGAAGACTTTAGTACATTCTTACAAGATATTTCACAATCCAAAATAGGGGCAAATGGACTCTTGTATACACCATATCTATTAGGTGAACGTACACCGTATAACGATGCATCTGTCAGGGGTAGCTTTATTGGGCTAGATGCTAATACATCGCAAAAGGATATTAAACGTTCAGTACTTGAAGGTGTTACTTACTCTATTAATGAAAGTATCGAGATTATGAAAAATCAAGATGTCGATATAAAAGAAATTGTTTCTATTGGTGGAGGCGCAAAAAATGAAGAATGGTTACAAATACAAGCGGATATCTTTAATGCGCCTATTATTACTAGGACAGAAGAACAAGGGCCAGCATATGGTGCTGCAATGTTAGCTGCAATGGGCGAAAACTGGTTTGATACATTTCAAGATATTAGCCAATCATGGATTAACTATCATGAAAAAGTCACGCCAGATTCAAAAAATAATGAATCATATCAAAAATTATTTAATATATATAAACAAATTTATACTGCAACTCAGCCACTAACGAAAGACTTAGCTCAATTTAAATAACGAATTAGGGAGATGGGATAATGAGTAGTTATGATAATAAGAGATTTATCTTTAAAATTGCACTAATCGCAACGCTTGGTGGGCTATTATTTGGTTATGATACAGCAGTAATTTCTGGGGCAGAACAATCATTACAAAAGTATATTACATCAGGTTATGGTAGTTTTATTCACGGAATAACAGTATCAAGTGCTTTAATTGGGTGTATTATAGGTGGATTATTGTCTTCAAATATTTCAAGAAGTTTAGGTCGTAAAAAATCTTTACAAGTTGCTGCAATCTTATTTATAGTATCAGCAATTTTATCAGGATATCCAGAATTTCTATTCTTTGATGCAGGACAATCAAGTTTAGGGTTGTTAGTCATGTTTAATATATACCGTGTTATAGGTGGGATAGGAGTAGGCTTAGCTTCTGCTATTTCTCCAATGTATATTAGTGAAATTTCTCCTTCATCAATTAGAGGACGACTCGTATCTTGGAACCAGTTCGCAATTATATTTGGTATGTTAGTCGTATACTTTGTAAACTATGGTATTACATTTGGTCAATCACAAAATTGGGTTGATGTAATAGGTTGGCGTTATATGTTTATGACTGAAGCAATACCAGCTGTCGTATTCTTTGTATTGCTATTCTTGGTACCAGAAACACCTAGGTATTTAATATTAGCTAATAAAGATAAAGACGCATTAACTGTTCTGAATAAAATTTATTCATCAAATGAGCATGCTAAAAAAGTATTGAAAGATATATTATCTACAAAAAGTAAGAAAAATGATACAAAAGCACCATTATTTAGTTTTGGTAAAACAGTCATTATCATCGGAATATTACTATCTATATTCCAACAATTTATTGGAATAAACGTAGCACTTTATTATGCACCGAGAATTTTCGAAACCCTTGGTGCAGGTAGTGATGCTTCAATGATTCAAACTGTCGTTATGGGATTAGTAAATGTGGTATTCACATTAATTGCTATAATTTATGTTGATAAATTTGGACGTAAACCGTTACTTATCATTGGATCAACAGGAATGGCTATCGGTATGATAGGCATGAGTATATTAACAGCAAATGGAATATTCGGTGTAATCACATTACTATTTATGGTCATCTATACTGCTTCATTTATGATGAGTTGGGGTCCAATTATTTGGGTATTATTATCAGAAATATTCCCGAACCGTATTAGAAGTAGTGCGATGGCTATAGCAGTAGCAGTTCAGTGGTTAGCGAACTTTACAATCACATCAACTTATCCATTTATGATGGATATCAGCGGTACAATGACTTATGGTTTTTATGCAACAATGAGTATATTGTCAGGAATATTTGTTTGGAAATTCATACCTGAAACTAAAGGTAAAACTTTAGAAGAACTAGAAAGTATATGGGAAAAAGATAAGCCTAACGAGAATAAACAAACTGAAGAATACGGAAATGTACCGTATGAAAATACAGTTACGAAGTAGTAAAGAGGCTGGGACATAAATACATGTCTCAGCCTCTTTTATTATAATGGCAGTAGCTGACTGGATTGAAAATGCGCTTATATCAAGTTTTTTCCAACCCTAGTCATCCTCGCTGGGGCGAGACTACGAAATCTATTTATTAAAATGAGATTTCTGTCCCGCTCCCTTTTGTTATTATATTTTTTCAATATATTGGTCTTCATGTTCTACATCTTTACCAACTGGCTCCCACTTAATAACAGTAGTAATAATTAAACCAAGTATAGGCACAGCGGCTAAAAATAGCATTGTATTATTTAGTCCGAAGTTAGCTAAAATAATTGGGAATATAAATGTTCCAAACATACTGCCGAATCGACTAACTGATTCAACAAATCCGGTACCTTTACCTCTTAAAATAGTCGGATAAGATAAGGCTCCAATTGCTTTCCCTTGTGTGCCTGGACCACCTGCATGACCGAATAGGAAGAATGCTACCATGAGTGCAATTACCCATGTATATGTGTGTCCGTAAAAGAATCCGATGACTAACATTGAACAACCTACAATACTAAAACCAATCATCGTTAGTTTGCGTGCGCCGTATTTAGTTGTCAGTAATGCACCTACTAAACCACCAATGATACCAGCAACGTTAATCAAAGCTGTACCTGATAATGATTCAATTTTATTGTCACCAATAATGTATATAGCAATTAAAGGAATATATAATCCAATTGCATAATACTGCATCCCTTGCAATGTAGCTATTGAAGTCGCTAATATTGTTCTTTTACGATAACGTTTGTTGAATAATGTTCTTAAAGGATGTTTTACTTCTGTTTTACGGTAAGATTCATCTTCACCTTTATTCGGTTCAAGTTTCACTTTAATATTGTAGTTCTTTTCAAGTTCTCTTGTAGCTTGAGTAAGTGTTTTGTTTTTCATGGACCAAGTAGGACTTTCACTTAAATAAAAAAGTCTCAAAACTAGTATAATCGTTGCAAATACAGCACCAAGACCTACTGAATAACGCCATAACCAAGTGTCAGTACCTAATTCATATAGCAGAATCACAATCAGTGCAGATGATACCACTGCAATATACCAGACAACTTGCCAATAATTGACGTTACGACCTTTATCCTTTTTATTACTGATTTCTGCAATGAATGTGAAAGCAACAGGGCTGTCCATACCGATTGCAAATCCCATCAATAATCTGAAACAGAGTAATATGAATGGGGTAGGCGATAACGCTGCACCGAGAGCGCCTATAATTAAGGAGATTAATGAAATGGATAGGATAAGCTTGCGGCCCAATTTATCAGCATAAAAACCACCAATAGCTGCACCAATTAAAGCACCAAAAGGCATAGCAGTCATAACAAAAGATAAATATGTTGCGGATAAATTAAATTCTTCTGTAAGCTGATCAGTAGCTGTACCTAAAATCGTTAAATCGTAAGCGTCTAAAAAAATAGTCCCTAATACTATAATAAGTAGTAGTGACGTACGCTTTGTTGTTTTTCGCTCATTTACATAATCGACGATATCTTGTTTCGTATGTATTGTGATTGTTTCATTTGTCATACCCGTCCCCTCCTAAAAATATGTTTGCACACTTTAATGAAGATACAAATATGTTGAATCAGAAGCTGTTTATAGTAAATATATACCCTTTGAGTGTAAATGTTAAATGATAAAAGTTATGAGTATAAATAATATTACCCGAATAACTATGTATAAAAATTAACTACCTTACCGATTTATATATCATTCGCTTTATTGTACAGTTTCCTGTACAGCAATTCGAATGGTTTAGATGAGTATTCTTAAAATAGAGAGAGATTACGCTAAACATATGAGGGTATTTGTTAGAATAAGAGCTATTTTCGAGGGGGTATTTTGATGCATAATGAACGCCAACTTTACGATAAAAAACATAGGTGGTCCGGACTTATGTTTGGCTTTGGTTTAGCGGGTTTTATAGACGAAATGGTTTTTCATCAGTTTTTACAGTGGCATCATTTTTATGATCAAATGACGAGAGAAGTAGGCTTATTTTCTGATGGTGTGTTAAACGCAATGTGTGGATTTTTTATTATTTTTGGTTTGTTTTTATTGGCAGATGCGAGACGGAAATTCAGCACGAATTGGATATTTTGGATTGGTCGAGTATTAATGGGAATGGGTACATTCCAGGTATATGACGGCATTATTAATCATAAAATTTTGAGAATGCACCAAATTCGCTACGTAGATAATGTCATTACTTATGATATAGTTTGGATTGTTACAGGTTCTTTAATGATTATCGTTGGGTATTTAATGTCTCGAAAAAGAGAGATGATAAAGCATGATAATTCTTAATTCTTTGCCTATTGTTATCATAGCGTTATCCTTAATTGGTTCGTATATTGGAATGGCATTGAAAGAACGAAGTTGGCCATTTTATAGAACGTGTTTATGGGTAATTGGTGTTTGTAGTGGTTCAATTGTAATGATTGAACCAATGGCGAGTTTAATGCATCATCATTTTGTTAACCACATGTATGGGCATATACTATTAGGAATGTTAGCACCCCTTTTAATGGTGCTTGCAGCTCCGATAACGTTGTTATTAAAATCATTACCTACAAAAAGCGCGAGAAAATTAACTTCGTTTATGAATACTGGTTACGTCAAATTTATAATGCATCCAGTAACAGCACTTGTCTTAAATACTGGCGGTTTATGGTTATTGTATAGGACTGATTTATTCATGTACATGCATCATTCTGCTTTAATTTATTATTTAGTTCATATTCATATTTTTCTAGCAGGATACTTATTTACGTCTATCATGCTATATATAGATCCAGTACGAAATCCTTATTCATTTCGTTACAGGGCTATTGTTATGATGATTTCAGTCACTTTGCACCAAATATTATCTAAGTCATTTTATCCTTATCCTCCTTCAGGGGTAGAGACGAATCAAGCAGAAAAAGGCGCAATGGTCATGTACTATGGTGGAGATGTAATAGAACTCGTTATTATATTTTTAATGTGTTTAAAATGGTATAAAAGTGTGAGGCCGAAAAGAATAAATCAATATAATAAGCAGAGTAGTAAAAGGCTCAATGTTTAAGGATTTAAAATTTTGTTTTGTGTATCGGAGATGTATGAATGGGTAAAGCACGTTTAATTATAATGCCATTATTTATCAGTTTAATACTTACATGTATTACGTATTTTTTATTCGTAATTATTGATTTAATAACAAATTACCATACTGCTGACTTGTTATTAAACGTAGATTTTGTAAGAAATTATCAAAATATAACTTTAATAGAAGAATTGAGTTATCATTTTTTAACTACTTTCATAATAGTAATTATCACTATAGTTATTTACGTTAATTTCAATAAATTGAAAATTATTTTTTTAACAACTCTCTTTATTATATTTACTGTTTTATATCCAATTCTTATAAAAATGTCAGAAAGGGATATATTTCAATATAGCTTAAATGAACATGTTATTTGGATAGTGGGTCATATATTATTTCTATACTTGTTAAACATTATTGTGACACGTAGTTACTTGAAGTGATTAGTAATAAAAAACCTGAAAAATCTTAAAAGATTTTTCAGGTTTTATTTAATATAAAAGCTTTATTATAGAGTGATAACCTGTGGTGTCTCTACATCGTCATCATTCATAAGTTTTATAGTTTTAGGTTTAATCTTTATAACGCATAAATCTGGATCTTTTTTAGAATCAAAGAATGTTTTATCTTGGTTTTGCCATAACCAATCTATTGTTTCTTGATCTTCTATAATTTCTGCGTCAGCATCTATTTCTAAAAAGCTAAGGTTCGTTGTTTCATTATATCCTAGTAATACATGTGCATTCGGATTATCTCTGAATTCTTCAACTTTTGTCGTTTCTTTGCTTGTTTTTGTATATAGTGTCAAATCGTCGTTATAAAACATCATGTAACGACTGTTTGGTACGTTATGATGAGCTGTAGATAATACACCTACTCGTGATTGATTTAAAATGTTTTCAATTTTATCTTGGATTTCAGTTTTATCCATTTCTATCACCTCACTGTAACTATACCCTGTATATATGAGTTAAATCTTAAACGATACTTAGCATACGTTCTAATGACTGCTTTGCATAATATGCCGTTTCTTCATCAACTTTAATGATGTTTTCAAGATGACCTTGTTGTATTTTGTCTAGGCACCATGCTAGATGTGGTAAGTCGATTCTATTCATCGTTAAGCATGAACACATAAGTGGGTTAAGTGAGTTTATGGTGATATCAGTATATGTTGTTTTTAAACGGTTAACGAGATTCATTTCAGTTCCTATTACCCAATTAGAGCCTTTTGGAGCGTTTTTAATCTTGTCGATAATATATTTAGTAGACCCCGCGTAGTCTGCCATTTGAACAATGTCGAATTGACATTCAGGGTGTACGATGACATTTACATCTGGATCTTTTTTACGTGCTTGTTCAATGTGTATTGGATAAAATTTTTCGTGAACGGAACAATGACCTTTCCACAATATAATTCTAATATTATCTTCATTGCCATCATAATCTAATACCTTTTGAATAGGGTCCCAAACTGCCATTTCATCAAGGTTTATTCCTAGTTTATATGCTGTATTGCGACCTAAATGTTGATCAGGTAAAAATAAAATACGCTTACCTTGGTCCAATGCCCACTCTATAACGCTATCAGCATTGCCACTTGTCACACAAGAACCACCATTTTCTCCTACAATTTTTTTAATAGCTGCTGTAGAGTTAACGTAAGTAAGAGGTAAAATGTTATCACCTAAACGCTGTGTTAATACTTCATAGCCATATAATGCCTGGTCGATATTTGCCATATCTGCCATTGAACAACCTGCAGATAAATCTGGTAAATATATATTTTGATTATCGTGCGTTAGTATGTCTGCAGTCTCAGCCATAAAATGTACACCGTTAAATACAAAATATTTAGCTTTTGTATTTTCTTTACATATTCTTGCTAGTTCTAAAGAGTCTCCCATTATATCTGCAAACTGCGCGACTTCATCTTTTTGGTAATGGTGTGTTGGCATAAATAATTGGTCACCTAATTTAGTTTTGATTGTTCGTATTTTCTCTTCTAGTTGTTCGGTTGTCATATTTAAATATTGATCTGGTATAGACTGTGCTTTTTCTATTGTAGGATTAAACAATTAAATAACCACCTTTGCTGAAATGTCTAATGCTTGTTGATTGTAAAATAAAGAACCTATCGAAATATAATGAACACCTGTTTGAGCATATTCTAGAACATTATCAATATTGATGTTTCCAGAAGCTTCCGTCTTAATATGACTAGGTACATCTTGAATATGCTGTGCTATCCATTCAGGTTTGCAATTATCAAACATAATGATATCTACCTCTGCTTTAATTGCTTCTTGTAATGAATCTATATCTTCTATTTCGATTTCTATTTTATCCATTGGACCGACTAGTTGCTTTGCTTTTGACACGAGGTCTTGTATAGATTCGCTAAAACTAATATGATTATCTTTTAACATCAATCCATCATTTAAAGTTCGACGATGATTGTATCCACCGCCCACGTGAACAGCATGTTTTTCAAACATACCGAGACCCGGTGTTGTCTTTCTTGTATCAACTATTTTAACGTTTGTATTTTGAACTTTTTGTACGATGTGATGAGTTGATGTGGCAATACCTGACATGCGTTGTATTAAGTTTAAAGTGATGCGTTCCATCGTAAGTAAAGTTTTGATAGAACCTTTTATAATTGCAATTTTTTGTCCTTTTTCTACAATTTCACCGTCTTTAACTAATATATTCGTATGAACATTACTTTCAATTAGTTTAAAGCTTTCTTGAATAATAGTTTCTCCACAAAAAACACCTTGAGCTTTACTGATAAGAGTTAATTCACCTTTTTGATTTAAATCAAAAACACTTGAAGATAAATCACCATAATGATTATCCTCAAGGTAAAATTGTTTGAGCTTTTCTTGGACATACAACTTGTTTAGCATGAAATTTATCCTCCATTGTGATTTCTATATCAATAGTTTGTAATTGAGGTTGGCTATGCGGGTAATCCGTTCTAAAATGAACACCTCTAGATTCATTTCTATTTAAAGCTGATAAACTTACCATTTCTAAAGTTTTTATTTCTACATACCTTTGCCAATTTTCTTTATTCCATTCATCTGTAACCATTGAATTTCTAAGACAAAGTTGAATATCTTTTAAGTAACGTTGTATATTTTGGCCATTACGTTCTATACCTAATACTTCAAAACTTTGATTTCGTAACGCATGAAAATCTTGTGCTGTAATGAGAGGTATTTGTAACCTACATAGTTGAATGCTTTGTATTTCTCTGGTTGAAGAGTTTTTTATTTTTCTTCCACAAAGGTTTCCCATAACAAGACCTTCTAAAAGTGAATTGCTAGCTAATCGATTAGCACCATGAAAATTTGTATTGCTGGCTTCACCAATAGCATAGAAGTGTGGTTCTTCAGTTGTACCGTCTAAATGCGCTTTAACGCCACCCATTGTATAGTGTGCACCTGGAGAAACAGGTATCAATTGATTATGATATGCATCCGGAAAATGTTTAACTACATTTTTATATATCGTCGGAAATCTAGTAGGGAAGTGCTCAATATGTTTTATGTTGATATAACATTGGTGACCTTCTTTTTGTTGCTGGAAAATAGCTCTACTCGTCACATCTCGTGGTGCTAAACTACTAAGCGGATGTAAGTCGTTCATAAACTCGTGACCAATTTCATTGACTAATATACCGCCGTGCCCTCTTACTGCTTCTGAAACTAAGCCATATGTTTCGTTGTTAGTGCCTAGTAAAGTCGGGTGAAATTGTATCATTTCCATATGTCTTAGATGGATGTTGCTATGATATGCAACTATATGACCTGAGTTTATTGTTTGAGACGCGCTAGAATTGATAGGAAACAAGTTACTGTAACCACCAGTAGCTAAAATCACGTCATGAGCGATGATTTCTAAATTGTTGTCATGCTTATCAAGCGCAACGACACCGGATATTTCATGTGAAACGTCTCTTAATAAGTCAATCACTTC
This sequence comes from Mammaliicoccus lentus, assembly GCF_002902755.1. Lineage (GTDB taxonomy): Bacteria > Bacillota > Bacilli > Staphylococcales > Staphylococcaceae > Mammaliicoccus > Mammaliicoccus lentus. The sequence goes on along the minus strand of NZ_PPRS01000026.1, from coordinate 12,656 downwards.
AGTTTCTTCGTAAATAGTTAAATTTTCTGACGGTAAATGTTGAATGAGATATTTAGTAATATAAGAACCTGTTTGATCGCCTCCTATGTGTAGAATACGTGCTTTTGAATGAGCACCTTCCATAGCAAAATCTAAAGAAGTTTGTTCGGATTTTTTATCAAAATTTAAGCCATCATCTATCATCTCTTGGATAATGTTATGGCTTTGTTGAATCATTGATTGGATGATGCTTAAATCACCTAATTCATTTCCAGCAGTATATGTATCTTGTATATGTGTGTTCCCATAATCATTTTCATATTTTGAAAAACAAATACCGCCTTGAGCTAAATTGCTATTATGCATATTAAGTTTATCTTTTGTAATACAATGAATTTGGACATTTGGACCTAAGGCTTTAATGGCTGATAATGCAGCAATTCCTGAACCGATCACTATAACTTTTCTCAAGTTTACACCTTACTTTACATATATGTTATATTTTATATACATTATATTGACACATGTAAAGATAAATAACAAGGGGAGTTTTGAAATGATTTATTTAGATAATGCATCAACTACGATACCTGATAATGAAGTATTAAGTGTATATCAAGATGTTCAAAGAGAAGCGTTTTATAATGGAGAGAGTTTACATATAGGTGGACAACATACAAATCAATTATTGGAATCATGTAAACAATATATTAAAAAATATTTTGAAACTGATAAGGAAGTTATTTTTACAAGAAGCGGTTCTCATGCAAATGAAGTTGCAATACGTAGTTATTTAGAATATCAAGAAAGAGGAACAATACTTGTATCACCATACGAGCATCCTTCTATACATGCTGCATTAGAACTGTATAAGTCGAAATTCGAAATTTTAGACTTGCCTTTAGACGGTAACGGAGAAATTGATGTGGAGAAAACAACAAAACTGGTAACGGATGAAGTTGTTCTTATTATTACACAACATGTGAATTCAGAGACTGGGTATATTTTGCCGATAAATGATTTGAGTAACATTGCAATGGAAAATCATATTCCTATACATGTTGATGGCGTTCAAGCTGTTCATAAATTAGAAGATATAAACGTACAATTGTTTACTTCATATGCTTTTTCTAGTCATAAATTTCACGGAACTAAGGGCTCGGGTAGCTTGTTAATAAACCACGAATATGTAAAACCATTAAATGATTATTACTTTCATGAGATGAATACACAAAATGGCACGATAGATTCACCAAGTATTGTAGCCATGACAAAAGCATTATCGATTGATGATGATATTAATCACATGAAGAAAATGAAACAATATTTATTGAATCAAGCTGTCGAATTAAGGTTTACACCCATAGTATACAATGTGGAAGCACCTCATATTTTAGCTTTACTTTCTCCAAAGTTTGAAGGGCAATATATTATGCAATACTTATCTAATAGAAATATATGTATATCGACAGGTACAGCTTGTGGTCACGGAGCATTGTTAAGTGACGGTTTACAAGTTAAAATAGATACAATAGCAGAAAAGACGTATGACCAATATATTCGTTTTTCAATTAGTAAATATACGACAAAAGCAGATATAGATAATTGCTTTGAACATTTAAAAACAATCTTAAGAGGAGACTAGCGACATGAATAATCCCTTTAATCGCAGGAAAGCAATTCTGCAGTTACTCGAATCAACAAATGAGCCAATTAGTGGTAAACAGTTGAGCCAACAATTTGGTGTTTCACGACAAATTATTGTGAAAGATATCTCTATTCTCAAATCTCAAGAACATATTATTAATTCTACAAGCAGAGGATATGTGATTAATAATACGCCTCAAGGTAAAGCGTATAAACGTGTTATTGTATGCCAGCATAACAATGAAAGAATGGAAGAAGAACTACAATTAATTATAGATAACGGGGCCATGATTGATGATGTGGCAATTGATCATCCTGTGTATGGGAATATAAAAGCAAACTTAATGATAGAAACACAAGACGATTTAGATAAGTTTATACATGCAATGAATAAATTTGAAGGACAAATGTTAGCTCATTTAACGGACAATGTACATTTGCATACGATTTCAGCGCATACTGAAAAGATTCTAGATAATGCTGTTAGAGATTTAAAAGCACATCAATTTATAGTGGAATAAAAATCAAATTTTAATCTATAAAAGCACCTCCATATTTTTCGTATAATAACGAACTAATATGGAGATGTATTATTTTTATATACTAAAAATAATTATTTGAATTATTTGAATTTTTCATTACTATTTTATGGATTATTGTATATAATATGTTTATATTACACAAATAAGGGGGGGTTTTAGTGAATTCATGGTTTAAAAAATTAACATGTGTTTCTTTAAGTACAATAATAGCACTTCCTTTTTTATCACAAGGCGCTTCTGCTAACCAAGTCGCACCAAATGAAGATCGTTTACTTGAAACTTTAGAACAAGAAGGTGTTATTGAATCTACGAATACGCCTGAAGAAAAAGAAGAAAGATTAAAACGATATATGGATGGTAAAGGAGAACAATATCATCAAAAATACATACCTAATAAAGGACTTTTTGATAAGCGCTATAAAAAAGGTAATAATGGTAAACGTTTAGGTCAATTGAACAAAAATGAAAAAGAAATGTATAAGAAAAAGAATAATGGTAAACGAGTAGATAAAGTTCAAGAAGAAAAATATACTGGTAAAGTTCGTAAAGATAAAGTATTAGTTATAGCAATGGAATTTCCAGATTATCCAAATAGCTCTATTACAAAAGATGAAACAGATATGTATTATGACGAATACCCTGTTTCTCATTTTCAAGATATGGTGTTTGGAGAGAAAGGATATAAAGGCCCAAATGGTAAAAACTTGATGAGCATGAAGCAATATTATCAAAATCAATCAGGTGGCAGCTATGATATAGATGGTCAAGTACACGGTTGGTATAAAGCAAAACACCCAGCTAGTTATTATGGGGGTAACGCACCAGACGAAGGTGGTAGCGATAGTAAACCGAAAGAATTAGTGCAAGAAGCATTGGAACAAGCAGCAAAAGACCCTAGTATCGATTTAAGTGATTATGACCAATGGGATCGTGATGATATAGATGGCGATGGAGTGTATGACGAAAAAGATGGAATTGTCGATCATATCATGATTGTGCACTCTGGTCCAGGTGAAGAATCAGGTGGTGGTAAACTTGGAACAGATGCAATTTGGTCACATAGATGGTCGCTTGATTTTGATGAAAAAGGTGAGCCTTATACAATACCAGGAACTAATTCAGGATTAGACCAATTTGATGGTAAATTAGCAGCTATTGATTATACGATACAACCAGAAGATGGGGCAGCCGGCGTATTTTCCCATGAATACGGACATGACTTAGGATTACCAGACGAATATGACACAGAATATACAGGTAAAGGTGAGCCGGTATCATTCTGGTCAATTATGTCTTCAGGCAGTTGGGCTGGTGCAATACCAGGAACAGAACCTACTGGGTTTGATCCATATATGAAAGAAATGTTGCAAGAACAACACGGTGGTAATTGGCAAACGGGAAGTGAAATTAATGCAAGTGAATTTAAAGGTGAAACTTCAGAGTTAATAGATGAAGCAGCAACGAAAGGTACGAATAACGACGCAATAAAAGTTAATCTTCCTGACAAATCAACTCTGCTCCAAAAACCTGTACAAGGTAAGCAAGCATATTGGAGTGGCGCGAAAGATGATACACAATATTCGATGGAAACAGATTTAGACTTAACTTCAGCTAAGACAAGCGAGTTAAACTTCAAAACTTGGTACGATATTGAACAAGGGTTTGATTATGGTTACGTACAAGTATCAACAGACAACGGTGAAAATTGGGAGAATATTAAAGGCAATATAACAAACAATGATGATCCAGAAGGAAGCGGACAAAACCAAGGTAACGGTATAGACGGTAAATCTAACGAGTATAAAGATGCTAAATTTGATTTATCTAAATACGATGGTAAAAAGATTAAACTGCGCTTCTCATACGTTACAGATAAATATGAAACATATCCAGGCTGGTTTATCGACCAAATTAAAGTAACATCAAAAGATGGAAAAGAAATATTAAATGATGATGCAGAAAGTGAATCTGATTTTGAACTACAAGGATTTACCCAAAGTGATGGAAATCGCTACGATGAAAATTATTACTTATTACAATGGAGAAACTATACTGGACCAGACAAAGGATTAAAGAACATTAAACGCGGTGGTGGAACGATGGCTTATAATACCGGATTAACAGTTTGGTACGTAGATAAAAGCTTTTCTGATAATAATGTAAAAGACCATCCAGGACAAGGATTTATAAGTATAGTGGATGCAGATCAAAACACATTAAACTGGAAGAAAAAAGGTCTCAAAGATGACCCGGCAGCAACGCAATTCCAAATTAGAGATGCAGCATTTAGCTTAGATCACCAACCAAAATTAAAATTAAAAAATGAAGAAGGATACGAACTACACGATAATAAAACGAAGAAAAATCCATTATTCGATGATAGCCAAGACTATTCAAATAAAGGGCAAGAAGACGCAGGCGTCTTAGTGCCAAACCATGGTTTAAAATTTGAAGTAGCAGCAAAAAGTAAAGACAATTCAGTAGGGAAAGTAAAAATCACAAAATAAAGTATAGATAAAAAGAGCTTGAAATAACTTTAAAAAGTCGTTTCAAGCTCTTTTGCCTTATCAAGAAATACTTGTGCGGCTTTGGAGAAGCTATGGTCTTTTCTCCATACGATGTTATGTTTTGCTATAAGTTCTGGTTTGAATGGTATGAAGCATAAGTCGCTTTCTTCTGATGTATTAATGATGCTGTCTAAAGTTAATGCATATCCTACGTTTTCTTTAACCATCAGTCCAGCGTTATAAGCTAAGTTAAAAGTAGATACAATATTTAATTGGTCGAACATATCTCCAAACCATCCTGTAAATTCATTATTAATGATAGTTGGATCGATTGCTTGTCTAGAACATAATAATGGTAAGTCTATTAAATCATCTTTAGTGACGGTTTTATTTTTTGCTAATTGACTATTTCTTTTAGCGACTGCTCCCCATTTATCGTATGAAGGTAATGTTAATGCTTTATATTTTGTTAAATTAGCAGGTTGTATAAGGATACCGAAATCTAATAAACCTTTATCTAATCTATTTGCAATATCATCAGCATTACCACTGTATATGTGTAAATTGATATTCGGGTAGGTAGTTTGAATATTTTTAAAGATTTGAGCAATAAACTGCATACCTTTCGTCTCGCCACATCCTAAATAAATATCGCCTTCTACTTGTTTATCTATCACTTTAAATTCATCTTGCATTTTTTGTGACATAGCTAGTAATTCTTCGGCCCTCTTTTTAAAAAGTTGTCCTTCTTCTGTTAAATGTATATTGTGATTGCTTCTCTTAAATAAAGATACACCTAGTTCTTCTTCTAAATTTTTAATTTGTCGAGATAAGGTAGGTTGAGTAACATGTAATGAATTCGCGGCTCTTGTAATGTTCTCTTCTTTAGCTATGGTGACAAAGTATTTTAGTATTCTTAATTCCATTTATACACCTCGTTATACCTTTTAGGCATTTCTAATGATGATTTAAAAGTATTTGTTATAACTCATTTTACACACTACACTTTATATATCAAGAAATTCAGGAGCGGTGATGTATTGAAACATAATAAATTGGTTATTCTTATACTCACTATAGGTGTATTCGGTATTTTGAACACAGAGATGGGTTTTATTGGACTCATACCTATTATTGCAGATGCGTTTGATGTAAGTGTATCAACTGCAGGATGGCTTGTTTCTAGCTTTGCTATAGGTATAGCAGTATCAGGTCCAGTTATGCCTTTGTTATTATCAAAAATAAACAGAAAGAAAGTTATGATTTTTGTACTTGTCATTTTTATTATTAGTAACTTTGTAACATTATTTACATCAAGCTTTACAGTATTATTGATTGCTCGAATAATTCCGGCTATATTTCATCCAGTATATATATCATTAGCTTTTTCAGTCGCTTCTGATTCAGTAGATAAAAAAGATGCACCTAAAGCAGTGGCACGTGTGTTTATAGGAGTATCAGCGGGGATGGTTGTTGGTGTTCCAATCGTGAATTTCTTAGCTACACAATTTAATTTGCAAGTTGCTTTATTATTCTTTGCAGTAGTTAATATAATCGTATTTATTATGACTTTGCTCTTTGTTCCAAAAATGCCAGCGAAAACTTCAACAAGTTACGGTGGTCAACTAAGTGTATTGAAACGCCCTTTAACATGGATTTCAATTACAGTATCATTTCTATTTAATGCGGCAGTATTTGGTGTATACAGTTATTTAACAGATTATTTAAATATTGTTACACAAGCATCAAGTAGTTCAGTAACTGCAGTGCTGTTTCTGTATGGAGCATCTAATATAGTAGGTAACATTATAGCGGGTCGTCTATTAACGAGTATCCCCAAAAAAGCTATATTTTTCTTGCCAATTGGGCTAATCGTAACTTATATACTTATGTTTAGTTTAGGAAAATACTTTGCTTTAATGATTGTTATTTCAATAATATGGGGAACATTAGCAGGAATATCTGCTAACGTTACACAATATGTCATTACATCGTCGGCTCCAGATGCACCTGACTTATCAAATGGGATCTTTCTATCATCTGTTAACTTAGGAACTACTGTAGGGACTTTCTTAGGTGGTATTTTTATAGCGTCGTTAGGATCTAACTTTGTTATATTAGCTGGAATATTAATAAGCATCCTTAATATCGTATTCGTAATCATTAGAAATAAAAAAATTAATTCTTTATGATTTTCATGTAGTAAATATAAAACAAATATAAGACAACCATACCAGTAAACAAAAATATTATTCCTAACATCACATTGTTATCAATAAATAAAAAACTAATAGCTATTAAAATAGTAGAAATTAATAAACAAGTATTAAAAATTTTGATAACAGTATTAATTTTATTTGCCGGTATTTTCTCTGATTCAATTCCTGAGATTATATTTAGGTTCTTTGTTATTGATATGTATATAGAGAGAATGGTTGATACAGTAATTAACACAATCGCAATTATTAAATCAGTAAGCATTAATATACACCCTTAATATTTATTGAGACAAAAAACTAATCAATATTAGTATATTCATACTAACACTGATTAGTCTAGTGGTCGCAATTATATAATCTTAGGTAATTAATACAAAAATTTGTTATTATAGATGGAAATAGAATAATCGAATATTATAAAAAAGTTATTTAATTTAGGGGATGGTTAATATGTTGTACGGAAAGGATTTTGTTAATACGCATAGTAAAGAATTTGCTAAAGTATTACAAACTGAAGTACAAAAGTTGTTGAAATCTAACGAAACTCTACTTTATTTTACATATTCTAATAATAAAAATTCGTATTATATTACTTTACTTGATATAGATTTACATAGATGGATTACTTTTAGAGTTAGTGACCATAAAAGAAAAGGAAAACTAAAGTCACTTTATACAGTTTATTACGATCATTATCAAGATGTTGAAAGTATGATGAGTGTTATTAAAGAGTATTTAGAAAAGACCTCTTGGTGTTATTTTAGCTATACACATTATTTTATATTAAAAGCGATTAAAGATATGCCAAATTATAAAAGCAAAATAATAGTAAAGATTCCAAAAGGAGATTACAAGCATTTTAGTCACAAAGTCACTTTTGAACAAGAAGTTTATAAAGGTAAAATTTTCGTAGAAACAAAAAATGTTGAGGAATTTACATGTAATATTATTCGTTCTTTATATGTTCAAGATATGCTTACAAGTGAATTATTTAGGCACACTAGAAAATCACAAGTCTATGTACCATCGCTAGGTAATAAGATGTTGGATCATTTCCATTCACTTTATTATAAGCAATACGAAGATGACTTTACAGAAGAAATTTATTCAGATTTCAGTGTTCCTAATAACATAGAACAAACACTTAAAGTAGATGATAATATTATTTTGAAAATGGAAGATATAAACGCATTTGATAATTATTATGTGTATGGTCTCGTGAACAATGAAGATCAAGAACTCATACACATTGGTTATCACCTGGGAAATTTAAATGTCCAAGATTTAGAAGAAATTCCTGTCATAAAATCTTATAAACATAATGAAAAAATATTAAAATACCATTCACTAATATCTCCAGTCGTATTTATAACAGATGTAAGTAAACAGGAAGCGCAAATAACTGTAAAAGCAATTATCAATCAATATCGGATATTAAATCCTACAAACTTTGGTGAACTTGTATCCTTTAATCAAATGTACCAATATGCAAATGATTATCAAACAAGCAATCATACAATCAGTTCAAAAATATATGGTAACCAAAGTATGATGAATCATCATATACAAACCAAATATATAGATATAAAAAGATTAGGAAATCATAATATACTCATCGTAAAACTTAAAGTAGATACAATAGGAAATAGCGTGCCAGCATCAAGAACATATAATACCTCATCAAATATACTTAAAAAATCAATTGTAAGTCAGATAGAAATCAGTGAACAAGTAGCAAAGAAAATGCAATATATAATAGGTATTCATCCACACGATGGAAGAGTAGTAGCAGTATTTAAAGTGAAAAATCATAAAAAAAGATATACTAAATTTAAAAATAAAGAAGGTAAATATAAATACACCTTTAACTTCTATGCCTATACAGAAAAGACAACAAGCATAAATAATATACAACTCGTAAAATTAGAAGACACTGTATTAACGAACTATAGATTCGTAGATCAAAATGGAAAAATGACAAAAAGTACACGATCAACAGTGTTTTTAGAAGGAAAACGTTAAATGGAAAATCAGGCTGGGACACAAAATGAATGTCTCAGCCTGATTTATTTATATAAAGAAATATATTGCATTTAGAAACTTTACAATATTGAAATTTAATGTGAAAAAGATTTCTAGGGTTTTTATAGATTCTTTTTTAGTATATTATTAAAGGAAATAGAATTTTTAAAATTATAAATATTCAATTGATTTATTAGTAAAATAGTTTGGAGTGTGACTATGTCTCAAGAAAATAAAACGCGACAATTTGGAGCTACAAGCAGAAGTAAGGTAGAAGAAAAGAATAATGATATGTTTCATGTAAATGAAAGTTTGAATGTGAACGAACAAAATGAAAATAGACGTCAGTCGTTTGGTGCTTCTAATAAGAAGAATAGTTCATTTTTTGAGAACTTTGTAAAAATATTCCATTTATATGATAAGGGAGAATGGATTAAAAGATACTTGATTTCTTTAATTATTACTTTGTTTTTTATTGCTATGGTGAATAATATCTCTTGGGTTATAGTGATACTTAATTTTCTACTCTTTCCTTTTATAATTAGCGTTGTTGATGATTTTATAAGTAAATTTAGTGAAAAAACAAGTTATGCTGAGCAAATACAAAATTCAGGATGCCTTATCGCTAATATTAAAGTGATTATAAAGTATGTCTTTTTATACTTTGTATGGGGCTATTCATTTATTTTGGGTTTAATTTCAATAGTTTATATGTACTTAACAGCTAGAAAAATATAATAAAGGAGTTTTATTAGTGAAAAAAACGTTTTTTGTTGGAAAAGGGTTCTTTAAAAAGTCATTTGAAGAATTTGTAAAACTACCAATAGGCAATGAGGCTATTATTGTATTAGATGCTATGCAAAACCCATATTATTATCCGAGAGGTATTACTTTTAAGAATGGAAAGTATAAACTTAAAAGTAATGCTAATCCTAATGAAACAGTATTAGAAGTACCGATTAGTATTGAGAATGCAATTGTCACTATAGAGAATATGACTATTGATGTTAGTCGTCTTGTGGAGGCTGTAGCAATACATTCATGGAATAGTCAACTTATATTAAATAATGTCATTATTAAGACTAATAATGATTGTAACGGTCTTGTATTGGAAGGAATTAGAAGCGGTAGTGTATTCAAGAACATCACTGTTACAAAAGCATCTCAGAATTTATTCAGCACAGTGATTAAAAATGGAGCTTCAGTTCATATCTATGATTCATTAATTGAAAACTTTTCTGTTATTGGTGGTAACGCTTTTGTAAATAACACATTGTTAGTAAATACAACATCGGTTTACGAAAAGGGTGTGTTACGCGCCGAAAATTTATTTATAGAAAATGGAATTAAAGATACATATGAAATTATGTCTCAGGAGAATAGTAAAGTTTTTCTTGATCAATTAACGTTAATAGAAGGAAATGGCTTAATCAATTTAAAAGATAGTACTTTAGAATTAAAATCTGCACATTTAGAAGTAGAACTAGAAAATAGTAAAGATATTATTGTTCATAAAGATGCTACATCCCAAGTTTATGGTTCTGATCTTGAAGTGTTAAATCTAGATGAACAGGAAAATGTTAGACAAATGGAGGGCGAATCTCAAGAAATATATTATGAAGATGAAGACTATGATGATTTAGAAGAAGTTTTTAAAATAGATGAAGGTATCGAAGAAGACTATACAGTAGGCAATAATGAAGAGTTACATAACGAACAGTATGAAAAACAATTTAATAGTGAAGAGCCAATTTCAGCTTTAGAAGAATTAGAAAATCTTATTGGTTTAGAAAATGTGAAACAAACGACTGAAAAATTCATTAATGTTGCTAAAATTAATAAAATAAAAAAAGAAAAGAATATCGCAACAAGCATGCCATCTTTACATTCTATATTTATTGGTAACCCAGGTACAGGTAAAACTACTGTAGCAAGATTAATTGCGAGAGCTTTATATGAAGAAGGAGTAGTACTATCTGATAATTATGTCGAAGTAAGTAAACAAGATTTAGTATCTGAATATGTAGGAAAAACAACACAACAAACTTTGCAAGTATTGGAAAGTGCTAAAAATGGTGTGTTATTTATAGATGAAGCATATACATTGAGTCAGAATAGTGGTAGTAATCAAGTAGGTCAAGAAGCTATCGATACAATTTTAAAGTATATGGAAGATTATCGTGACAGTATTATGATTATTTTTGCAGGTTATACGAATGAAATGAATTTATTCTTAAAATCTAACCCGGGTCTAGAATCACGAATTCCAAATGTTTTTGATTTTGAAAATTATAGTTTGGATGCATTATTAGATATAGGGGTTCAGGATTTGGAAAATAAAAGTTACAAATTTGAAGAAGAATACCGTCATATATTAAGTAATGAATATAGGAGGTCATTTGACGATAGTAATGCTAGGTGGGTACGCAATTTCAATGAAAAATTAACAGCTACTCAAATGAATAGACTTTCTACCGAGGGCATCTTTGATGATGATAGTTTACTTACTATAAAAAGTGAGGATTATAAATTTTCCAAACAAGAAGAACAAGAAGAAAATGATGAGGAACAAAATAATCTTGAAAAGTATTTGGAAGAATTGGACAATCTAGTAGGATTAAAATCTGTTAAAGAAAAAGTAAGATCAATTATAAATGATGTTAAATTTGATCGCATGTTAGAAGAAAGTGGAGGCAAAGTTGAGAAAGTTAATAATCATATGATATTTACTGGTGCACCTGGCACTGGTAAAACAACGGTTGCAAGGTTGATTGCTCACATTTTTAAAGAGCTTGGTTTGCTAAATAAGGGACATTTAGTCGAAACAGAACGTAGCAAACTAATAGGGAGTTATATAGGTCATACAGAAGCTAGGACTTCTCAAGTGATAGAAAGTTCAATGGGTGGAGTATTATTTGTAGATGAAGCTTATCAATTGTTACCTAAAGAAGGTACTAGTAATGATTTTGGAATTCTAGCAATCGAAACCTTGATAACAGAATTAGAAAATAAAAGAGGTCAATTTATTGCTATATTTGCAGGTTATGAAGAAGATATGGAACATTTTCTAGATGCAAATGAAGGATTGAAATCTCGTGTTCCAACTAAGATTCATTTTGAAAATTATACAGGTGAAGAAGTTGCAGAAATTGTTTGTAGAAGATTGAATCCAGCATGGAAATTTAATGAACAATTATTAAGAAAGCTGGTGGAACATAAATATAATCAATTAGAACACTCACAACAATCAAACGGAAGATGGGCACGAAACTTTGTTGAAAAGTTATCAAGTGAACATAAGAATGATTTTTTAAATAATGAAGATAGCAATAAAGATATATACACCATTAAAGATAATACGATAAATAAAACAATAGAACTTTTTTAATGAAGTGACTGTATAGATTTTGAAATCACACTTTTTGGTTCTAATTTATATTTACAATGTATTAATCTGAAAATTGTTTTAAAGGGAGTGGGACAGAAATCTTATTTTATTAAAAAGATTTCGTAGTCCCACCCCGGCAAGGATGACTAGGTATGAAAAAAGCTTGTTATAAGCACATTTTCATACCAGTCAGCTACTGCCAATACAAAAAGAGAGTATGGGACAATTATTTATGTCCCAGACTCTTTCCTACGAAGTCAAGTCCATATTTATGTGTAATATCTTTAGAAGTAATCAACCATTGGTTTTTTAGAATGTATTAACAAAATAAATCTGTTTGATTTTTAGCAGA
>NZ_PPRS01000025.1 GCF_002902755.1 Mammaliicoccus lentus | reverse complement strand
CGCCATGCCACGAAATTAGCATCATGCTAGCAAGTTAAGCGAACACTGACATGATAAATTAGTGGTTAGCTATATTTTTTTACTTTGCAACAGAACCTCTTTTATTCTGCTTCTGAAATTTCTGAACCTATATTATTATAATCAATATCTGCTTCTAAAAATGATTGATTATCTGAAGGTAAATGTTGTTCAAATGTATCAAAGTTTTGTATTTCGATACTACCTACTTCTAATTCAAAATCTAAAACATGTCCACCAAAACTTTCAAATTCATCAATAAAATGAACGTGAAAACCACTAGCTCCAATTCCATGAAATAGTTCTGGTGTATAGAAACCTATAATTGTTCCTCTAACTTCAGGAACTACTTTTTCAGGTTGGCGTCTTGCGGATTCTATTAAACGTTGATATGGATGTTCTTGCTTAGGCATCCATCTTACATGCATATTCTTAAATGTTCCTGTTATTTTTATAGCAGAGAACAAATTTTTACTTTTCATGTTGTTCAATATTTCATCAAATACTTGGTCAGATTTTTCGTGTGCAGCATAATAAGTCTTATCTGCGCTGAATCTTGTAATTGTAGAAAATGGTGTCATTTCATTACCTTCTAATGCTTTAAACTCTCCAAATTCATTTGCATGAAATGCTCTTCCCTCTAAATATATAACTTCTCCATCTGATCCAGTTAATGTCCCTATACCTGAATCACCATGTTGTAATATCTCATCAATTGTTGCTGTTCCTTCTAAGTGACCAGCCATCAAAGTAGCTAACGTGCCATGCTGATATAAAGTTTGCATAAATAAAACACCTCCTCTTTCGTACTATTTATATATAAGTTGTGATTAAATACATTAATGGCAGTATGACAGAACTGATTACAGCAGTTAATATCATACCAATCGTACTGAAAGCTCCTGCCTCAAAATTAGCTTCTAAAGCTTTTGCAGTACCAAATGCATGAGAGGCATTGCCGTATGTCATACCTTTTGCTAAATCACTTTGAAAACGTCCTTTTGTAATAAAGAAATTCCCTAATATACTACCAATAAGACCAGTAGCTATAATAAACATAACAGTTATTGTATCTGTTCCACCCATTTGTTCTGAAACTTCTATACCGACTGCCGCTGTCATAGATCTTGGTAGTACTGTCACAATCGTTTGACTAGGGTAACCCATTATATATAGCGCACCGTAAATGACTATAAAATTCATCATAATGCCCGTCATTACACTTGTAATAATAACTTTGAAATTTGCTAAAATGAGTTTTCTAAATTTATATAAGGGATAGGCTAAACTTACAACAGAACAATCCAAGAAATTATGAATCCATGTTCCGCCTACCATATAATCAGTGTAGTTCAAACCGAATATAAGTAAAACAAAAATGATTATGATTGAAGCAATTAAAGCAGGGTTCAATAGCGGATGCTTATATTTAACTTGCAGTTTCTTAGCTGCAATATAAGTTATTAATGTTAGTACAATCATGCCTATCGCTTGAATAATCATCACATGTCCTCCTTACTTGATGGTTTAATTTTTAATAATTTTTCACTAACATAACCTGAAGATAATGCCACTAAACTTGTACTAATAATGATTAATATCGCTAGAAAAATATATGTGGGATCAATTTGATTTGCGATATCCATTATGCCAACAATTGAAGGTACAAAAAAGAGCACCATCACATTGATCAGTTTATTAGCACCAACTTCTATCCAATGTTCAGGTATCACTTTAAATAGTAACAAACAAAATAATAATGCCAATCCGACAATACTACCTGCTATAGGTATATGAAGTAATTCTCTTAACCACATGCCTAATAACGTGATGCCATATATTAACGTGACTTGTAATATTATCTTTATAAGTCGTCTCATCATATTTAATCAATCCCTTTTACTTTAAACTCTTAATCTATATTATATGAGATTACTATGTATTAATAAAATACATAATATCGATTTCTAGTATTCCGTTATGGAATACTTAAGTTTTAAAGAAATATATAAGGATAATAAACAGGACTAATGTAAGCGTTAAACCTATTGATGTATAAAGGTTTAACTCAGAGTTATAAAGTACATTTAAATTATCATATAATAATATTTTTTATGTTAGAAAAAATAAAAAAGAACTTAGGAAATAATGCACTAACCCCAGGATGTGGGAGTAAAATAAAAACACTTTCGTTGAATTCATATTAAAATGAATTTATACGGAGGTGTTTTTCTATGAAAAGAGTGGCATATAAAATTGGTAAAAACCAAAATCAAGAACTAGTAAATGAGACATTAAAACAACTTCAATTGGAACCAGGGACTATATTACATAGTGATCAAGGTAGTGTGTATACCTCTTATGAATACTATGCCTTATGTACAGAAAAAGGCATTACCAGAAGCATGTCCCGTAAGGGAACGCCAGCTGATAATGCCCCAATAGAATGTTTTCATGGCTCTCTAAAGAGTGAAACATTCTACTTAAACAGTGAGCTTAGAAGCTCTAATACCATTGTAATAGATATTGTCGAAAATTACATTGAAAACTATAATAAAGTTAGAATTAAACAAAAACTAGGCTACTTATCCCCTATAGAATATAGGGAATTAGCAGCCTAGAAAATAGTGTTTTTATTGAACTCCCTTAGTAAGGGTGCAGTGCCATAAACCCCTTGCTCTTTTTTTGGAGATGGAACTTATAAAATTAAGAGCTGACACTGCTTTATTGGATTAAATATTGCACAAACTCACATAGAGCACTTCTTATTGGATTATAAAGGTAGAAAATCCAATAAAAGTTGTCTATTTGGATTATTGTTATAGAAAATCCAATAAAAGTATGTGTACTTGGATTATTGTCGTAGTAAATCCAATTAACCATTTCGTAAACTAACGAATTCACTTTTATTCTGATACAAATTTAAAAATAAGAGGCTGAGACATAAATACATTTCTCAGCCTCTTATTTTTAAAGGTCTTGCTTTAAGAATGCCATCCACTCTTCTGTTACTTGATTCATATATGAACCTTTTTTCCATATTAGGCCGAGGTGCCAATATATTTTCTCGCCTGCGAGTTCAATGGCTCTAACTTCGTCTCCCATTTGATCTGCGATACTCTTTGGTACAATCGAAATTCCTAGACCTCTTTTAATCATATTATCTATAAAAGTTAACTGTGAGATTTTAGCTACCGTTTTAGGATAAAATCCTGCTTTACGACAGTTTTCAATTATCATATCTCTTAAATAATAATCGTC
Source organism: Mammaliicoccus lentus (assembly GCF_002902755.1). Taxonomy (GTDB): domain Bacteria; phylum Bacillota; class Bacilli; order Staphylococcales; family Staphylococcaceae; genus Mammaliicoccus; species Mammaliicoccus lentus. The sequence continues at coordinate 40,917 of NZ_PPRS01000025.1, read as the reverse complement.
GTGTAATAAAACGAACTCTTCATCTACAAGTTCATGTATAGCAACTTTTTTCTTATGAGAAAGTTTATGAGATTGATTAAGCACTAAAAAGAGTTCTTCTTTATAAAGCGGCATACTATTAAATTTTGAAGAGTCCACTGGTAAAGCAGTCACACCGATGTCTATTTCATCTTGGCTCAAGTAATTTTCGACTGCTTTACCCCCTCCTTCAAGCACTTCGTATGTTACATCAGAATATTTTTTATGAAATTTTTCGAGATTATCTGTAATCAAATTCACTTTTATCATAGGAGATAATCCTAACCTGATATGGCCTTTTTTAATTTCAAATATATCATTCAATTCCATTGTTAATTTATCAAATAATGTAAGGAATTCAACTGCTTTTTCGTAAAAAACTTCACCTGTATCTGTTAATTTGATATGGCGTTGTGAACGATCAAATAATGTAATATCAAATTCATTTTCTAAATTTTTAACGGCTTTACTTATTGTAGATTGAGCTACAAATAAATGTTCAGACGCTTGTGTCATACCACCATTTCTCACTATTTCTACAAAATATTTTAACTGTTTAAATTCCAAATTTTACACCTCATTTTTGGCATAACATCACGACTTTATAATGAGAAAATAAATACAATTATAATAATAATCGGTATAATATATCTCATTAAAACTCTCCATAATTTAAACCATTTTACAGATAAATGATTTCCCATACGGAATTCTTTTTCCACAAGTTCTGGATTCATTCTGAAAGATATAAATATTGCGATTAATAAACAACCTATTGGTAATAATATATTACTCACTAAATAATCTGTCGCATCAAATATAGATTTCCCAAATATTGATATGTCACTTAAAACACTATAAGACAATGTAGAAGGAATACATGCTATAAACGTCAGTAATCCTAATATCCAAACAATCTTCTTTCTAGAACGTTTACCATCTTTTTCAAATGCTGAAATAATGATTTCGAACTGACTGAATGAAGAAGTTAAAGTCGCGAATAAGAATAATAATAAGAACAATGTTAAGAATAAAGTGCCAAATGCCATTTGCCCAAAAACATTTGGTAACACAATAAATAACAATCCTGGCCCTTCAGTAGGTTCTAATGAAAAAGCAAATACGACTGGAAAAATAGCCATACCAGCTAAAATAGAAACTAAAATATTCATTCCTGATACTAATGCTGCTGATGTCGGTAAGCTTTCTTTCTTACTTAAATAAGAACTATATGTAACCATACAAGAAAATCCAACTGCTAGCGCAAAGAACGATTGACCAAGCGCAAATAGTATACCTTTTGCACTAAAATCAGAAAGATTAAATTTAAAGAAGAACGCTAGTCCCTCAGATGCACCTTCTAATGTTACTGCTCTTACAACTAAAATAAGGAAAAAAATTAGTAGCAATGGCATTAAATATTGATTCGCTCTTTCAATACCATTTTTAATACCAAAATTTAATACGAGTACATTCATTAATATAAATACAAGTACACCTAATAATGCAATAAAGGGATTCCCAATAATTTCTTCGAACATTTTCCCGTAATTTGCATCATCTGAAATTAAGTTACCTGTGATACTCATCGTTGTATAAATCGTTATCCATCCACCTACAACACTGTAGAACGATAACAATAAGAAACAACCAATAACCCCTAATCTTCCTGTTATACGCCATGGTGACTTAGGTGCTAATGTGTCGTATGCCGATACAGCCTCTTTATTAGTTGAACGACCAATGATGAATTCTGAAATCAACATTGGTAAACCTATAAATAATGTGAAAATGATAAATATAAGTAAAAATGCGCCTCCGCCATACTGACCAGCAACGTATGGAAACTTCCATATTGCACCTATTCCAATCGCTGCGCCTGCTGCTGCCATAACAAAACCTAATTTAGAAGACCATTGATCTCGTTGTTCATTCATGTCATCACTCCATTCAAATCTCTTAGTAGAAGTATAACGTATAATCGTATACTACACAGTAAGAATTTTTATGAATCAATAAATATTTATCCTTCTAGCTTTAAATTTCACGTTTTTATAGAAAATCCACTTTCAACCGAAATTTATCGGAGTTTATTTTAAAAATAGCGTATGGTAATCTTAATTCAAAGAAAAATTAATCTATAACTAAAGGGAGTGAAACAATGATACAAGGTGACACATTAACGCCAGAGTATGCTAAAAAATATTTTTACAACTTGCTTAAAAAGGTAAATGAAAATCACACACCAATAATTATTAGTGATAAAAAATCACATAATAGTGCAGTAATAATTAGTAAAGATGAATGGGACAGTATACAAGAGACACTTTATTTAGAAGATATGGGAGTTATGAATAAAGTCAGAGCTCGCGAACAAGATAATAGTCTATTTACTAATGTTAATGATATAAATTGGAATAATTTATAGATGTTATTCACTGAATAAATATTATATAATAATTGTAAAAAATAGGTTGTAGGTATATGGAATATGCCACTTATTTAAAAGCGCTAAACGGTCGCTTAGCATAAAATGAAACAACTCGAGAATTATATAGACAAATAAAAGGAATAGAAGGTGAAGAATTAATTAAACAAATATTAGATCAAGAACTTAAGTTAAATTATGTGCATGATATCGAATTGGATATAAACAATAAAGTTCAAATTGATTTTTTAATTGTCGACGACGAAAAAATTATGAATTTAGAAATTAAACACTACAAAGGTGACTACTATATAATTGATAACCAACTTAAAAATAGCTATGGAAATATATTTCAAACACCTTTTCAGCAGATGAAGCGGGCTGAGTATGAACTGGAACTTATAAAATCTAAACTTGATATCAAACGTACAGTTGAATCCTATCTCGTCTTTACTAACCCTACATTTACGCTTCATACAGAAATCCCTCATCGCAATCAAGTACTACTACCTACAGAATTACACAAAATCCCAAAACTAATTAAAAATTATAAAATAGAAGAAAATAAAATTATTTTGAATAGAATAAAGACCTTGAAGAAAGATTTTTCGAAAATCTATCCAAAGAATTTATTACCTTTTGACCAAATAAATCCTGGATTATGGTGCCCACAATGCAGAAAAATAGGACACATACAATTAAATAGTCATAAGAGGTTTGGTGAATGTATGTATTGTTCGAAGAAAATTGCAAGACAATTACTATATTTAGAAAACTTAAAAGAATTATATATATTGAAAAACGAACCTTTTACTTTGAAAGAAGCTCAAATATGGTGTGATGGAAATGAATGGGCAATTAGAAAATTATGTAACCAACACTTCAAAAAAGAAGGTCAACGAAAAATTCAATATTATATTTGATGTTTTCAATAAAAACCACCATTGTTGTAAGAGCAGCATTCTTATTGGATTTTCTACCTCAATAATCCAAATACACACGTCTTTATGAAGTGCACCCAAAAGTTCAACCTAAAATAAAACCATGACCTTAGCGAGTTTTACACTCGCTAAGGTCATGGTTTTCATCATGCCCACCAAATATTTTCGAGTATTTCGTTTATATTTACGGATTGTAGATTTTGTACTGCTTTTTGGAAGCCTTCTTCTACGGACATTATAGGATCTTCATGTTCAATACTCACGACGTAATCATATCCATTGATTCTTAATGCGCTTATTATATCACCCCATACTTGAGGGCTATGTCCATAACCGACAGATCTAAATGTCCATGCTCTAGATTGTACGGAGCCATATGGTTGCATGTCTGTTAATCCGTACATATTTACATTTTCCTGATCAATGTATGTGTCTTTTGCATGGAAGTGATGAATAGCGTTTGCTTTGCCCAGTATTTTTATAGCAGCTACTGGATCAATACCTTGCCACCATAAATGACTTGGATCTAGATTCGCACCTATTGCATCGTTAGTTGCTTCTCTTAATTTTAATAACGTATGTGGTGTGTGCACCGAAAATCCAGCATGTAATTCTATTCCGATTTTAACGTTATGATCTTTAGCAAATTGTGCCGCTTCTTTCCAATAAGGTATCAGCTTCTCTTCCCATTGCCATTCATAAATTTCTGAGTATGCTGTTGGCCATGGTGTGACTGGCCAATTTGGATGTTTGGCATCTTCATCTGATCCTGGTATACCTGAAAATGTATTGACTACAGGCACTCCTAAAATCGATGCAAGCTTCACTGTTTTAATAAATGTATCGTGTGCTTGTTTAGCATGTTCTTCATCCGGCGAAACTGGATTATCGTGACAACTAAACGCACTAATTTCTAATCCGCGTTGTTTAATCGCATCCATGAAAGATTCACGTTTAGCTTCACTTTCTAATAATGCATCAACATCACAAAAATGATTTCCCGGGTTACCACCTGTTCCGATTTCTACCATCTTCAAACCTGAATTCGCGACATAATCTAACATTTCCTCAAATGATTTATCTTGAAAAAGTACTGTAAACACACCTATTTTCATATGTATCGCTCCTTTATATTTGATATTAAATTAATCTAACACTACGTCCTTCTTCACTGCTTCTATATATTGCATCTATAATGAGACTGACTTTTCGAGCTTGTTCTGGTTGTACAATTAAAGATTCTAGTCCTAAACAACTGTTCACAAAATTCATGGCTTGTCTCTGTGCTGCTAAATCTTCATTATGTTCTGCTACAGCTTTTTCATTAAAAAAGTTACCAAATTTAGGTTGATATATTTCAAATGGATACACATTCAATCCTCCATCAACGCCTGAAATACTTAAATGTATGTTATCTTCTTTAATGTTCGCTGACCAAGAACACTCAAATTGCATCGTAGACTGATCGTCAAATGTAATAAAACTAGAAACATGATCGTCCACTTCAAAAGTACTACTATCAAATGTTCCCCAGTCATTAATTTGATTAGGTGTTTTACTTAATCGGTTATAAGTTTTACCTAATACTTCAACAGGTTGGACATCCTCAAGTAACCAAAGTGATAAATCTAATAAATGACAACCGTAATCTATTAGACTTCCACCACCTTGTAGTTCTTTATTCGTAAAAACTCCCCATCCAGGTACTTTACGTCTACGCATTGCTTGAACTCTTGTAACAAGAGGACTTCCTACAGTGCCACCTTCAATTGCTTTATGAGCTGTAATAGCAGCATCTGTAAATCGATAATGGTATCCAATAGCTAACAATTTATTTGCTCTATTAGCCACTTCAATCATCGCATCACATTCTTCTTTATTCATGGCCATTGGTTTTTCACAAAATACATGAACATCTGCATTTAATGCCGCAATACTTATCTCTGCATGAAACTTATTCGGTGTGCATATTACAACTGCATCTACTTCGTTAAACATTTCTTCATAATCTTTAAACACATGAGGTATCATATGTTCTTTAGCTACTTGTTGTGCTAAATCATAGTTAATGTCTTGAACACCTACAATTTGAGCAGTACCTTTTAATTGTTTAAATGCAGGTATATGTCTGTTTTGAGCAATACCTCCAACGCCTATCATACCTAATTTTAATTTGTCCATAATTCACTCACCTATTTCTCGCTGATATGCTCTAACGGTTGAGCATTACCATATTGATGTTTAGGAGTGTTACGGTTTTCAGCCCATTCCACTGCATTTTTAATAACGTGCTGTATTTGTGAGTTATAATATGTAGGATAGCTTTCATGTCCAGGTCTAAAATAAAATATTTTTCCGTTTCCACGTTTGAAAGTTGCGCCACTACGGAATACTTCTCCGCCTTCAAACCAACTTATAAATACTGTTTCATCTGGTGCTGGTATATCAAAGTGCTCGCCGTACATTTCTTCTTTTTCTAATTCGATATATGAGTCTAAACCTTCTGTTATTGGGTGAGTAGGATCTACAACCCAAAGTCTTTCTCTATCATCTGCTTCACGCCATTTTAAATCACATGTTGTCCCCATCAAGCTTTTAAATATTTTAGAGAAATGTGCTGAATGTAAAACAATTAATCCCATTCCATCTAGTACGCGCTGCTTTACTTTTTCAACAATTGAATCTTCTACTTCATCGTGAGCTTTATGTCCCCACCAAATTAAGACATCTGTCTGATTTAATACATCATCAGTTAAACCGTGTTCTCGTTCATCCAATGTTGCTGTTTTAACATTGTGTTTTTCACTTAAAAATTCAGCTATGACATTATGAATGCCTTTTGGGTAAACTTTCTTAATTTCTTCGCTTTCTACTTCGTGACGAAATTCATTCCATACTGTTATATTCATTTAGACATCCCCTTTAGTTATTATTCAAAATAAACAGCTTTTCCTGTTTTCGCAGATTTATATATACCTTCTAATATTTGAGTGATGACAATAGCTTCTTCAGGTTTTACGACAGGATCAGTATCATTCAAAATACTATCAATCCATGAACGCGCTTCTACTTCTGCTTCATCAACTTGTTCTCCTTCATAAAAGTCCACGCCTTTATTTTCAAGTTCAACTTGAGTTGTATATAGTGAACCAAAGTCTTCACCATGTATTCTTAAGCCATCTTTCATGTCTGCTCCACCTTCAGTTCCTGAAAGTTCACATTTAGCTTCATCTACATTAAGTGAATTAAGCGCCCAACTTGATTCTAAAACGATTGTTGCACCATCTTTCATCTTGATAAATCCAAATGCAGAATCTTCTACAGTAAATTCCTTAGGATCCCATGGTCCCCAAGCATTTGCTGCATTTTCTTTTTTACCTAATTTATGGAAAGTTGACCCCATTACTGATTCAGGTTCATAGTTATCCATCATCCATAATGTTAAATCAAGTGCATGTGTTCCAATATCAATTAACGGGCCTCCACCTTGTTGTTCTTCATCTAAGAATACACCCCACGTAGGCACTGCTCTTCTACGTATAGCATGTGCTTTACCATAATATATATCCCCTAAATCTCCACGTTGTGTTGCTTGACGTAAGTACTGGCTATCTGGTCTAAAACGATTTTGATAACCAATCGTTAATTTCTTACCTGTTCTTTTAGCTGCTTCAATCATTTCTTGTGCTTCTTCAGTTGTCTTAGCCATTGGTTTTTCACACATCACATGCTTGCCTGCTTCCAATGAAGCAATTGTTAATTCTTTATGCGAACTATTTGGCGTACAAACGTGAATAACATCAATCGTTTCATCTTTCAACAACTCTTTATAATCTGCATAAGCCTTTGCTTGTTCAGTACCGTAATAGTCTGCTGCTACTTCAGCCTTCTCTACATCTATATCACAAAAAGCTACAATATTTACTTCTTCAATTTTCTGCAAGCTTGGTAAATGCTTGCCATTCGCTATACCACCACAACCTATAATACCTACATTTAATTGCATCTCTATTTCCCCTTTTCAATTATAATTAATTTTTATTTTAGCAAACGCTTACATTTAATGTTATAAAAATTTATAAATATTACTCTTTATACATATCGTAAATTAAATAATGATAAACACCAATCAATAACACTTGTTTAGAAACTTATTGTTCGTATTAGAATATATTTTCATCAGATGAAAATATTTCCGCGATTTTTTAGCTTATCCTCAATATTCTCGGACATAAATTCTAACTCAAAATAAATAAGCATATCACTTTTAAACTGGAATAATCAGTTAAGTGATATGCTTATTTTTTATAATCTTACTTCAGATGTTTGAGTATACGTATCTTCTCCAAGGTTAATCATTGATTCTGAAATGTTCCTTGAATGATAACCTATACGCTCTAATATTGAGATCATATCTATATATACAAGACTGCCTTCTGGTGAACATTCGCCAGAACTTAAACGTTTAATATGTTTCTTTCTTAAGTCATGTTCTAATAAATATGAATCTTCACTTCGTTTTACAACCTCATCTTTTTTAACATAATCATATGCATCAAATGCTTCGAATGTTTTTTCATATGAAATTTTAACATGTTCATACAGTCTATCTATACTTTGCTCAGCTTTTTCTGAGATTCGAATATCAGATGATTCTTTTTTCTGCAGTTCATCTAAATAAGATTCTGTTAGTGCTGATACTTTCAAAATTGTTCTATTCACATCATATAATACAGATAGACGTTCTCCGTCTTTTGCTGATAATTTTTTCTCTGACAATTTATTTAAATATTGTCTAACATTATCATACATATTCTCGATGGCAGCGTGTTTTTGTTTATGTTTTTTAACAGCTTTATCATCTGTGTGATCTACTTTTTCAAGCATAGACATTGATAACTTTCCAATGTTTCTAATTTCATCTTGCGCTTCTTGCAATGCAATACTCGGCGCTCTATTGATTAAGTTATTATCTAAATATTTAGGTTTATATTTTTCATTTAAATCTTCACCAGGAATAATTTTTGTAACTAACCACGCTAATACAAAAATAAATGGTAATTGAATCAATGTGTTTGTAATGTTAAATGTACCATGTGCAAATGCGATTACCATTTCTGGATTTAATCTAAATGCACCTTGCATCCATGTAACAGCCGCTTCATAAATCGGTAAAATTAATAAGAAAATTGCCGCACCGATTAAGTTAAACAATACATGTGTAACTGCAACACGTTTAGCTGCTAATGAACCTGCTAAACTTGCTAATACAGCTGTAATTGTTGTACCAATGTTATCACCTAATAAAATAGGCAAAGCTCCGTGTAATGATATTAAATCATTCGCAAAGAATCCTTGTAATATACCAATTGTTGCACTAGAACTTTGAACGATTAATGTTACAAATGTTCCTGCAGCAACACCTAGTATTGGTGTATGAGACATATTTAGCATAATATCGTGGAATCCATCTAAATTAGCTAAAGGTTTTACTGCGCCACTCATTAGCTCTAACCCATAGAACAAAGAACCGAAACCAAAGAATATCATACCAACATTCTTAACTTTACGTTTTTGAACAAAGAATATTAAAAATGCACCAATTGCTAATATAGGTAAAGAATATTCCCCAATATCAATACCAATAATAAATGCAGTAACAGTTGTACCGATATTTGCACCCATTACGACACCAATTGCTTGTCTTAGCGTCATAAAGCCTGCGCTGACTAACCCTATCGTAATAACTGTTGTACCTGAACTACTTTGAATCAAAATTGTAACAATCATACCAGCTAATACGCCCATTATTGGGTTGCTAGTAAATCTATTTAAAATACTTCTCAGTCTATCTCCTGCTGCAGCTTGTAATCCGTCTCCCATTTGCTTAATACCATAAAGAAATATACCTAGACCACCTATAAAAGTGAAGATAATTTCTAGCGCCGACAATTCCATAAGACACCTCAATTAAATTTTTTGTAACCATTGTGAATATTAAACGATAATTGTTAATCTAATGTAAATTTTATATTAAGTTTCGTTTAATTCAACTATTTTCTTTTAAATACAAAAGAACTATGAAATTATCGCAAATAAACATTTACAAATCAACCCTATTTATTAAATAAATCTTCAATATTATTGTACATTTTAAAAATCATCATACGTTCGCCAGTACGAGAACTTAAATCAGTATGAAAACTGTCAACTTTTTCATTAGTTATATTAAATATTATTTCATAAAGATGTGAAACGTCTGATTCCACTAAAGTAGATCTCGTGCGTTTAATGGAAAGTAAACCTTCCTTTGTTTCAGAGACTTTGTATTCAGCAGGTGTTAAAATACCTTGTAAATCTACAATAATCATATCTCTTAATATATCTGTCTTCACTGACAAGGAACCTCTGCCTAAATATTCTTTTTCCCATTGTGTGATAGCTTTACTTATTGTAGATTCACAGTACCCTTTCGTCATGTCCATATCTTTCATCTCCTCACAAATTGATAAATACTCTTTAAGTTGTTTCTTGAATAATTGTTTCTGCATCATTTTCTTTGAATATTATCCCGGAAATTTTAATATTTTCCGGTACTAATGGATGGTTATAAATCTGGTTAACACTTTCTTCAATTCGTTTATGAACATCACGTTCACCATTTAACCAATCTATAATACTTTCACCATTCATTTCTGGCTTACAATTCTCAAATAAATAGTCTATCGTTTTTAAACGACTTTCCATGCTTCTAATCATTTCAGGTAAGTCAATATTAGGTAAATTATAAGCCTCGTCTTTACCAATGATGTATATTTCTAGAATGTCTTTCTGATAAATCGATATAATGATTGATCTCATAACTTCTCCATATGCTTGCGCTATTTCTGATTGATAACTATTTATAGTAAACACATGAGCTGTCTTATCAAACACTTGTCTAACAAATTCGTCTTCTGAATGTGTATTTAATTCACCTAATATCAATATATTATTTTCTTCGTTCATCATTATACATCCTCTCAGCAAAAAATTGCTCCCTATCTGTTTACCATTTAATCCATTCTCCATGTTCATTAATACTTGAAATTAATAACCAACCATTTTTCAATTTGGTGTTTAACACTTCATTTTCATTTAATAAACGTTCAATGTAATGATTAGGCGCTTGTATAACGATTAATAATCGAATCGGTGAATGATAAAAATCTTCATCTGATTTCATAACAGATTGCCACGGTAACCCTGTTAATAAATCACTAGCATTACCTTGCATTACACCAATGCCCGAAGTAACTGTTTGAGTCGCTTTACTGCCACTTCCATAAAAGTGTGGAGCAACTGTCGAAGCGTAATATTGTAGGTTTATCCATTGGGAAACAGTCGCTGGTCCTGTCAAAATAGTATTCAATAAAACGCCATCTTGATCCTTCCTCCAATCATAATTGTGCAAGAACGACCTTCCATTTAATTGTCGCTTCTTAGTTAATTGTCTTTGACCAATTATAAATGATGCATTTCGTGCTAATCCCCATTCAGGACGCACTTCACTCCAGTCACTAGATATTTTCTTAGCTTCTTTAGTAGCATTTTTCTTATCGTAATGAATGCCTGGTAATTGTGTTAATCTCAACTCGTTAGCTTTGCGACTCACTTCTGGAATTGTATTTTTTAATAATATATATGATTCTTCAGCTTCTTTCGATAATTCCGGAACATATATCCATTCAAGCTCATCAATTGTTGTACAATGTTCTGCTGCGATAAACACTGTCTCTTCAGGTATAAAAATATGATGTTTAAGTAGTCCTGTTCTAACTTCAGGTAAATTACATAACGTCGCTAGTACTTTAGCATTGAAACCACTTGCTGAACCGCCACAAGCACCACAATCTAGAGAAGCTGAATAAGGGTTGTTAGCTGTGTGACTACCATGACCGCATATCACAACTAGCGGAGCAAAACCTTCAGTTAAACTCATTAATTTTAAAGCTTCTGCCGTATAATTGATTTTTTCTTTTTCTGTAAAACCAATTGGCAAACTATCTTGTTGTCCATGATTATGTTCATGCTCGTTAATTGTTAATGTTGTTTCAGGTTTTTTCAAAAATGTATCGTTAAATTTATTAATGATACTACCTGAACTTTTCGGCATAAAGCTTCTTGTAATAGTTTGAATACTAAGCCATGGTCCAGTTAGTTCCGGTAATAATAAACTAGGTAATACATTTTGTTTCATCTTTTTAAAAGTATAAATTAAGGAAGATACTGTTTTCTTCTTATCCACATAATCATTTTCATTACTGTTCGCTTCAAATTCTTGAATTTTATGTAGCGGTTGGTTCATAACCGGTAATGAATTATGCGTATGTTGATGCCCTAATTCACATTTTTCTATTGGTAAACCGAAAAAACCCGCGATACCAATCGTTTCAAATGGTCCTTCCATTTCTAACTGTCTTCTGAAAGGTTCTGATCTTGTATCTATACAGAATGCCAATTGCGCTTTCGTTTCTTGTATTGGCATGTTATTAACAAGTTGAGAGTTAATTTCTTGTCTTAAACTTAATTCATAAGTATCTTCCCATGCTTCTAACAATATTTTCTTACGTGTAATCTCATCAAAATCAAGAGAAAATCGTATATATTCCTTTTGTTTATCTTTTGGTAATGCTAGCCATTTTTCTAAAGTGAAATCTCCCCACTCTAACCATGCAACTATTGAAGTGTAATCAACTTCTTGTTCTAATAAATCTTCAGGTACGAGATTTCCGATTAGTGACCATTCTAGAGCTAGTCTAATCGTTAAATATTCTTGTAACAGATTTTTTGTTTGATTAGATTTTTCATCATACCAAAGCATCATACCAGCCCATCCTGGTAATGAGATTAAATGCGATTCTAAATAAGATTGAATATGTTGTTGTTCAATATTCAAATTATCTAAGCAACATTCCATTGCTTCAATTGAATCTCCAGGTAAATTTTTAAATTGTTGACGTATATTTTTATTTAATGCAGGATCCAATACGACCATCTTTTTCCAAGCATTATAAAAACTTTCATTATGTGTTGGCATCGACCAACCAGATTGAGCATTATCTAAATATAATTTGCACCATTTTATAATATGATAGTTCAATATATCATTGTATGGTTCACCTGATTTACTTTGTTGATAAGCACTCAACATTTTAACTTTCTTATTTTTAGATAGATTAAATTCATCTACAGTATAATGTTGTTTTAATTCTTTTTCGTATTGCTTAACTACTTCATCTTTTAAAGTTATGCCTTTTAAAGCTTTCTGTGCAAATTGGAGTAATTCTTCTTTATCAATTTTATAGTCTGCTTTTTCTAACCAATCTTCTAATTTATTTGAAATAAAATATTCATTGATTTCTTCTTTTTTAATAGCAGATTTAATAATATTTTTATTGGCATACATGTTAATTTCTTGTGTTTCTTTTATCCATCTTGCGACTTCTTCAAAAGTTTGTTCTTCCATATTAGCCCACGGGTGTCTAGCAGCAAAAATTGAAATCGGCGATAACGGCACGATAACTCGACTTGCTGATTGTATGATATTTTTTATATTTTGCGTATTTAAGATTACATTAACCATGTTTATAACCACCTTTTACAAAATGATCTTTCAAATATCTTGGATGACTTTCAACAGAGTGATATTTTGCTTCTCCGAAATGTACAAGCCATAAATATGTCATTAAGAATATGCGAGAAGATTTATTTCTTCCTATCCACATGCTCATTAAACTACCTAACACCAACATTGCAATCATGACAGTGACAACAAAGAAAGGTGGTTCTGCAAGTTGAAATTCAAATTGTTGTAACCAATGATGAAAGAAGTTATGAATAGCGAAGTATACAACACCGATAGAGACTAATGCTGCTAAACCTATTATTCGTCCTAATTTTCCTTCTCCAAATGCAACAAGCTGTGTCCATGATACAGATAAGGACCAAGCTAATATAAGTGCACTTATGAATTGATAACTACTATAAGGGGTAATCAACCAAAAAGTGATACCTATAAATACAGCTAAGAAACGACCGACTAACACCCAAATATAAGATATGCTTTCATTCATTCTTGTAGGCACTTCAAAGTGTCTCACAGCCGATCCTGAACGTAAGAATAAAGTTGCTTTAAACAATCCATGTAATATGAGATGAATAATTGCAGCTGAATAAGCTCCTAAAGCACATTGAATAAGCATAAAGCCCATTTGCCCCATCGTAGATCCAACTAACTGCCTTTTATAATCTACATGGACTAAGCTGATGCCTGAACCTATTAATACAGAAACACTTGCAATAATAAGTAAAATTGATAACGTCCACTCGTTCATAAAAATCGGTGAAAATCTTGTTAAAATAACGCCACCCACATTTACAATTCCGGCATGCATAATTGCTGAAACAGGTGTTGGCGCTGCAACAGATTCTATAAGCCATCTATGGAAAGGCCATTGAGCGGCAGGAATAATCACTGATAATATTAATAGAAGCTGTATGATAACACCTTGCCACGAATCAAATGATTTTAAATTTTCTACAGTAAATATTGCTGAAATTGCCCATTCTCCAGATAAATAATTCACGAATAATATCGCACATAATAAAGAAAGCCAACTCACTAAGAACAAAATACCTGTTATTTTAGATGCTTCTTTTGTCACTTTCCATTGTTTGTTCAATTTTATTAACATTGTTAAACAAAGTAGCGTGATGCCCCACAGTCCTGTCATAATTCTCAAGTCATCACTCAACCATGCTACAGAGGCGAAAGTTGTCATTATCGTAAACAATGTAAAATACTTTCGATAATGCGCATCTCCGTATAAATATCTCAATGAAAACCTTTGGATAATTAATCCAATCATCAATATAAAGAATGCAAGTAGCCAAGATAATACATCTAAATGCCATGGACCAATTTCTAGATTTTCTCGAATAAAAATCGTCCCAATTAAAGCAATAAATGTAGGAACCGAAAAAATGATTAAATGATATTTAGTGTAACGTAATGGTACTTTATGTATAAGAAATAACAATCCGCTTAAAATCGCTATAACTAATGTGATGAAAAATAATACTAATAAACTCATCATATTGACTACTCCTTTATATATGACTTAAAAATAAAAAAGCCGACAATTTAAAACAAATCATTCATAATGATTTGCTATAATTGTCGGCTTCAACCAAACATACTTAACGTTGTTTGTATTGCTTCCTTTATTATTAAAATATAGAATAATATTTATTATTTCCTGAGAAATAGTTCATTTTTTATTAATAGTTTTAGTAAACTTCTTTTTCAATTAACCAATATATATCAGCCAATTGCTAAAGAATCTATACCCAAGCTATTTTTTATATACTTTTATAACATATATTTATTTTGTAAAATTGTCAATAAAAAGTCCTAAATTATATGTTATAAGTTTTATTTATTCGTATTAAATAGTAATCATTGTTAAAATGTATAAATAATCTAAAGATATAAGGAGATAGTTATGGACAATTCAAATTTAATCGCACCTGAAACTTATAATATCGTTAATGAAATAGAAAAATATGCAGTGGACCAAACAAAAGAAGCCATTGTTTTTGAAGATATATCAGGTGATGTACAACATATTACATATTCAGATTTAATGAAAAACGCAAATAAAGTCGGGAATGTTTTTAAAAACAACGGGCTTAAAAAAGGTGACAAAATATTAATACTGATGCCTAGATCTATTGTGACTTACGAAATTTATACTGCCGCATTAAAATCAGGGCTAATCATCATTCCAAGTTCAGAAATGTTAAGAACTAAAGATTTACAACATAGAATTACACACGGTGAAATAGATGCAGTCGTTTCAATCTCTAATTCTACAAATGAATTTTATAATATTAAGGAATATGAGCAATTAACGAAATTCATCGTCGGTGATGAAGAAGAAAATTGGATTCCTTTAGACAAAGAAAAAGCTGACGCGAGTGAAACATTAGAAGTAGACAAAACAAAACGCGATGATATTGCGCTACTTTCATACACGTCAGGTACAACTGGGCTTCCTAAAGCAGTCGTGCATACACATGGTTGGGGATATGCTCACATTCAAACAGCACCTAAACATTGGTTAAGCATTAGTGAAGGCGATACTGTTTGGGCAACTGCTGCTCCAGGCTGGCAAAAATGGGTATGGAGCCCATTCTTATCAATTTTAGGTTCAGGTGCTACAGCTCTTGTATACAACGGTAAATTTGACGCTAAAAAATATTTAGATTTACTAGAAAAACACGAGGTTAACGCGCTTTGCTGTACACCAACTGAATACCGTTTAATGGCTAAACTTCCTAACTTAGCTGATTACACTTTAAAAAATCTACATAGTGCTGTTTCAGCAGGCGAACCATTAAACAAAGAGGTAATAGAAAAATTCCAAGAAAACTTTAACATTAAAGTTAGAGACGGCTACGGTCAAACTGAAAATACATTGCTAATCGCATTCTTAAAAGACACTGAAAGCAGAATCGGTGCAATGGGTAAAGCAATTCCTGGCAGTAATGTCGCAATCATTGATGAAGATGGCGAACCAATTACAGACGGTTCAACAGGTGATATCGCTGTTTCATTAGATTCACCTTCTTTATTCCAAGGTTATTATAAAGATGAAGAACGTACTGAAGCTTCAAAAAGAGGCAACTACTATGTAACAGGCGACCGCGCAAGATTAGATGAAGATGGATACTTCTGGTTCAAAGGAAGAGAAGATGACATTATCATTAGCTCAGGATATACAATCGGGCCATTTGAAGTTGAAGACTCATTAACGAAACACCCTAAAGTACAAGAGTGTGCAGTCGTAGCTAGTCCAGATGAAATCCGCGGTAACATTGTGAAAGCTTTTGTTATTTTACAAGAAGGTGTTGATGGTGATGATGCACTTGTAAAAGAACTACAAACATACGTAAAACAAGACGCGGCACCTTATAAATATCCAAGAGCGATTGAATTTGTAAATACATTACCTAAAACTAATTCAGGAAAAATAAGACGCGTAGAATTAAGAGAAGCAGAACAAGAAAAATATAATAAATAACTAAATCTTATATAAACAAAAAGCTCCTAATCCATTAATTAAACACAAAGGATTAGGAGCTTTATTTTGTAACATATTATTTAGTTCTCAAATTTAATTTATCTTACATATTCAAAGATACCTGCTGCACCCATACCTACTCCAATACACATTGTGACCATTCCATATTTAGAATCTGGTCTTCTCTTCATTTCAGATAAGAGCTTAGCAGTTAGCATTGCACCTGTTGCCCCTAGTGGGTGACCTAATGCTATTGCACCACCATTAACGTTTGTCTTGTTAACATCTAGCCCTACTTTATTAATTGAAGCAACTGTTTGTGAAGCAAAAGCTTCGTTTAATTCAACTAAGTCAATATCTTCTACATTAAGATTTGTAAGTTCAAGTACTTCTGGAATTGCGTATGCTGGGCCAATACCCATTATTTTAGGATCAACACCTACTGCTTTAAACCCTACAAACTTAGCAATTGGTTTAACACCTAGTTCTTTCACTTTATCACCAGACATCAGCACTACAAATCCTGCTCCGTCTGTTAAAGGTGCTGATGTTCCAGCAGTTACCGTTCCATCTGCCTTGAATACGGTTCTTAATTTGGCTAATGTTTCAAGATTTGTTTCTGGTCTGATTAACTCGTCTTCTTTGAATATTTCTTTTGATACGACAGGGCCGTTTTGGTCATAACTTACTTTATGAATGTCTAGCGGTATAATTTCATCATCAAATTTCCCCGCTTCACGTGCTTCATTAGCACGCTTATGACTTTCTACTGCATATTTATCCTGTTCTTCTCTAGAAACATTAAATTCATCTGCTACCATTTCAGCCGTTAATCCCATCGGATAAGAAACACCTGTATCTTGTTCTTGCAACTCTGGATTGTTCGTTGGTTCATTACCGCCCATTGGCACGGCACTCATTAATTCTACACCGCCAGCAACTAACACATCTGCTTGTTCTGACATAATTTCATTAGCTGCTATTGCGATTGTTTGTAGTCCTGAAGAACAGTAACGATTCACAGTTTGTCCTGGCACTTCTTTAGGAAGACCAGCTAACAACGCGATTGAACGCGCCATATTTTGTCCTTGTAAACCCTCTGGGAAAGCATTGCCGAGTATTACATCGTCTACCATACTGTAGTCGAATGATCCTTCTATTTTATCTAATACACCTTTTAAGACTTGTGCACCAACTTCATCAGGTCTTTCATGGAATAACGCGCCGCCTGGCTTTGCTTTACCCGCTGCTGAACGTCCGTATGCTACTATATATGCATCTTGCATTGATATCCATCCTCTCTTTTTCAGCTCATCATTAATTGCGTAAAGGTTTTCCTTTTTCTAACATATGTGAAATACGGTCATATGTTTTTTCGTTTTGTAAGAGTTGTAAGAATCCTTCTCTTTCTAATTTTTGAAGGTATCTTTGGTTTATAAATGTGTTGCGTGGCAAGTCTCCGCCAGATAATATATGTGCAACTTTCATTGTAATTTCGTAATCATAATCACTAATAAAGTGGCCTAAACGTTGTGCGTCCAATTGACCTTGAGCTAGCGCTTTAAAGTCTCTACCTAATGCAGTATATTGCGCTTTTGGTTTTGGAATATAATTTGTTTCTGATTCATATTTCGCTTTATTTAACGCTACTTCAACACGTTTTTCTTTATTGAATATGATAGAGTCTGTATCTCTTAAATAACCATAGCGTTTAGCTTCATATGCATTTGTTGAAACTTTAGCTAGACCTACGTTCATTAATACTTTTGAAATAGACTCTTGCTTATCATTTTCTTTATGATTTGTTCTTAGCACTCTATCAGAAAGCTCAGCTAATCCACCACCACTTGGTAATAAGCCTACACCTGTTTCAACTAATCCTATATACGTTTCACTTGCTGCTACCACGAATGGCGAGTGAAGTACAACTTCACAACCACCACCTAAAGCTCTACCATGCACGGCAGTTACGATTGGTTTAAGTGAATACTTCATTCTGTTGAAACTCTTATGCAAGTTATCAATGGCTGGACCAACTAAATTTTCCACATCTTTAGATTCGTGCGCTTGCTTCATTAAATATAAATTTGCACCAACACTGAAATTATTACCATCAGCGTATATAACCATACTTGTATAATCTTCTTCTTCTAATAAATCTATAGCTTCTATTAAATCTTCAGCAAAACCATCTGATACGATATTATTTTTACTTTGTAATTTAAATAACAATTGATCTTTGTTTGCCACAGATAAATTAGAGTCTTCTTTATTCCAAATTTCACGGTCAATAAATTCCGATGTAGGCGTTACACGTTCTATTGTTTCTCCATCTTTATAGAAACTTTCAGTTTGATTTTCAATCCACTCTGGTAACTCACCAAGCTCATCTTTCATACGTTTTTTAACTCTTTCGAAGCCCATTAAATCCCAAAGTTTAAATGAACCTGCTTTCCAGTTAAATCCCCAAACTAAAGCTCGATCAATATCTTTAAAGTCAGAAGCAGCTTTTGGTACATTAATTGCTGAATAATAGAAATTATTTCTTAATGTTTCCCATAAATATAATCCTGCTTTATCTTCTGCATTAAATATTACATCTAAATTTGATTTTAAATCTTTACTGAATTTAGATAAAATTTCTAATTGTGGTGGTTCAGGCTGTACGTATTCATCCGAATCTATATCATAAACTAAACGTGTCTTTTTATCTTTTTTATAAAAGCCTTGTTTTGTTTTACGACCTAACGAACCGTTTTTAACGAGCGTTTCTGCAATTTTTGTATCTTTGAAATAAGGCTCTTCTTCTGGAATTTGTTGTAGCCCTTTAATAACAGTGACCGCAATATCTAATCCGACTAAATCTGATAATCCGTAAGTTCCTGTACTCGGTCTACCGATAGCACGTCCTGTTAAAGCATCGACTTCAACAATTGAAAATCCTTGTTCTTCCCCTCGATACATAATGTCATTCATCGTTTGTGTTCCGACTCTGTTTGCTACAAATCCCGGAACATCGTTAGCGACAACAACACCTTTACCTAATATTTCTTCAGCAAATGTTTGTGTTCTGTCTATAACATCTTTTGAAGTATCTTTATTCGGTATAACCTCTACTAACTTCATAATACGAGGCGGATTGAAGAAGTGCATACCTAAGAATCGTTCTTTATCTTTTGGTTCAAACACTTTTGATATTGCTTCAATAGGAATACCAGAAGTATTTGTCGCAAATATTGCATCATCTTTAGCTACTGATGTTACTTGTTTCCATACTTGATGCTTAATCTCTAGTTCTTCTTTCACCGCTTCAATATAGATATCAGCATCATCTTCACCATTTAAATCATCTTGAAAATTACCGTATGATAAGTTAGAAGCAAATTCTAAATTAAACAATAACGGTCTTTTTTTGTCTGTTATCGTTTCATATGCTTTTTTAGAAATTTTATTAGGATCTTGCTCATCAATTACTATATCTAATAGTTTTACTTTCAATCCTGCGTTTACTAATAGAGCAGCTATTTGACTTCCCATTGTGCCTGCACCTAGAACGGTTGCTTTTTTTATAGTCATAAAAAGTCCTCCAATATATTCTGTATTTCTTTACTTGTTATTGAATTAAAGAAAGGCTGAATCACCTGTTAATGCGCGCCCTATAACTAAAGCGTTTATTTCATGTGTACCTTCATATGTGTATACTGCTTCAGCATCCGAGAAGAATCTTGCAATATCATATTCAGCGAGAATACCGTTACCACCTGTAATACCTCTACCCATTGCAACTGATTCTCTAAGTCTCAATGAATTCATCATTTTTGCTGTTGAAGTTGCAACTTCATCATACTCACCATGGGCTTGCATTCGCGCAAGTTGTGCACAAGTTGCCATCGCTTGAGCTAAGTTACCTTGCATCATAGCTAACTTCTCTTGAATTAATTGATATTTACTAATTTCTTTACCAAATTGCTTACGCTCAGTCACATAATCCAATGTAGCGCGTAATGCACCTGCTAATGCTCCAGTAGCCATGTACGCTACACCAGCACGTGTTGAATAAAGTACTTTTGCAATATCTTTGAAGCCATTAATATTTTGTAATCTATCTTCTTCTTTAACTTCTACATTTTTTAAACGAATTATTGTATTTGGTATAATTCTTAACGCTATTTTATTTTCAATAATTTCAATATCTACACCTTCTTGTTCAGGCTTAATAATGAAACCTTTAGGCTTACCTGTTTCAACATCTACTGCATAAACTGGTATAACATCAGATAAGTTTGCACCGCCTATCCATTTCTTCTCACCATTGATAATCCATTTATCTCCTTCTCTCTTTGCTGTTGTTTCTAATCCACCAGCAACGTCTGATCCATGTTCAGGCTCAGTTAAAGCGAAACATGTTCTCAATTCGTGAGATTGTAATTTAGGAATATAATAAGCGATTTGTTCTTTGCTTCCGCCAAACAAGAATGAATTGTGTCCTAAACCTTGATGTACACCTAATAGCGTAACTAGTGAAACATCAAATCGTGCTACAACATATGACATGAAAAATTGGAATAATTGACTCGGTGTTTTAGCACCTTCACGGCCTTCAAATAATAATGGATTATTAAAATAATCTAACTTACCCATATCATCAAAGAAATCTTCTGGAACTGTCGCATTTATCCAATGTTCATTAATAGTTGATCTATATTTTTCTTCTAACAAATCATTTAATTGTTTAAGAAATTTCAATTCACCGTCTGTTAAGTCTTTAGAAATATTGAGTATATCTTCTGGAAATAATTCTTTTAATGTTTCTTCTCTGTTTGTCATAATAGTAACCTCCATTTAAAATGATAACGCTTACAATAAGATTTAAAAAAATATAATGCTTTATTCTAAGTCATTTTCTTTATTATTTTGTTTCGCTTTCTTATTCATCATTTTTTGAATTTCTAATTTATCGGGTTTTGAAGTAGATGTTAATGGCATTTTCGTAACTTTCAAATACATTTTCGGAACTTTATAGCCTGCTAAATGCTCCTTCATATGTTTATCTAATTTTTCTTCATAATCAGGATCATCTTCTGATAGTAACACAGCTGCAGATACGGATTCGCCAAATTTCTCACTCTCAAACCCTACGACTACACCTTGAGCTACTAGAGGATGAGATGCAAGGACTGCTTCAACTTCAGAAGGTAACACGTTTTCCCCGCCTGTAATAATCATTTCTTTTTTGCGGTCTACAATATAAATATCTCCATCTTCATCAACTCTCGCCAAATCTCCTGTTAAGAAATAACCATCTTTAAAGTTTTTCTCGGTCGCTTCAGGTTTATTCCAATAACCTGGCGTTACTTGTTTACCCTTAATTGCAAGCTCTCCGATTTCTCCTACTCCAACTTCTTCATAATCATCATTGTATATACGTACCTTAACGTACATGACAGGTTTGCCGATACTCATTGGTTTCTTCACTGCATTTGTAGGTGTATTAACTAATGCTAATGGTGCTTCCGTTAATCCATAACCATTAATTAAATTTAAACCCATGCTTTGGAATTTTTTCTGCACGCCTGGAAGCGGAGCAGACCCACCTTGAACAAGAAAGTCTATATTTTCAAAGCTTTTCATATCAAAGTTTGGTGCTACTAACATCGCATAATACATCGTCGGAATAAGTGTTAAATAATTAGGTTGATACTTCTTCATTAAATCATTTAACTGTTCACCTTCAAAGTAGCGATGCAGTACAATTGTGCCACCTGCCATCAATAATGGAATTGTTAAATCATTAAAACCAAATACATGGAACATTGGTAATGATACGATAGTAGAGAAATCAGCGTTTACTTTATAAGTTAAAATCGTATTTACAGCATTTGTTGTGAATGATTCATACGTAAACATAACACCTTTAGGTAATCCTGTTGTTCCACTCGTATACATTAATGATGCTAAATCATCTTGCCCCACATCTACTGATTCAAATGGTCGATGATTTTTCGGATCCACTATTTCATCATATTCTTTAGAATCTATATCTAAATGTAAATACTCATCTGCTATACCTTGTAAACTACTCAGATGCCTAGTGGAATAAAATATCATTTTAATATTTGAATCTTCTATCACACTTTCGATTTCATTTGGTTTTAGACGCCAATTCATCGGAAAGTATACTGCGCCTATTTTAAATGAAGCAAACAATAAATCTAAAATTGACACATCGTTTGGCGCAAAAATACCAACGACATCACCACGTTTAACCCCTTGTTCTTGTAGGTGATTCGCTAAGTTTTCTGCCCTTATATTCAATTCTTGGTAAGTCCATTCCGTGCCTTTTAACGGATCGATGACTGCTGGTTTCTCCTCATCAAATTGCGCTCTCGTTTTTATCCAATCGTAATTCATATTAAACGGCCCCCTTAATAGTTTGAACTATTATCTTGAATACTTCTTTGCAAGCCTCCCCAATTTTCTTGATAAATGTCTCGATTTATCATTTTAAGATCATCAGCGATAATCGGTTGAAATGCCAAGTTAGCGAGTACATCTTTTTCTAAATCTAAACCTGGCGCAATTTCAATCAATTTCAGACCATCATCAGTTAATTGGAATACAGCACGTTCAGTAACATAATAAACTTCTTGTCCTAATTTTCTAGAATATGCAGCATTGAAGTCTAAATTTTTAACTTGTTCTACAAATTTCTTTGTATGACCTTCTTGTTCAATGACCAACTCATTATTGCTACAAGTAGACTGACTTCCTACTACCATCGTCCCTGAAAATACAATTCTCTTAACTGTTTGGCTAATATCAACGAATCCCCCACAGCCATTCATTCTATCGCCATACATCGAGACATTAACATTTCCATGTTGGTCGATTTCAGCAAAGCTTAAATATGCTACATCCAGTCCACCGCTATATATAAAGTCCCAAGTCATTTCATGTCTCATTCTTGCATCTAAGTTATAGTTCATACCGAAGTATTCCCTACTTCCTACCATTCCACCAAAGTTACCAGTATCAACGTTTAACTGCACTAAGTCATGTGCTTCTTCTTCTACTAGCATATTTGATAGTTCATTGTTGATTCCAAAACCAATACTGACTACATCATCTCTTTGTAGAAATTGTGCAGCTCGACGGAGAATAACTTTACGTATATTAAACTCAATAAATGGTTCAAGCATTTTATTGATTCTGTATTCACCTGATAAAGCAGGGTCATAATATGCTTGTGGAAGTTGTCGATGATATTTCGGATTATCGTTCACAACTACATAGTCTACAAGTTCACCTGGTATAAATACTTCAGTCGGCTTGAAACTACCACTTTCCACAATTTCTTTAACTTGTACGATGACTTTCCCACCGTTACTATGAGCTGCTGCTGCAACGCCATAACCTTCACCTAAGTGTGCTTCATGATTCATAAAAATATTACCTTCACTATCTGCATATGTACCACGAAGAAGTGCAATATCGGTTTTAGGAAAATCATAATGTAAGTATTCTTCATGATTCACTTCTAGTAAACTAACGATATCTTTTTTAGTCACTTCATTCACTTTTCCACCTGAATATCTTGGATCTATGTTCGTATTAAGTCCTATCTTAGAAATCGTGCCAGGAAACAATTTTGAATCTCGTCTATAATGCGTCGCCATTAAACCTTGAGGCAACATGTAAGCTTCAATTTCATTGTTTTTTATCGCTTCAATCGTTTTAGGTGAACCAATAATAATACTTGCAATCAGTCGTTTAACCATCCCACGACTAACAAATGAATCTAAATCATAACCATCCCCACGGTAATCACTAATATCATTTGCCAACATAATAGTTAAATCATCAATTTGCCCAGTTTTCTCATGAGCCAAAGCAATATGTTTTAAAACATTAACCGGTAAATTAGCAACTGATAATGCAGCAATAGATATTACATCACCAGACTTTACAATATCTTTTAAATCATTGAACGAAATAATTTTCATTAGACTAACCCCCAACTATCTATGATGCAAACATTTCATAAAAGACCCCCTCAAATAAATGTAAGCCCTTACATTTATAAATATAACACATTGTAAATATAAAACAAAAGTAAAAAGGTATACGACAATATCTTTTCAATCATTAAATAATTGCTTATAACTAGAACTTAGTACCACATCACATACTGTAGTGATAATGCTTTTAGAAACAATTTTATTCCGCAGAAAAACGTAACTAAAATACAAAAATTAAATTATCAAAAATCACTTTTATATATGAATATAGTAATAAATTGATTTATAAAAAAATGAACTTATTAAGTTTTATATCAGAACGATTGATATTATAAGCATCATTTTTATAAATATTTAATAATATTCAGTATTTTTGTTTGATATATGAAGTAATTTTTTCGTATATTATCCTATTAATAGATTTTAAAAAATAAAGTTAAATTGATATGTTGCACGTGGTACCTCTCTTGCAACATGCGGGGACGTTAAAACTTCAATAAAAAAACAGCAATTCGTTTATAAGACGAATTGCTGTTTTTATTTTCTTATGTTACTTTTACGCTTTATGATTCTAATTCAAGATCTTTGCTTGTAGCTTTTCTTGTTTTCTTCAATAAATCAGTATCTTCAATTAAAGATTCACCGTATGAAGGGATAATTTCTTTGATTTTTGGTTCCCATTTTTTGATATATTGTGGGAAGTTCTTTTCAAATACTTCTAAAGCTACTGATACTGATGTTGAAGCTCCTGGTGATTCACCTAATAAAGCAATGACAGTGTTATCTTTAGAGTTTACAACTTCAGTACCGAATTGGATAAAGCCTCTACCATGTTCTTCTGTATCTTTAATAACTTGAACACGTTTACCAGCAATGTGTAAATCCCAATCCTCATCTTTAGCATTAGGAACATAGCGGCGTAATTCTTTCATACGATCTTCTTTGTTCATAAGTACTTGCTGAATTGAGTATTTAACTAATGACATGTTTTTAACACCAGATGATAACATCGTTACCACGTTACTTGGATTAATAGATTTGAATAAATCTAAGTTAGAACCATTTTTCAAGAATTTTGGTCCAATTGCTGCGAATGGTCCAAATAAAAGACTTTCTTTACCTTGAATGTAACGTCTATCTAAGTGTGGAACTGTCATAGGTGGTGTGCCTGGTGGTTCTTTACCATACACTTTCGCATCATGTTCATTAACAATTTTCGGATTATTACAAACTAAGAATGCACCACTAATTGGGAAGCCTCCAAGATGTTTACTTTCAGGTATTTTAGTTTTTTGTAGTAATGGAATTGCATTACCACCTGCACCGATGAAGATATAATCAGCAACATGTGTTACAACTTCACCTGTTTCTAAATTACGTACTTCAACTTCCCATTTGCTGTCTTCACGTTGTTTGAAATTCACAACTTCTTGACGGAATTGTACTTCTGCATTGTCATGCTTTTCGATGTTTTTAACTAATTTACGTGTTAATTCACCGAAGTTTACGTCTGTACCTTCATCAATTTTACTAGCAGCTAGAGGTTCGTTAGAATTACGACCTTCCATGATTAATGGCATCCATTCAGCTAATTTTTCATGATCTTCTGAGTAATCTAACCCTTCAAACATCGGTAATGATTTTAAAGCTTCATAACGACGTTTTAAGAAATCAACATTGCGCATACCCATAACAAAACTGATATGAGGTAATGGACGGATGAATTCTTTAGGATTCTCTATCGCTTTGCTTTTAACTAAATGAGACCAAAATTGTTTAGAAATCTCGAATTGTTCGTTAATTTCTTTAGCTTTCTCTACATCGATAGAGCCATCTTCTTGTTCTACTGTATAGTTCAATTCACATAACGCTGCGTGACCTGTACCAGCATTATTCTTTTCATTTGAACTTTCAATAGCCGGTTGGTCTAAACGTTCAAAGATTTTAAGGTTCCAATCCGGTTCTATGTCTTTTAAGAAAGAAGCAAAAGTTGTACTTAGAATACCAGCGCCAATTAATATGACGTCTTTTGGTTGTGTATTATCCATTCATAATCACCTTTCTAAATTATAATCAATTATATTCTAAAATTTTTATTTGAATATAACGATAAAAAGCTTAAATAAATTATTGATTTACATAAGAAATGTATAAATAAAGCGCTTTATAAGCTAATATTAAAACAATAGTAAGGAAAAGTAAATTACATCATTTTTAATGATAGTAATATTTCTCTAACATTTTTGGGATATTATGGTTTTGAAGAAATCTATACATTATATGTTCCCTGTATATCGAAAAAATAACGTTTTTTATTATTTTGAGCAAAGGTATTGTGTTTTCTCCTGTGTAATAATACACTAGAATTACTAATAGTATTGAGCAGGTGATTATTTCTAAAGCACATTATGATTATTTTTCTTCCTCTTGTTTTAACGATATGAATTTTGTACGGATTTCGATCATTTCAAGGAGGTTTTATTATGGTTATTAAAGGTAAAAATTTAATTAAAGTGAATCGCCAAAATGAACAAAGATCATCCGGAATTTCAGTCATGATTGAAGAAGGTGGCTTAGGTGCTGATAATTACTACCAAATTATTAAATCTAACCCTGGTCATGAGGAATCAGAAGAAAACATTTTTCAATTTGAAGATGAAGTAAGTAATAAAAGTAATACAGCACTTATTGATTTGCTTATTTTAAATGCTCAAGAACACAACGCGGAAA
Organism: Mammaliicoccus lentus; assembly: GCF_002902755.1. Taxonomy (GTDB): domain Bacteria; phylum Bacillota; class Bacilli; order Staphylococcales; family Staphylococcaceae; genus Mammaliicoccus; species Mammaliicoccus lentus. Next base: position 13,655 of record NZ_PPRS01000025.1, on the reverse strand, counting down.
ATTATAAGGAAGCATTAAACATTATTAAATCTGAACTTCTTAAACGTATGGACTAAATTATTCTAATTAAGTTCAAACCACCTAGCAATTGCTAGGTGGTTTTTTATTATAAATACGTAGCCTTTTATTTCCTTTCAATGTATAAATATGGTAAAAAAGATATAATTTTGTCTATTAAGGTTATTTTATATATTAAGGAGATTCGGAAATGTTTTCTAAGAATCCAAAGACAGCTATGTCATTAAACACTAGGTATTTGCCTGGTTTGGACGGGTTACGAGCCATTGCTGTTATCGCTATAATTATTTATCATTTAAACCCTAAATGGTTGTCTGGTGGTTTTATCGGCGTTGATACTTTCTTCGTCATTTCTGGTTATTTAATTACAAGTTTATTGTTAAATGAATTTCAGCAAAATGGACATATTAATTTATTACATTTTTGGGAAAAGAGAATTAAAAGATTATTACCTGCAGTATTGTTTCTCATTGCTAGTGTCTGTATTTATACATTATTATTTGAACCATCTATTATAAAAGATGTGAGACACGATGCTATAGCAGCAATATTTTATGTTTCGAATTGGTGGTATATTTTTCATCATGTAAGTTACTTTGATAGTTTCAAATTAATGCCTTTAAAACATTTATGGAGTTTAGCTATAGAAGAACAATTTTATATCATATGGCCAATTTTCCTTTCGTTGTTTTTTAAAAAGGGCGTGTTTAATAAGAAGGCAGTCTTATGGACTTTTATTGTTTCTATTATATCAGTATTAATCATGATATTTTTAGCACAGCCTAATGCAGATAACTCTCGTGTATACTTCGGTACTGATACTAGATTACAAACATTATTACTTGGAGTGTTGTTAGCTTATATTTGGCCGCCATTTAGATTAAAGCGTCATGTCGCTATTCCATTAAAGTTAAGTATAGAATTCATTGGTTTAGTATCTTTATTTATTTTACTTTTCTTCATGTTCACAGTATCTTCAAGTGATAATTGGTTTTATTTTGGCGGTATTTATATAATATCTTTATTAACTTTACCAGCTATAGCAAGCAGTGTTCACCCAAGCACGTTGTTATCTAAAGCATTAGGTAATCCATTATTCTTATGGATTGGACAAAAATCTTACAGATTATACTTATGGCATTATCCAGTTATAGTTTTTATAAATCGTCACTTTGTGCAAGGGCAAATTCCTATATACATCATAATAATAGAAATTTGTTTAACGATTTTATTTGCTGAATTTTCATATCGTTATGTGGAGATTCCATTTAGAAAATATGGGTTTAAATATTTAGTAATACCTAAAGGGCACCTCAAGTTTATATTTATGCGTATTACTATAATCATTTTATTAATCGGCGTAACATCTTTAACATTATTTGGACATTTTGATTACTTACATCAAAATAAAAAGAAAGAAAATTTAACTTCTTTTCAAACTTCAGGTAAAGAAACCAATGATAAAAGTATCATCAAACCTGTTCCACCAATTTCAGTAAACAAAGAACTAGCTGATCACAAAAATACGGAATCTAATAAAGACGAGCCAGCACCATTATTTATAGGAGACTCTGTAATGGTCGATATCGGTAAACAACTTCATCAAAATTATCCTTCTTCCATAATAGATGGCAAAGTTGGTAGAAATTTAAATGACGCCATCCCATTGGTTAAAGACAAATACAGTAAATACACGACATCAAAACATAAAGTCGTAATTGAACTTGGTACAAATGGAGATTTTACATATGAAAAATTAAAAGAATTGGTTAATAAATTCGGAAAATCACAAGTCTATTTAGTAAACACACATGTACCAAGAGATTGGGAAGACGATGTAAACAAAAAATTATACAAGCTTGCAAGTCAAAAAAATAATGTTCATCTAATAGATTGGCACAGCAAAGCTAAAGGACATTCTGACTACTTTGCATACGATGGTGTTCATCTTGAATATAAAGGCGTGAGGGCTCTCGTAGAAGAAATAGATAATCACCTCAATGATAAATAGATATAATTATAAAAAAATGAGTCTGGGACATAAATAATTGTCCCAGACTCTCTTTTTGTATTGGCAGTAGCTGACTGGTATGAAAATGCGCTTATAACAAGCTTTTTTCATACCTAGTCATCCTTGCCAGGGGTGGGACTACGAAATCTTTTTAATAAAATGAGATTTCTGTCCCACTCCCATTTTTTAATTATTTCTTTGGGATAAATACTTCCGCTTCACTGTCAGAAGGATAATAAAACCCTTCTGGTACTGTTTGTAACTCTATCAAACTGCCCCATGGCGCTTTAACATAAACCGTTTTATTACCTGCAGTGTCTTCGTATTTTGTATTGTCATGTGGTTGTGAAATGGGTTCTCCACCTGCTTTTTGAATTTGTTCAAAAGCTTTTTCAAAATCATCTACATAAAATGAAATATGCGTAAAACCAATATCTTGCAACGAATCTGGTTTTGCTTGTTTAGCATCTTGAAATTCAAACATTTCTATATTCGGACCATTGCCAAATACCATCATTCTTTTTTTTATAATTTTTGCCCCTTCTTCTAACCCAAGAATATGTTCTACATGTTCTCCATCACGGGGGCTTTCATCTTTCTTCTGACTATCATAAGCAATTTTACCGTCTAGTCCTTCTTTAAAGAATTTTGTAGCATCATCAATATTCGGGACCGTTAAACCTATATGATTTATACCTCTCGATATATCCAAAATGTATCACTCCTTATGAATTCATTCCTATTTATCATAACAATAAATATTATTTAATTAAAATAAAGTATTATAAATCTTTGTTGCGTTCTTTTTTCTTTTTAGACCGTATTGTTTCTTCTATGATTGAGCCAACAACAAGCCCTACTGAGATGATTATTTTACCTATTAAAAGTAACATGCTCATCACCATCCTATTTTGATATTCATATACCAAAATAATGAATACCTTTATAATAATACCTCTGCTATTAAACAATAAGAATTAAATTTATCATCTGGAGAATATGTTACCGTGTTTATCATAATTTCATCACACTCATATTCTTTTTCAAGTGCTTTTAATTGAGTCTTCACTGTTTTTTGGTCACCGATAATCATTTGTCGTTTCATATTTTCGATTTTTTCTTTCTCTTTATCAGTGAGTTTATATTGCTTAGCCGCTTCAATTGAAGGTACTCCATTTTCATCTTCTAACTTTTCTTTTTGAATAGACCAAATTAAACTGCTTAATGCTATTTCCTCCGCCTTTTTATTCGTTTCAGCACAAACAACTGATACTGTAAGAATGACTTCTGGTTCTTGGTTCTCATATCTTTTCACGAAATTGTCCTTATACGTTTGAATAATTTCAGTGCCTTTATTGTCACTCATAAAATAACCAAAAGTATATGGCAATCCATTTTTAGCAGCAAGTTTCGCACTCTTTTCACTTGTGCCTAATAACCATGGTGTTGCAGACTTTTCTGGCTTAGGTAACGCTGATAAAGATTTAAACTCATGTCCATCTGGAAAACTACCATCTAAAAAATTCAACAGTTCTTCTAACAATTCAGGTAAAGCAAAGACTTTCTGCAAATAATTTGTAGACAAAGCATTAGTCGCTTCTGCTGAACCACCTGGTGCTCTACCGATACCTAAATCTATGCGATTAGGAAATAAAGTAGCTAAAGTATTGAATATTTCTGCCACTTTATAAGGTCTGTAGTGTGGCAGTAAAATAGCACCCGCTCCAATTCGAATCGTTTCAGTATGTCCACCAATATAACCTAACAACACTTCTGGAGTTGAACTTGCAAGATGTTGTAAATCGTGATGTTCCGTTAACCAATATCTCGTATAACCAAGTGACTCACCTATCTGAGCTAACTTCAAAGAATGATTTAAAGCTTCACGTGACGTTTGATTTGATGAAACTGGCGATTGATCCAATATGCTTAACCTCATAAACTCAGTCCTTTACTTCTTCTGGTACTTCAGTTAACACTAATCTATATTGCGCAACTTCTCCTTCTTTATACAAGTTTGTAAGTGAAGTTGAATAGTTATAAATCTTACCTCTAAACGAAATATCCTTTTCAGGAATACGAATATCAAACACTTCTTTATATAATAAAACGGCTATATCATGATATTCCTCACTCGTTACGTCAAATTCAATTGAAACCGTATAAGCACCGTTATCTTTCGAATCGTCAAAATGCGTTACTGAAATTAAAGTATCATCTATATATATTTCTTTAACCACATTACCTCTCCTTTTGTAGCCACTTGGCTATGTGCAGTTTATTAATTAGTTTGCACATTACTTCTATATACTCAGTATAATATTTATATACCCTTATTACTTATATTTTGTTTATGGTGAATGAGTGACACTACTTTTTATATTTTCAAATTTCACAAATATAAATTTATATATTTATTAACTTAGCTTGTTAAATAGAAAATTAATGATTAAAATTATATTGAATATGAAATATTTAAACATATTTAATTTAAAAGGAAACAAAGGGAGATGTAAATATGAAGATATTGGCTATAACATCTTGTCCTAACGGGATAGCGCATACTTATATGGCTCAAGAGAAATTAGAGCAAGCTGCTAAGGACATGGGTGTAGACATTAAAGTCGAGACGCAAGGTGGTGTCGGCGCTGAGAATGTCCTTACAGCGAAGGAGATTAAAGAAGCTGACGGTATTATTATTGCTGCTGATAGACAGGTTGATTTATCAAGGTTTGATGGTAAATTATTAATCAACGAAAATGTTAGAGAAGGTATTCATAATCCACAAGGTCTCATTCAACGTATTATTGATAAAGATGCACATGTACATCATGTAAATCGTGGTGAAAATGAAAAATATGACGAAGACGACAACAATAAAAGTGGTCTTCAAATGGTCTATCAACATTTAATGAATGGTGTTTCCTTCATGGTCCCATTTATTGTTGTTGGGGGTCTGCTTATCGCTATATCTTTAACTATCGGTGGTGAAACGACTCCAGGTGGTTTAAAAATCCCTGACGGCTCATTTTGGAAATCAGTTGAAGATATAGGTACTTTATCATTTAGTTTCATGGTCCCTATTCTTGCTGGTTATATCGCCTATAGTATTGCTGATAAACCTGGTTTAGTCCCTGGTATGATTGGTGGGGCTATTGCAGCTGACGGTAGTTTTTATGGAAGTGAAGCTGGTGCTGGTTTTATAGGTGGTATTATTGCTGGTTTCATCGCTGGTTATATAGCAAAATGGATTAAAAACATCAAAGTTCCTAAAGCGATGGCACCAATTATGCCTATCATTATTATTCCAATTATTTCATCCTTTATTGTTGGGCTCATATTTATATTCTTAATAGGCGCACCTATTGCGAGTATATTTGAAGGATTAACTTCTTGGTTGAAAGGCATGCAAGGCGCAAATATTGTTCTACTAGCCCTCATTATAGGTGCTATGATTGCATTTGATATGGGTGGTCCAGTAAACAAAGTAGCATTCTTATTTGGTTCAGCGCTGATTGCTGAAGGTAACTATGCTGTTATGGGTATGGTTGCTGTTGCGGTATGTACTCCACCTATTGGTTTAGGTTTAGCAACATTTGTAAACAGACGTAAATTTAACAAAAGTGAAATCGAAATGGGTAAAGCTTCATTTACAATGGGATTATTCGGTATTACAGAAGGCGCAATACCATTTGCTGCTCAAGACCCGTTACGTATTATCCCTTCAAATATGATTGGTGCAATGGTAGCTGCTGCTATCGCCGCAATTGGGGGCGTTGGTGATAAAGTGGCTCATGGTGGACCAATCGTTGCAGTGCTTGGTGGAATCGAACAAATATTATGGTTCTTTATAGCAGTTATTGTAGGTAGTCTTGTAACTATGACCGCTGCTTTAATGTTGAAAAAACCTGATAATTTAGCTACAGAAACAGCTGGTGTTGCCGACACAAGTGGCAGTACAAATGAATTTAGTCAAGAACAAAACACGACTCATACGAATGAATCGACTGAAGATAGTAATGATGAAATGAACGTGTTTGATAAAAATATTATTTCTTTATCTGATGAATCAATGACGAGAGATCAAGTAATAGAAAACTTAATAACTCAATTAAAATCTCACGACTACATTGATGATGAACAAAGTTTACTTTCAGCAGTATTAGAAAGAGAATCACAATCTACAACAGCAATAGGTATGAACGTAGCCATTCCACATGGTAAATCATCAGCAGTAAAACAACCTGTTGTAGCTGTATTAAATAACAAGCATGGTGTAGATTGGGAAAGTTTAGATGGCACATTACCAAAATTAGTCTTCTTAATTGCTGTTCCAAGCGATAGTGATGATACACACTTAAAATTATTACAACGTTTATCACGTGCTTTAATGAATGATGACATCCGTAATAGTTTAATAGAAGCAAAAGATAATCAAGAAATTTATAATATATTACAAGAAATATAAAAATAAAGGATTAAGGCAGAAAATTAATTTTCCTATACAGATATCTTAGTCCTACCCCGGCAATCATGCCAGCTACTGCCAATATAATAAAAGAGCCTGAGACATTGATTATGTCCCAGGCTCTTATTATATATATAAGGAAATTAGTCGGTTTTAACGGGCTATAGTTCGTAAACAAGCACTTTAGCGCTGTAATGGTAATGATAATTTAATACATATACTTTTGATTTTATAAGTATGTACATTTAATATCGACATATAAATCAATTTTAAGGTTAAATGAGCAGCTGAAATACCACTACCTATAACATGAGACGTTGATTTGTATTGAATATCTGTTTCTTCAAATATGTGTTGTATATCTTCTTGTCCTTTATACATACTAGGTATTTTAGGCTGATGATTACATCCTGATGCTATAACAACTACATCTGAATTTATTGCTTCACCGCTCTCTAGTCTAATTAACCAAGTTTCTTCAGTTTTCTTTATATCGACTGCTGAATCTTTAATATGACATTCAGTTAAATTGTAATGTTCTATTAGCTCATAAATATGATGCATGAACATTTCACGTTGTGGCCTTTTATATTGACCGTATACGCCTCCTGCATAATCATGCTTCTTATAATATTGTTTTAAATGAAAAGGATTTGGATGAACATGATGTACAATCGGAGATCTTAAGAACGGCATACTGATATCATTTGTACGTTTATCAAATTGATGACAAAAGACATCGTGAGGATCTATAATTTTTAAATCTTTGTTATTTAAACCTAAAGTCTTCAATTTAAGTGCAATTGTTATCGCATGTATACCTCCGCCAACAATGGTCCATTTCATATTATCACCTTTATTCCTTTTATAATTACCTTTAAATCGTAATGATTATGATTTATATAATACATTATTATATAAGCAATTTGCAAATGATTTTCAGAATAACGAAAAAGTCCGAGACTATTCTTTATGTCTCGGACTCATCTTCAATATTCTATTTTAAAAAATCATATGTGATAAATATATAACGATTACAACAGTGATAGCACTGAATAACGTTGATAAGAAGACTAATTCTGCAGCGAGTTCAGGATAATTATCATATTCTTGTGCGATAACTGAACTGTTAACTGAAGTCGGCATTGCAGAGGCAATAAATAGCGTTTGACCTACAACACCATCAATTCCCATAACTTTAATAATGGCTAAAGCAATTAAAGGTCCTATAATAAGTCTAATAAAGATATAAATATAAGAAGATGTCCACTTAAAACTAAATTTAATATTAGCAATTTGAGCACCTAATAATATAAGTGCAATTGCAATCATTGCATCTGAAAGATAACTCACAGTAGTCCAAATAAAATCCGGAACAGCAACATCGTTATAATTTAAAATAACTGCTAAAACTAACGCGTAAATGATAGGCATTTTAAAATAATTTAACAATGCTTTTAGTTTACCAATTTGAACAGATTGAATCGCAAACACACCATATGTAAATGTAAAAATATTTTGCATCGTTAAGACAATAACTTGTGCAGACATCGCGACCGGATCACTTTTAAAGACTAAATCATTAACAGGTGCCCCATAATTCCCAGAGTTGAAAAAGAGAACACTATTATTAAGCGTTGTCGCTTTAGCTTTATCGAGATTTTGAACTTTAGAAATTGAATACGCAGCCACATATAATAAGGCTACATATATAATGAAGAAAACCATAACGTAAAAAAGCATGTCTAGTGCCAAACTTGTTTTATAAAATTTAACAAAAATAAATCCTGGAACAAATACATTTATATTTAATTTAGCTAATGTACTTAAATCCAATTTAAATCGTTTCTGTAAAACATACCCCAATGAAATCATAATAAAAATAGGCAATAAGACACTCTTTAAAATAAAAATCATTTCAGCCATCCGAACACCCCTTTAAAACACATTAAATCCATAATATCATTCTTAATTAGTATAATGTAAACTTATTAAAAGAAATTTCATTTTAAAAGTATATTTACTTAAATGAAAATAAATATAAAGTTTGCATTGTCATATGTATAAAAACGTGTGCGAGCATGGCACTTTCTAAATAGTATTTATAATAAAGAAAACCATAAACTGTTCCTGCAAATGTATTAAGCGTAATAACTTTAACAATGATTATAAAATAATGTTCATCTATTCCTACTAATGCTGAAGGAAGATGACCTAAAGAAAATATCACAGCTGATAATATGATACTTATTATATAAATGAAAGTTGTTTTTCTTTTAAAAATCTTAACTAACATAAATGTTATAAAAGTCATTAACCCGAATCTCGTGATAAGTTCTTTTATTATACCTCCGTGAGATATCCCGCCAAGTAAATTAATAAAAGAAGCTTTTTCTACAATCATATCTTCTGCACCACTATTAAAAACCAAATTCCCCATACCTAAACAAAAGCCAACTAACGCTCCGCTTATCACACTTACTAGTATCGTATCTTTAAAGTTCCCCTTTTCATAAATAATAGATTTTAGCTCTGTCTTTTCATGCAAGAAATGGCCTATTAATAAAGCTATTAAACTTAAAATAAGTGGATTAATCATGCTTAAATTAGTTAATGTTATCTCTGACAAATCTGGATCAATATGCATCATTTGAATTTGCATATTCACTAACTTATTAAAAAAAGGCCAACTAACTAACAAACTTAAAATAATAATTGAAACATAGACTAGCAATGGTTTTAGATTGATTTTCATTTATAACACTCCTTGTCGAAATTTAAGACAAGTATAATTTATGACGTTACGTCATAAGCAATAGTTTTTTTAAATCACAAATAAAAAAGAGACGCCTGCTTATACAGGCGCCTCTTATACACTAGATAGTTATTATACTCATTATATTAATAACAGCTAATTCATATTATAACACCACTTTCCATTAAATACCAATTAAAACATATCCATACTTTTCCGATACTAATAATGAAGAAATATTATAATAAAGTTACTTATATTTCATTTGTAAAATGAGTCTTTTTTCATAATCTAATTCGCTTTTTTATTAAATTTCCAATATACTATTTATTAAATAACTTTTTAGAGTTTTTTGTAAATTCAGTTAATTATATTGAATTATTTTTTTATTCGTATTATTATTTACTTTAGCATGTTTTTTCTAGACAGAGAATAGGAGAGTCAACTATGAATGAAAATAGTAATTTAGTAACTTCTACACAGAGTATTGTAAAAGAGGCATTACATAAATTAGGTTACGATGATGGCCTTTATGAATTAATCAAAGAGCCAATGAGATTCTTTAAAGTTCGTATACCAGTTAGAATGGACGACGGTTCAGTAAAAACTTTTACAGGCTATCGTTCTCAACATAATGATTCAGTTGGACCTACAAAAGGCGGTATTCGTTTCCATCCAGATGTCGATGAAAATGAAGTTAAAGCTTTATCTATGTGGATGACATTAAAATGTGGCATTGTTAATTTACCGTACGGTGGTGGTAAAGGTGCCATCCAATGTGACCCTCATGATATGAGTAAGACTGAGGTGGAACGTTTATCACGCGGTTATGTTAGAGCAATTTCTCAAATCGTCGGACCTACAAAAGACATCCCTGCACCTGATGTGTATACAGATGCACAAACTATGTCTTGGATGATGGATGAGTATAGTTTAATGAATAAAGTAAACGCGCCAAACTTTATTACAGGTAAACCACTTAGTTTAGGTGGTTCATTAGGACGTGAACAAGCAACTGCATTAGGTGCAGTCATCACTATTGAAGAAGCGGCCAAACGTAAGAATATTAATATAGAAGATTCACGTGTTGTTATTCAAGGTTTTGGTAACGCAGGTAGCTTTATTGCTAAAATTCTTCACGATAAAGGCGCTAAAATTGTATGTATATCTGAAAGTCGTGGTGCTTTATACAATCCAGATGGCTTAGATATTGATCATTTACTAGAACTTAGAAAAGAACACGGTCGTATTACACCACTGTTCGATGACCTTATTACAAACGAAGAACTTTTCGAAATTGATTGTGATATTTTAGTACCAGCTGCTTTAGCAAACCAAATCACAGCAGACAACGCACCAAAAATTAAAGCTAAAATTGTAGCAGAAGCTGCTAATGGACCTACTACACAAGAAGCAACTCGCATCTTAACAGAAAAGGATGTTTTATTAATCCCTGACGTTTTAGCAAGTGCTGGTGGTGTTACTGTTTCTTACTTTGAGTGGGTACAGAACAATGATGGATTATATTGGTCTGAAGAAGAAGTCAATCGACTATTAAGAGAGAAACTAGTAGAAGCGTTTGATAAAGTATACGAAATTTCACAAAATAGAAACTTAGATATGCGTTTATCAGCTTATGTTGTTGGTGTTAGAAGAACAGCAGAAGCAACACGTTTCAGAGGTTGGGCGTAAGATAAACAGTTGATACAACTAGGCTTAATATATTTTTAAATGAACTATTAAACCCCTCACTATAGCTTATAGTGAGGGGTTTTTATTGGATCTTCTAAGACAATAATCCAAGTACACACACCCTTATTGGATTTTCTATCTCGTTAATCCAAACACATCCCTCTTATTTCTTTCTCTCTAATTCAATAATAAAGCTGAAACACTAATAAATGTCTCAGCTTATTATCATTAATTTAATTTCTTATTCGCTTCGTCATCTACCGTTTTGTTACTACTCAAAATAATTATGCTTCTTTAAGAACTTTTCCGCTATAACAGCTGGTTCTTCTTTTTTACCATCTGCTCGGTAATTCAGTTTTTGCATTTTTTCAGTAGATACTTTGCCAATTAATTTTTCTATAGACTTTTTAGCTTTTGGATTCTTCTTCAAATACTCATTTGTTGCTAAAGGACTTGCATCATATGGTGGGAAAAAATGACGATCATCTTCTAATGTCACTAAATCATATGCTGCAATTCTTCCATCTGTCGTATAACCAAGTGCTGCATCGATGCTTTTATTCTTCAATGCATCATATACGAGTCCAATCTGCATTGTGCGTATATTTTTAAATTCAAATCCGTAAGCTTTTGCGAATGCTGGATAACCATCACCTTCACGTTTAATCCATGTAGCATCACTTGCTACTCTCAATTCATCTTTATGTTTCTCTAAATCTGATACTTTTTTCAAGTTGTATTTTTCTGCTGTTTCTTTCGTCACAGTAAAAGCAAAAGTATTTTCAAATCCGTAAGAGTCGAAAAATGTTTGATTAAATTTATTTTGAAAACCAGCTTTAACCGCTTTTTCTGCTTTTTTAGTATCTGTAATAGGATCAGAATCTAATGCACCGACTAAATCTGTACCCGTATATCTTGTAGCAGAAATTTGAGCGTCATCATTCATGATTGCATTATGCTCAATAACAGCAGACCCGAGGTTATTTACAATAACAGGTTTAACTTCCCCATCAGTATCATGCTCAATTTGCAGTCGAATCATATGTGCCATAATTTGAGACTCACTTGTCGCAAGTGCTGTAATTTTCACAGTTTGAGGTGAAGCACCACCTATACCAGGCAATGTACAACCGCTTAATAATAGTGTACAAATCATAATTAAAGTAAATTTTCTTAGTTTAATAACTTTTCTCCTCCATAAGTTTTATATTTATATAATATTATATTATCACAAATAATTAATTTTGTTTTATAGCCTACATAGTGGACCGGTTAAAGACTGCCCATTATTATATTGTTTAGTTTATATTCAATATGACAACTGATATAATATGAATGAGATAAAAATAAAACATTTAACATATAGATGCATGGAGGATAAATGAATGGACGACTCATTAAGAAGCATTAGAAAGAATGAACATATACAATTAGCTTTAGATACTTATCAAGCAACGGGAACTGATTTTGATAAGGTTCAGCTAATTCATCAATCCATTCCTTCAATTAACAAAAATCAAATAGATTTATCTGTTAAGCTCTCTCATTTTACTTTTAAACATCCTGTTTATATAAATGCGATGACTGGCGGTAGCGAGCGTGCTGCACTCATCAACAAACAACTCGCTCAAATTGCGAAGGCTTGTCAAATTCCTATGGCTGTTGGTTCTACTCATTCAGCGTTGAAAGACCCAAATGCCGAATATAGCTTTACAGTTGTAAGAGAAGAAAATCCAGACGGTATTATTTTTAGTAACGTTGGTGCCGATATTGGCTATAAAAATGCGCAAAAGTCTATCGACCTCTTACAAGCTGATGCATTACAAATTCATGTTAATGCACCTCAAGAGCTTATTATGCCTGAAGGTGATACTGAATTTGAACACTGGTTAACAAATATAAAAGAGATTAAAGAACATATAAGCGTACCCGTTATCATTAAAGAGGTTGGTTTTGGTATGAGCGCTGAAACTATTCAAAAAGTTAAAAATATCGGTATCCAATATGTTGATGTGAGTGGTAGAGGTGGAACAAACTTTGCAGATATCGAGAATCAAAGACGTCCTTTAAAAGACATGGCATTTTTAAATATGTGGGGGCAAAGTACCGTACAAAGTCTAATAGAAGCAAAATTATTGGCGACAGACATTCATGTATTAGCTAGCGGTGGCGTTAAAAATCCTCTCGATGCTATAAAGTGTTTAGTATTAGGAGCAGAAGCGGTCGGATTATCAGGCTACGTCCTTAAACAACTAGATGAATTTGGATTAGAACATACAATTGATAACATGAAGCAATTTATAGAACAAATGTATATCATTGCGAATTTACTAAATGCCTCGAAAATATCTGAATTAAAAGCAATAGACTACGTATTTTCTCCAGATTTACAAAGTTACGTTGATCAACGTACAAAGTCCATTAATGATAAGTTAAAATAAACATATCAGGGACATAATTATGAGTTGTTCCTTTGTTATATAAACCAAACTATGAAGTACACTCCTAAAGTTCGACATCAAATAACTTTAGGAGTTTTTTCTTATATATATAAACATTTATCTTTAAATTTTGTTTTCTAAACCTTTATATATTACCTATGTATACATATTGTTTATAAGTAATATTTCAACATATTTTTTAATTTTTAATATATGATATTAAGTGATAATATAAAAGGCATATATAGAAGCTGTCTCTTATACACATCT
>NZ_PPRS01000024.1 GCF_002902755.1 Mammaliicoccus lentus | reverse complement strand
CTTATAAAAGTTATCAGATATATACGTTACTCCTCTTTAATCATTCATTTTATTTATTGTTTATGATAAAAATAATAAATCATTTTTAATAGACTTAACTGCATACAATTTATGTATATTTTAATTGCTATTTTAATAGTGTAAGTGCATAATAAAATATATATTAAGACGTATTAAGGAAAGAAGGAATTAATTTTTATGTCAAATAATTTACAAAGGGAATTAAGTAATAGACACGTTCAACTAATTGCTATAGGTGGAGCAATAGGAACTGGTCTATTTTTGGGTGCAGGTGAAACAATACATTCAGCTGGCCCTTCAATTTTATTTACCTATATCATAATAGGTTTCATACTGTTTATGTTTATGAGAGCTTTAGGGGAAATATTATTATCTAATACAGACTTTCATTCATTTGCAGACGTTACACATACATATATTGGTCCATTTGCTGGATACATTACAGGTTGGACTTATTGGTTCTGTTGGATAGTTACCGGCATGGCAGAAGTAACAGCCGTAGCAAAATACATAAGCTTTTGGTTTCCTGAAATACCAACTTGGATTACAGCACTATTCACAATACTCGTACTAATGACAATGAATTTAATGACCGCAAAATTATTTGGAGAATTAGAATTTTGGTTCTCAATCATTAAAATTACAACAATTATTGCCTTAATTGTTGTAGGAATCATCATGCTAGTCATGGCTTATAAAACGCCATATGGTACAGCTTCACTTACTCATATTTGGAGTCATGGTGGATTGTTCCCTAATGGGATGAATGGATTTTTCTTATCATTCCAAATGGCGGCATTTTCATTCGTAGGTATTGAATTGATAGGTGTAACTGCAGGAGAGACTAAAGATCCACACAAAACTATTCCAAGAGCTATAAACAGTGTGCCTATTAGAATTATGTTATTTTACGTAGGGTCACTAATCATTATCATGTCTATAACACCATGGAATCAAATTGATCCTGCTGAAAGCCCATTCGTAAAATTATTTGGTCTAATAGGCATACCTATTGCTGCTAGTATTATTAATTTTGTTGTCTTAACAGCAGCAGCTTCATCTTGTAACAGCGGTATTTTCTCTAATAGTAGAATGCTTTATGGTTTATCCCAAAACAATCAAGCAAATAAAGGTTTCGGTGAAACAAATAGCAGAGGCGTACCATATAAAGCAACTTTATTTAGCTGCTTATTATTAATGATATCTGTACTTTTAAACTATATTATTAAAGACGCAGGCGAAGTTTTTAAATATGTTACATCAGTATCTACTGTACTATTCTTAGTTGTTTGGTCATTGATAACAATAGCATATATTAGATATAGAAAATTAGCACCAGAACTTAACAAAACGTCAAACTTTAAATTACCTGGTGGTGTTCCGATGGCATGGATTACATTAATATTCTTTATTTTTGTATTTATATTGCTTATGACTAACAAAGTAACTTTAATCGCTATTTTAATTACACCAATTTGGTTTGTTATATTGACCATCATGTATTTTATACAAAAAAGAAAATTTAAATAGATTCACTTAAAAACTATCAAAATTCTTATTTATTAAAGAATTTTGATGGTTTTTATTTATATATAAATAAAAAAAGTCCAAGACAAAAAATTGTCTCAGACTCTTTCATTATATTGATTAAAGTACGTTAGCGTATCCTTCATAAATCTTATGTTGTTTTGGATCTAAAGTGATTAATGTGCCGTCAACAATTTTTTGACGAGCATCTTCTACGCCAACTATAGTCGCAATACCTAAGTTTAATCCAACTACTGCAGCGTGTGAAGTTAATCCACCTTCTTCAGTAACTAAACCTTTAGCATTTTCAAGGTAAGGAACCATATCAGCATCACTAGATTGTGTAATAACTATAGCTTCGCTTAAATCTTTACCTTCTAAATCTTCAGCTTTATCAACTACTACAGCTTTACCGACAGCAGATGAATGGCCAATACCTTGTCCTTTAGCTAAATCATCACCTACTAAGTGAATTTTCATTAAGTTAGTTGTACCTGTTTCACCTGTTGGTACACCAGCAGTAATGATGATTAAGTCACCATTATCCACTAAACCAGTATTTACTGCTGTTGAAACAGCATTGTTTAATAATTCGTCTGTAGTTTGTTTACCTTTTCTAACTACTGGTAAAACGCCCCAAACTAATGACATATGACGTGCAGTTGTTTCATTAGGTGTTACTGCAATAATATGAGAATGTGGTCTATATTTAGATATAGTTTGTGCAGTAGCACCACTTTCAGTTGCTGCTACAATTGATTCAACATTTAAGTTTAATGCAGTGTGAGCTACTGATACACCAATTGCATTAACTAAGTTTGTATCAATCATCTTAGAACGATCTGATAATAATTTTTTATAGTCTTGTGCTTTTTCAGCCGCTACTGCAATATTTTGCATTGTGCGAACAGCTTCTTCTGGATATAACCCAGCAGCTGTTTCACCTGATAACATAACAGCGTCTGATCCATCGTAAATAGCGTTAGCTACGTCACTTGCTTCAGCTCTCGTACAACGTGGGTTTCTTTGCATAGAATCCAACATTTGTGTTGCTGTAATAACAGGTTTACCTAGTTTATTACATTTTTGAATTAATTGTTTTTGTACCATTGGAACTTCTTCAGGTAAAATTTCAACACCCATATCTCCACGAGCAACCATTAAACCATCAGAAACTTGAAGGATTTCATCGATGTTTTCAATACCTTCTTCGTTTTCTATTTTTGGAATTATTTTAATGAAATCAGTATTACTTTCTTCTAAAATAGCGCGAATATCTAATACATCCGAAGGTCTTCTTACGAAACTCGCCGCTATGAAATCAATACCTTGTTCAATACCAAAACGAATATCACTAGCATCTTTATCTGTAATACCAGGTAAGCTTACTTTAACGCCTGGTAGGTTTACACCTTTTTTATTTTTAAGTTCTCCAGAGTTATCAACTGAACAATGAACTTCTCCTTTAGATGCATCAATAGATTTAACTGTTAATTCAATTAATCCGTCATCTAAAAGTATTTTAGAACCAACTTCAAGATCTTCAGCTAAATTCTCATAAGTTACTGAGAAAGCTTCTGTTGTCCCTTCTACTTCTGTAGTTTTAACAGTAATATCATCACCTTTAGTCAATTCAATAGAACCATTTTGCATAGTATGCGTTCTAATTTCTGGACCTTTAGTGTCTAATAAAATACCAATGTTTTTGTTTAATTTCTTACTTACTTTACGAATCGTATCGATACGATTTTTATGTTCGTCATAATCACCATGTGAAAAGTTTAATCTTGCAACGTTCATACCTGCAAGCATTAATTTTTCTAACATTTCTTCAGACTCTGAAGCTGGACCTATTGTACATACAATTTTTGTCTTTCTCATTTTAAATGACCTCCGTATTTTTGTTTTATATAGATAGCTGATTTGCTAATTCATACATTTTATTATCAATGCTATGCTCTGATTGGAATATTTCATCAAAGTTTGTACGAGTTAGTATATTTTTTTGGATACCAACTGCTTTTGCACTTTCGCCTTCAATAAGTAATTCTACTGCATATCCGCCCAATCTAGAAGCTAAAACTCTATCCATACCTGTTGGTGTACCACCACGTTGGATGTGTCCTAAACAAGAAACACGTGTATCTATATTTATAAATTTCTTAAGCTCTTCGCCACATTGATTACCTGTCATAACGCCTTCAGCACAAACAATGATTGAATGTTTTTTACCACGTTCCATACCTTGTTGAATCTTTTCAGCAATTTCTTCAATGTCAGATTTAACTTCAGGTATTAATATTGTTTCAGCTCCAGCAGCAAGTCCAGACCATAAAGCTAAGTCTCCTGCATCTCTTCCCATTACTTCTATAATAAAAGTACGTTCATGGCTTGATGCTGTATCACGAATTTTATCGACTGAATCAATAATCGTATTAAGTGCAGTATCAAAACCAATTGTAAAATCTGTACCATTTATGTCATTATCGATTGTTCCTGGTACGCCGATTGTTTTAAGACTTTTAGCTTCTTCACTTAATCTTTGTGCACCTCTGTAGCTACCATCTCCGCCGATAACTACTAACCCTTCAATACCTCTTTTTTCAAGGTTTTCAATTGCTTTAGCGCGGACTTCTTTTTCTTTAAATTCTGGACATCTAGCAGAATATAAGAAAGTTCCACCTCGTTGAATCATATCTCCAACTGATCCTAATTCTAGTTTTTCAATGTTATCATTAATTAAACCTAGATAACCTTGATAGACACCATAAACTTCAATATCATGGTATATTGCTTTACGAACGACAGCACGAATAGCTGCATTCATCCCTGGTGAATCTCCACCACTCGTTAATACTGCAATTTTTTTCATAAATATACAGACCTCTCTTAATATATGATTGTTAATTTAAAAATAACACAAATGTGAACTTGATTCCATTAAAACTAACGTTATTTAGATATGTAAACGTCTTCTTTGATAAAGCTTCACACTTTCGCAATAATCAATTTATTGAAAACGTTTTATAATAATGAATATTATGCATATATACTCATTATAAACAAAAAGAAAAGTCTTTTACTTATGTAAGACTTTTCTTTTTGTTTATAAAATATTAATCAATATAACTTCCAATATTTCGGTACTTATTAAATCTATCTTCTACTAAATTATCAGGTGATAATTTTCTCAGCTCTGATAAATGAAGTTCCAAAGAATTTTTAATTAGTTTAGCTTGGTTTTCGACATCTTTATGTGCACCACCAAATGGTTCTTTAATAACTTCATCTACAACATCCAATTCATTTAAATCAGGTGCAGTAATTTTCATTGTCTCAGCAGCCATTTGAGCTAAATTAGAATCTTTCCATAGTAAAGCAGCTGCCCCTTCTGGTGATATAACAGAATATGTACTATTTTCTAACATCAGTAAGCGGTTTGTAACACCTAATCCAAGCGCGCCACCACTGCCTCCTTCACCTATTACAATTGAAATAACAGGCACACTTAAAGAAGCCATTTCTACTAAATTTTTAGCAATAGATTCACTTTGACCTCTTTCTTCGGCAGCTTTTCCTGGATATGCACCTTTAGTATCGATAAACGTAACAATCGGTCTATTGAATTTCTCCGCTTGTTTCATTAATCTCAATGCTTTCCTATATCCTTCAGGGTGAGCCATACCAAAGTTTCTATATATATTGTCTTTCGTATCTTTACCACGTTGATGACCGATAACAGTTACAGGGACACCGTTAAAATAAGCTAATCCACCAATTAAAGCCGGATCATCTCTGAATGTGCGGTCACCATGTAATTCAATAAATTCATCAAAAATATACGGAATATAATCTAAAGTAGTTGGCCTTTCCTGTAGCCTTGCGAGTTGTACTCTATCCCATGGTTGTAAGTTTTCATATATTTTCTCTGTTTCTTTTATTAATGTTGCTTCTAGCATTTCAATTTCATCTGCTAGATTAACATTATGCTTTTCTTGATAAGCTTTTATTGATTCAATTTTTTCTTTTATTTCCTTTAGTGGCTTTTCAAATTCAAGCATTATCTTTCACCTCATTATAATGCATACTTAGTACTGTACTAAGTGTACGGTACATATCTTTTCTATGCACTACTTTATCTAATTGACCGTGTTCTAACAAGAATTCAGCAGTTTGAAAATCATCCGGTAATTTTTCACTAATTGTTTGTTCTATAATTCTACGACCCGCAAAGCCAATTAAAGCTCTAGGCTCAGCAAAATTCAAATCACCAACTGAAGCAAAACTTGCAGAAACACCACCTGTTGTTGGGTGGGTCATATATGAAATAAATAATAAACCTTTATCACTATGACGCTTAATAGAAACACTAGTCTTGGCCATTTGCATGAGTGAGATAATACCTTCTTGCATTCTTGCTCCACCACTTGCTGTAAATAAAACAAAAGGCAAATTGTTATCAGTGCAGTAATCTACTATTCTACAAATTTTTTCGCCTACAACTGCGCCCATACTACCCATTCTAAATCTAGAATCCATAACACAAACACCATATGGAACGCCATTTATTTTTGAAATACCAGTTACTACTGCATCATTCAAACCTGTTTTCTGTCTGTCTTTTTGTAGTTTTTCTTCATAACCTGGAAATTCTAATGGATTCGCTGCTATCATCCCTGCATCAAATTCCTGGAATGCACCTTCATCGCTTATAGCTTGAATTCTATCATGAGCAGTTAAAGGTATATGATGATCACAATTGAAACAAACATTCAAGTTTTGTACAAGTTCTTTAGTATACATAATTTTTTTACATTTAGGGCATTTCGTCATAATACCTTCAGGAACGTCGTTATCTTTGCTGTTTTGAACTGTCACATATTTTTTCTTTTTCTGGTTACGATTGAACAAGTCTTTAAACATGTCACTACCCCCTGACTTAATTACTATTATCTCTTTCAAATCTATCGCTATATTGAGAGAGTAACTTCCAAATCATATACATAATTTGGTTATTATTTGAAGAAACAAGTTCTTCTTTTGATTGTGCTTCAATGTTAGTATGCTCTTCACAGAAGTTCTCAATCATCCACTTAAGTTCGTTTATTTCATCTAATTGAGAATCATTGTGTATCAAAAATCTACCAATTAAATCAAAAAGTTGGTGTTGGTACATATCACTTAAGAATGTACCTTCACCTCTTCTCGTATGTATCACACCTAGTAACTCTAAAGCTCTAAGTGCTTCTCTTATACTTGAACGTCCAACATTAAGCGTATCGCTGAGAAATCTTTCAGAAGGTAGTTTTTCTCCCACTTGAATATTTTTTTCAACAATAATTGTTTGAATTTGTTCAACAATTTTGATTAAACCTTTTTGTTTATCTTTATCCAATGTGGTGTCTCCTTCCGAAATTATGATAAATCTGCTAGTTCATATGTCTTACGTTCAATTTCATCTATATCTACTTCAATACGTGCAACGCCTGATTCCATTCCTGCTTTAGCTACCGCCTTTGCTACGTAAGGTGCTACTCTAGGATCAAATGGGCCTGGGATGACATAGTCAGCGTTTAATTCTTTATCTGAAACTAAGTTAGCGATTGCTTCAACAGCTGCTTGTTTCATTTCTTCATTAATATGAGTCGCACGAATATCTAATGCACCTCTAAATATACCAGGGAATGCTAGGACATTATTAATTTGGTTTGGAAAGTCAGAACGACCTGTACCGATTACTTTTGCTCCTGCTTCTTTAGCTATATCTGGCATGATTTCTGGAACTGGATTTGCCATTGCGAAGATAATTGAATCTTCAGCCATAGTGTCAACCATATCTTTAGTTAGAGCACCTTCAACAGACACACCAATAAAGACATCAGCATCATTAATGACATCTTCTAATTTACCTTCAATTTTATCTTTGTTAGTCCATTTAGCTACAAATTCTTTAGTAGGGTTCATGCCATATTCACGACCTTCAAAGATTGCACCTCTAGAATCACACATAATCATATTTCTAACACCATAACTGTATAGAAGTTTGATAATTGCGATACCTGCTGCACCTGCTCCGTTTAATACAACTTTGATATCAGCTAAATCTCTATCCGTCAATTTAAGCGCGTTTAATAAGCCTGCAACTGTAACAATTGCAGTTCCGTGTTGATCATCATGAAAAACTGGTATTTTCGTTTCTTTTTTTAGTCTTTCTTCAATTTCAAAACATCTTGGAGCTGAAATATCTTCTAGGTTTACGCCACCATAATTTGGCTCTAGTAACTTCACTGTATTTACGATTTCATCTACATCAACTGTATTTAATGCAATTGGAATACCATCTACTCCAGCAAAACTTTTAAATAATACAGCTTTACCTTCCATTACCGGTATACTTGCTTCTGGACCAATATCCCCTAATCCAAGAACAGCTGTACCATCAGTTATAACAGCTACTGCATTAGATTTCATTGTGTAATCATAAACCTTGCGGACATCTTCATGAATGTCCTTACATGGTTCAGCTACCCCTGGAGAATAAGCTAAACTTAATTCTTCTTTATTTGTGACTTTAACTTTTGCGTAAACGCCTAATTTCCCTTGTTTTTCTTTGTGCATGTATAAAGCATCGTCTCTTAATGACAATATAATCATCCCTTCGTTATTATATGTATCTCCCAATATATTATACATGAAATTTCCTATTTTTAATTAAAAAATTCTCCATAGTGGTCAGACCACCATGGAGAATACTATATCATAATTTAATTGATTAATAAAGCCTATATCAATCGTATATTTTCGTAACCTATCATATCGATAAAATCTTTAATATTTCCTTTATCAGAATTTAAATAACCCATATTATGAGATGTATAATCTTCGTCATTAAAATAAGTTACTTTAATGCCACTTTTATGATTTTGCGTAACCCAATCATTAAGTTCAAACACATTTCGAACAACTAATTCAGAAGTTGTTTTGATTTTGTACTCTTTATAATCTTCTAATAAATCTATTTGGTTGATAATTATTTGCATTTTACCGTTTCTGTTTTCGAATTTGCCTTGAATAATTAAAGGTTTATTTTCTATATTCATTGTTTCAATTTTTTTATACGTATCCGGAAAAATAACGCCTTCAACTTCATTAATACCGTCAATTAAATTAACGAATGCCATGTTTTGTCCTTTTTTAGTTCTTATTTTTCTTAAAGAAGCAATCATAACAAGCATTGGCACTTTATCGTTTTGTACTCTAATTGGATAAATCGTTAAATATTGATGCTGCTTAAATAATGTTAAGATAGGATGTTCTGTAGCATAAAATCCTAAATATTCTTTTTCATATTCACTTTTCATTAAACTAGGCATTTCTTCTACTTCTTTAAATTCTTTTTTAACATTTAAACCTAACTCTGAAAGTAAATTATTCGCATCTCCAACAGATGCGCTACTTTCGAAAACATCATCTAAAGACTGTAGCATTGTTGCTCTAGTTTGCTTAAAATCATCTAACGCCCCAGCATAAATAAGTGCTTGAATTAGTTTTTTATTCTTAACTTTATTTGGTAGCCTATGCACTAAGTCGTACATATCTTTATAAGGTCCTCTATACTTTCTTTCTTCTACTAAACTCTTTACGCTTTGATAACCGACAGTTTTAATTGCACCTAAAGATGTGTATATACCAGTTTTGGTTGCTTTGTAGAACCATTCACTATGATTAATAGATGGCGGATAAATTTTTACACCTATCCTTTTTAATTCTGTAACCATTTGTTCAGTTTTATTTTCATTACCAACTACATTAGATAAAATAGATGCATAAAAGTAAGTAGGATAATGCACTTTTAAATAAGTCATAATGTAAGCTATTTTACTATATGCGACAGCATGAGCTTTAGGGTAACCATAATCAGCGAATTTTAAAATTAAATCAAAAATTTTAATAGCTGTCTGTTCTTCATAACCACGACTTAAACTTCCATTTATAAAATGTTTTCTTTCATTTTCAAGAACAGATCTATTTTTCTTACTCATAGCCCTTCTTAAAATATCAGCTTCACCATAGGAGAAACCAGCAAATTTACTAGCTATTTGCATAATTTGTTCTTGATAAATAATAACACCATATGTAGACTTTAAGATTTCTTCTAAATCAGGATGCAAGTATTCAATTGGTTCAACTTTTCTTCTTCTTTTTATATAAGTAGGTATTTCTTCCATAGGTCCTGGTCTATATAAAGAAGTCACTGCTACTATATCTAAGAAATGGTCAGGTTTTAACCTTTTCAACACACTTCTTACACCTTGAGATTCTAGTTGGAATATTCCAGTAGTTTCTCCACGTGATAATAGTTGAAATACTTTTTGATCATCATAAGGTATATTTTCGATATCAATTTCAGTTTTTTCTTGATACTTAACTTGATTCACAACTTGCTGAATGATTGATAAATTCCTTAATCCTAAAAAGTCGATTTTTAACAGACCTAATTTTTCAGTTTCTGTCATCGTCCATTGTGTTAATACACCTGTATCTCCCATCATTGTCGGTACAAATTCATGTAAAGGTTGATCGTTTATAATGATACCTGCTGCGTGTGTCGAAGTATGTCTTGGTAAACCTTCTAATTGTTTACATAATTGGAACCATTTTTCGTTTAAATGGTTTTTACTGACGAATTGTTTAAATTCATCACTTTCATATGCCTCGTCTAAAGTTATACCTAACTTGTGTGGTATTAACTTAGATATATAATTTAAAGTTGGTTCATCAAATTGTAATATTCTACCTACATCTCTGGCAACTGCTCGTGCTAGCAAATGACCGTAAGTCACTATACCTGCTACTCTATTATCACCGTACTTCTCTTGGACATATTGAATAACTTTATCCCGCTTCGTATCTTGGAAATCAATATCAATATCCGGCATAGTTACACGTTCTGGATTTAGAAAACGCTCAAATAATAGGTCATATTCAATAGGATCCAATGTCGTAATATTTAGTATATAACTTACGAGCGAACCACCTGAAGAACCACGCCCTGGACCAACTAACACATCATTTGATTTCGCATAATTAATTAAGTCACTCACTATAAGGAAGTAATCTGAATATCCCATGGATACTATAATGTCATACTCATATTTCAACCTTTCAGCATAAGTGTCATTAAATTGTGGAACGTTTGATTTATTGTTCATCAATAATTCCCACAGATAAGTATCACTATCTTTGCCATTTGGGGTAACATACTTCGGCAATAAATCTTGATGGTATTGAATTTGTACATTACATTTTTCAGCTATTTCATCAGTTGTTTTGATAAATTTAGATGAGACGTCAATTTGGCTTAATTCTTCCATAGTTAAAAAATGTTGGTTTAAATGCGTATTAAAATCAGATATTGTTAATTTTTCATTATTTTTAATAGCATTTAATGCAATTAAACTATCGCTATCTTCATCATTTAAATATAAAGCTGATTGCATATACACTTTTTTATAATTTTCTTCAACTGATGAATCATGGGATATGTACTTGTCTTGGTCAGATATTTTTATTGAATGGAATAAATGTTCATTATCAATATTTAAGTTTTTACCTATTATGATTAAACCTTCTGAATAAGTATTTAACCACTCGATTGGCGTTGAATGTCTTTCTTTAAGAGATATCGCTGAAGATAATTTAACTAAATTTTGATAACCAGATTGATTTTTGGCTAACAACACACATTCTAATTCATTTAATTGATCATCTAAATAAATGGTCAAACCAAATATAGGTTTAATACCTTGTTTTAAACATTCATCATAAAATTGCAAAGCTCCATACATGACATTTAAATCTGTTATAGCAAGCGCTTGATAATTTTCATTTTTAGCCTTTTTAATAACATCTGGAATTCTCAAACTAGAATTCAACAAATCAAATGACGAATGAATATTTAAATGACTTACCATGCGCTTTACCTCCTATATTTCAGATTTAATATCTCTAGCTAATTCATCGAACTCTTCCCAACTGTATACAGAAGCACCTGATGCATTAGGGTGTCCTCCACCATTGTATTTTGCCGCAATATGATTTATTTTTATACCTTTAGATCTAATGCGACATCTAATTTCTTTTCCTTCATCGACTGCAAACACCCAAGCTTTCACACCTTTAATATCTGCAACTGCATTGACAAATAATGATGCTTCATTTGGTAAAATATCAAATTTTTCTAATATATCTTTCGTTATTTTTATATAACAAAATCCGTTTCCATCATAGTTGAAGTTTTGAAGGATGTACCCTTGAAAATGTAATAGCTTTGGTTCACGTTCACTAAGTTGATTAAGCATTTCATTGCGGTTAAATTCTTTAGTCATAAGTGAAGCGGCTACTTCCATAGTATGAGGTGTCGTATTATCAAACAAGAAACGACCAGTATCTCCTACTATACCTAAATATAATACACGACTTGCTTTTGTATTAATTTCAGATTGGTTTAAATTCCACTCTTGATTTAAATCATAAATAATTTCACTTGTTGAAGAGGCTTCAGTGTTAACATAATTAATATCGCCATATGAATCAACTGGTGGATGATGATCTATTTTAATGAGCTCTTTACCTATTTTAAATCGATTATCATCGATTCTTGGTTCATTTGCCGTATCACAAATTATTACTAAAGCATTTTGGTATACTTCATCCTCAATATTGTCTAATTCACCAATAAACTCTAATGAAGGTTCTGATTGTCCAACTGCATAAATATTTTTTTCGGGAAAAGCTTCTTCTAAAATATATTTCAGTCCTAGTTGCGAGCCGTAAGCATCAGGGTCTGGTCTTACATGTCTATGTATAATTATTGTTTCGTATTCTTTAATTTTATTTAAAATGTCATTCATATTGGTCCCTCTTTCTATATATTTACTTATATTTTATAAATTGATATAATGCTTCTTGGTAGGAGGATTAAACTATGTCACCTGAAATTATGTCCGTATTGGTTGCGTTATCCGTAACCGTAATGATTCTCGCTTTAATTTTTACTATTTTAAACTTTGCCCGTTCATTCAGAACAAAAAGAGATGTTAGAAAAGCATATCATAAAGAACGTGCGAGATTTTTCTTTGGTATCTTCTTAATAGCATTCTCAGCAGACCAAGTACTTTTGTTTCCAACTTTAGTTACTTACATAATTGTCTTAGTATTGGTGTTCTTTGGTATTGTTAATATTACCTATGGACATAAAGCAAGTAAATACTTTAAAGGTAATTTACCGATTGAGAACAAAGCTTGGGAAGAATTCGAACGAAAAAAACGTAATCAATCATCTTAAAAACGGAGTGGGACAGAAACCTCATTTTACTAAAAAGGTTTCGTTGCCCCACCCCGGCAAGAATGATTAGAATTGAAAAGCTTGATATAAGTGCATTTTCAGTTCAGTCATCTATTGCCAATATTTTTCTTTGGTCTGGAGCATTTATTGTTTTCCAGACTTTTTTATTTATCTAGTAATTGACACATCAACAATGCTTTCGCAACAGTATTATTACCATTCATCATAGATATTTCAAATTTAGCAGACAACCTGCCCATATCTAAAACTGATATATTAACAGTAACTTCTTCATCAATTTGTACCGTTTTAAAATAATAAATGTCTATATGTTCAATCATCAACTCTGATTTCTTCAATTTTCTCACTTCATATCTAAGTGCTTCTTCTATTACTGCTATATAAATTGATTTCGTCATCATACCAAATTGATTTGTAAGTTGTGGAGAAATATTAACTTTTATTTTGCCGTTCTCCATACTAATTTGTTTAGCAATTTGATCATGAATTGTTTCTCCTATCTGAGGCTGTCTACTCATCAGTTGCATTGTCTTTAACACATCTTCTCTTGAGATTATACCAATTAATTCTTTCGTATTTGAGACAACTGGTAACAATTCAATACCTTCCCAAATCATCAAATGAGCACATGTAGCTATCGTTGTATTTAAATGCGCAACGATTGGTGCTTTAGTCATTAAAGCTTTAATCTGTTTATCTGGCTCTTCATTAACAATATCTTTACTCGTTAAAATACCGATGACCTTTAGTTCATTATCGACAACTGGAAATCTAGTATGAGAAGTTTGTTGTGACATTTCGTTCCAATCTCTCACTTTTTGGTTATCAAATAAATAAGAAGTTTCTTCAATTGGTATCATGATATCTTCTACCATAAGAATTTCTTTTTTAATCATTTGGTCATAAATAGCTCGATTGATTGCATTGGCTACTAAAAACGTATCATAATTAGAAGATATTATAGGTAAATCATGCTCATTGGCATATTCGATAATGTCATCATCCGCTTCAAATCCACCCGTTATTAATACGGCTGAACCTCTTTTCAACGCTTCCATTTGAACATCTGCTCTATTACCGACTATAAGCAATGTATTCATCGTTAAGTATTTAACAACATCTTTGATTTCCATAGCACCAATTGCAAATTTAGATAACGTTTTATGTAAGCCTTGTTTACCACCTAAAACTTGTCCATCTACTATTTTCACAATTTCATTAAAAGTTAAGTTTTCAATTTGTTCTCTTGATTTTCTTTCAATTCTAACTGTACCTACTCTATCAATTGATGCTACTAACCCTTTATTATCAGCTTCTTTTATCGCCTTGTATGCAGTACCTTCTGAAACATTTAAATCTTTAGCAATCTGTCTGACAGAGATTTTATGTCCAACAGATAACGATTCAATGTACTTTATTATTTGTTCATGTTTCGTCATGTTTTATACCCTCTATCGATTATAATGAATTAATTATATTATACATTCTTGAGAGATTAAAAGATATGTTTACATAAGAAAGAATCATTAACAAAATATAAGAGACTGGGACATTTATTTCTGTCTCAGCCTCTTATATTAATTATAATTCTACATGTTCACCTGGTTTTAAAATATGAACTTCTGCTTTTGTTACAGCTTTTTCAAATTCTTTTGGATCTTGTTTAATTAAATCAAATGTGTCGTAATGGATTGGAACGACTTTTTTAGGTTTGATAAACTCATTGATGGCATAACTTGCATCATCAATGCCCATTGTAAAGTTGTCGCCGATTGGTACAAAACATAAATCAACAGGATGTCTATCAGCTATTAACTTCATATCGCTGAATAAACCTGTATCACCTGTATGATAAATTGTGCCACCTTCAGTTTCTAGAACAATACCTGCAGGCATTCCTAAATAAATTATTTCGCCATTTTCTTCTGTAAAACTATTACTGTGGAATGCTTGAACAAATTTTACTTTACCAAAATTAAATTCAATGTTCCCACCAATATTCATTGGATGTAGGTTTTCAAGTCCATGTTTATTAGATAAATAATCAATTGCTTCAGGTAATGCAATAACTAGTGCACCTGTTCTTTTAGCAATATTTACTGTATCCCCAATATGGTCGCCATGACTGTGTGTCAATATGATATAATCTGCTTCTACTTCATCTACATTTAAGTCACTCATAGGATTGCCAGATATAAATGGGTCTACAATCACTTTATGATTTTTACTTTCGAAATATATAACTGATTGACCATGAAATGATACTTTCATGAATTTCCCTCCTCACAATATCTTTTCTCTATATTATATACCCTAAATTTGAATTTATTAAGCAGGAAGTCTAGAATAATGATGTACGAAAGATAATTGGGAGGCTGAATTATGAAACACAATGAAATTACAACGTTTTTAAATGAGAAAGATGTAGATGCTGCATGGATAACAACACCTTTAAATATTTTTTATTTAACTGGTTATTTATCTGAACCTCATGAACGTTTATTTAGTTTATTAATTACAAAAGACGGAGAAGAAACACTATTTTGTCCAAAAATGGAAGTTGAAGAAGCTAAAAATGCTGGGTTCAAAGGGGATATCGTTGGATATTTAGATACTGAATCAGCTTTTGACTTAATTGAAGAAAGAACTTATAAAACTTTCGCTATTGAATCCGAACATTTATCTGTTAAACGTTTTCGCGAAGTAGAAAAAGCTTTTAATGTTGAAAAATTCGAAGATATTGATCAAGTGTTGAAAGATGTAAGAAACATTAAAACTCAAAATGAAATTGAATTATTGCATGAAGCGGCTAAATACGCAGATTTAGCAATTAAAGCTGGTGCCGAAAAATTGGCTGAAGGTGTAACTGAAATCGAAGTACTTAATCATATTGAAACAACTATGAAACAACACGGTATTTCAAAAATGAGCTTTGATACGATGGTATTATTCGGAGATCACGCAGCAGCACCACATGGTACCCCGGGAGATAGAAAATTACAAAACAATGAATATGTTTTATTTGATTTAGGTGTTATATACAAAGGTTACTGCTCGGACATTACAAGAACAATAGCATTTGGTACACCGCCTGAAAAAGCTCAAGAAATTTATAACATTGTATTAGAAGCAAATAAAAAAGCAATTGATATTATTAAACCAGGCGTTAAAATCTCTGAATGTGATAAAGTAGCACGAGATATTATAAGTAATGCTGGATATGGTGATTACTTCCCACATAGACTCGGTCACGGTTTAGGATTAAGTGTTCATGAATTCCCTGATATTTCCAGCGTTAACACAGATACATTTAAAGAAGGTATGGTTTTAACTGTTGAACCAGGCATTTATGTTCCTGGAGTAGCTGGTGTTAGAATTGAAGACGATATTGTTGTAACAAAAGACGGCCATGAATTTTTAACAGGTTATGAAAAATGATAAAAGAATCTTGCGTTGAAACAATTGAACAAATTAACCATGCGATTAAAAACGGAGCAAATCGTATAGAATTATGCGATAACTTATCTGTAGGTGGCACTACACCTAGCTATGGTATGGTTAAAATTGCAACTGAGTTATGTCATCAAAATGATGTACAAGTTGCTGTTATGATTAGGCCTAGGGGTGGAGACTTTAATTACGATTATTTTGAATATGAAGTAATGAGACAAGATATTATTCAACTTAAAACTTTAAATGTAGACGCATTTGTTTTTGGTTGTTTAGATGAAAATGAACAACTCGATGAATGGAAAATGGATGCTTTAAAAGAAACATGCGGAGATACACACGCAGTATGTCACATGGCATTTGATTTAATCAATCCATATATTCAATTAAAGTCTCTTGATTGGCTAATTGACCACGGCTTTGAGCGCTTGTTAACACATGGCGGCCCAAGTGATCAATCAGTCTTTGATAACGTATTCCATCTCGGTAAATTGCTAATGCATTCAAAAGGCAACATCACAATTATGCCAGGTGGCGGACTTAATAAAGATAATTTACAAACGTTACTTAACGACATACCGTTTGATGAAGTACATGGAACTAAGATTGTTTGAATAAAGTATTATGCAAATGCTGTGTTTAAGAGAGTTAGCTACTGCTATTATAATGAATTAGGCTGAGACATAAATACATGTCTCAGCCTCTTTTTTTATTGTCTTTTCTTGCTAAACTTGTCAATAACAGTACCCTTATTGTCTTTTCTCACCAAACGTGGCAACAACAGTAGCAATTTCTATGTTTCTGCAATAACAGATATTTTCAGTGGCATCAAATAATGATTTATAATCAAGTTCGTTCATAATTTTCTTCTATCAAAAAAGCACAAAATGTTTAATATACCAACATTTTGTGCTTTCTCTATTATTTCAAGATGTCTTGATAAGGTGTAAATTCCTTATCAAATGTTTTTGCTACTTCTTCGTAAGTTAATTTACCATGAATTGTGTTTAAACCTTTTGCTAGTGCTTCATTTTCTTGGCATGCTTTTATATAGCCTTTGTTTGCAAGTTGTAATGCGTATGGAGTTGTTGCATTATTTAAAGCTATTGTTGACGTTCTAGGCACTGCGCCAGGCATGTTAGCAACTGAATAATGAAGGACACCGTGCTTAACATATGTAGGATCGTCATGCGTTGTAATTCTATCAGATGTTTCGAATGAACCACCTTGATCAATTGCAATATCCACAAGTACTGAACCAGGTCTCATTTTCTTAACCATATCTTCAGTTACAAGCTTTGGTGCCTTTGCACCAGGGATAAGAACAGAACCTATCACTAAATCACTTTCAACTACAGATTCTTCGATGTTTAATGGTGATGACATCATTGTTTGTACACTAGAACCAAATAAATCATCTAATTGTTGTAATCTAGTAGGATTTAAATCAATAATTGTAACATCAGCACCAAGACCGACTGCCATTTTAGCAGCATTTGTTCCTGCTTGTCCGCCGCCAATTATTGTGACTTTTCCACGTTTAACACCGGGTACACCAGATAATAGAATTCCAATTCCACCATTAGTTTTTTGTAAGAATTGAGCACCAATTTGTGTAGACATTCTTCCTGCAACTTCACTCATAGGTGCTAATAATGGTAGAGAGCGATCTTTTAATTGAACAGTCTCATAAGCAATTGCTGTTACTTCATTTTCTAATAATGCATTAGTTAACGATTCTTCTGCTGCTAAATGAAGATATGTAAAAAGTATTAAATCCTTTTTGAAAAATTGAAATTCTTCTTCAAGAGGTTCTTTAACTTTCATAACCATTTCAACATTCCAAGCTTCTTTTTGATCAACAATTTCAGCACCTAAAGCCTTGTAGTCTTCGTCTGTAAATTGTGAACCTAAACCTGCACCAGTTTCTACTTTAACTGAGTGTTTTTGGTCAATTAAAGTTGCTACTCCACTGGGTGTTAATGCCACCCTATTCTCATTATTTTTTATCTCTTTTGGTACTCCAATTATCATAATAAATTCCCTCCTTGACTCAATCATAACGCCATAATTTTGAAAGCGCAATTATTTTTATTCAAAAATTATACTATTGCTAATGTCTTAAATTTCTAAATATTCAAACGATAATTATACTTTATCATATTATGATTAAAAATGTGACATTATCTCTATTATTAAAAAGTTAATTTGTTATTTTTTCAGAAAATTATGATATAATAAGATAAAAGAACTAGGAGGCGGTTCAGATGTTAAATTATAAAAATATTCTTATAGCAGTAGATGGATCAACTGAGGCAGAATGGGCTTATAACAAGGCAGTAGCTGTAGCAAAACGTAACGATGCTAAATTAACAATTGTTAATATTGTTGATTCTCGCTCATACGCTAGTGTTGAGGCTTATGATACTCAAATAGTAAATAAAGCTACAAGCTTCGCTGAAAGTTTATTATCTGGATATAAAGAAAATGCTGAAAAAAATGGTGTAGCAAATGTTGCAACTAAATTGGAATTTGGCTCACCTAAAACGATTATTCCTAAAAAGTTAGCTGATGATTTTGAAGTCGACTTAATCATGTGTGGTACTTCAGGACTAAATGCAGTAGAACGCTTCATTGTAGGTTCAGTTTCAGAAGCAATTGTTCGAAATTCTCCATGTGACGTTTTAGTTGTTAGAACTGAAACAATGCCTGAAGATTTCGAACCAACAGTTGCAACAAAAGAATTATTCGATCAACATCACGATGGAAAATAATTTTTAAGAACTAAATATTAGTCGAGTTTAGGATATAATTCCACACTTCCAAAAAGCTTGGGAGTTGGGCAGAAATCTCATTTTATTAAACAGATTTCGTAGTCCTACCCCGGCAATGAGGCTGAGACATGTATTTATGTCTCAGCCTCAAATTTTTTATTATTTTTGTTCGTTATTTTGGTCTTGTATATCTTCATTACTTTTTTGCTTTTGTTTTTTCGCTTGTTCTCTACCTACTCTTCTCATTACAATTCTAACTAATCGCAACAGTGCTCTCTCTGGTCTCATGATATTCCTCCTCATTGCTTCTTTAATTATGTATAGCCTTAACGATAAATAGATAAACATAAAGGAATTGGATAACTAACATTAAAATTTTCATATAAATAAAAGAGGTTGAAACAATTAATTTGTTTCAACCTCTTGATTATTAATAATTATTTACCTAAGTTACCAAATTTCATAACATCACGAGCGATTACAACTTCTTCGTCAGTTGGAATAACAATTACTTTAACTGGTGAATGTGGGTAGTTGATAAATGCTTCTTCACCATGTAATCCTGTGTTTAAGCGTGGGTCCCAATATACACCCATGAATTCTAAACCTTCTAATACTTTAGCACGTACAGTATCAGAGTTTTCACCAACACCTGCAGTGAATACAATAGCGTCTAAACCATGCATTCTTGTTGCATAAGAACCCATATATTTATGAATTCTAGAAGCGAATACATCTAATGCCAATTTAGCTCTTTCATTACCTTCGTTTGCATCTTGTTGTATATCTCTTAAATCACTTGAAGAACCTGAAATACCAAGTAATCCTGATTCTTTGTTTAAGATATTTAATACTTCTTCTGCATTTTTGCCCGTTTTTTCCATGATAAATGGAATTAAAGCTGGGTCTAAGTTACCTGAACGTGTTCCCATTGTTACACCAGCTAATGGTGTGAAGCCCATAGATGTATCTACAGATTTACCGCCATCAATAGCTGCGATTGACGCGCCATTCCCGATATGGCATGAAATAATTCTTAATTGATCTATAGGACGATCTAATAATTCAGCTGCTCTTTCTGATACATATTTATGACTTGTACCATGGAAACCATATTTACGAATACCGAAATCTTTATAGAAGTTATAAGGTAAACTATATAAATATGATTCTTCTGGCATAGTTTGATGGAATGAAGTATCAAATACTGCAACGTGAGGAATATTTGGTAATAGCTTTCTGAAAGCCTTAATACCCATAATGTTTGCTGGGTTATGCAAAGGCGCAAGTTCTGTTAATGATTCAATTTTTTCTAACACATCATCTGTTACAAGTGCTGATTCAGGGAATAATTCTCCACCATGTACTACACGGTGACCGGTTCCTTGAATATCATTAATATCATTGATAATGTTATGATTTTTCAGTGCATCTAACATAATGTTAACTGCAATATCATGATTTTCAATATCTAATGTTTCAGTAATTTTTTCTCCGTTTACTACAATTGAGAAAACTGAATTTTTTAAACCAATACGTTCTATCAAGCCTTTTGTTAT
The DNA here is from genome assembly GCF_002902755.1 of Mammaliicoccus lentus. Classification (GTDB taxonomy): domain Bacteria; phylum Bacillota; class Bacilli; order Staphylococcales; family Staphylococcaceae; genus Mammaliicoccus; species Mammaliicoccus lentus. The sequence goes on along the minus strand of NZ_PPRS01000024.1, from coordinate 4,306 downwards.
TACTTTTTCTTCAGGCATTTCAAATAATTGAAATTTTAATGATGAACTACCGGCATTAATTGCTATTATTTTTGTCATTTAGACTTCCTCCTGATAATACTTTTCTATACTATTTAAACACTAATACAGATACTAATCAAGTATTAATACAGTTTATGAAGGATGATTTTCTTTCATCCATTCATCAACTTCATCTAAAAACGTTTTCAGTTGGGCTTGTGCTTTGAAGTCTGGAATATTCGCTAATAATACCTCAACAGAATGAGTTTTCCCTGAGTCTTTCTTTTGTAAGATTAATAATGATTTTTTAGATTGTTCTGTCTTAAACAATGTTTTAGGGAAGTTTAAAAATGCTTGCATTTCTGTTTCTGTTGCAATAAATTTTTGAAGCTGTTTCACTTCTTCACCTTCGAATAATTGACTTGGAACAATTAAAAATACATAACCACCTGGTCTCACTGCATTGACTGCTTGTTCTAATAATAAATAATGGCTATAACTGTGACCATCTTCGAAACCTAATTTCATTTCTTTACTACGTTCATCAACTGGATAATACCCAACTGGTAAATCCCCTACTACAACGTCCGCTTCTTCTAATGGCAGTGGCATAATTGCATCATGTGGATATACATCAAATGGTATTTCCAAGAAGTTAGCAAGATGAATACTTACACGCTGTAATACTGGGTCTACTTCTATTAAATGATGCATTACAGTTTTTTCTTGGTTCTGTTCATTTATTGTCGCACTTAAATGTCCTGTTCCACTTGCTATATCTACAACATTTAATTCCTCTTTATTCTTATTAAATAAGTTAACAAGGTAGCTTAATATAAAGCCTATTGAGTCCGGTGTCATTTGATGATTAGGTTGAATGATTTCTTCTTTTAGCAAACTTAAATATGCAAATTGAAATGCTTTTCTTCTCTCTTGTATTGTCGATTGTTCTAAGAGGTCTCTTTGGTTGGTATAAATATCTTCCATTGCTAAACCTAAGTTTTCAATGTAACTTTGTCCATTTTCATCATGTAATTTTTTACTATTTTCATCCAGTTTCTCATACAATGTTTCCATAATATTTTTTTCTTCAGTCATAATTGCCCTCTTTCGTATAAAAAGCTGCCCATTCATATGGACAGCACTTTATAGTTGTTTATTAGTTTAAGTTTTTGAAAGCTTCTAAAGCTTTATCATAATCTGGGTGATTTGTGCCTTCACTCACAATTTCTGAGTAAACAACTTTATTGTCTTTATCTAATACAAAGACAGAACGTGCTAGTAAACGTAATTCTTTCATTACTACACCATAATTTTCACCAAATGATAAGTCACGGTGATCACTTAATGTAATTACGTTTTCTAAACCTTCAGCTGCACACCATTTCTTTTGAGCAAATGGTAAGTCGTTTGAAATTGTTAGAACAACTCCATCTTGTACATCTGCTGCTTCTTCATTAAATTTGCGAGTTTGTTGACTACAAACACCTGTATCTAAAGAAGGTACGGCACTAATGAGTTTCTTTTTACCTTCATAGTCTTTTAAAGTTCTTTCTGATAAATCATTTGCTAATACAGTAAAGTCTGGTGCTGTTGAACCTACTTCTACTTCTTTACCTACTAATGTAATAGGTTCATTCTTGAATGTAACTTGCGCCATTAAAAAAGCCTCCTTAATCTTGATAGGTATATTCTATCATGATTAAAGAGACTTTGAAATTCATTTGTTTATGAGTTTTGACTCGTTACTCTTTGGAAGTCTTTTCTCATTTCAATGTATTTATTTTTCAAAACAACTGTATCACCAAAGTAATCGTGAATACCTTTATGTTTTTTATTAAATGCTACGACTATATAAGGTAAGCCAAGCAATATGCCCGAAATAATTCTACCTATCCATTCTCTAAATAACACATCAGTAAATTTTAACGGCTTTGCATCTTCTCGATAAACACTCAAGCCAAGTATCATTTTTCCTAATGTTGCCTTAAAATAATAAGTCATTAACACAAAATATAAATAAAATATCAATGCGCTAACAATATTTTCAACACTGAAATATGGTACGAATAGGTACTCACTCTTAATACTTGTTGACGCGAATAGCGGTCCTAATACAATACCTTTAAACCCAGCTAAAGCAAGTAAATCAATGATATAAGCTAAAAATCGAACCCAGAATCCAGCAAATACGATAGATTTTATACTAGACATATACTTATTTACAGTGCGTTCTATGTCACTTTGTTCACGAGAAGAAGCGACTTGTTCGTAATGTACTTCAGTCATTTAAAATCCTCCTTACTCACCATATAGATACATAGGTTGTGGTGAATTATTTGCTTTAATAAGTGCTTCATATTTACTTATATCATCAAAACCTAACATAGATGAAATTTTACTTTTAGCTCCCATTGGGAAGTTCATGAATGAACCAGTTGTATCATAAGTAACTACTTGTGCATTTTTAGATTTTACTGCATTTCTTAAATCTTTAATTGCATCATCTTCATAACCAATTTCATCGATTAATCCGTTTGATTTTGCTTGTTGTGAAGAATATATTCTTCCGTCTGCTAATTTCTTAACTTTATCTTCTGGCATATCTCTGCCATCTTTAATAACTTTAACAAATTGTTTATAGCTATCATCTATGATTGATTGCATAATGTCTTTTTCTTCTTTAGACATATCTTTCATAGGGTTTAATATTTGTTTATGTTTACCTGAAACAACTGATTGATCTTTTACGCCTAAGTTATCTGCTAGTTCAGCATAATTAATACTAGAAATAATAACCCCTAATGAACCAGTTAAAGTTTGTGAACCTGCATAAATTTTATCAGCTGGAGTAGAGATGTAGTATCCCCCAGATGCAGCCATATTTTTCATTTGTACATAAACTTTCTTGTTTTTCGCTTTTATTTCTTCAAGTTTTTTATGTATTTCGTCACTTTCGTATGTACCACCACCTGGTGAATTAACTTCTAATAAGACACCTTTTACGCTATTATCTTTTTTAATTTTATCTAATTTCTTTAAAAATGATTGATGATTATACCCACTGCCACTGAATAATGATTCTTCAGTTCCAGTATCTTGTATAGTTCCATCAACAGATAATTTAACTATTTTACTACTGCTATCACTTCCTGATTGGACTGATTCACTTATGCCGTCAGAACCTGTAACAGTATTTTTCCAAGAATTATCAAGAAATACACCTACTGTACTCATCACAATACCACCAATAACAAGTACTAGTGCAATAATAATTGCAACTAACCTTTTTGACATACTATCTTCCTTTCTATTTTAAGATTTTACATTTATAATGATAACAGACTTTCATATCAACTGTAACAATTTGGGAGGAAGATTTTATGAATTCTAATAAACATATTTATTTTTTCACATCTAAAGATAAAGACATACTTCAAACATGTGACGAAATCAAAGCACAGATGGAACCATATGGCTTTAAATTCGTAAATAATCACGAAGAAGCGGATATTATCGCTTCAATTGGAGGGGATGGTAGCTTCTTACAGGCATGTCGCAAAACTAATTTTAATAAAGACAAAATTTATGTCGGGATTCGTACACGCTTAGATCAAAATTACTTATATGTTGATTTTAGTGTTGATGACATACAAAACTTGATCGATTCTATTAATTCAAATGATGTAATGGTCCGTAAATACCCAGTTTTAGAAGTAAACCTTAACGATCAGATGTCATATATGTGTTTAAATGATTTTTACATTAAATCTAGTGTTATTAAGCCAATGAAGATGGAAATTTATATTGACGATGAATACTTTGAAGCATTTAATGGTGATGGTTTACTAATCTCTACCCCTACAGGTTCAACAGGTTATAATAAATCTTTAGATGGCGCTATAATTGACCCGATGATTCGAAGCATGCAACTAACTGAAATTGCTTCATTAAATAATAATAACTTTAGAACAGTAAGTAGTTCTGTCGTCTTAGGCGAAACGCGTACCCTTAAAATTGTATTAGATAAAGAAGGCAATTATTATCCTATCATGGGATTAGATAATGAAGCATTAAGTATACAAGAAACTGAGTTTGTTAGACTTCAAATAAAAAATAAATATATACGTACACTCAGACTCCCACACAATTCATTTTGGAGCAAAGTACAAAGGAAATTTTTATAATAGAAAAAAAGCCCGAGACACATTTTGAAGTGAACCCTGTCAAGTAGACAACTAAATAATAAAAATGTCTTTTTGGTCGAATTCATAGCTAAGCTATGGATTTGGCCATTTTTAATGTA
>NZ_PPRS01000023.1 GCF_002902755.1 Mammaliicoccus lentus | reverse complement strand
AATATAATATCGGACGAATCATATTAACCTCCTATAAATAAGTAATTAAAATCAACTTTCATGAAATAATATTTAAATAAGTGTAATATCACTGTTTTTCATAAATTAATTCTATTGCTAAAAAATCTTTTCGAGTATACTATTTATAGTTAGTTTAATTTTTATTACGGGAAGGAAAGATTTTATATGTCACAAGTATTATTTATAACAGCTCATCCACACGATGACACAGTGTCATTCTCAATGGCTACAGCTAAAGCTTTTATTGAGAGTTACAAAGTATCAAATCCAAATGATGAAGTTGTTCACATTGATTTATATAATGAATATATTCCTCAAATTGATGCGGATGTATTTGCTGGTTGGGGGAAACTACAATCGGGTCAAGAATTTGAAGCTTTATCAGAAGGCGAACAAGGGAAAGTTAAACGTCTAGAAGAATTAAGTAACCAGTTCGTGAATGCAGATAAATATGTATTCGTAACACCATTCTGGAACTTCTCATTCCCTCCAGTAATGAAAGCATATTTAGATTCTGTTTCAGTAGCAGGTAAAACATTTAAATATACTGCTGAAGGTCCTGTTGGTTTATTACCAGATAAAAAAGCATTACATATCCAAGCACGTGGAGGATATTATTCAGAAGGTCCTGCAGCACAGTTAGAAATGGGTGATCGTTATATCAAACAAATGATGGGCTTCTATGGTATTACTGACGTTGATAGCCTAATCGTTGAAGGACATAATGCTGAACCTAACAAAGCTGAAGAAATTAAAGCTGATGGTATCAAACGTGCTAAAGCTTTAGGTGAAACATTCTAATATAAACAAAATCTCTCTATCCGTCAGTCTTCTAACTTTCAGATTGGGAGATTTTATTTATATTGTCATTATCTTTGTACGTTTTATAATGAAAGTATACAATTGATGTAAAGTATCATGAATCATATATAAGGGGATGAATGAAATGGATACATCATTTAATACAACTAAGGAATTTGCTAAAGCATTAGACACTGCAGATGTGTTGCATTACTTACGCGATCGTTTTTACATACAACCTAACGAAATTTATATGGATGGAAACTCCTTAGGTTTAGCTTCTAAAGATGCGGAAGAAGCCTTGCTCAATGTTCTAGAAGTATGGAAAAAGGAAGGTATCAAAATTTGGAATACAGATGATAGCAAATACTATCATTATTCTAAACATATCGCTTCTTATATGGCACCTTTAATCGGTGTCGACGCTAATGAAGTTGTTATTGTTGGTAGTACAACTTCTAATATTCACCAAGCGATTAGCACTTTTTATAAACCAACTAAAGATAAATATAAAATATTAGTAGACGACTTAAATTTCCCTACTGACCGTTATGCAGTTGATAGCCAAGTGAAGTTAAAAGGACTTAATCCTGAAGACGCAGTTAAAGTTGTGGAAAGCAGTGATGGTTCTTATATCGACGAAAATGCTTTAATCGACGCTATGACTGACGATGTTGCTCTCATTTTATTACCTACTGTACTTTATCGTAGTGCTCAAGTTTTAGACATGGAAAAAATCACGATGGCAGCAAAAGAACGTAATATTATTATCGGATGGGATTTATGTCATGCAATTGGTGCAATTGATATGGATTTAACACGAGTAGATGCCGACTTTGGTGTTTGGTGTACATACAAATACTTATCAGCTGGTCCAGGCTCAACAGCAGCTTTATATATTAATAAAAAGCATTTCTCAAAAATACCTGGTCTTGCAGGTTGGTTTGGAAATAAAGATGAAACTCAATTCCAGCTTAAACATGAATTTGAACATCAACAAGATGCTTCAGGTTGGCAAATAGGTACACCAAACTTATTCTCCATGGCACCTATTGAGGGTGTTTTGAAAATATTCAATGAAGTTGGCATGCATGCTATTCGAACTAAATCGCTACATATCACTTCATATCTTATGTATTTAATAGATGAGAAGTTAACTAAATATGGATATGCAGTTGGAAATTTAAGAGAAGATTATTTACGTGGCGGTCATGTATGCCTTGTACATGATGAAGCTTATCGTATTAGTTTAGCTTTAAAAGACAAAGGCGTGATTCCTGATTTTAGAGAACCTAATGTCATTCGCCTAGCGCCTACTGCACTATATACAAGTTACGAAGAAGTATTAACAGTCGTTGATATTCTAGAAGAAATAGCACAGAAGCAATTATATGAACAATATAGTAATAAGCGCGGGTTAGTCGTATAACAATTTCTGTTAATATAAGGAGCAACTGTTTATGTACAAAAAATACGGCGAGATCGTCCGATTTATCATAGTTGGCGGCATTAATACAGTTAACTATTATTGGATTTATTTATTGTTATTAAAAATACTACAATTCAATTATTTATTGAGTCATATTACAGCATTTATATTAAGCTTTATAATTTCATTTTATTTAAATTGTTATTTCGTATATCATGTTGAGCCAACAGTTAAGAAATTTTTACAATTCCCTTTAACTCAAATAGTAAATATGGGATTACAAACTTTATTGTTATACATTTTTGTACAATGGCTACATGTAAGTGAAATATTCGCACCATTCATAGGTCTCGTCATAACTGTTCCTGTAACTTTTATCATTTCAAAATGGATACTAGTAGAAAGAACGTAAAATAATTCTTGCATGAGCAAATAAACTAAGAATCGTACTACTTATTGGATTCACTAACAATTTTGTGAAGTGCTGACGCTCATGGGAATAGTATGCGTGAGAGACTACAGGCTCGAGCCATACCCCAGGCATGCACGAATAAAATCTTTAACTTTCATAAAAATAAGGCTGGGACATAAATACATGTCTCAGCCTCATTTATGATAATGGCAGTAGCTGACTGGATTGAAAATGCGCTTATATCAAGCTTTTTCCAACCCTAGTCATCCTTGCCGGGGTGGGACTACGAAATCTATTTATTAAAATGAGATTTCTGTCCCACTCCCATTTATTTTGAGTTAGGATTTATAATCCAAACTTGTTAACTTATAGCAACAGCAGTACAAATATTGGTACAACTGCTACGACCACTACACCAACTAATACGAGAGAAATACTGGCCATTGATTCTTCTACTTCTCCTAGTTCTTTCGCAGCAGCAACACCTAATGTATGTCCACTTGTTCCTAATGCTAAACCACGTGCAATTGGATTTGTTATGTTGAATAGTTTCAGCAATTTATTACCTAATGCCATAATAATAACTGCATTTAAAATAACTGCAAGTGATGTTAATTCTTTAATGCCTGAAATACCTTCAGATACTGGTAAAGCAATCGCTGTTGTTGCAGCTTGTGGTAACATTGAAGCGATAATATCATCACCGAATTGGAAAGCTTTCGCAACAATATAGATGATAACTAATGCTGAGACTGTACCTACTGCTATACCTCCCATAATATGATGCCAATGTTTCTTTAATACTTCACGCTTTTTATATAAAGGAATCGCAAAGCAAATTGTAGCAGGTTCAAGGAAGAAGTTAATAATATCTCCCCCGATTTTATAATTTTCGTATGGTATGCCTGTAACTTTTAAAAATAGAATACCTACTACCATACTGAAGAATAAAGGTGCGAATAGGAAAAATCCATTTGTTTTTTTAAATAATAGTGTCCCTAATAAAAATACGACAACTGATAAACCTATTCCGAAATATGGTGTATTTACGCCTAAATGTTCCATCATGCGTAATCACCTGCCACTCTTTTACGTTTAATATTTTTAGTTTGTTTAGCAGTTTTTTCACTTGGTTTCATAATAAGTTGTGAAAATATTCCTGTACAAACAAGTAATAAAATCGTGGAAATGATTATTAATAAAATAATTAAAATTGGACTTGAACTTAAAACACCCAGTGAATTAATAACTGAAATACCTGCTGGTACGAATAAAAACCCTATATTATTCGTTAACGCTGTACCAACCGCTTCTACTTGTTCTAATTTCACAATTCCCGTAGTAAGTGCAACAAACATCAATACTAACCCGATTACTGATGCTGGCATTGGTATAGGCATAAAGCTTTCTATAATATGTGATATCAATAATATGATTGATATCGTTAATACTTGTTGAAAGAAGTTATTAACTTGTTTCATAACGACAACCTCCTGTATTTATCTCTTAAGGTTATCTTAATATGAAAACTATTAAATAAAGCGTTTTCATCCTGAGATGCAATATTTAATGTGTGAGTTACAATAAGTTGATGTCCAAATTACACCAACCCTATTTCCGCTTTAAACAACTTCATATATGATCGGCTTACTTGTAATTTTATACCATGTGTTAACGTCACTTGATATGTGGAATTAAACCAATGTTCTACTGACTGAATATGCTTTTTATTGATGATACTAGCACGGTGGATACGGATAAATTTGGCATGGCTCAGTTTCTTTTCATAATAACTGAGCGGTTCGTTTGTTTCATATTTTGTTTCTGTCGTGTTAATTGTTGTAACACCTTGATTGACGGATATCGCTATAATATCTTCTATATTTAAAATGTAAATACGATCATCAATTTCAATAGGTAACACTTCAGTTCCGTCATGATTGGATTGTTCAACTACTGATTGTTGTCCACTACTAGTTAATTTATTTACAGCTTGTTCAATACGTACTTTTTCAAAAGGCTTTAATATATAATCAGTTGCTTCTAATTCAAATGCCTGTACAGCAAAAGTATCATGAGCTGTTGCAAATATAATATGTGGAATATGTTTCATTTTATTAATTTTTTTAGCTAAATCTAGTCCGCTTTCTTCCATTAAATTAATATCTAAAAATATCACATCAAAATCATTTGATAATAAATGTTCTAATGTTTCTTCAACATTTTCTGCTTCTTTAATATCACTAAATGACCCAATTTGATTAAGTAAATATTTTAATTCATTACGTGCTAATGGTTCATCATCTACAATTAATGCTTGCATTACATATCCTCCTCTATATGTTTATACGGTATTTCAGTTTGGACTTCGGTGCCTAAATGACTAGTATGAATGCTAAGTTCTGCAGTTGGACCAAATAAACCGATTAGCCTTCTGTTTAAATTTTCAAGTGCACTCCCTGTTCCCGACTGTGATTCTACAATTACTTTACCAATTGTCCCCAACTTTTCTTCAGGGATACCTTGACCATTATCTTTCACTGATAATTTAATTTTATGTTGTTCACCCGTAACTTTCACCCATATTCGATTGTCATCTTTTCTATTTGTAAAAGCATGCTTAATTGCATTCTCTACAAGTATTTGAATTACGAATGGTGGTACAAGTGCTGATTCATATTGCTCAGGAATATCACATTCAATAATAAAATGGTCAGGATACCTTGCTTGTTCTAACGCAATATATGCTCTAACTTGCTCAAGTTCTTTAGAAATTGTAATTGTGTTATTTCTAGCACCTTGCAAATTAGAACGGAAAAACTGACTCATTTGTAATAATAATTGGCGCGCTTTTTCATGATCAATTCTAACTAATGCAGAAATTGTATTCATAGCATTAAAGAAGAAATGTGGATTGACTTGTGCTTGTAATGATTTTATTTCAGCGTCTTGAAGTAATTGTCTTTGTGTTTCAACAGCACCAAGTTCTAATTGGCTCGAGAATATTTTCGCTAATCCTTCAGCTAAACGTTTCTCAACGAATGTTAAATCATGATAATCAGTAAAATAAAGTTTAAGTGTTCCTACGATATCTCCTTGTATATATAGAGGTATTACGATTGCCGCTTCCAGTGGACAGTTAGGATGTTGGCACCCTATCTCTTTACTAGAATACACTTCTTTTTGTTGACCGGTGTCAATTACAGCTTTAGACAAATCTGTAATGATTGTTTTATCTGGAGTGTGGTGATCACTGGCAACCCCTACATGCGCTAAAATATGTGTTTTATTTGTAATAGCTACAGCTGAAACTTTCATTAAATCTTTAATCACTTTAGCAGATTCGTTTGCTGAAGACTCTGTTAACCCCTCTTTAAAGTAAGGCAAGGTTTGATTGACGAGTTTCAATACATCTTGCGTTTGAATAGCTCTCATTTGCTCTTCTTGTTTAACAGTTGAAACAATAATGGACATAAATATTGCTGTTCCCAGTCCATTAATAATGATCATAGGTAATGCTATCAATTGAACAAGCTCTAGTGCATCTGCTTTTTGTGAGGAAAACACAAGAATACATATCATTTGAATAACTTCTGTAGATGCACCGATTAAAGCACTTTGTTTCACAGATAAATACCCTTTAGATTTCATCGCTCTTTGGCCGAAATAACCAGCCACTAAACCAATAACTATAGATGAAATTAAATAAGTATATGCATCTGCTCCGCCAATGTAAACTCTAAATATACCTGATAATACACCTACAAATAAACCGACGAATGGTCCGCCGATCATACCTGCCACACCTATCGTTAATACACGTGTATTCGCCAGTGAAACTTCTGGTCCTAGATGAAGGTAAATCATGCTTGAAACCACTTCACCATTATTAATAGCTACACCTGTAAAGTTAGATAACAAAGCAAATGAAGAAAATACTATGATAAGTCTCCATTTAACGTACCATTGTTCACGCTCTCCCATCATATTTTTAAAATATGATGTATTCATTAAGATGTAAGCGACAAGTATAATGAGCCCTACTCTTTCTAGTAATAATACAAATAAATTTAACATAATAGCACCCTATATTTTTATTTTTAATTTAGTTTCTCATCCTCAAACATTTTACCATATGTCATTCATCTCAATCATATAAAGAGAAAATGTTATAATATGATATACAAGACATTTAAGATTCAAGGGGGATTTAGTGATGGATTTACAAAATGCTTTACCGAATGAAATAAGAGGTTTAATAAGACGTGGTGAATTAGAAATGCCTACTAGCGGGATGGCTAAAGGTTATGTACAAGCAAATGTCGTCATTTTACCATCAAAGTACGCCTATGACTTTTTGAAGTTTTGTTTTAGAAATCCTAAGACATGTCCGTTATTAGATGTTTCAGAAGAAGGTTCAACTTCATTTAAAAAATATGGTAAAGATGCTGATATTAGAACTGATGTAGGGTTATATAGAATGTATAAAGATGGTGTGTTAGTTGATACATATCAAGATATTAGTAACTTATATACAGAAGATATGGTGAGTTTCTTAATAGGATGTAGCTTTACGTTCGAACACGCTTTAATAGAAGCAGGCATTCCAATGAGACACATCGAAGAAAAACATAATGTACCCATGTATATTACAAATATTCCGGCGTCAACAAGCGGTGTTTTCAAAGGTAATATAACTGTGAGTATGCGACCAATGACAATGGCAGATGCGATTAAATCAACAGAAATCACAACGCAATTTAAAGATGTTCACGGCACACCTATTCACATAGGAAACCCTAGTGAAATTGGGATACAAGATATCAACACCCCAGACTTTGGTGACCCTGTAACAATTAAAAATAATGAGGTCCCTGTATTTTGGGGATGTGGCGTTACACCTCAATCTGTCGCACTTCAAGCTAAACCAGAAATTATGATTACACATGCCCCAGGACATATGTTTATAACTGATATTAAAGACAGCGAAATGAGCAATTCATAAATTTTTTTGAAATAAGAAGGGAGCGGAACTACCAGCCTGAGACATTTATTTATGCCCCAGATTGGTAGTACCACTCCGGCAATTGTTATTGTTTTTACAATTCTGTTCTAAGTTCCCAAAGTTCTGGAAAGAAGCTATGATCTATAACACGTTTTAAATAATTTACACCAGAGCTGCCACCAGTTCCTACTTTAAATCCTATAATTCTCTGCACAGTTTTCATATGACGGAATCGCCATTGACTATATCTATCCTCAACATCCGTTAATTTCTCTAGTAATTCATATAACTCAAAATATGTTTCTGCATTTAAATATATTTCTTTAAACGCTTCTTTCACTGATTCATTAGAAACATGATTGTCTGTCACTTTCCTATTTAATACTGATTCATCAATCTTAAAACCAGCCCTGTTTATAGCTTTAATCGTTTCATCGTATATACTTGGTTTTTCAAGCTGTGTTTTTAACAAATTATATATGTTAGCATCTTTTTCATATATTTTAAGCGCATGTGTCGTTTTATACCCGAGGCTATATTCAAGCATTCTATTTTGGTAAGATTGGAATCCTGAAGAACTACCTAAATCATCTCTAAACGTTAAATAATCACTCGGTGTCATCGTAGATAATACTTCCCATACTTGAATGAGTTGTTTTTGTATATTTCCTACTCGTGCTAACTTTTTAAACGCTTGTTTAAATTGATCATTTTTAACGTCATCACATGCAGAATTAATTTCATGAATTATGAGATTCATCCATAATTCTGAAACTTGATGAACGATAATAAACAATTTTTCGTCATGACTATCTGTTAATGTATGTTGTGCTGATAAAACTTTATCTAAACCTAAATATTCACTATAAGTCATATCTTCTGTAAAATCTGTCTTTACACTTTCCCCTTTGATCGAATCATCTTGAAAATTATTCATCCCTATTCCCCTTTCTTTTCAATAACTGCTCTAATCGGCGAACCATCTGCTCCTATTAAATTAAGTGGTAAACCTATAAAATGATAATAGCCAGCTGATACTTCTTCTAATAATAAATTTTCAATATTGATAATATCGTATTTATTAAAAGCGTGATGATTATCTAATGTTTTAGAATCTATATCATCTACTGAAGGGACGTCTATACCAAACACTTTAATACCAATACTTGATAAATAAGCAATTGCATCTTCCGTTAGTACAGGTACATTTTCAGGAAAAATATTTGATTTCGCTTCATGTTTTGTTTTAATCATGATAATAGTCCCTTTAATGTCAAACTGTTCAAGTATTTCCCGAGAAATTAAATTCTCTTCAAAAACTTCTATCAATGTTGCCTCGCCTATTAATCGATTTACATCAATTTGATCTATCGTTATACCTTCATCATCAAAATGAAATGGTGCATCCATATGTGTTCCAATATGAGTACTTGTAGAAATACTCCCTATATTTACCGAGCCCGTTTCTGATTTAGTAGCAGACAACTCAAAATTAAAAGGCTCATCCCCCGGCCAGTGTGCAATTTCGTTTGATAGTTTTTGCGTAATATCAATCCACATACATATACTCCTTTACTTTGTAATCGCTAACATTATTTTATGATATAACTTCATTGTACATCAATTTAAGCAGAAGTTTTTGTTTTAAACATAAAAGGGTACAATTATATTGAGGTGAAATTTATGTCTTATATTCGTGTGCATGGTGCAAAACAAAATAATTTAAAAAACATAAATGTCGATATTCCTAAACATAAATTAACAGTGTTTACTGGTCGTTCAGGTTCAGGTAAGTCTTCTCTAGTCTTTAGCACATTAGCTGCTGAGTCTGAAAGGCTATTAAATGAAACATATTCAAGTTATATACAAAATCAATTAACACAATATGAAAAACCTGATGTTGATCAAATAGAACACTTGCCAGTAGCAATGGTCATTAATCAAAAAAGATTAGGCGGTAATTCTCGTTCAACAGTCGGTACTATATCAGATATTTATGCTTCTGTTAGATTGTTATGGTCAAGAATTGGTGAGCCATTTGTTGGCTATTCAAGTGTATTTTCATTCAATAACCCGAGTGGTATGTGTCCCACTTGCCAAGGACTAGGATATGTTGAAGATATAGATTTAAATGAACTACTGGATTATGACAAGTCATTAAATGAAGACGCTATTAAGTTCCCATCATTTCGTCCGGATAGCTGGAGAGGTAAACGTTATTTATACAGTGGTCTATTCGATAACGATAAAAAGCTAAAAGATTATACAAAAGAAGAAATGGATACATTTTTATATACAAAACCTAAAAAATTAAAAAATCCACCTGATAATTGGCCAAAAACTGCCAAATTCGAAGGTTTAATACACCGTTTTAGACGTTCATTTTTATTAAATGATAATTTTGAGAAAAAACGCTTTTTAGAAGATGTGAACAGGGTTGTTACAACACATAAATGCCCTACTTGTGATGGTAAACGTCTTAATAAAAAAGTGTTAAGCTGTAAAATTAACAACTTAGGCATTACAGACTTCACAGCATTACCGATAGATGAAGCTATTACATTCCTTGAAAATATTCAAGATAAAAAAGCTAACTACATCATTAAACCATTGTGTGAACAGTTACAAGCTTTGTCATACGTTGGACTTAATTATTTAACACTAGACCGTCAAACACCTTCTCTTTCAGGAGGAGAGTCACAAAGAATTAAATTAATCCGTCATCTAAACAGTCCTTTAACTGATTTAGTATATATTATCGACGAACCAAGTGTAGGACTTCACCCTGAAGATATTGAAAAAATTAACGACATTATGAAATCAATTAGAGATAAAGGCAATACTGTATTAGTAGTCGAGCATGATCCAGATGTCATTCGTATCGCTGATCATGTAATTGATATCGGTCCAGAAGCTGGAAAGCACGGTGGCGAAATTACATTCACCGGTACATATCAAGAACTGCTTGATACACATACTGCAACAGGTAAAGCTCTGAACCGATCTCATCATATTAAAAAGAACATTCGACAACCAGAAAACTTTCTCCATCTAAAAAACATTAATAACAATAACTTAAAAAATGTATCTATAGATATTCCTAAAAACATTTTATCTGTATTAACAGGTGTTGCAGGTTCAGGTAAAAGTTCTTTGCTAAAAGCTGGACTTTATAATCGTAGCGATACAACTTTTATAGATCAAAAACCTGTTCATGCATCAAACCGTTCTAATTTATTAACTTACATGGATTTATTTGATGAAGTCCGTGAGTTTTATAGTAATGAAACTGGATTGAAAAAGAGCATGTTTAGCTATAATTCAGAAGGTGCATGTCCCGAATGTAATGGTAAAGGCGTCATCAAGACAGAACTAGCTTTTATGCCTGACTTTTCACAAATTTGCGAAGTATGTAAAGGTACACGATATAGACCTGAAGTGTTAGCAGCAAAAGTAAATGGATATTCAATAGCCGATGTATTAGCTTTAACAGTTGAAGAAGGTATTGATATGTTCAGTCATAATCACAAGATTTATAGTCGCTTAAACCATTTACAGGCAACAGGACTACATTATATGACTTTAGGACAATCACTCGATACACTATCAGGTGGTGAAATACAAAGAGTTAAGTTAAGTAGATACCTTGATCAATCAGCAACTGATGAAATATTCGTATTCGATGAACCAACAACAGGATTGCATGAAGACGATATACCAACACTGTTGTCATGCTTCGAACAATTGATAGAACAAGGTAATACAGTTATCATCATAGAACATAACTTAACTATGATGACCCATGCGGACTGGATTATCGATGTAGGACCAGGAGCCGGCATGAACGGAGGACATATATTATATAGTGGACCACCACAAGGTATATTAGATGTAGACAATTCATTTACAACAAAACATTTAAAACGATATATAGATTAAAGAAGGTTAAAAAGCTGAGACATTTATTGATGTCTCAGCTTTTGTTGTTTTGAGCGCGAAGAAAAAGGTACTCTATTTGGATTATTGTCTTAGTTAATCCAACTAAATGGCTTTTATTGGATTTTCGGCTTAGTTAATCCAACTAAATTGGCTCTTATTGGATTTTTGGCTTAGTTAATCCAACTAAATGGCTCTTATTGGATTTTCGGCTTAGTTAATCCAACTAAATTGGCTCTTATTGGATTTTTGGCTTAGTTAATCCAATAAAATGGCTCTTATTGGATTATTGGCTTAGTTAATCCAACTAAATGGCTCTTATTGGATTCTTGGCTTAGTTAATCCAATAAAAGTATAATCTCTAGCTTTTATATATTCTTGCCAAAAAGGAGTCGACAGAAATCTCATTTTCCTAATAAAATTTCTGTCTCTCTTCCTTCTTAATTTTCCATAGTCATTCTATTCACTTGAATATACCTAGTAAATATATAACGAACTAGTGGGCCCATAACAATAATTTGTAATGGTAATGCTACGATTAAATTTTTACCAAATATCGAAAGATAGTCTATAATCATTGAATTCGAAGTATATCCAATATGAATGTAAGTAGAAACTAAGCCGTAAATAGACATTAAAAATGCCATTCCTAATACCATACATATGGATATTGCTAAGACTGTATAGATTTTCTTGTTTGTATTTGCTGTTAATTTAAATGCTATCTTTTTAGCGTTAGGTCCTACAATAAACATATCTAATATAAAGGCAATAACAAATCCTATTGCAAAATCAGATATGCCTTCTATAAAAGTAATTTCCCCTATTGTTCCATTAATATAAAGATTATATATACTCATTACTAATACCATACCAAAACACATTATCAAGCCGAATTGTATATTTTCTTTTCTAGTTGTTGGCAATTTTATCATCCTTTTCTATTTATATCTTTATAGTATAGAGAGAATAAAATTTGCTCGTAAGTGAACTTTTTGTGAACATTTTTTAAAACTTAAACCCCCTCACTAGTTATATTAGTGAGGGGGCTAAGATTTCAATAGATTTAATTTTTATAAAGGTAACGATTGGTTATTTAATTCTAATACAACTTCATCTTTAATTGTGCATCCTTCTTCTAAAAGTTGTGTAATTTTATTGTCAAACTGTGGTAAGTACTCTTTATGTGCTATTAATAGTTCGTCTAGAACGCGCTTAGCTGTTTCTCCACTTGGTATAAGTGGATTTATAGTAAATGCTTGTAGCGCTAAGCCATAATCTCCTGTTACTGCCGCTTCTTCTACAGTTAACTCCATATTCTTCATTAACTGTAACCAACCTTTTTCTGCTGGTTTGAATGTTCCAAATGCTATAGGACGTGCACCTTCTGCTCCAATATAAGCTGAAACTTCTACCACGTCTTCTGGTGATAAATCTGGTACAGATCCTTGGTTTTTAGTAGAAACAACAATATGTGTATTTTTATTAGCATAGATAGATGCAATCGTTTCACACGCTGCTTCTGAATAATAAGCGCCACCACGTTGTTCTAACTGTTCTGGTTTGTGATCTAAGTTAACATCTTTATATAATTCGAATAATTCTTTTTCACTCTTTTTAACTTGCTGTGCTCGCGTTCCTACATTCTCATCATTGTATTCTTCTAGCATATTCTCAAGCATTTCTTCAGTTCTATAATAGTAGCGATGGTACCCACAAGGAATCATATTCATTTGTTTAAGTTGCTCTTTGAAGAATGGTATATCATGAATATTTGCTGGAATTCCTGAATCATTACTAAACATTTTATCAATAATTTCAGAAGTTACATCAACACCTTTAGTATCTTTTACGCGGTGCCAATGAAAATGATTTAAACCGGCAAACGAATAAATTAGTTCATTTATATCTTTTCCTAATAATTCAGGTTCAGCCATCATAGCACCTACTGGAACGTTACATAAGCCAATAACTTTTTCCCAGCCACCGTAACGAATAATTGAGTCAGTTACCATACCGCTTGGGTTCGCAAAATTAATTAACCATGCATTAGGACAAAGTGTTTTCATGTCCTCTACAACATCTAAAATAATTGGAATTGTACGGAATGCTTTAAAAATACCACCAGCACCATTCGTTTCTTGACCTACCATGCCGTAAGATAATGGTATTCTTTCATCTTTCACACGAGCGTCTAATCCACCCACTCTAAATTGTGTCGTTACAAAATCAGCATCTTTCAAAGCTTCTTTACGGTCGACTGTTAAATGAACTTTAACATCGTAAGGAGATGCATCCCACATTCTTTGAGCCATTTTACCTACAATTTCTAATTTTTCTTTACCTGATTCTATATCTACTAGCCAAATTTCTCTTATTGGAAGCTCTTCGTACCTTTTAATAAAACCTTCCATCAATTCTGGAGTATAACTACTTCCTCCACCTATTGTTACAATTTTTACACCTTTAACCATTGGAAAATCCCCCTTTACCTCAATAATAGATTCCTTTTAAAAATGTACAAGGCCTTAGCACGAATCAACTTTATGATTTACAATATTTTAAGAATTTTTAATTATTTTTGTAAATGTTGTTTACAAAAGCTATAATTAATTTGGTGATAAATATGCTATTAAGCGAGAAAATGAAAGAACAAAAACGTTTTTCTATTTCCGAAAGAACAGTTATTAGTTACATATTTAAAAATTGGGATGAAATACAAGATCAAACAGCAAAGCAAATTGCAGAAGAAGCCTATACTCACCCTTCCATATTAACGAGAATTGCTAAGAAACTAGGATATTCAGGTTGGGTTGATTTAAAAGAAGCTTTTGTTAAAGAAATGTATTACTTAAATAATAATTTTCACAATGTCGATGCTAACTTTCCATTTGATGAAACAGATAACTTCATGACAATTTCAAACAAGTTAGCCACTTTAAATGAAATGACAATAGAAGACACGTTGTCGTTAATCGACTATAATGCATTAAAAAAAGCAGTTGAATATTTAAATACAGCATCAGAAATTAAGATATTTTCATTAGAAAATAACCTTCAACTTTGTTATGCTTTCAAATCTCATATGATGAGAATCGGTAAAAAAGTTACGCTATGCACCTTTGACCAAGGTTACGAAGCATCAACCTGTTCGGAAGATACTTGCGTTATTATCATTTCTTACACAGGTGAAACTACAAATATTCTTAAACTGTTACCAATGATAAGAAAAA
Organism: Mammaliicoccus lentus; assembly: GCF_002902755.1. Classification (GTDB taxonomy): domain Bacteria; phylum Bacillota; class Bacilli; order Staphylococcales; family Staphylococcaceae; genus Mammaliicoccus; species Mammaliicoccus lentus. The sequence goes on along the minus strand of NZ_PPRS01000023.1, from coordinate 20,686 downwards.
AGAAAGCAATTATCATATCGCTAACAAGTATAGGCGATAATACATTGGTCAAACAATCCGACTATCTATTCAGAATAACAACACGAGAAAAACTATATTCGAAAATTGGTAACTTCACATTAAATAACTCTATTACTTTCCTATTAGACATCTTTTACAGTTGTATCTTTTCAGAAGCATACAAAGATAATATTGAGTTCAAAGTAAATATATCTAAATATTATGATAGTAGAAAAAGTTCAAATAAAGTAATGAGAGAAGAAGAATGAATATGAGAATACGAAAAAAGTGGAACAGAAATCTTATTTTTTCTAATAAGGTTTCTGTTCCACTTCTTTCTAGTTTATAAAAATTATTTTTCCACATCTAAAAAGAATTGTGTCATTTTTTCCGCACCATTTTCCGAGAAAAATATTTCTAAGTTATCTTGTGACTCTTTCGCATGAATTTTTGTAATTTCGAACATTTGTTGTTCATAAACTTTTAATACTTCAGTAAGATTATTAAAGTTTTTAAATGTTTCTGCTAAAAGGTAAGCATCATACAAAGCCATATTTACACCTTCACCAGCGGATGGACTCATAAGATGCGCAGCATCACCAATGATTGTAATATTTGGTTGTGTTGCCCAAGTTAAACCAATAGGAAGTTTATAAATTCTACAGAATTTAATATCATCATAACTATATGCAATATAATTTTTAAGCTCTGAATCCCAGTCACTATATTCAGCTAACAATCTTTCTTTTAATGTGTCCAATGAAAGATTACGATATTCATCAAGTTTTTCATATTTGGTTTTGAAGCTGATGTATGCCATTATACGTCCGTCTCCATTACGTTGACCTAATATAGCTTGATCGCCACCTAAGCCAATTAGCTTACCATTTTTATTGAACTTAAGAAGATCTGGGTGTTCATTCTCATCAGAATTCATATCAATCATAGAAATACCAGTATACTCAGGTTTAGCATTTGTTAAATGAGAGCGTATCTGAGAAAATGCACCATCTGCACCAATTACTAAATCTGTCATAACAGTTGTACCATTTTCAAATACTAGCTCAACTTCCCCATTATCTCGCTGTATCAGCTTTTCAAACTTAAAACCATATTTAATATTTTCCGGATGAATTTGTTCCATTATAATATCACATAATTTCCCACGATCGATTTCAGGCCTATTACCCTCACCTTCTGCATCTTCATCGTATAAAATTTCTCCGTCTTTATTTACAATACGTGTATCTTCACCTTCGTAACGCGCGTGCTTACGAAAATTCTCGAAAATACCAGCCTCTTTCAAAGGTAACTGTCCACTGTCATCATGAATATCTAGTGAACCACCTCCGTCACTATGCATATTTTGATAGCCACGTTCGTAAATAGTGAAAGAGAAACCTTGCCGCTGTAATAGTAGCCCTAGCATTAATCCACCTGGACCACCACCTACAATTGCTATATGTTTTAAATCTTGTTTCTTCATTATTAGTCATTCTTCTTTCAAGTTTTATTTTTCTTCCCTGAATTGTTGAAGTTTTTCTTTAGTTTCCTTAATTAATTGTTGAAACTGTTCATATTTTTTATCATCTTGCATTGAGATTTTACCTGCCAACATAAATGATTTGAAAAGTTCTTGTAATTCACTTCTAGATTCTTTCATTTTTCCCATATCCATACTTTGGAATTGTTCCATACGTTTTGTAAATTCATCATTGTTTCCGTTCTCTTCTAAAAACTGCTTTCCTTCATCAGTAATCGTATAAACTTTTTTCTTGCCATCTTTAGAAATTGACACAAACTCACGATCTTCTAACATTTGTAAAATCGGATAAACACTGCCAGGACTCGCCGAATAGAAGCCTTTAAATTTCGCTTCGAGGTCCTTAATAATTTGGTAGCCATGTTTCGGTTCTTCTAATAACAGATTTAATATAATGAACTGTAAATTGCCTTTTTTGAAAAATCTTTCATTACCTCTTGCAGCAGCGAACATTTTTTCAAAACCATCAAAGCCACGAGAGAAACCTCCGTCATCATGTTGCATCATTGCAAGTCTTCTACTGTGAAATTGTCTGTTGAACATTATTATCACCTTTCCCTTTTCGATATATCGTTATATTAACCGATATATCGTAATTTGATTAAAATAATTGGATTTTTATAATTGCACTTAACAAAAACATCAATAACTAGCTGATATAGCTATAAACAGATGTAATAAGATAATATTTTGGTATAATTGAACCAACTACTTTATAAACTGTTATGAAGTTTATATCTATGAGATGAGGTTTTCTATATGTACAATCAAGAAATGACAACAATTAAAAATCAACTTTTGAATGAATATGCTGGTTATTTAGACAAAACTAAACTTATTCAAAACTTCCCTATTTTTTCTTCCTTTAAAGATAACGAAGATTTTTATTTTTCAATGACTTCTTATTTAAATGAATTTTATGATCCTCATTTGAAAATTATCGATAAAAAAGGACCGTATCCAAATATTCGTGTTCAACTATACGAAGATAAACTATATGTTATTGAATCTAAAAATAGTGATTTAAAAAAGGGTGCTATTATTGAGCGTATTGGAGACTTAAGCATAAAAGAAATTTTATTCTCTAATTCTGATCTGTTAAAGTCTGATAATCCTGAGAGGATGGAATGGACTGATGTTTTAAAAAAGTATAAATACATTAAACATAATTCTAAAGAAATTAATATTCTTTCTGAAGAACGTATTAATTTTTTTGAATCTTACTATACTATAGAAAAAAGTAGGAATTACTTATATATAAGACTCACAGATTTTATGGATACATATACAATAACGAATCTTATAAACTCACATAAACAAGTCATATTAGATTCTAATAATATCATAATAGATTTAAGAGGTAATAGAGGTGGCTCTGATTTTGCTCAATTTGCATTATTGCCATTATTAACAAATAATAACATCTCCACTCAGTATGATTATCCTTATTACCATAGATTTACTAAATCATATTGTGACAATAGATTATTTGAATTAAATAAAATGTTAGAACAACAACCATCATTAAAAGATAATGATGAATTTAATCAATTTTTAAACTTATTTACAGATTACTACGACAAAGGCTTAGTAAATATTAATATTCATAATGACAACGATTATATACATGGATTACGTGATGACTTACCTTCATTAAAAATATTATGCGACTTTGAATGTGCTAGTTCAGGTGAAGGTTTTGTATTAAGGCTTAAAGATTTTAAAAATGCTGAAATAATTGGTAGACCTACAAAAGGTATGAATGACTATAGTAATGTGATGATAGTCGATATTAATAACGACTATCAATTAATGGTTCCACATTCTAAGGATGGTGCAGTAGATGTGAATAAAGGTATGTCCAACAAAGGTGTAGAAGTAGATTATTATATTCCATGGACTCCTGAAGAACTGCACAAAGATATAATATTAGAAACAGCAATTGAAAGATTTAAATCCAGTTAATCTTTCTTTTAATTGGATTACCTTAAACCCACTAATTTTTCATACTAAAAAGACGTTAACAACCAGAACTGATTCAGTTAGGTCGTCAACGTCTTTTCTTTATATTTCATATTGCTTTATTTTTTCTTTTACGTAATCATAGTTGCCTTCGTATTTTGTTAATATTTGTTCTTTCAATAAGTACGTTATATTAAACAATTTATTCAAAAAGTACCTATCGTGAGAAACTGCTATAATCGTTCCATTATATTTTTCTAACGCATCTTCTATTGTTTCTTTAGAGTCTATATCTAAATGGTTTGTCGGTTCATCTAATATGAGCACATTAAAGTTTTGATTAACGATTTGCGCCCATCTTAATCTCATTTTTTCTCCACCACTAAGATATTTAATAGGTTTAAACACATCTTCACCATAAAATAAAAACTGTGCTAATATATGTCTTGCTTGACCTTCTGTCACATTCACAACTTCCCTAAATACTTCGATAACTGTTTCAGAATTTAAGTTTTCAAAAGTATGTTGTGATAAGTAACCAATTCTTAAATTAGGTGCAAGCTTTATTTTACCTTCATATTGTTCTTCGTTTCCTAATATTAATTTTAAGATTGTACTTTTACCTGTACCATTATCACCAATAATAGCTACGTGCTCTTTTCTTCTTATTAATAGGTTAATATTCTCAAATAAAATATCATCATACATTTTTGATATATTAACAAATTCAACAACATCGTTTGAAACACGTTGCCCTTCAGATAAATTCACATTCATTTTTTTATTTTCTAATATAGGCTTTTCAACTCTTTTTATTCTGTCCAATGCTTTTTCCATACTTTTCGCTCGTTTATACATCGCTGCATTTGGTGGCTTCGCTTGGCTCGCCCATAATCTCAATTGCTTAATAGATTCTTCCATTTTTTTAATCCGCTTTTGTTGAGTCTGATAAGCTTCAAATTCTCTAATTATACGAGCTTCTTTTTCTTTAACGAAGTAACTATAATTTCCGTTGTAGATATGAAGCGTTCCTTGATCAATTTCTATAATTTGATTGACTGTTTCATCTAAAAAGTATCTATCATGAGAGACAATTACAATTGCTCCAGAGTATTGTTTAATAAAATCTGTTAACCAATCTATTGCTGAGATATCCAAATGATTTGTAGGTTCATCTAATAGAAGCAACTTAGGTTGTTTAAGTAGAATTTGTGCCAAGCCTACTTTCGTTCTCTCACCACCAGATAATTTACTCCATGTTGACTCCAATAAGTTACTTATCTTTAGTCCATGGCTAACTCTTCGGATTTGTGCATCTTTCTCGTAGCCACCATGTTCTTCATATAATTCTTGTAATTGACCATATTGTTTTAACAATTTATTTAAATCGTCTGGATTATTTGCCATTTTTAATTCTATATCACTCATTCGCCCAGCAATATTATTCAACTCTTCAAATACTTCTGACAAACATTCGTATATATTTTTATCGTCTTGATATTTCGGTAATTGATTTAAATAACCTATTGATAAATTTTTCTGCCAGCTGATTTGCCCCTCTGTCGGCGCTTCTACACCAGCCATCAATTTTAACAGCGTACTCTTACCTTCACCATTTCTTCCAACTAATCCTACGCAATCACCATCATTTAAATCATATTTTATATCGTCAAAAATAATATCTCCCATATAAGATTGCGTAACTTTCGATATATTTATAATATTCATATTTGCTTCCTCCAAATTGTACTATAAGGAAGCTAGTGCTAGATGTTCCTTATAGCGATTTTTTCTTCAAAAAAGACACACTCCACCAATTTTGGAGAAAAATCCGCAAATTTGTTGCGAACGATTACTATAAATCTGCAACTATTAGCTAAAAGAAACATCTAAAACACCTCCGTTCAAAAATAAGTTACTTCTATTATATATTCTATAACGTGTTTCTTCTATATATAGAGATAAATTAAAAAGTTTATTTTTATAAATACTTGCAATGCTATTGATTTCTATTTCAAACTCAATTATTCCTTCATATTTATTACAATAAGATTACAAAGATTACTGACTGATTACTGACTGATGACTAATGCTATAAGTCGATAAACCACCAGTAATAAAACTGATAATTCTGTATTTTGTAGTCAACTTCGCTTAAAACATACTCGCAGTAGTTCTCAACTTGTATGTAAATATTTCAGATTATTTATTAAAATAAAAATATAACATCATTTTAAAATTAATATTTCAGAGTAATGCTTAATTTTTTGTTCTTACTTTTTACCTTTAATTAATAAATTCAAATATCTTAATTTTTTATAATAAACTGTCACAACAGTTCTCAGAGAGTTTTTAGTCATAAAAAATACCATATATACAGTTAAATAAGAAAGAGTGAAATAAAGTGTATTATTACAAGGTGTGACATGAAGCAATTTTTATTACAGAATCAATTTGACATTGTAACCTTTTGTTATTTGACTGTAATTTACAAAGGGCTCATATATGTTATTGTTGTCTTGTCCCATTTTCACAGGGAAGAATTTTTTAACTAACAAAGAAATTATCAGCTAACATTAATAATAAAATTATAAAATATTACGGAGGGTTTTTAAATTATGAAAAAAGCAATTTTATCTTCATCATTAGCAGTAGCAATCGGTGCAACAGGAGTAGCTTCAACTAACGTAGCAGACGCTTCAGAACAAAATGTAAACAAGGAAGAACTAGCTCAGTTAGCTCAAGCTAATGCACCACAACTTAACCAAGAAGCTATCCAAGAAGGCGCTTATGACATCAACTTTACTTTAGATGGTTTCGAATATAACTTCGAATCAGATGGTCATAACTTCACTTGGGGTTACCATGCAACTAATGCAGCAGACACTGAAGCTCAAGCTCCAGAAGCTACACAAGAGCCAGTTGCTGAACAACCTGCAGCTGAACAAACTCAAGCTCCAGCTGAAGAAACACAAGCTCCAGCTGCAACAGAACAAGAATCAAACAATGTTGAGGCTCCTCAAGTAGAAGCACCTAAACAAGAAGCTCAACAAACTCAAGAAACTAAAACTACACAAACTTCTTCAGCATCTGAAGGTTCAAATGTAGAAGTTAATGATCACTTAAAAGCAATCGCTGAACGTGAATCAGGCGGAGACCTAAAAGCTGTTAACCCATCTTCAGGTGCAGCAGGTAAATACCAATTCTTACAAAGTACTTGGGATTCAGTAGCTCCTGCAGAGTATAAAGGTGTATCACCAACAGAAGCTCCTGAAAGCGTACAAGACGCAGCTGCTGTTAAATTATACAATGAAGTTGGCGCTTCACAATGGGTTACTGCATAATATATAAGCAGTTATAAACTTTATTCAACAAAATAATCCAACGCCCTCGGCAATAGCTGAGGGCGTTTTTTATGCTTTATTAAATATTTCTTCTACATAATACTTAACTTCAGGAAATGAATCGTAACCATCTTCTTCACAAAAATGACCGTCATGATGCTTTTTAAATACTTTTGCATCTAATCTTTCTGCCAATGATTTACTTAATGGATAAGACACAGTAGGATCTTTCGTTGCACCTATAACGACTCTATACGGTACTACATCTTTAATTTTCTCATAATCTACATTTGTTGATTCTATAAACCCATCTAATTCAGGAAATTTTATTATCTTTTCATCAAATCCTGCAACTAGTACAAGACCTTTTATGTTAATATCACTTGTTACATTAGATATCATATCTAATACAGTGATTACTCCTAAACTATGAGCTACTATAATATTTTCACCACTAGATAAATCTATATTTTCTTTTAAAGTTTGTGACCATTCTTCTAGCTTAGGTTCTGTAGAATTAGGAAAATCAATTAAATGGCCATCTACCTCTGGAAATTGATTTTTTAACCAATCAAACCAATTTTTTTGGCTATTGGCGTTATACCCGTGTGCTATATATAAATGTTTACTCAATTAAATCACCTTCCAATGAATAATTCTTGCATATCAAACCTAGTATCGCCATTAGCATACCACCTACAGGAAATATGAGCCACCAAAAACTCGATAAAAACTCCCAACCATTCATTACTCTCTCATTTGTAGTATTAATAGTAGCTAATGTTAAAACAATCATATTTTGGTGAAATCGCTTTATACATATAAAATTATATGGTTTGTTATAATTATTAGTATAGATATTTTACAAAGGAGTGGGATTATGACAACACCAATTATAATTGATACTGATCCCGGTATTGATGATATTATCGCAATTTCAGCAGCTTTAAATTCACCAGAACTAGATGTTCGGTTAATCACATCTATTGGAGGAAACGTTGGAATTGAACATACGACTAGAAACGCAATTGACATTGTAGATTACTTTAAGAAGGAAGTACCTGTAGCTAAAGGTGTCAATAAACCTTTATTAAACGCTTTATCTACGGCTGAATATGTACATGGACACAATGGTATTGGTAATTATGAATTTAATACTTCACAACGTTCAAATATTTTAGAAGACAACGCTGTAATTGCTATGAGAAATGTGATTATGCAGTCTGATGAACCTATTACATTAATTCCAATAGGACCATTAACAAATATTTCTCTTTTATTTTCACTTTTCCCAGAAACGATTGAAAATGTAGAAAAAATAGTGTTAATGGGTGGCGCAGCTGTCGGTGGAAATGCTACGCCCGTAGCGGAATTTAATATATTCGCTGATCCTCATGCTGCTCACATTGTATTTAATCAAGATTTACCTATTGTGATGTGTGGATTAGATGTCACAAGAGAAACGATGATTAACCAAGATGATGTTGAACGTCTTGCTCAATTAGGTGATTTTGGAAAAATGATTACGACGATGCTCGATGTATACAACGATTCAAACTCTGGGGGTGCAAACCAACACATTATTCATGATCTTAGCACAATATTCTACTTATTGTATCCAGAAATTTACGAAACTAAAAAAGCAAATATTTCTGTTATAACAGAAGGACAAGCAGAAGGTTGTACATATACTGAATTTAATGAAGATGGTTTAGTAGATGTATGTATACATGCAGATAACGAAAAATTCAGATCATATTTTGTTGATTTTGTAGAAGATATTTATAAAGAATTTGGATAAATAAAAATGGACACTACAAATCTCACATATTAAATAAATGCTCCTAATCCTCGAGTAAAATATACACTGGATTAGGAGCATTATGTTGAGTAAGGAATTTCTACCTTATTCTCTTTTTTATTTTAAATATATATGAATTTTAGTATTCTCCTCTATCAACTCTATGATGGCCTCTTAAGAAATAAATAACTGTCATCAGTGATAAGAAGACAATACCTATAATAACTGATACTCTTGTTTCTGCATTAAATAACATACCTATCAATACTAATACAAAGAAAGCTAATGTTATATAATTTGTGAAAGGAGCGCCAGGCATTTTGAATGGATGTCCATCTAATTCTTCTGGATGATTTTTTCTAAATCTAATATGACTAAGTAAAATCATAAACCATGGCACCATACCTGGTAGTATAGACGCACTATATACATAAACGAATATATTTTCTGAGCCATCAATAATTAATGGTAATACGATGTTTAAAATAACACCTACAAAAATACCAACTGAAATTGCTAATACTGCAAAGAATGGTACACCTGTTCTCATAACTTTTGTAAATATGCGAGGCATTTGTCCTTTTTGAGCAAGTGTATAAACCATACGACTTGAACTGAAAATACCTGAGTTACAACCTGACATCGCTGCAGTAATAACAACAAAGTTAATTAATCCTGCTGCTATTGTAATACCTACTTTAGCGAATGTTGCAACGAAAGGACTACCTACATTTCCTAATTGGTCCCAAGGATAAACAGTTACGATTACAAAAATTGCACCTATGTAAAAGATTAAAATACGCCAAATTACGCCGTTTACTGCACTTTTAATATTTTTCTTAGGATCTTTTGTTTCTCCTGCTGTAATCCCTATTAATTCCACACCTTGATAGGATCCGACAACCATGGATAATGCAAAGAAGAAGCCTACTATACCTTTAGGGAAAAATCCACCGTGTTCTGTTAAATTACTTAAACCAATTGCATTTCCGCCATTACCAAATCCAAAGAATATAAGCCCGAAACCTGCAACTATCATTAAGATAATTGTGACTACTTTAATCATCGCAAACCAGAATTCAAACTCTCCAAAAGCTTTAACTGACACTAAGTTTGCAGTTGCTAAAGTTAGTACAACGATAACCCCTGGTATCCATGTTGGTAAGTCTGGCCACCAATACTGCATATATTGACCTACAGCTATTACTTCACTCATACCTACTACAATCCACTGGAATATATTACTCCATGCAGTTACATATCCTGCTACTGGATGTAAATAATCACTTGCATAGTTTGCAAATGAACCTGTTGTTGGGTATAAATAAACCATTTCTCCCATAGCTCTCATGACTAAATATAAGAATAGCCCTGCTACTAAATATGCAAGTATTGCTGATGGTCCAGTCCATAAAATAGTGCTTGAAGCACCCATAAACAGACCTACACCAATTGTTCCACCAAGCGCTATCATCTGCACTTGACGAGAACTAAGACCCCTTTTTAAATGATTGTCTTCCATCTTTTCGTGTCACTCCCATACCTATTTACCAATTTTAAGTTTATTTTTTAAACTGCATGAGACAATTATACTATAAAGAGTGAGAAATAAAAGTATAACCAGAAAGCGTTTTCCGATTTATGTAAAAAATGTGGTGCAATGTTCATTAAATTGTAATATTTACCATAATTATTTTATTTATGTAAACAAAAAGATTACTCATACTATCTGTTGAGCAATCTTTTAAATTCATATTTTATTTAGTTTGTAAAGTTTGTTCTATTGTTCTATTACGTCCTGCTTGTGAACCAAAGAACATAATTAACAATGCGGTAAATAGTAAAACGCCAAATGATGTATTCCAACTGCCTGTAGCGTCATGTAATATTCCGAAGAACAATGGACCTATAGCGGCGAATAAATAACCAACAGCTTGAGACATACCTGATAGCTTAGCAGCTGTGTATCCATGTTCTGTTCTTAAACCAAAGAACGTGTTTACTAGACCAAAAGCTAAACCGCTCGCTATACCAAGTAAGACGATGCCTATAATCGCCCACTCAGGTTTAATCATTAACGATAAAATTCCTAGTACAAACAATAACCCTGTAATAAATGTGATTAAAAATTGTGATTTCATTTTTTCAGCAAATATTGGTGTTATAAATGTTAATGGTATAATTGCAAGCTGTAAAATTGATAGATATATACCAGCCGCATTTATTGAGATACCATTACTTAATAAAAACTCTGGAAGCCAGTTTATCAATGAATAAAATATTAATGATTGTCCACCCATTAATAACGTTATTTGCCATGATAATGGAGATTTCCAAACATTTATATTAGCATTGTTTTGTTGAGTAGAAATTTTTTCATGTTTTTTTAGTTGAAATGACCAAATAATAATACCGAGTAGTGTAACGACTCCTATTAAACTAATCGCAAAATTATAATTAAAACTTTTCACTAATGGAGCAGTTACATATGAAGAAACACTACCAAATATATTCATCGTAACAGTATAATAACCAGTCATTATACCTATACGTAATGGGAAATTCATTTTAATAATACCTGGTGTGAGTACATTTCCAAAAGCAATACCTACACCTATAAGTAGTGTACCTATGTATACCCAAGATACGCCTGTAATTGCTCTTAATACAATACCTAGAAAAATTAATATTAAAGCACCAAATACTGTACGCTCTAAACCAAATCTATGACTGATCTTAGCCGCAAATAGTGAAACTACTGAGAAAGATAATAACGGTAATATTGTAATAACACTTACAGTAGTATTAGATAAATCTAAACTCTCTTTAATAGAAGGTAATGCAATACCTACAGAAGTAATAGGCGCTCTTAAACTTGCTCCTATAAGCAAGATTCCTATAAACAGCATCCAATTCGTTTTTTTATTATGTTGCCTTAAATCTTCTGACATAAAACATTCTCCTATTTTATATTTTCTGTTATAATGTACAAAACGTTCGTTATAAAGAACAAATCATATTGTACAGTACGTTCATTACATTGTAAACAGGAGTTGTTTAATTAATGCAAAATAACATCCATACGATTGTTGCACATAACCTTTCACAGTATCGAAACAATCAACAACTAAGTTTAAGTACCGTTTCAAAATTAACAGGCGTTAGTAAGACGATGCTTAACCAAATAGAAAATGGTCAATCCAATCCAACGATTACAACACTATGGAAAATAGCCAATGGTCTACACATACCTATATCAGATTTAATCTCTAATAAAAACGAAAATATTCATTGTATTTCAAAGTCAGACACCATACCTATTTATAATGAACATCAAACTGTTATTATTTATCCTTACTTTCCTTTTAATGTTGATAAACAATTTGAAATGTTCAACATGGAATTAGAAGAAAATGCTGAAATGGATTCAGAAGGCCATCATGTAGGTTCAGAAGAATATATCATCATACATAATGGTACGTTAGAACTTGATATTAATGGGATGACCAATACTATAACAAAAGATGATGCTATACATTTTTATTCTGATGTACCCCATACGTATCGTAATGTTGGTAGTGAACGCATCCACTTAACAGCTAGTATTCAATATAAAAAATAAACTTTATACATAAAACCCCTTCACTACTTTATTAGCGAAGGGGTTTTAATTTACTTAATCATTTAATATATCTTTCATTGTACGGTTCACACTACCAGCATATAGGCTACCAAATTTAACAAGGTGTACCATTAATAAATATAGCTCATAAAACTTTATACGTTCATTAGCGCCTTTACTTAGAGGTAATGCTTCATTATAAGCATCATAAAAGTCTTGTGTGAAACCTCCGAATACTCGTGTTGCGCCTAAATCAAATTCTCTGTCCCCATATAAAGGAGATGGGTCGAATAAAGCTGGTTTTCCGTCCGTTAAGAACATGTAATTGCCTGCCCATAAATCCCCATGTAATAACGAAGGTTTACTAGTGTGGTGTTCTAATTCTTCTAATATCGTTTCACGTACATTTTCGTAAGTGTCTAATTCGTCTTGTGACCAAAGTCCTCTATTCATAATTTCATCGCGAAGTTGATCAAGTCTTTGATGAACAAATAGTTCTGCCCATGTATCTTTCCAACCATTTTCGAATGTTATATCACTGCCTTCATAAGGCGTATCAAATCCAAATTTACCATTAGGTTCATAGTTACTATGCAATTTCGCTACTAATTGTCCTAATTCTTTCTGACTTCCAGACCGACCTTCTTCTAAGAAGTTCAGTAGTAAATACGCATCACCATTAATTTCACCATGCGCTTCTACTATAGGTGCTCTGACACCAGCCGCTTCAAAAGCTTCTAATCCCGCTATTTCGGCTGCATAAAAATCTTCTGAACGATTTTGTTGAACAAGTAAGAAATAGTCACCCTCTTTACTTTCAATTTTATAAGCGTCGTTCACATCACCACCACTTACTGGTGTTATTTTTTGTATATTCTCTATCGGTAATTGAGATTGCCAATCTTTATTCATGAAAATGCCTCACTTTCTTAAATTTATCATCATATATTATTAACTACCCTTTTTGTTTAAGACAAATCTAGGTCGTCATGTGCAATGCTAATTAGTATCTAAAGAGACTAGATTATTAGGTCGTCCTAAAGTTGTATTGTGCTAAATGTCTATCTCATTTAAAATAGTATTAATGTACAAAATACACAGAAGGAGCTTTATGCATCTTGAAGAAGGATACAAAGTTAATCATATCTTACTCTATTATTTTCATTATATTACTTGCTAGTGTACTAACACGATACATATATCCTCTTGATTATGCTGTTCACGATTTTATTGAATCAACAGCAACGATATTTAGATTAAACACTTATCTAACTGTTATTTCTTTTTTATTTTCACCTTCTCATGTTGTTATTATGATAGCAATAATGTTGATTGGCATTTATTTTTATAAACGAACAGTATTTTCAACCTATACCATATTTGCTATAACATCACTTGTAGTTGGCACAGCCTTAAAATATATTATCCAAAGGCCAAGACCTTCAGAATTTATAGATGGCTTTAGCTTTCCTAGTTTACATACATTAACTTTATTCGTAGCTATCTTTATTGCTACATGCTTCTACGATAAAGCAATTGTAAAATGGATATTTGGTATATTAATTGTTTCTATGATGTGTTCAAGAATGTATTTAAACGCTCATTTCTTCTCAGACACATTCGCAAGTTTAATCATTGTCCATTCAATTTATATAATCATAGTTAACATGCAAAATAAAATTAAAGATAAACGTTTATTGGAAGAAAATAAGAGCAATAGTAAAATTCAAAACAACCAACAACAAAGCTAGTGTATAAACCCATAGCTCTAAAAAAGTCTACTAGTCCGTTAATTATAATTTAATGGATTAGTAGACTTTTTATGTATATACGATTTTGAAAGTGCATGTAAGCTTAAGGTGTTGCTCGACCCAGTAGTCTCTCACTCATACTATTCCTCCGATCGTCAGCACTTTGCAAAATCGTTCAAGGTGAAATATATAGAGCTAACGTGCTTGTTTATAGTCACTAGCTAGTTAGAATATGTAACGGGCTAGTCTTTTATTTCTTGCACGTTAGAGCACCCACTCTCTTCTAGTTTATTTCACTTTTATAATTTTTCAGGGTTTGAATACCATTCTTTTAAAAATTGGTATAATACGTCGCTAAAGTTTTCTAAGTCTTTTATTTTTATCTTTTCGTTTACTGAGTGTGCTTCTTTTAGCTCTCCAGGTCCATACAATATTGTTGGAATGTCAAAATAATTCAACCATCCTCCGTCTGTCACGGTCGTACTGATTCCCTGTTGTAGCTGACTTTCCATAACTTTCTCATGTGCTTTTGCTAACATTTTGAGTCCTGGGTGTTCTGTCGGTAACGTGAAACTAGGAAAAATCTCACCTTTGTCTTCGATCATGGAAGATCCGCCCCATTCAAATTGTAACGGGTTATCTCTCAACCAAATGTCCGCTTCTGCTACTTTATTTAAATATGATTCGATTTCTTCAACAACTTCTTGGTAATTTTCATTCGGTAAATAATGCACCGTAATCCATAATCGACATTGGTCTGCTATAAATGCAGGGTGACGCCCTCCTTCAATAACGGCTGGGTTAATTGTTGTTGTTCCACTTGGCATATTTGGATATTGTTTCATAACAGACCAATGTTGTTCTAATTCTTGCAATGCTTGTATTATTTTGCTCATTTTTTCTATTGCACTTGCTCCAAATAATCCTCCACCAGAATGTATCATCTGTTGTCTAGCACCATCATGTATGGTTTCTTTACTTTGTACAGTTATCCATCCAGTTATTACGCCACCTTGACCTTGTGCTATTTGATTACTAGTATCTAATACTATAGCTAAATCGGCTGCTTCAATTTGTTCGCAAGCATTCTTTGTACCTGCTTCTCCTACTTCTTCACCTACTACAGATTGAATGATAATATCGCCTTTCGGTTGAATATCTTCTTTACAAAGTTTTTCAATCACATATAATAACGTTCCAAATCCACCTTTCATGTCGCTTACACCACGACCATATAAATATTCATCTGCTTTCGTTAACTGAAATGGAGGATGCAACCATTCTGAAGTATCTCCAACTTCTGCTACATCTACATGACCATTTAAAATCAATTTAGGTGCATCTTTGTCCGTTCCTCTCAACACCGCATTAATGACACTATCATTTTCATATAATGGTATGCGTTCTATTTCAAAATTAAGTTCTTTAAGTAAATCTTCAATGTCATCTTGTAATGGATCAGTGTTGCGAGCAGGAGGACTTTCAGTATTAAACTTGATGAGCATATCGATTAAATCAAAATGTCTTTGGTTCATTTCTACTACCTGCCTTTAGTTTATTTTACTGGCACTGACCACGTTTCTAAATTCTCAGCCATCTCCCAGAACATATATTCATAGTAGCTCGTCTTTACGACTATATTTTCTAATCGCGCTAATTCTTCTTCAGTCTTACCTTCAGCTACTTTATCCATTAATTCAATACAATCTTCTTTAAATAAAGTAAATTCGTCAGATGAATACATTTTCACCCATTCTCCGTAAAGTGGATGATCTGTTGCTCCTTCAATATTTGCTAGTTTCAAACCAATATAATTATAGCTCCATGTACAAGTTAAAATAGCTGCAATCACATTTTCAATTCCACCTTGTTGAGCTAAATTCAGCATATAGCTTGTATATGCTACAGTAGTTTCTGCTGGTTCTGTTTCTTGTAGCTCCTCTTCAGAAATGTCGAATTGCTTAGCATATCCGCGGTGTAAATCCATTTCGGTATGCAACGTTCCATTTGCCAAATCTGCGTACGTTGTCATCATATTTAAGTCTGTAGATTTAGATGCTCCTATTAAAAATAATCTCGTATACTCAATTAAGTAAATATAATCTTGCCTTAACCAATGTTTAAACTTTTCTTGTTCCAACGTACCTTTACCTAACTTTTCAATAAATGGATGTTCTAAATAAGATGCCCAAATTGGTTCGACACGCTCAAATAATCTTTCTGTAAATTTCATGATATTTTCCTCCTTAAGAATATAAAAAAAACGCTATTTTCCATTAGAAAATAGCGTGTACTCACATACAGATAAAGTTACGCCACTTTCCTACGCTAGTATCATCTAGATCAGGTTCAAGGAATTTTAAAGTTAATCTTTAATCTCAGCCTAAAAATAAGGCACTTCCAGTGGTTTCTTCGTATATTTAATTAGTTCGTAACACCAACATACATTCTTTTTATATTTTTTGCAAATTTCAATTTATTCACATGACTTTAAAAATGCTTTAGCACTTTTATTCACTTCTTTAAAATCAATACCTTGTTGCATAGCCGCAAATACACAACCACAATAGCATTGTCTAAAAATATCATATTCCTTACACATCGTAATTTATCTTTCATATCCTTTATTCTTCTTAAAATCACTCGGTAAATAATGAACATTATAAATACTTTGTACTTCCATACCTAATTCATTAATCAATTGAGCGTTCTTCTTAGGTGACAGTGTTAAAGCACTCGCAAAATAGTCATAGCCTAAGTTTACAGCCGCTTCAGCAACAAGTTCTAGACGCATTTCAAAACAAGCAGTACACCTTAGACCACCTTCATTCTCATCAGCAAGTTCTTTATCCTTTACCATTTTCATAAATTTATGTGGCTCATATGGCGCCTCTATATATTTGACATTCGTATTCATTTTCTCATTAAAAGCTGTAACAAAATCTTCTTGAACCTTAGCTCTTCTTTGATACTCAGCTTTAGGATGAATATTAGGATTCGCAAAATAAATCGCAACATCAGCATATTCCGTTAACAACTCTAACGTATAAGTACTACAAGGTGCACAACAACTATGAATTAAAATACTAGGTCTTTCCTCTTGACGCTCCCAATCACTTATCATTTTTCTCATTACTCTATCGTAATTAATCTTTTGATTTTTCATCTTATCAATAATGTTATTCGCAGCAATCAACCTCAACACTCCTTATGTTAAAAATTGTAAAATATATTTTATTTTATAACAATCAGTGATGAGAGGCAATTGTGTTAAGGTTGGATTAAGTATGAAGTTCGTTAATTATATAAAAACTAAATTCACTTTGTTTAAATTCTTATATTTCTTCTGTAACATCATAATTGGAGTTTAATTTTAGTATAACTTTTAAGTAAGGAGGTTAATTATGAGAAAGTACACTTTATTATTTACTTTAAGTTTAATTTGGGGTTCTCAATTTTTATTCATTGCTCTGATTACACATGATGCTTCTGCTATTACGATTTCTTTTTATAAAGCATTACTTGCTACTTTATTTTTATTTATAATGACATTATTCATGCGCAAGACGCCCTATAAAAAACAATGGAGTCTTTACATATTAATTGCTATTTTTGAAGTTGTTATTCCATTTATATTTATTGTGCAAGGTCAGCGTTATATTTCTAGTGGTATGGCTTCTATTATTATTGCATTAACACCTGTGTTCACATTGTTTATTTTAATTTTAATTAGACAACGTAAATTTAATTTAGTTGAGATTTTCGCTTTAATATTAGGTATTTTTGGTATTGTAATACTTTCTTGGAATCCTGAAAAATTAGGTTTAGCAGAATATGTTTCACTAGGTCTATTATTAATTGCTTCATTAAGTTTTGCTATATCTTTAGTTCTTATGCAAAATTTACAAGATGACGTTCCAATCCATCATATGAGAAACGTTTTATCGATTGCGACCATTATTTTAATACCAATTACTATATTTTCTTCTAATACATTTACTTTACACTTTGATTCTTTACAGTGGTCTTCCTTGATCATACTTGGTTTAGTCCATTCTGCTTTAGCTTATGTTATTTATAACATTCTCGTTAGACAATACGATGCTGTGTTTGCTTCGTTATCAAATTATATTGTACCTGTCGTTGGAGTATTATTAGGCGTTTTAATATTACATGAGCATTTAACGCTTAACATTATAATTGGTAGCGCAGTTGTTTTATTATCATTGATTATTTCTCAACAAGTTAAAAGCGGCTAAAATATTTAAATTTCATAATAAAAAGTCTTGTTCTTAAATCAGAACAAGACTTTTTATACGTTATAATGTTATTGTTTTTCTTTTCTATATATATTCTCTTTCTTTTTTCCTTTTGCTAGTTCATCTATAAGCTTATCTAAGTATCTAATCTCTTGCATGATTGGTTCTTCTATATCTTCAACACGAATACCACAAATGACACCTTTAATTAATCTTCTATTTGGATTTAAATTTGGTGCTTCGTTAAAGAATGTACCGATTACTTCGGCGATATCTGTTGCCATAATAGCTAATTCTGCTAACACCCATGAAAAAATACCAAGTGGTTTATTCGACATATACTTTGTAACTTGTGCTAAATCCATACCACTCGCAACGCCTAAACGAGCACTCATACTTTGTAATAACATCGCTGCTAAACTTGATAATAAAATAATAAATAATAATATATATCCAAATTGTGCCCCGCCAGCCATAGATGTAATCCAGTTACCTGGATCCATGTATCCGACTGCTACTAGTAAGCCGGGTCCTAAATACATGAGAAATTTTCTAAAAGCATTTGCCTCAGAGTCAAAGGACACTGTACTATTAATTTCTTCTAAACTTCTGCCCATATCTAACACCTCTATATGAAGAGGATAAACCTATTAACTTGTTTTATAAATATTTTTGTTAGGTGTACCTAAACTTTTATACTAGTTTGAAATTGCATATATAATTAAAAACTCCTAATCCATTAGTTAAATATACTAGGATTAGGAGCTTTATTTTGATCTTGGGGTTTTCATCCCAAGATCACCTTTATAAATCATTAAACTAAACTTAAACGTTAGAATCTTTTACTAAAGGATTATCTGGTTTAATAAAGAACCACATAATGATTGCAAATACTACTGGTACCATCATTAATTGTAATGTCATTGTCCAACCAATTCTATCAGCTAGGAAACCTGCTAATAATGGACTGAGTAATGCACCGATGTTACCCCACAAGTTCATCCAACCTGAAACTGTACCTGCAAAGTTACGACCTAAATCAGTAGCTGTAGCCCAACTCATACCCATTGATAAACCTACACCACCTAAACAAAGTGATAACCAGAATATGTTCATAGCTAAACTATCTGTCGATAATGCAAAGTAAAGTGAGATACAGAATACAACAAATCCAGATATTGCGATTACGCCACGTGCCATAAATTTAGATTTACCGCTTGATAAAATTTTATCTGAAATAGTACCACCTAGCATAATCAATATAAACATTGCTAACCAAGGTGCACCTGCAATGAATCCCATTTTATTAAATTCTACATGATGTGTTTCGTGTATGTATGTAGGTAACCAAATTAAGAATAACGTGATAACAAACTGTACAACAAAGTATTGTGCTGCAATTGCGTAAAAACTGAATCTACTGAAAAATACTTTCCATGGAGCAGTAGTCTTATCAGTTTCTACTACATCACGCGTTTCCATAATATATCTTTGTTCAGCTTCGTTAACCATTTTATGTTGTTCAGGTAAGTCTTTCGCAATAATTGCCCAAAGTATAGCAATTACGATACCAACTAGACCGAATATATAAAACACTGCTTGCCAGCCAAAAGCGTTCATAATAGCAATTGTCACTATTGGTGCAATAACAGGTCCGAAATACGACCCTGCTAATAATGCAGAAGATGCTCTACCTTTTTCATTTTTATTAAACCAATAACTGTTAAATACTGCGTTAGAAGGGTACATTGGCGCTTCACCGACACCGAATAAGAAACGTACAAGATATAATAATCCGTGATTCTTAATAATACCTGTTAAAATTGTGAAAGCACTCCACCAAAGTAGTGCAATTGTTAACATTTTCTTAGGACCAAATTTCTCCGCTAAAACCCCTGAAGGTACTTGCATTAAAGCGTAACCTAATGAGAAGAATGACGCTAATAAACCAAATTGCGTCTTGTTCATATTTAAATCTTCCATCATTGGTCCTGCAATTATAGAAATATTTGAACGGTCCATATATGCGATTATACCGATAATGAAAAATGCAATTGCAAAAAACCATCTAATATTAGTTCTTTTTTCCTTCATATTTATCCAACTTTCATAATTAATTTATCCATAAATTCATGCGGTCATATGATGACTTATTTAATAAATTGAATATAGCATAATAAGGAAACGCTTACAACATAAATTTTTATAGTTTAAATTAAATATAGTTTGTGATTAATTGCACATAAATTAGATTAACTAAAAATTCCTTTTATTTTTAATACTAAAAAAGCCACCCCATTAAATTTATTGAAGTGAACCCTGTCAAGTAGACAACTAAATAATAAAAATGTCTTTTTGGTCGAATTCATAGCTAAGCTATGGATTTGGCCATTTTTAATGTAAT
>NZ_PPRS01000022.1 GCF_002902755.1 Mammaliicoccus lentus | reverse complement strand
ATTTATATAATTTTACTGTTTTCTATAAGTATTGAGGATGAATTTTCTTTAAGCTTGCTTATTCCTAACTATATATGCTCATTTAAATTATATAATTATAATAACCATATTGACAAAAAAAGGCAATAAAAATTTAAAGATAGTTGTCTAATTTTTAAGTGGTTGATTTTAATTCAACATTCAAATAATATTAAAATTCTTTGTATGCATTAATGCTATTTTGAGTTTTTATCATGCTTTTTTTGATTGTGTTTTGAAATTAATATTATATTTATTAATCCGAACGATACGATTGTTATTATTAAGAATAATATTCCTTGAAACGTTGATTCTCCAGCTTTAGTTGTAAATAAATTTGTTTCCATGAAAAATAATTTATATAATATATAAGCTGACATTAAACTAATTAACCCGGCATCAGTCATATTCTCATCTATAGTTTTTTGGTCGTCATCGTAATTACTATTTTTAATATATAAGTTCATAAGAGTATATAATATTACGGCAAAACCTACAGTAATTATTTCAGTATCTTTATAGAATGCAATAATTATTATTAAGAAAGCTGCGATAAGATAAAAAGCTAAGAGAGCGTTAAATAAAAATTTTTTAAAAAGTTTATTCCGTGATAATCTCTTCTGTTTACTCATAAACTTCACCTCTTAAATGTCATTACATAAACATTATATCATTATTAATAAAATAACGTATTATTATTAAAAACAATTAAATTATAAATATATTTTATTAATTTAAACATACAAATCTAACTCACTAATTCTATTATATATCTCATTACTATTCATGTTATATTTTTTAACAGAAATTTTACTTATGCTTTTTAATTGGTATAATTTAATAAGTTTTAGAGGAGGTCGGGTTATGATTAGATATGCTACTGAAAATGATTTAGTTTATATTTTAGATATTTATAATGACGCTATTGTAAATACTACAACTGTTTATACATATGATGAAACGGATTTGGATGAACGTAAAGTTTGGTTCGAGAATAAAAGAAACGATAGTTTGCCGATAATTGTTTTTGAAAGGGATAACCGTGTTGTTGGTTTTGCTACTTATGGTCCTTTTCGTAATTGGCCTGCATATCAATATACTGTTGAACATTCTATTTATGTTGACCCACGTTATAAGAGGTTAGGTATTGCATCATCTTTATTAGATGAAGTTATTTCGCTTGCTACTGAAGCAGGGTATAAAACGATGGTAGCTGGTATCGATGATAGTAATGAAGGTAGTGTAGCGTTACATAAGAAGAAAGGGTTCAATCACGTTGGTACGTTAAGTAATGTTGGGTTTAAATTTGATAATTGGTTAACATTAGTGTTTTATCAACTGATGTTAAAATAACTCGAATGTTAATTATAATGAATTATATATAAGTGTTAGAAATGGTATAATAGATATAACTATTTTAAAGAGTCTGGGACATAATTAATTGTCTCAGACTCTCTCATTTTTGTATTTTGAAGTTACATTTAAAGGGGAACTTATGAATATTTCATTATTAATTCTAGTAGTAATTGCTATTTTGTTAGGTGCTTTAGTAAGAAATATATTTGGTTTTGGTGAAGCGCTAGTGACGATGCCATTACTTTCATTATTGAATATTGATTTTAAGTTATCTGTATCTATAGTCGCAATAATTGGTATTCTTGTTGCTTTTCCTGTATTTATTAAAAGTCGAAAAGACATTGATTGGTCGATTATTAAAAGGTTGCTAATTGGTTCTATTATAGGTGCACCGATTGGAATTTTTATTGTTAAATGGACTGATGAAGCTGTCATAGTAAAGTGCTTAGGTATCTTTATATTAGTATATGGTCTAGTTAATCTCATTAATCAATTTGTAAAGGTTTATCAAATGAATAAAAAAATACCAAATCAATTTGATTATATTGCTGGTACTATAGCGGGTCTTTTAGGTAGCGCTTATAATAGTCATGGTGTGCCAATCGTTATTTATGGTACTTTGAAAAAGTGGGATATATTTGATCTTAAAAAGATTTCTCAAGTACACTTTTTTATAACTGGATGCTTTATTGTTACGAGTCATGGTGTTTCTGGATTTTGGTCACCATCATTATGGTATTTGCTCATTATTGTTATTCCTCTACTTGTACTAACGTTGCTATTTGGTAATATGATTAGCAAAAGAATAGATCCAAAATCTTTTATTAAATACGTATATATATTATTAATCGTATTTGGTATATTAATGATCTTTAAGTAAGATAACTATAATTGATTTTGTAAATGATGATGAGAAGTTTCTTTTAAAGCTTTAATGGCGTTTTTTAAACTAAATAACATTGTCTCGAATTGATGTTGTGATGACTTTGTATTGTGATAAATATGGAATAATTCAACAAAATATAATTCATAATCGCGTCGTTTGTTGTTTATTAAATTCTTGTTATGTTTTAATAAATGATCTACTCTGTTCATTTCATTATATATGAAAGATTCATTTATAAAGGTAGCCGCTTCATTAGTTGATTCAAAATGGTCTAAAAACGTTATATAAGATTCAAAACGATTAACGATTAAATGTAAGTATTTATCCATTTCAGAACACTCCTTGGAATAGTTAATACTTACATTATACGAACATATGTTCTGTTTTGTAAAGTGAAATATCGATTTTATATAAAAATATGCTAGAACTTTAAAAATGTCCCAGCATAAAATGATATATTATTAAACTCGTGTTAATTTATTTATCAGTCTGTACATATATAATATGTTCTTTAGCTACATTAATAACATGATCTGGTGTTTCGAGTAAAATATGTTGAAACCCATCTTTAAGTAATTCTTCAACTTTAAATAAATTATTATGAACAGTCATAATATATACATTTTTATTGGCTTTTAAACCTTTTTTTATTGCCGTGCTAAATTCCATCAAAGTTCACTCCTTTTCTAATTAACGATTATTGTATCATAAAATAAATATTGCTAATATACTATGATTGAGTTGGTACCAAGAGGGTAAAGTAATATATGAAAGATATTTATAGGAGGTAATTTTCATGGATGATCAAGTATACCAAAAAATATGGACGAAACTTAAAGATGAAATTGATTTAAATATTGTCGAACTTAAACAAACAGAAGTGGAAAAAGAGTCTCCAGGTTTAGAAAAAGCTAGAAAAATGATGGCACATTTAGAAGATGAATTTATAAAAAAATAATATTTATTTAATAACAATCAAAATAAATCAAAAACATTCAAAAACATCAAAATTTGATATTTCATTCTACTAAAAAATAACGATTTGTATTTAAAAGTGATAATTTACATGATTTGCCTCTAGTATAGGGCTTAGATATTTTGTAGTATTTATATATTAAGTTTTTTTGGAGGCAATTATGTTTTTCGATAAAAAAATATTAGTATTTGAAGATTTAGAGAACAAATACAATGAAGAAGAAGCTCAAAATATATTTTTAAAACATTCAATTGATTATGATTTTATCACAGTTAGTAGTCAGTCTATTATGTTAGGCGGATTGAAATATCAATCTAATGATAGTAGATCTCAATTTATTCGTGAATTTAATCAATATTTAGGTAACTAAATTTAATATTCATTACCAATAGAGAAGATAACACTCTTGGTGATTTTGTAGAGGCTGGGACATAAATACATGTCTCAGCCTCTTTAATTATAATGGCAGTAGCTGACTGGATTGAAAATGCGCTTATATCAAGCTTTTTCCAACCCTAGTCATCCTTGCCGGGGTGGGACTACGAAATCTATTTATTAAAATGAGATTTCTGTACCACTCCTTTTTATTTAATCTAACAAAATTGTCACATGATAAGAGATTTTGTTAGGTATAAATTGGGTATTAATAAATAGAATACTTTATAATAATAAGTGTAGTTAAAGGAGGGGTACAATGTTAGTTAATAAATGGATTTATATTGCTTTAGCAATCTTATTAGGAAACTTTGGCGTTCATAAATTTTACGCGCAAAAACCAGTTGTAGGATTATTACACTTAGCATTCTGTTGGACGGGAATTCCTCATATCATCGCGTTTATAAGCGCAGTTCTCGCATTATTGAGACCGTCTGATGAACATGGTAATATATACGCATAATAAAATAGAATAGGGCTTAATAGCCCTGTAAAATAAAAAACAGCAAAATTCTTATATAAGAATTTTGCTGTTTTTATTTATATGTTGTTTATTCTTCCATATCCAAATAAAGCAATTTAACACGTTCTTTTAATACTTTGACTTCAATAGGTGTATTATATTGAATTTCTCCATCGATATCTAACCTAGCATCTGGATCTGTTTTGAGATACACGTCTTTACACGAAATGTGTGTAATACTGTCGCTAATTTCATTCCAATTCATACTATCTTTTACTTTGAAGAAATCATTTATAATACTAAAATTATGATTTTCAAAAACGAATATGTTCATATTGCCATCATTTGGAGATAAATCTTCTAATGGAATTCTATTGCCGCCTACGTGTTGGCCGTTAGCAATTAATATCATAGATGTTTCACCGCTGTATTCTTTTTCATCAGCTATTAGATGATAATCATATATTTGCGGATTAGAAACAGTTTTTAATGTTGAAAATACATAGCTAAATTTACCTAATAGTTCTTTTTGGTTAGATTGTACATTTTCAGCATTTTGAACCATAAGTCCAATACCTGTAAAGTTTAGAGCATACACGCCGTTTACACTTAGAACATCAAAGGATTTAATTTGACTGTTCAATAAGTCTTCAGAAGCTTGCATAGGTTTTTGTGATAAGTTTAATGTCTTAGTGAAATCATTAAATGTACCGCCAGGAAGTACACCTATAGGTAGTTGAATGTTATTTTCAACTACACCATTTACAAGTTCATTTAAAGTACCATCTCCGCCTAAAATAAATAACACATCATAAGGTGTAGCATAATTATTGTTACTTATTTCTTTGCAAAATGATTTAATGTCTCCTTCTTCTTTACTTAATTTAATTGTTAAATCATCACAGAATTTTGTTAAGTTTTCTGTTATTTGACCAAGCTCTTGGTATACATCGCCTTGGCCAGAAGCTTTATGATAAAACAATATTCCCTTATGAAAATGTTGTGTCATATGAGTAATGCCTCCTGAAATATTTTTTATTACCATACCATGTATGAGATAAGATATACAGTTTCAAGTTTTATACTTTTATATGTTAAAATGATAAAAAGAAATAAAAAGGGGAGAATATAAATGGCCTCACAAAATGATTATATCAATTATTCTATGGATAAAAGAGAAAAACCATTATTAGGTGTTGTTGTTCATAATGATGCGAGTGAATTAAATGCTAATGAATGGCGAGAAGTATTAAAAGACGCACCGGAAGATAGATATATTCAAGGTATTGCTCATTATTACATTGATCGTAATTACCAATGGCAAGCAATTGATACAGAAAATATTGCTTGGCATACAGCAAACGAAGTAGGTAACGAACAATATATAGGTTACGAGGTACTGGAATCACTTTCGAGCTCAGATGAAGAATTTTTATTAAATGAGCAAGAAACATTCAGAGTCATAGCAGCAGATATGACTGATTATAATTTAATGCCCAATAGAGATACAGTGAGATTACATTTAGAATTTAGTGAAACTGAGTGCCCTCATCGTTCATTAGAAATGCATACTAACTGGCGTACAACAGTAGATGGCATACCTGATGATTGGATTATTAATGAAATGAAAGACTATTTTATAGAACAAATTAAGCAGTACATGTTGAATTAAATTATAAATTTTACTAAAAAAGCGTTAAGTCATTTAGATGACTTAACGCTTTTTTTAAATCCTTATTGTGCATATTGTTGTTGAATTTCTACTAATGCATTATAGAATAATTCAGGTTGCTCAGGTCCATTATAAGTACCTTTTTCTAAAGCATTTAATGAAGCTTTTTCAGGATTAGTTAGACCGCCGTTATATTCTTGTCTCCATTCAGCATTGATAGAATTAAGGTATGGGTTTACACCAGACTCATTATATATTTGCTGAGCTTGTTCTGCACCTAAAGCTGATACAGTTTCGTTATTATTTAAGTTGTTGTTATTCATAGAATTACTTTCATCAGCTTGCTGTTGATTATCGTTCGATTGTGCTGAACTATTTTCATTTGTAGCGTTCTGATTTGCTTCACTGTTAGAAGCTGAGTTATCACTATTATTTGATTCATTAGATGATGAACTATCTCCAGATGTGTTTGAATCTGAGTTTTCAGCGCTATTAGATGATGAATTAGAATCTTCTGTATTAGAGTCATCTGAATTAGAATCAGAAGATGTAGAAGAGCTATCATCAGAGGAATCTTTATCGCTACTGTTAGCCTTACTATCAGAGCTCTTATCTTCAGAGCCACTTGCTGAATCTTTACTAGAGTCTTTCTCAGAATCTTTTTTGTCACTTGATTTAGAGCTATCATCAGATTTTGAACTTGAAGACTCTTTTTCAGATGATGAATCTTCTTTACTATCGCTGCCATTACCGCATGCAGCTAAAAATAGAAAAGAAGATAAAAGTAATATTAAAAATTTCTTCATAAAATACACTCCTTTATTTTGATAATGAGATTGACACTTATGTATCAATATTCTTTAAATACCACAATAATTTTGAATAAAACCCAATTAATTTTAAATTATTTTAAATTTTTCAATATCGTTATTAATATTAGTTAAACAATATTTACAAATAATCAATACAACGAAATATCGACCTATTTAATTTTAAAAATTTTGATTTTTCTAACAAATCGGTATAATACAAATATGAAGAAGTTATTAAGGAGGAAGATTTATGAGTAGTAAAACAATTGGGTTCGTAGGTACAGGCGTCATGGGAAAATCAATGGCTGGCCATTTAATTGATAAAGGTTATGAAGTGAATGTATATAACAGAACTAAGTCTAAAGCAGATGATTTAGTTGAAAAAGGCGCAACTTGGTGTGACACGATAGCTACGCTTTCTGAAAAAAGTGACATTATAATATCTATAGTGGGATATCCAAAAGATGTTGAGTCAATTTATTTAAGTCAAGGTGGTATTTTAAATCATGCCAAAGCAAATAGTATTGTGATTGATATGACGACATCAAGTCCTGCTTTAGCTCACGACATTTATGAAAAAGCAAAAGAACGAAATATTAAAAGTTTAGATGCACCAGTTTCTGGTGGAGATGTAGGCGCAAAAAATGCTGCGTTGACGATTATGGTAGGTGGAGATCAAGAAGCCTATAATCAAGTGGAAGATATATTTAATTTGCTAGGTAAAAATGTAGTATATCAAGGTAAAAGCGGAAATGGTCAACATACGAAATTATCAAATCAAATAGCTATTGCTGCAGGTATGTTAGGAGTAGCAGAAGCAATTATTTATGCTGAAGAAGCAGGATTAGATATTAATAAAGTATTTAATTCCATTGAACATGGAGCAGCAGGAAGTTGGTCTTTATCTAACCTTGGGCCTAGAATGGTAAAAGAAGATTATGCACCAGGCTTTTACGTAAAGCACTTTATTAAAGATATGAAATTAGCAATTGAAGAAAGTGAGAAGATGGGATTATATATGCCAGGTTTGCTAAAAGCAAAAGAAGTTTATGATGCTTTAAGCGAAGCAGGATACGATGATAACGGGACACAGGCAGTAATACAACTATTGAAAAATCATATTAAAAAGAGGTAATTGAAATGGAACTAAATGAATACCAAAAATTATCAAAAAGAACAATGTCAAATATTCATAAGGACCCGACTCAAAGTTTAATTAATGGTGCATTAGGATTAACAGGTGAAGCGGGCGAAGTAGCAGATGTAATCAAAAAACATGTATTCCATGGTCATGAATTAGATAAGACAGCGCTGAAAAAAGAATTAGGCGATGTTATGTGGTACATATCGTGTTGTGCTACAGCACTCAATATTGAAATGGATGAAGTAGGGCAGAGTAATATCGAAAAATTACAAAAAAAGATATCCAAATGGATTTAGTGAAGAAAATTCACGAAATCGTAAAGAATAAATTATTTCTTACCTATTGGATAAAGATTCCAAATCTGTTAAAATGAAAGTAATTGAAAACGCTTTCTTTGGAGGTTGAAAATGGAATCTAACGAACAATATTTAACATTAGAAGAATTGAAAAATATTATGTCTGACTATCCTTTGCAATATATTGTTTGTGGAGAACTTGCTGTAGATTTATTTTTGAATGAGTGTACACATATAAAAGAAATAATTGGTATCACAATAAGTCGAGAAGAAATGGATGAATTAAATGCTTACTTTAGAAAGCGTAATTATCAATTTGTTGTGAAGACACCATTAAATGAATATGAGCATATCTCAGAAAATGAACTGTCAGATTACAGTAAATACTTTATTTATGATCCGGTAACAAATGCGAGGATAATTAAAGTATACATTTACGAAACAAAAGATGAAAAGTGGCAATTTAGTCATGATCATAATATTGAAATTGATGATTACAAAATATACTTTCATAGCTTAGAATATGACGTGAAATATTTAAGGCCAGAAATACAAATGATGTATAAGTTGTATCATGAATTAAGACAAGATGATATCTACAAATATCAAAAGCTAATACAGCATTTAAGTTATTATCAATTTTTTATGCTCAGAAAAGTTATTGGTGCAGATAAGCTCAATCACATTATATTAGCCGAAACATAGTAAATAATAATGATTCTGGGACATAAATCCCTTATTCAAAAAAATACTCCTAATCCATTAATTCTAAATAACAATGGATTAGGAGTATTCATTTATACTCGGACTCTTTTGCGATTTTGAAAGTCGGAGCTATGACTCGAGCCTATAGTGGAAGTCAGCACATTATAAAATGGTAGGTGCATTCGTTCTAACGTGCTTGTTAGAAAAGTCCAGCTCGTTAGAAAATGTAACATGCAAATGATAAATATCTAGCACGTTAGAAGTCTTTATTACATGTATTTAAAGTAAAATGACATATAAATCATAGAAAATATAGATCTAACGTGCTTGTTAGAAAAGTCTAGCTCGTTAGAAAATGTAACGTGCAAGTGATAAATATCTAGCACGTTAGAGCTTTTATATTTCTTTCACTGAATATAAAAAATCAAGCTGAGCCAATTTCATTTGGCTTAGCTTGATTTTTAAATAACTTCAGTTGGTTGTTTCGTAAAGTACTCATCATAAATAGCTTGAACGGCTATATCAGAATAATGTTCATCGATACCAAACATCATAGATATTTCTGAAGAACCTTGGTTAATCATGTTTAAGTTTATTTTGTTTTTGCTCAATGCATTTGTTGCACTTGCAGCTGTTCCGATTGCTCGATTCATACCTTCTCCAACTATCATCAATATCGCTAAATCATAGTCGATTGTCAGTTCATCAACTTGAATTTGATTTCTTATTTTATTAAGTACATTTTGTTCTTTACCACTTATTTGTGTTGTTCTCATGATGATACTTAAGTTATCTATACCTGAAGGAATATGTTCGATAGAGATATTTTCTTCTTCTAATATGCTTAACACACGTCTTGTGAATCCAACTTCTCTGTTCATTAAGTATTTTTTAATATTGATAATCGTAAATCCTTTGTCACAACTTACGCCTGAGACGATTTGTGACAGACTAGATATGTCACGTTCACTTACGATAAATGTTCCTTTGTCATGAGGTTTGTTAGTATTTTTAATCACAACAGGAATTCTATCTTTATATAATGGTTCTAGAGCTTCATCATGGAAAACTCCGAATCCAGCATATGATAGTTCCCGCATTTCTCGATATGTGATTTCAGGTATGATTTCAGGTTGAGATACAACAGTAGGATTAGCTCTAAATATACCGGACACATCTGTAAAGTTTTCATATAAGCTAGCTTCAATGCCTCTCGCTAAAATTGCTCCAGTAATATCTGAACCGCCTCTAGGGAAAGTTACAATATCCCCATTTTCTGAATAGCCAAAGAAACCTGGGACGATAAGTGTTTCTTCATATTCACGTAATTTATGAATTTTTTCGTATGAAGATTCTAATATCATAGCGTTACCGGGTTCATCAGTAACGATAATTCCAGCGTCTTTTGGAGATAAATATCGAGTAGGGAAACCTAAATCATTATTGTATTGTGCGATGATTTGAGCGTTAAAGTCTTCACCACAACTTTTTAATGCGTCTAATAATCGTTTAGGTTTATCTTCGTAAGTATCAATTAAGCAATTTAAGTCATTTTTTAATTGTTCTAAAATGATTTCATCCATTTCTAGTTCTACTACGATTTCTTGATAACGTTCAATGATTTGTTGGAATTTATGTGTGTAGTCTAGCTTATTTATAATTTTTTCATACAAACGTATAAGTAAGTCAGTTGTTTTTACATCTTCTTTAAAACGTTTACCGGGTGCTGATACTACGACAATTTTCCTTTCATCGTCACTATTAATAATGTCTAATACTTTTTTGATTTGTGTGCTATTAGCAACGGAACTTCCGCCGAATTTTGAAACTTTCATTTTATCAG
Source organism: Mammaliicoccus lentus (assembly GCF_002902755.1). Taxonomy (GTDB): domain Bacteria; phylum Bacillota; class Bacilli; order Staphylococcales; family Staphylococcaceae; genus Mammaliicoccus; species Mammaliicoccus lentus. The sequence continues at coordinate 58,583 of NZ_PPRS01000022.1, read as the reverse complement.
TCCTTTTACTGGGGGTATTGTTATTGTACTACTTTACAAAGCTTGGAATAGTGTTAATATTACTATTAATTCAAATAATTCAAACTTTACAAAAATCTTTAATGAATTTATACTATAATAAAGTTGAGTCTATTTCAAGTAGACATTTGTATTTTTTACAAGAACAATATATTAAGGTGAGTGAGGAAATGAAAGTATTAAATGTAGCAGTATTAGGACTCGGTACGGTAGGTACAGGAGTTGTGAAGATTATTGAAGAAAATAAAGAGCAAATAGAAGACACAATCGGAAAGTCTATACATATTAAACATATACTTGTTAGCTCTATAGGAAAGAAAAGAGCGATTAATACTTCAAGATATCATTTAACTGAAAATATTGATGATATTTTAAATGATGATGAATTAGATATAGTTGTTGAAGTTATGGGTGGCATTGAACCAACTGTAGAATGGCTTAAATCATTCTTATCTAAAGGTATTCATGTTATTACAGCAAATAAAGATTTATTGGCTGTTCACTTAAGAGTATTAGAAGATTTAGCAGAAAAAAATAAAGTAGCGTTAAAATATGAAGCAAGTGTTGCCGGTGGTATCCCAATTGTTAACGCAATTAATAATGGTTTAAACGCGAACAATATTAATCAATTTATGGGTATTTTTAACGGAACATCAAACTTTATCCTTAGCCAAATGACACGAGAAGGTAAATCTTATGAAGAAGCACTACAACTTGCAACAGATTTAGGTTATGCAGAAGCAGATCCTACTGATGATGTTGAAGGCGTAGACGCAGCTCGTAAAGTAGTTATTACGAGCTATTTATCATTTAATAGAGTTATTTCATTAGAAGATGTAGAAAGAATAGGCATTTCGAATGTCGAAATTGAAGACATAAAAGTAGCTGAAAAATTAGGTTATAAAATTAAACTTATAGGCCAAGGTAAATTCGAAGATGGTCAAGTTGTAGCAAGCGTAAAACCGACTTTATTACCGAACAGCCATCAAATGTCTCATGTAGAAGACGAGTATAATGCTATTTACGTTATTGGTGATGCAGTAGGAGATACTATGTTCTATGGTAAAGGTGCAGGCAGTTTAGCAACTGGAAGTGCAGTTGTATCTGACTTATTGAATGTTTCGCTACAGTTTGAATCAGACTTACACACATTGCCACCACACTTTGAACTAAAAACTGAGGCAACTAAAGAGATTGTAGAAGATGATGTCGTGAAATTCCCTCTGAAAAATAGTCACTTTATCATTGTAGAAAGTAATAAAGATGAAGATCAATTAAGAGAAGATATTAAATCAATAATAGATTTCCATAGAAGTGTTAAAGTAGAACAAAGAACTGAAAATACTTATGGCATTGTTATTAGAGGTATAGATGAATTACCAACTGAAAAACTTAAAGAAAATGGGTTAAATATTTTAAAATATTATCCAATCGAAGGAGACCAATAGTATGGGAAGATGGCAAGGACTTATTCATAAATATAAAGAATATTTACCAGTAAATGAAAATACACCAGAATTAACATTAAATGAAGGTAATACACCATTAATTCATTTACCTTATTTATCAGAGCAATTAAACATTAATCTATATGCTAAATTCGAAGGCTTGAATCCAACTGGCTCGTTTAAAGACAGAGGTATGGTTATGGCAGTTGCTAAGGCTAAAGAAGAAGGTAAGAAAATTGTTATTTGTGCTTCTACTGGAAATACTTCTGCTTCAGCTGCTGCGTATGCAGCAAGAGCTGGTATGAAAGCGATTGTTGTAATACCTGAAGGCAAAATAGCTTTAGGTAAGCTAGCACAAGCAGTTATGTATGGTGCAGAAATCGTTTCAATTAAAGGAAACTTTGACGAAGCTTTAAATATCGTAAAAAAGGTTGCGGAAAAAGGCGAAATTGCTTTAGTTAACTCGGTTAATCCATATAGAATTGAAGGTCAAAAAACAAGTGCGTTTGAAATCGTAGAACAGTTAGATGGTAAAGCGCCAGATACTTTTGCTATTCCAGTTGGAAACGCGGGAAATATCACTGCATATTGGAAAGGTTTCAAAGAATTTGATAATTTGAATCAATCTGGATTACCGGTAATGTGTGGTTTCCAAGCAGAGGGTGCATCACCGATAGTTCAAGGTAAAGTTGTTAAAAATCCTGAAACTGTCGCTACTGCTATCAGAATTGGAAATCCTGCAAGTTGGAAAATGGCAGAAGAGGCGAGAGATGAGTCAAATGGTTTGATTGATAGTGTTACAGATGAAGAAATTTTAAAAGCTTATAAATTAATGACTAGTAAAGAAGGCGTGTTTAGCGAACCAGCAAGTAACGCATCAATTGCAGGTTTATTGAAATTACATGAACAAGGAAAATTAAAACCAAATCAAACTGTAGTTGCCATATTAACTGGTAATGGATTGAAAGATCCAGATACAGCGATTGATTTATTGGATTCACCAATCACACCACTAGAGAATGACGAACAATCTATTATTGATTATATCGAGAGTGCTTTACGATGAAGAAATTACAACTCAAAGTACCAGCATCAACAGCAAATTTAGGAGTTGGGTTTGATTCTATAGGGATGGCTTTAGATAAATACTTAGAAGTTGAAGCAAGCGTATCAGTAGATCAGCAATGGCACTTTGAGCACATTGGACCTCATTTAACAGGTTTACCTGAAGATGAAACACATTATATTACTCAAATTGCACAACAAGCAGCAAATAAATTCAATCAAAAAGTACCTCCACTTCGATTGAAAATGTATAGTGATATACCATTAGCAAGAGGTTTAGGGAGTTCCGCTTCAGCATTAGTAACAGGTCTCTTTTTGGCGAACCATTTTGCAAACTTAAAACTATCTAAATATGAATTGCTTCAATTGGCAACAGAAATCGAAGGACATCCTGATAATGTTGCACCGACTATATATGGTGGCTTAGTCTTAGGTGTTTATGATCCAGAAGAAAACCAAACCGATGTATCTTATATTGATATTCCAAAAGTGGATGTCATAGCGACGATACCGTCTTATGAATTATCTACCGAAAAAGCTAGAAAAGTATTACCAGAGAATTTAGCATTAAAAGATGCAGTAAAATATAGTGCAATTAGTAATACAATGATTAGTGCTTTAATTCAACATAATTATGAACTAGCTGGAAAAATGATGATGAAAGATGGTTTTCATGAGCCTTATAGACAATATTTAATTCCGGACTTTGAAGATATTAAGACAATAGCATTAGAACACGGAGCTTATGCCACAGTTATTAGTGGTGCGGGCCCAACAGTATTAACACTTATTAAAAAAGAACTCAGTGGTAAATTAGTGCGTACATTACAAGAAAAATTTAAAGATTGTGAGTCAGAGCTTGTAACAATCAATAGATTTGGCGTAAAACAAACAACAATTAATTTATAAAATAAAGATGATGCTTACATTCTTCTTATGGTAGAATGTAAGCATCATTGCATTTAAGGAGATAGTTATGACATATAAATACATAGTTATGGATATGGATGATACATTGTTAACTTCAGAAAATAAAATTAGTGAAGAAACACATGCATATTTATTAAAAAAACAACAAGAAGGCATGAAAATTATACTTGCTTCTGGTAGACCAACAGCAGGTATGACAAAGCATGCAGAATCTTTAAATTTGAAACAAAATGGTGGATATATTGTAAGTTATAATGGTGCAATTATTACAGATGCAGCAACAAATGAAGTTGTCTTTAAACAGACGATAGATAAAGAAAATGCACATAAAATTATAGATTTTTGTAGAGAAAATAATTTCTTCAGTTTAACATATATCAATGATGAAATCGTTTATGATTCTACACATGAATATATGAATATTGAAAGTGAATTAACAGGCTTGCCGATGGTATCGGTATCAGATTTAAAAGAAGTCATTACTGAAGATGTACCTAAAGTTATGGGAATAGATTACGAAGAAAATATCTCAAAAGCTAATCAGTCTCTAAATGGACAATTTAACGATCATATTTCTTCAACTACAAGTAAACCTTATTTCTTAGAGTTTATGAATAATGAAGTATCTAAAGGAAAATCACTTCAAAAGCTTTTTGATAAAATAGAAGCGGATTTTTCAGAAGTTATTGCATTCGGAGATAGTTTAAATGACTCAGATATGTTAGAGAAAGCAGCTATTGGTGTTGCTATGGGTAATGCTAATTATACAATTAAAGAACTTGCAGACGTTGTAACTGATGACCATGATAATAATGGTATCGTGACAGCTTTAGAAAAATTACTTAAGTCATAAGCATAATTAAAAGCCGTGAAATAGGATGGAATATCCACACTTCACGGCTTTTTTATGTCTAATAAAGTCTATCCTCGTTAAAAGCAATAGAAGTCATTTCAATAACTAAAATTGATTTTGCACCTAGTATTTTCAACTGTTGAACTAAATCATCTATTTCTGTTTTGTGTCTCAATCTCTCAACTAATACAATGATTTGATCATATTGATCTATTTCTAAGTTATATAAATAATGAGTGATTGATCTCTCTAAAGGAGACATGAAGCTAATTTTTTTGTTTGAATGGTTCAGTGTACTTGAATCAAAATTAAAACGTGTTGTACCTTGAACTTTTACTTCCTTCCCAGGTAAATATCTAGCAATTTGCAGAGGTACATATAGAAATTCTCCAATGCCGATAATCATTTTAGATGAATCATCTAATAAATCACCGAGTAACTCGCCCATACGTTGGAATAATTCTTCAGAAATTTGTTGTTCTCTACCGTTTAAAGTAAATCTACCTGTTGAAATAAAGTATGGATTATCATGGATTGTTCCATTACGTAACATATTTTGAGCTTTAACGATAAAGTAATCATTTATAATATGTCTTAACGAATAATATTGTACTTTTGTTTCATGGTGGTTATTTTTTAATAGTTCATTATGAGTAAGTTGATGCGTAACATTTTGTATATCTTGGACTTCTACATCGAAAGACATTAATGAAATGATATTAATCTTGATATTTAAAGATTTTTCCAAACTAGAAAATGATTCTTTAACACTTTGTGATCTTAAATCGATAGGTGTTAATACCGTAAACATTTGTCTAGATGGATATTTTTTATGAATTTTCATAATTAGATTAATTACTGAATGACCATTTAACAAATGATTATCTATAATGGCAATCCTCTCATCATTATCAAAAAAGTCTTTATCTTTAGTATAGAAAAACAGTCTTTCTTGTGTATCAACAATATCACTATGATCAAGTAAAGGTGGGTGAGAGATCACTTTATCTCTTGTAGAAGCCAAGAACATAACATCATCTTCAAATAAACTAAATATAGAATGTCCGAGATTAACTGCACGCTCACTCAACCCTAAAAATCGAGTAGGTGGGTAATGTCCAAGTTTGTTCGTTTCTACTAAATTTAATGCTTGAATCATCTTACCTCTGTTTTGACTATTAATAGCACTTGCAACAGTCTCCATCCTTTCATCAGTTTCACCGGTTAAGGCTTCATGATATAAAAATCCTAATAATAAACCGACTAATAATGGATGTTCTGGATACAATGCTCTTGAATATCCTAAACAGGGAGATACAGGGATATAAGGAAACTCTGAATGTTCTTCTTGGGTCATGGCTAGCATTTCATCTATTTCGAACTGAAATCGATTATCTATTACTTTAACCTCTACTTGCTTTTCGTTATCTAGAGGGAAAACTTTACTCTGTTGAGACATGAAATAACTCCTTTATTTGCTCGTATGCGTCCATTCACGACTAAATTTTTTTCTTTTTATATGTGCATAAACTTGATCGGCAGCATAATCTTGATTTGTATAAACTGTAATATCATAGAAAACTTGATTTTCTTCAAAAGGTTCATTTAAGTATAAATCTTTTAAATGATCGAATAAGGACTGCATTTGTTCTCTTGTCAAACTCGTATATTCTCTTAAAGTCTTTTTTATGAGTTGAGAATCAGAATCAAATGCACTTTGCACCACAATAACAAAGCGTTCATCTTGTTTAAGTACATCATCAAATAAATTAGTTTGTCCAGTCATTGTTTCACCTTCTTAATGAGTTATTAATTATTTATGTTTATTATACTATATATAATGGAATAAGAAAAAGTTACAATTGTTTTTGTATAAAAAAATACTACCAACAATGTAAATACATTGTTGGTAGTATTAACTCATTATTTATCATAGTTGTGTTTTGATAAATCGATATCTTCTAATTTAATAACTTTAGTTTTTGTTATGAATTTATGGATGAAATAAACAACAACGCCAAGTATGATAGGTAAGAATGATTCAATTAAAATAGGGATATTTAAATTGATGATACTATCAAATGATTGTCCAATTAGTAAGAATGCAATAACTGAAATAACAATAATAGGGCCTAAAGGATATAAAGGTGCTTTATATTCTAAAGTTTCAGTTTCTGATTTACCTTGTTTTCGTATAGCCATTCTTAAACGAACGTGACTGATGATGCTCATTAACCAAACTAATGTAACAAGTGCACCAAGCATATTTAATAATCTATAGTAACCGTCAGCATTTAACGTTGCATATACGATTGATAAGAATATTAAAACGATTGTGACACATAGTGACACAAATGGCATGTTATGTTTATTTAATTTACTAAATACTTTTGGTGCTTGTTTATGTTTTGATAAAGAATAAAGCAAACGACTTGTAGCATATAATCCTGAATTACCAGCTGATATTAAAGCAGTTAGTATGACAGCATTAATAATAGAAGCGGCAAATGCGATACCAACTCTATCAAATACAATTGTAAAAGGACTTTGTGTTACTGTATTATCTTTGTTTAATAACAATGGATCTGTATAAGGTATTATTGCTGCTATTACTGCAATTGCTAGAATATAGAATAATAATATTCTCCAGAACACTTGTCTAATAGCTTTAGGCATAGATTCTTTAGGATTTTCAGACTCACCAGCAGTAACTGCAACAACTTCAGTACCACCAAAGCTGAATCCAGCAACAAGTAATACGCCTAAGAAACCAGATATACCATTAACAAAAGGTGCTTCTTTGTATGTGTAGTTCGTTAAACCTAAAGGCTCATTACCACCTAAAATACCAAAGATGATTAGCACACCGACAATTAAGAAGATGATTATTGTTGCAACTTTGATAAAACTTAACCAATATTCAGCTTCACCAAATGCTTTAACAGTAAATATATTTAATAAGAACAATATAACTATAAAAATCATACTCCATACAAATGGATCAATACTGTCAAATATATTCCAATATGTAATAATTTTAGCAGCTGTTAATATATCCACACTAGACACTAGTGCCCAAATAATCCAATATAACCAACCAACTGTAAAACCTGCAGAAGGGTCTATGAATCTACTAGAATAAGCACTAAACGATCCTGAAACTGGATAAAATGTAGCAAGCTCCCCAATAGCAGTCATTAAGAAATATAGCATCACACCTATAATTGCATATGCTATTAACGCACCGGCAGGACCAGCTTGTGTAATGACAGCACCACTAGCCATAAATAGACCTGTACCGATAGAACCACCGATAGCTATCATTGAAATGTGTCTAGTCTTTAAACCACGTTTCATTTCTTCCATATAAATCACCATACTTTCTACTTCACTATTAACTTATTTTAAATATAAGTAATATTTTATTATCTATTCAGAAAATAAGCAATGAAAATTTTATTACATAAATGCTTTAAAGCATTAAATTAAAGGAATAATAAAAAAGTCACTCCAAATTAATGAAGTGACTTTTAATGTCGTATATCTTATTATAAATAAGAAATTATTTTGTTTCGCGATGTAAAGTATGACGACCTAATCTTGGACTATATTTTTTTAATTCAATACGTTCTGGATTTGTACGTTTATTTTTAGTAGAAATATAGTTTCTGTCGCCTGTTTCAGTACATGCTAACGTGATATTTACACGCATGTTCATCAGCCTTTCTGTATAGTAATCATTACGTTTTATAATAATATCATAAAATATAATGCTTAGCAATAGAATTACTCTATGAAATAGGGACATCAGATTGTTATAATAAAATAAATATAAATAAGGAGACTTTTATGAAAAATAAATCGAAAATAGCAATAGTATTATGTGTTACTGTCTTATTTCTAGCAGCTTGTGGATCTAAATCAAACAGTAATGATAAATTAAAAATTTATGCGACTAACTTTCCTTACGAGAGTTTTACTAAACAAATAGGTGGAGAATATGTAGATGTTGAGTCTATCTATCCAAGTGGTACTGATTTACATAATTACGAACCCACTCAAAAAGAAATGTTAAATATCGCAAAAAGTGATTTATTTGTATATTCTTCAGATGAGTTGGATCCAGTAGCTAAAAAAATTAGCTCTACAATAAAACAAGGCGACCACAAATTACAAACTATTCCTAATTTAGAGGAAAGTGAAATATTAGAACACCATCATGAAGATGGAGAAGAACATGAGCATGAACATGATGCAACACATAATGAAGAAAATGAACATGACCCGCATATATGGCTTGATCCAATTGCCAATAAAGAAGCGGCTAAATCTATTAAAGATAAATTAGTTAAAATAGATGCATCGCACAAAGAAACTTATGAAAAGAATTACAAGAAGCTAATAACAGATATCGATAAAATCGATAAAGAAATGAAAGAAATCACAAAAGATACGAAGCGAGATACTGTATTTATTTCTCATGACTCTCTTGGATATTTAGCAAATCGTTATCATTTTAAACAAACAGGTGTAACTGGAATGAATAATGAAGAACCTAGTCAAAAAGAACTTCTAAATATAATAAAAGAGATTAATAAATCAAAATCTCCATATATATTATATGAACAAAATGTAAGTTCTAAAGTAACAGATATTATAAAGAAAGATACTGATAGTAAACCACTTAAGTTTCATAATTTAGAAGTATTAACTAAAGAAGAAGCAAAAGATAAAAACATCACTTATCAATCTTTAATGGAAGAAAATATCAAGAATTTAGATAAAGCTCTTAATAATTAATAAATATAATCTTATTTCGTTTACTTTTTCATGTTAACCATGTATAGTAACTAATGGATTATTATTAATAGTTTTGAAAGAGGTCATTGATATGAAAATTTTTGATTATGAAGACGTACAATTAATACCAAACAAATGTATAGTAGAAAGTCGCTCTGAATGTGATACTACTGTTAAATTTGGGCCGAAAACATTTAAACTACCAGTTGTACCTGCTAATATGCAAACAGTGATGAATGAAGAACTAGCTGAATGGTTTGCTAGTAATGATTATTTTTATATCATGCATCGCTTTGATGAAAAAGCACGTATTCCATTTATTAAAAAAATGCAAAGTAAAAACTTATTTGCATCTATCTCAGTAGGTGTTAAAAAAGATGAGTATGATTTTATAGAAGAATTAGCAAATGAAAATTTAATTCCTGAATATATGACAATAGATATTGCACACGGTCACTCTGAGCAAGTTATTAGAATGATTAAGCACATTAAACAACATATTCCAGAAACATTTGTAATTGCTGGTAATGTTGGAACGCCAGAAGGTGTTCGTGAACTAGAAAATGCTGGAGCAGATGCAACTAAAGTTGGTATCGGGCCTGGTAGAGTCTGTATAACAAAAATTAAAACTGGATTTGGAACTGGTGGCTGGCAATTAGCTGCTATTAACCATTGTAGTAAAGCTGCAAGAAAACCAATTATTGCTGATGGTGGAATCAGAACAAATGGTGATATTGCAAAATCAATTAGATTTGGTGCTAGTATGGTTATGGTAGGTTCACTATTTGCTGCACACGAAGAATCTCCAGGTGAAACTGTTGAACTTGAAGGCAAATTATACAAAGAATACTTTGGAAGTGCTTCAGAATTCCAAAAAGGTGAGCGTAAAAACGTAGAAGGTAAAAAAATGTTTGTCGAGCATAAAGGATCATTAAAAGATACTTTAATTGAAATCGAACAAGATTTACAAAGTTCTATCTCGTATGCAGGTGGCAAAGACTTACAATCTATCACTAAAGTAGACTATGTGATTGTACGAAATTCAATATTCAACGGTGACCGCGACTAAAAATAGGCGAGGTGGACTACTTGAAAAAAGTATTTTACTTATTCATATTGTTATTGATTATAACCTTAATCAAGCCAGTCCCTGAATCAGATTTATCAAAACAAATTCAACAAAAAGTGATGAATGTTCAACAAGGACTTGAAGATGAACAAACTACTAAGAAAGTTGAACTAAAGACGCCGAAAGAACAAGAATTTGCGATTAATAATATTCAAATCAATCAAACGAAAAGCGAAGTTGAAAAGAAACTTGGCAAACCAAAACGGGTAACCGTTAATGAATATAATGAGAAATGGCATGCATATCATGACCAATACAATGGATTTGTGATGGTCAGTTATGACGATGACAAAGTAACAGGATTATATACAAACCAAGACTTAATAACATCTCAAAAAGGTATAACGAGTAAAATGAAAAAGAATAAAGTTCGTTCAATTCTCGGTGAACCTTTAGATGAGATTCAAAAAGATAAAGTTAAGTTAGTTCAAAATGATCCTGATTATGATGTTTTCAAATTTGATAACATTTATACGACCATATTTTATGATAAGCATCAAGACAATCAAATTAAAGGAATAATGCAAGTAGCTTCGTCAACTGAAGATAAGCGTACAAATCAGTATCATACTGCTTCAGATGAATATAAGGGTGCATTAGAACTACAAAATTTTGATATAGTCAATGCAGAGCGCGTTCAATTTGATTTACCGACATTATCTTATAATGAAAATGTAAGTCATACTGCTCGTAAGCATAGTACAGATATGGTGGATAACGACTATTTTGATCATACGAATAAACAAGGTTTATCTCCATTTGATAGATTAGACAATGATGGTTTTGATTATGTAACTGCAGGTGAAAACTTAGCATATGGTCAAATAAGCAGTGTTTATGCCCATCATGGACTAATGAACTCATTGGGACACAGAAAGAACATTTTAAATAAAGATTATAAAGAGTTAGGAGTAGGTGTCGATATTGGCGAAGATTTACAGCCTTATTGGACTGAAAACTATATTACTCAACAGTAGAAAATAGATAAGCAAAGTGCATTGTCTAAACAACTTTGATATAATAACGATATAAAAATTATTTCATATTTCCTTAAATGTTTTACACATGTTGTTTCTAATAATTTGATTGGTGGAATAACATATAAAGGGGAAGTTTAACATGGAAAATAAAGAAATAAATAATAAAGATATTGACGTTTTAGATCGTGTCAAAGAATTATTAAATAAAAAAGATGTTTCATAAAAAGATTTTTATAATAAAAATAAAAGCTCAAATAATCAAATAAAGGGAATATGATATAAAAAAAGCTGTGATGCAAGTGCATCACAGCTTTTTTACATTTCTCTAAACAATCCTACTACTTTACCTAAGACACTTACATTGTCTAAGTAAATTGGTTCCATTGTACTGTTCTCAGGTTGAAGTCTATAACGTGATTCTTCTTTGTAGAAGCGTTTAACGGTAGCTTCATCATCTTCAGTCATCGCGACGATGATATCCCCATTCTCAGCAATTGTTTGGCTTCGCACGATTACTTTATCTCCATCAAGAATACCTGCTTCTATCATACTGTCCCCAATAACATCTAATATAAAGATATTGCTATTATGTGTTGATGTAAAGTGAGCAGGTAGCGGGAAATATTCTTCAACGTTCTCAACTGCTGTAATAGGTATACCAGCAGTTACTTTACCTATGACCGGAACATGAATGGTGTTCTCTTGGTTAATGTTCTCTCCTACAGTCTCGGTAATCTCGATTGCACGAGGTTTAGTAGGGTCACGTTTAATATATCCCTTTTCTTCTAATCTAGATAAATGGCCATGTACAGTGGAACTTGAAGCAAGTCCGACAGCTAAACCAATTTCACGAACACTAGGCGGATAACCTTTTGTTTGTACTATATGTTTAATGAATTGATATATTTCAGATTGACGTTTAGTTAATTCTTTCATAGTCGCACGCTCCTAATATTGATTTAAATTTATTATAGCACATACGTTTCCTTCGAACAAACATTTGTTCGTATTTTCATTGACTACGAACAGTTGTTCTGTTAATATAAAAATACAAACAAACGTTCTAGGAGGAAGTAGTTATGACAGTAACAATTAAGAAGACAGTTTTAGTATATTTAGCAGTGTTCTTGATGACTCTATTAATAGGATATTTATACTTAGCTCAGTCTAATGCTGTTTATTCAACAGAACAGACGTACGAAATGACTGATCACAAAATCAAACAACAAGATAACCAACAACCAAATAATATAGATGCAGAACCAAATCATATAAGTAAATCTAAAGCTATGGTAGGTTCGATAGATTAATCGTTAAAATATGAGCAAATCCATTTGGATTTGCTCGTTTTTTTTGTTATCTTTTAATTAAATGGAAAGTGGTGATAAAATGTTAAGTAAAGAAAAGATTGAAAGAATTAATGAGCTAGCAAATAAAAAGAAAACAAGTGGACTTTCTGAACAAGAAGCAAAAGAACAAACAAAACTTCGTGCAGAATATTTACAAGCTTTTAGAGGTAACTTTAAAGATACGATTGAAAGCACAAAAGTTATCGATCCAGAAGGTAAAGATGTAACACCTGAAAAATTAAAAGAAATCCAAAAGAAAAATAATATAAGAAATTAGTTAAAATGAGTAATAATAATTAATATTCCGAATATTATGATGTATAATGATAATGGATAACAGAATAAAGGAGACTATAATATATGTTTAATGAAAAAGATCAACTAGCAGTAGATTCAATCCGTGCATTAAGTATCGATGCTATCGAAGCAGCTAACTCAGGACATCCTGGATTACCAATGGGTGCTGCACCAATGGCATATACTTTATGGACAAAGCATTTAAACTTTAATCCACAATCAAAAAACTATTTTAATAGAGACCGCTTTGTATTATCTGCAGGTCACGGTTCAGCGTTACTATATAGTTTATTACATCTTTCTGGTAGCTTAGAACTTGAAGAAGTAAAAAACTTTAGACAATGGGATTCAAAAACACCTGGACACCCAGAGTTTAATCATACAGATGGTGTAGAAGTTACAACTGGACCTCTTGGACAAGGATTTGCAATGAGTGTTGGTATGGCTATGGCTGAAAAACACTTAGCAGGCAAATTCAACCAAGATAATTATGAAGTTGTTGATCACTACACATATGTTTTAGCTAGTGATGGTGACTTAATGGAGGGTATCTCTCACGAGGCAGCTTCATTAGCAGGTCATTTAAACCTTGATAAATTAATCACTTTATACGACTCTAACGATATTTCATTAGATGGTGATTTAGATAAAGCTTTCTCAGAAAATGTTAAAAATAGATTCGAATCTTACGGTTGGAGTTACATCTTAGTTGAAGACGGTAATGACTTAGAAGCTATTGATAAAGCTATAACTGAGTCTAAATCATTAGAAGGTCCTACGTTAATTGAAGTAAAAACTGTAATCGGTTACGGAGCTCCTAACAAAGCAGGTACAAACGGTGCTCACGGTGCGCCACTTGGTGAAGAAGAACGTGAATTGGCATTGAAAGCATACGGTTTAGATCCATCTAAACGTTTCAACGTACCTCAAGAAGTATATGATATTTTCAGCAATACAATGTTAACTCGTGCAAATGAGCATGAAACAAAATGGAATGAATTAGTTGAAGAGTATGCTAAAGCTAACCCAGAATTAGGCGAAGCATTCAAACAAGCAATTTCTAATGAACTTCCAGAAGACTATGCTAAAGACTTACCTGTATATGAAGCTGGAAACAGTAGTGCTACACGTGCTGATTCAGGTGATATCATTCAAGCATTAAGTAAATCTGTACCAGCATTCTTTGGTGGTTCAGCAGATTTAGCGTCATCTAACAAATCAAACGTTAAAGATGAGCCAGACTTTAATGATGAAACACCAGAAGGACGTAACATTTGGTTTGGTGTTCGTGAATTCGGTATGGCAGCAGCAGTAAATGGTATGGCAGCGCATGGCGGTGTTAAACCTTATGGTGCGACATTCTTCGTATTCAGTGACTACTTAAAACCAGCACTTCGTCTATCAGCTATCATGGGTGTTCCTTCAACATTTGTATTTACGCATGATTCAATTGCTGTTGGGGAAGATGGTCCTACACATGAACCAGTTGAACAATTATCAGGTTTAAGAGCTATTCCAAACTTAAATGTTATTCGTCCAGCAGATGGAAATGAAACAAGAGTTGCTTGGAAAATTGCTTTAGAATCTAAATCAACACCTACAGCATTAGTATTAACGCGTCAAAACTTAAAAGCTTTAGATGTTAAAGAAGCTGAAGTAGAAGAAGGCGTTCGTAAAGGTGGATATATTGTTTACCGTTCTGAAATAGAACCTGAATATCTATTATTAGCTTCTGGTTCTGAAGTATCTCTAGCAGTAGATGCAGCTAAAGATATTGAAGCTCAAGGTAAAGGCGTTCAAGTTGTATCATTACCAAACTGGCATGCATTTGATCAACAAGACCCTGAATATAAAGCTACTGTTTTACCTCCAACATTAAGAAAACGTGTTGCAATCGAAATGGCATCATCATTAGGTTGGCACAAATATGTTGGCATAGAAGGTAAAGTAATTAGTATTGATAGATTCGGTGCTAGTGCGCCTGGAGACTTAGTAGTTGAAAAATACGGTTTCACTAAAGAAAACGTATTAAACACAGTATTAAGTTTCTAATTTAAACTGAACAGTCCGAGACATATATAAATGTCTTGGACTGTTTTATTCCTAGTCATCTTTGCCGGGGTGGGCTGTGAAATCTTTTTAGCAAAATGAGATTTCTGTCCCGCTCCCTTTTTAATTTTGAAACATTAAGTTTCATCTTGATAAAATCTTTTTAATTTAGTAAACTTTTAGAGGATACAGAAAGTGGGTGAAATAATGGCAACATGGTTAGCAATACTATTAATCATCGTGGCATTAATCGGTGGGATTGCTCTAGGATTCTTCCTTGCGCGTAAATATATGATGGATTACTTGAAAAAGAATCCACCTATCAATGAGGAAATGTTACGAATGATGATGATGCAAATGGGTCAAAAACCATCTCAAAAGAAAATAAACCAAATGATGACAATGATGAACAAAAACATGGATCAAAAAATCAAGTAGTTTATATACATTGATGTTAAAGGGATTGCGACACTTCTTGAAAGTGATGTGGTCCCTTTTTATTTGTTAAACTTAGTATAATTAAACCTTAGTTTTAATAACTTTTCACTTATTGTTCAAAATAAATCGTTTTAATGACGCATAAATTTGATAAAATGGAAATAATAGTGAGGGGGGATATAATGGAATTAACAGTTTTTGTTGCTTTTGGTGCAGGTATATTAAGTTTTGTTTCTCCTTGCGTTCTACCTATATATCCTGCTTTTGTGTCATACATTACAGGTATGAGTTACGATGATTTAAAAAATAAAGGGCTAAGTCGTAATGCAATATTACATACTATTATCTTTTTGTTAGGATTTAGTTTAATCTATATGATTTTAGGTATGGGCATAGGATACATATCTGGCTTGTTTATAAATTATCAAACATTAATAAGACAAGTAGGAGCAATCATCATTATTGTGTTTGGATTAATCATTTTAGGTGTATTCCAGCCACAATTTTTAATGAAAGATAGAAAAATTAATTTTAAAGCAAAGCCTTCAGGTTTTATTGGTACGTTTTTAATTGGTATGGCTTTTGCAGCTGGGTGGACGCCGTGTAACGGGCCGATTATAGCTGCGATTGGAACGTTAGCAGCAACAAATTCATCCCAAGCGATGTTATATATGCTACTGTATGTACTTGGATTTAGCATTCCATTTTTCGTATTAACTTTCTTTATAACAAAATTACAAATAATTAGGAAGTACAATGTTGCTATCATGAAGTTTGGTGGTATAATTATGATAATTATGGGAATTTTATTGTTCTTTGATTTATTAACTGACATAACAATATTTTTCCAATCTTTGGGTTTGGAATAAACACAAATGATATATAGAACTTAAAGGGGTTTTAATCATGTATTTGCTTTTTTCAGTATTTATAGCAGCTTTAATGAGCTTAGCCGTTATAGTTGTAAGAATGAAAGCACAAAATTATCCAACAAATACTAGAAAGATTATATTACCACCATTTTTTATGGCTACTGGAGCACTTATGTACGTAGTGCCTTATTTCAGACTAACAGGTGCTGAAATAATTGAATCGATCATTGTAGGTCTTTTCTTTTCATTATTTCTCATATTCACATCCAACTTTGAAATTAAACGTTCTGAAATATATATGAAACGTTCAAAATTATTTCCAGTAATTCTTATTTTTTTATTGATTATAAGAACTGTAGGCAAGTTTGTATTGAGTGATTCAATCGATCCGGGCCAATTAGCTGGTATGTTTTTCTTATTGGCATTTAGTATGATTGTTCCTTGGAGAATATCTATGTACTTTAAATATAAGAAATTACGTAATCAAATAAGTGTTGTAAAATAAAAACAACGCACTACTCATTTATTGAGTGTGCGTTGTTTTTGCATTTGAAATTTCTTCTGCATGATCAAATATGGAAAACTTGTTTTTTTCATCGTCTGCTAATTCGAACAATGGCAAATATGGTGTATAATCGATATTAAGTTCTGTTAGCTTTTTCTTCATAAATTTGTGATCTCGTTTAGGTGTAGCAACGATATATCCCCTCATGATATGATCGAGTTCAATCGAAGTAGCATGTTCTTCTAGCGCGATTTTAGATACACGTCCACCGATTTTCTCTTTAGCAACGTCTCTAAAAAGATCTGGTACTGGAGACACTAATTCGTTTAATAATGATCTTGCTTCATCATTCCATAAAGGCAAGGCTTTGTGGATATAGTAATCTTGCCAATCGAGTTCACTCATGCCATCATCTTTAGGCATGCGCTTTAAGAATTTTCGAAACATAAAGAATCCGCCAATAGCAAGTAACGAAATAAAAACTATGCACCATAAGATAATAAAGAATATAAATACGTTACTCAATGAAATCACTCCTTATGACTAGTATAAATGAAGCAAATAAACCTGTCTAACAAATATTTTGAAAGGTGATAGAATATGAAAATTTTACATACAGCTGATTGGCATATAGGGAAAACTATAAACGGCCAGTCATTATTAGAAGACCAAAAATATGTATTAGAACAATTATACGAAGCAGTAAAAGAACATAAACCGGATGTTGTAATCATAAGTGGGGATTTATATGATTTACATTATCCAAGTAAAGATGCAATGGTCGTGTTGGAAGATGCGTTATCTAAGATTAATTTAGAATTAAATACGCCAATAATCGCTATAAGTGGTAACCATGATGGGAAAGAAAGATTGAATTACGGTGAAAAATGGTTTGCTAAGTCAGGATTAAAGATTATGACAGATTATCATGACATGTTTAAACCAGTGGAAATGAATGATATCCATATATACGTTATGCCGTATTTCACGCCTGCTGATATAAGGCAAGCATTTGGCAATAAAGACATACATACACACCAAGAAGCTACTGATTATATCGTTAAACATATGGAAGAAGTGATGGATGACAGTAAAACGAATATACTCGTAGGACATTTATTCGTAGCTGGAGGAGAATCAAGTGATTCTGAAAGACCACTATCAATAGGGACGATTGAAACAGTTAGCGCTCAAACTTTTAAGTCTTTTGATACTGTTATGCTAGGACATTTGCATCATCCATTTGCCATTCAATCAGATTATATATTTTATTCAGGCTCGTTAATGCAATATTCATTCTCTGAACAGAACCAAGCTAAAGGCTATAGGTTGTTTGAATATAGCGAGAGTAGTTTTGAGCAAAACTTTATACCACTAACACCTAAACGTTCTTTTCATGTTGTTCAAGCGTCTTATGAAGATGTTATACATGAAAATATTACAATTCAAAATCAGGAAGACTATTTTCATTTTAAATTGACGAATATGGATCATGTAACGGATCCACTTATGAAGATACGTGCTATATATCCAAATACATTACAAATATCTAGACAAGATTATGAAGTGAAAGAAGATGAAATTCAATTAGATGTTCATGCTTTAAGTGATATAGAAATCATAAAGTCATTTTATAGTCATGTAACAGATGAGGAGTTATCTGGTATTAAAGAAGAAAAGGTTGTTCAATTACTTGAAAAAGCAATCAATAAAGGAGTTGATGAATAATGAGACCCCTTACTTTAAACATGCAATACTTTGGACCGTTTATTAATGAAACGATAGAGTTTAACCATTTATCAAAATCTCAACTCTTTTTAATAAGTGGTAAAACAGGTTCTGGGAAAACGATGATATTTGATGCTATGGTATATGCTTTGTATGGAGAGACATCGACCCAATCAAGAGATAAAGTGGATTTAAGAAGTCACTTTGCAGATCCTAAATTACCGAGTAAAGTGCAATTTGAATTTAAAATTAAAAATGAATCATATTTAGTGGTTAGAACAATTAAATATATAAAAGAAGGAAATAAGAATCCAACAAATTCTACTGTGGAAGTGTATAAAGAAGTAGACGGCGAATGGTCTTTACAGACGAGTACGATAAATGAAAGTAATCAATATTTGAATGATATATTGCATATGAACGTTAAACAATTTAGACAAATTTTAATATTACCTCAAGGGGAGTTTAAGCAATTTTTAATTTCAAATAGTACAGAGAAGAGAAGTATCTTAAGAACATTATTTGATAGTGATCGTTTCGAAGCATTGCAAGAACAATTAGGAGAAGAGATGAAGAAAGAAATTGCTTTAATAGAAAGTCATTATCAGCAAATTTCTCAATGCTTATCTGATTTACATGACTTCGATCATGAAACATTAAAAGAACTAAAAGATATAGAAGGCCATCGCTATAAGAAAGTGGAAAATGCATTAGTACAGTATGAAGAAATAGGTAAAGAAAAATTAGACTATCAGTTGAAAGAATTAAAAGAACAAGAAACAATTGTTAAAAATTTAGAAAAGAAATATGAAGAAAAGAAGATCATTAAACAAAACTTTGATACATTACAAGAAAAACAACATGAGTTAAATATGCTTAACGAACAAGTTGAGCATATTAATAACTTAAGAGAACAATTAAGTTATTTAAAAACAGTACAAAATATTACGCATCAGTATAATCAGTTAAAAGAGAAACAAATTAACAAGAAAGAAACTGAGAAGCAACACGAAGAATTAAAAACTGAAAAGCAAGAAGTTCACAGTCAATTTGAATTTTATAACAACAAGTTAAGTAAAAAGCTTGAAAGCCAAGAGGACATTAATAAGCAAAGAGCATTTATTAATAAGACAAATCATATCTATACAAGCATAGAACAGTATTATGATAGTAAAGAACATTTACCTGAAGCGAAAAAACAACTAGAGAAGTTAAAAAAAGAGATAACTCAGAAGACAAATTCGATTACAACAATGCAAGAATCTTTAAAAAATATAAATGCAGATGATGAAGCAGAACAAAATAAATTAAAACAGCAAGAATCTTTAAAACTTGAATTACAGCAATTAGAAAATATACAAAATCAATTTCAAGAAAAGGAAACACTAATTTCAACTCAGAAAGAAATTAAATCAAAACTAGTTGAGTTAGAACAACAACAAAAGAATATTGAACAAAGTATGAAAGAGTCAGATGCATTTGAAGTGTTAACAGTAGAAGATGAAATACTGAAAATTCAAAAGCATGTGCATGAAGGTGATGCTTGTCCTATATGTGGTTCCAACATAGAGAACTTAAACGGTGATATAGATTTTGATTCATTAAGAAAAGAAAAAGAAGAACAGCATGAAATTAAACTAATGCATCAAAAAATTTCTAATGATATTGTCGTATATAAGGAAAGACAAAACAATACAGAATCACAGCTTAAGAAATTAAATGATATTGAATCAGTTTCGGATAAAATACAATCTGTAAACGATGATTTAGAAAAAATACAAAAAGAAATTGCGGACTTGAGAGATAGTAGACAACGTAGCCAAAAAATGAAACAAGAAATGCACGATTTAGAAAAAGAGTTATCTCAAGATGAAATAAATAGTAATAGTATTCAAAATGAAATCAAGAATTATGAACATAACATGGATTATTTTAATAAAGAAACTCAATTTGAATCTATAGAAGACTTTAGTAAACAATTTAAATCGTTTGAAAATGAAATTAAAAGTTATGATCAAGAATTAGAAACATTACAGTCTCGAGTAAATGAATATAAAGAGAAGTTGTATCAAATAGAGAACAAACTAAGTTCTATTAGCGAAAGAAGGCAAATGCTTGAAGAACAAGTAGCATCTATTAAGTCATATTTAGAAAGTGAAATGGATAAGCAACAAATAGAGTCATACGAACAATTAGATAAACTTATATTAAGTGTGAATAAAATTGATGAGTATGAAGTTGAAGTAACAGAATTTGATAAGAAATATATTAAGTTAGAAGCGGATGTAAAAGAATTAACTGAAAAAGTTAAAGATTGTGATGTACCAAATTTAGAAGACATCATTTCTCAATTAAATGCTGCTAAAGAATTAGAAGCAGAAATGACGAAATTAAACACACAATTACAATTAAAAGTTGATCAAAATAAAGACAAACGAGACGCTATTCAAAAGATAATAGCCAAAATAGAACGAGATTTACAAGAACAAGAAGAAATGATTGAACTATCTAGAGTGATGAACGGTAAGAATAGTGAGAAATTGTCATTAGAAAACTACGTACTCATTTACTATTTAAACCATATATTAGATAGCGCAAATCAACAATTTGTTAAAATGACCAACAATCGTTATCAACTTGTACGTAAAAAAGAAAAGTCTATGGGGTTAAGCGGATTAGAAATAGAAGTGTTCGATAGATTTTCTAATAGAACGAGACATATAACGTCGTTATCAGGTGGAGAAACGTTCCAAGCGTCACTATCTTTAGCAATAGGATTATCTAATATAGTGCAGCAAGAAGCGGGTGCTGTGCACTTAGAATCAATGTTTATAGATGAAGGATTTGGAACGTTAGATGCAGAAACATTAGAAACAGCGCTGGATACACTCGTCAATATACAAATGTCTGGAAGGTTAGTAGGCATCATTTCCCACGTTTCAGAATTAAAAACTAGAATCCCAACCATTTTAAATGTAAATAAAAATGGATTTTTAAGCACAACCTCTTTTACGGTTAACTAAAAGACACAGCAAAGACATAAATTAATGAAAATATGTGTTTAAGTTGTAAATTTAATTTGATATATTTTAATTAATAGCAAATTTTGGGAGTGTTTAGATGAAAAAGGGAATATTTATTGGCTTACTCGCTACCATAATTTTGATAGTTAGTGCTTGTAGTAACAATGCAATAGAACCCGAGAGTCAGTATGGCAACAAATTGCAATCTTTTAACGTCACTGATCAAAATGGCGATAAATTTTCACAAAAAGATATGAAAGGTAAAGTATACATAGCCGATTTTATATTTACTGATTGTGAAACAGTTTGTCCACCAATGACATATAATATGAGTACAGTAATTGACCAATTAGAAAAAGATGGTGTGAAAGATTATGGCGTAATCAGTTTTAGTGTAGATCCTGATAACGATACACCTAAAAAATTAAAAGATTATATTAAACAATATAATGTACCTGATGGAAAATGGACCCTAGTAACGAATTATGACTTTAAATTTATTAAGCAATATGCAGAAGATAATTTTAAATCAATTGTAGCGCCGCCACCAAAAGGTAGTAACCAAGTAACACACGGTACAAGTTTCTATTTAGTTGATCAGAATGGAAAAATTATTAAAACATATAGTGGTCAAGATGCTGGGGATAAGAAATTCCCTAAATCAGAAATCGTAGCTGATGTTAAGACATTAGTTGAAGAAGGCCCAATTGAAGATTAAAGTTCATATTTAAATAAACCCCTAAATCGTTAGTAATATTAAGATTTAGGGGTTTTTATTTTTGGAATCTATAAATTGAAGGATAACGTTATTGACACGTTTTGAGAGAAGTGACAACAAGAGTAGTGTTATTGACACGTTTTGAGAGAACTGACAACAAGGATAGCGTTATTGACACGTTTTGAGAGAACTGACAACAAGGATAGCGTTATTGACACGTTTGAAGAGAAGTGACAACAAGAGTAGTGTTATTGACACGTTTTGTAAGAAAAGGAAATAAAGAAGAGGCTGAGACACAATAAAAATGGTCTCAGCCTCAAATGGTATATGTAAAACTTACTTTTCACGTAAAGCGTCGCGAATTTCTGTAAGTAATACAGTTTGTTCGTCGATTTCTTCCTCTTCTTCACCTTTTCTCATAACAGTATTTGCAATTTTAATAAAGATGAATAAAGCGAATGCCACGATTATAAAATCAATAATCGATTGAATAAATAAACCGTACTTAATACCCATTAATGACCATTTTTCAGCAAAGTCTACTTCACCAAAAATAAGACCAATTAATGGCATGATTACGTTCTCTACTAAAGATGTAACAATTTTGTTAAAGGCTGCACCAATAACAACGGCGATTGCTAAATCTAAAACATTACCTTGTAAAGCAAAATCTTTAAATTCTTTTAATAATGACATATTAAACACCTCCTCGTCGTCATAATAATACCTTAAACACGCAAAAATTGAAATAGTGAATTTGATTTAAAACTTGATATTTGGTAAAGTATTGAAGTTGCTGTTTTGTTAAAATTATTTTTTAAATTTATTAGGTTAAAAATAATTTAAACGGGAATAAACAATTATGAGTTTGTATTTGAAAGGAGTAGTGCGATGTCGAACGTACATAAATATCCAAATGGTAGAAAAATATCAAATGTGTTTACATTTAGTGCAATAGTAGTAGGAATTATCGTAGCACTCGGTGCTATTTTTCCAACTCAATTTGGCGGTATAACTGCTGATATCAGTGCTTGGATATCTAAATACTTTGGTTGGTATTATATGATTATTACTATATTGATGGTATTTTTCTGTGTATTTATTATTTTTAGCCCAATAGGTAAACTGAAATTAGGTAAACCACAAGATAAACCTGAATTTAATACAATTTCATGGTTTACTATGTTATTTAGTGCTGGTATGGGTATCGGTTTAGTATTCTATGGTGCTGCTGAACCTATGTCACACTTTATCTCACCACCAACAGCTAGTCCGGAAAGTAAAGCTGCAATGACAGAATCAATGAGATCTACATTTTTACATTGGGGCTTTCATGCATGGGCAATTTATGGAGTAGTAGCATTAGCGTTAGCTTATGCTCAGTTTAGAAAAGGTGAGCCAGGTCTATTATCTAAAACGCTTAGACCTTTATTAGGTGACAAAGTAGATGGGCCAATCGGAACATTTATAGATGTGTTATCAGTATTCGCTACAGTAGTAGGGGTTGCTGTTTCACTAGGTATGGGTGCTTTACAAATTAATGGTGGTTTAGAATACTTATTCGGTGTTCCAAACAATATCGTAGTGCAAGGTGTTATCATCATTATTGTAACTGTCTTATTCCTTGCAAGTGCATGGAGTGGTCTAAGTAAAGGTATTCAATATTTAAGTAATTTAAACCTTATTTTAGCAAGTATATTACTTATTGTTACTTTAATTATCGGTCCTACTATTTTAATTTTAAATATGTTTACATCATCAACTGGAGCTCTATTTGATAGTTTCTTATTTAATGGTTTCGATATTGCACCATTAAATGAGCAAAAGAGTGCGTGGTTAAATGATTGGACACTTTATTATTGGGGCTGGTGGATGAGTTGGAGTCCATTCGTAGGTATATTCATAGCACGTGTATCTCGTGGACGTTCAATTCGTGAATTTATTTTAGGCGTTATGTTAGTACCAACAATCGTCAGCTTCATTTGGTTCAGTGTATTTGGAGTTACAGGTATTGAAGTTGGTAAGAAAACACCTGAAATATTTAAAATGACAACTGAAACACAATTGTTTGGAGTATTTAATGAATTGCCTATGGGCA
Organism: Mammaliicoccus lentus; assembly: GCF_002902755.1. Lineage (GTDB taxonomy): Bacteria > Bacillota > Bacilli > Staphylococcales > Staphylococcaceae > Mammaliicoccus > Mammaliicoccus lentus. The sequence continues at coordinate 34,283 of NZ_PPRS01000022.1, read as the reverse complement.
TGCTTTTGTCGCTTGTTTCCTTGGCATTAATTTGTATATTCTTTATTACTTCAGCCGATTCAGCTACATTCGTTTTAGGTATGCAAACAACTTATGGTTCATTAGAGCCAGCTGGTAGAATTAAAATTGTTTGGGGTGTAGCTCAATCATTAATCGCATTTGTGTTGCTATTCTCTGGTGGTGACACTGGGTTAGGCGCATTGCAATCAGCCGCCATAATATCCGCGTTTCCATTTAGTTTCATCATAATTATGATGATTATAGCGTTTTACAAAGATGCTAACCAAGAACGTAAATACCTTGGTTTATCTATTACACCAAATAAACATCGTATGAAAGAATACGTTGAAAAATCAAAACGTGAATACGAACAAGAGTTAAAAGAACAAAGAAGATTAGAAAGAGAATTAGAAGACTAATCAATTAAAAACGCCTATCAAATTTCACATTAGTGATTATTTGATAGGTGTTTTTTTATTATAAAAATTATATTATTTCTAAAATAAATTTCGTAAAGAGTTGATAATCATTCTCATTTAATAACTAATTTTTATGTATAAACTATTATGCATAAGTAAAACTTATGGTTGCGTATCAAAAACTTGAATGGTAAATATAATGATTTTTAGGGTGAAAGTGTTGTTTTACCTAAGTTTTGATTATACAATTGTATATGAATCATTTTGATGTACAAATTAAAGGGGGAACAAAAAATGAGCTCAAGTTTAAAAGAACAAGCTAAAAAGTCTTTTGAATTGAACGGTAAAAATTATACGTTCTACAGCTTAAATACATTAGATGAATTAGGTCTTACTAATGTTGATAATTTACCATATTCTATCCGCGTATTATTAGAATCAGTTTTAAGACAGTATGACGGACATGTTATTAAAGAAGAACACATTATGAATTTAGCTAAATGGGGTAAATCAAATGATGCAGATGCTGAAGTACCATTCAAACCATCACGTGTAATCCTTCAAGATTTCACTGGTGTTCCAGCAGTTGTAGATTTAGCTTCTTTACGTAAAGCAATGGATGATGTAGGTGGAGATGTATCTAAAATTAATCCAGAAGTTCCTGTTGATTTAGTTATTGACCACTCAGTTCAAGTAGATAGTTACGCTTTACCATCTTCTTTAGAAATGAACATGAAATTAGAATTTGAACGTAACATTGAACGTTACCAATTCTTACATTGGGCTACTAAATCGTTCGATAACTATCGTGCTGTACCACCTGCAACAGGTATTGTTCACCAAGTAAACTTGGAGTACTTAGCAAGCGTCGTGCACATTAGAGAAGAAGAAAATGAATTAGTGACTTACCCAGATACTTTAGTTGGTACTGACTCTCATACAACTATGATCAATGGTATAGGTGTTCTAGGTTGGGGTGTTGGTGGTATTGAAGCTGAAGCTGGTATGCTTGGTCAACCATCTTACTTCCCGGTACCTGACGTTATAGGTGTTAAATTAACGAACGAACTTCCACAAGGAACAACTGCAACTGACTTAGCATTACGTGTTACTGAAGAGTTACGTAAAAAAGGCGTTGTAGGTAAATTCGTTGAATTCTTTGGTCCTGGTGTAGAAAAATTACCACTAGCAGATAGAGCTACTATCGCAAACATGGCGCCTGAATATGGTGCGACTTGTGGTTTCTTCCCAGTAGATGAAGAATCTCTAAGCTATTTACGTTTGACTGGCCGTACAGAAGAACAAGTTCAAGTAGTAGAAAAATACTTAAAAGAAAATAATATGTTCTTCAAAGCTGAAAAAGTTGATCCAACATATACTGATGTTGTTGACTTAGACTTAGCTACAGTTGAAGCTTCATTATCAGGACCTAAACGTCCTCAAGACTTAATTAAATTAAGCGATATGAAAAAATCATTCGTAGATTCAGTAACTGCTCCAGCAGGTAACCAAGGTCACGGCTTTGATGAATCTGAATTTGATAAAACTGTAGATATCGAACTAGATGATGGTACGAAGACTACTATGACAACTGGTGATTTAGCTATTGCTGCTATCACTTCTTGTACAAACACTTCAAACCCATACGTAATGTTAGGTGCTGGACTTGTTGCTAAAAAAGCAATCGAAAAAGGGTTAAAAGTTCCTCCATACGTTAAGACATCTCTAGCTCCAGGTTCAAAAGTAGTTACTGGATACTTAAGAGATGCTGGTTTACAAGATTATCTAAACGAATTAGGATTTAATCTAGTTGGTTACGGTTGTACGACTTGTATCGGTAACTCTGGTCCTTTATTACCTGAAATTGAAAAAGCAATTGCAGATGAAGATTTACTTGTTACTTCAGTATTATCTGGTAACCGTAACTTCGAAGGACGTATTCATCCGTTAGTTAAAGCAAACTACTTAGCATCACCACAATTAGTAGTAGCTTATGCTTTAGCAGGTACTGTGAATATCGATTTACAACATGATCCAATCGGTAAAGATAAAGATAGTAAAGATGTTTACTTAGAAGAAATCTGGCCATCAATTGAAGAAGTAAGAGATACTGTACTTTCAGTTGTAACACCTGAATTATTCCGTGAAGAATATAAAACAGTATTTGAATCAAACGAAGTATGGAATCAAATTGAAACAACAGATCAACCATTGTATGATTTCGATCCAGAATCAACATATATCCAAAACCCAACATTCTTCGAAGGTTTATCAACTGTACCAGCTGATATTAAACCTCTAAAAGATTTAAGGGTTATGGCTAAATTTGGTGATTCAGTAACAACTGACCATATTTCTCCAGCAGGTGCAATCGGTAAAGATACACCAGCAGGTAAATACCTTCAAGATCATGGTGTAGCAATTAGAGACTTCAACTCATACGGTTCTCGTCGTGGTAACCACGAAGTAATGATGAGAGGTACATTTGCTAACATTCGTATCAAGAACCAATTAGCTCCAGGTACTGAAGGTGGCTTTACAACATATTGGCCAACAGAAGAAATCATGCCTATCTATGATGCTTCAATGAAATATCAAGAGAATGGTATCGGCTTATGTGTGTTAGCAGGAAACGACTATGGTATGGGTTCATCACGTGACTGGGCTGCTAAAGGTACTAACTTACTAGGCGTTAAAACAGTTATCGCTCAAAGTTATGAACGTATTCACCGTTCAAACTTAGTTATGATGGGTGTATTACCATTACAATTTAAAGAAGGCGAATCAGCTGATAGCTTAGGTTTAACTGGTAGAGAATCTATTTCAGTAGACTTACACGAAGGTGTAAAACCTCGTGATATCCTGAAAGTAACAGCTACTGATGAAGACGGTAAAGTCACTGAATTTGAAGCGTTAGCTCGTTTCGACTCAGAAGTAGAAATTGACTACTATAGACACGGTGGTATTCTACAAATGGTATTAAGAAATAAATTAGCTTAAACTCAGAAAAACGAGTCTGAGACATTCATTTATGTCTCAGACTCGTTTTATATATGTTATGATATTAGGGATAGCGATTTAGAAAGAGGGATTATACAAAATGATTTATAGTGAAACACCAATAGATGTACGTTATGCAGAAACAGACAAAATGGGCGTCGTATATCATGCAAATTACGCAATTTGGTTAGAAGTTGCACGTACAGATTATATTTACAAAGCTGGCTTCAGCTATGCAGATATGGAAGAGGCAGGTATCATCTCACCAGTAGTCGATTTAAATATTAAATATAAAAAATCTATTACATATCCTGAGAGAGTTATCATTAAAACGTGGATATCGCATTATTCACCAATTAGGTCAATTTATTCATACGAAATATTGAATGAAGATGGGGAAATTGTGAGTACAGGTTCAACAACGCATGTTTGTTTGAAAAAAGGTACAAATAGACCAATTAGATTAGATAAAAGCTTCCCAGAATGGCATGAAGCTTACTTAAAAATTAAAGAAGAAACAGAACAAGGTATTGATCGAAAATTATAAAAAATAAAAGCAGATAAATCGCCTTAAAGCGACGTTTATCTGCTTGTTTTATAGTTTATTTTGAAGTTTTAGCTTCGTATTTAATTTCTTCGTTATCATTTAAATCGATAAGTAAATCATTATCTTCAAAGTACCATAAATCTTTTTCGTCAATAAAGAATGGAAGGTTATCTTTTTCGTCTTTAAACCCAACTTCAGATGAATTTAAAGGTTCTACAGTGAATGCAGGTGAAAAACCTTGCTTGAGTTGAAATTCACCGCCATAACGCACGAATATTCTTAACGCTTGGTCTTCATTGAATTCTAATTCATTTTTAAACCATTCAACTGCTTTATCTGTAATTTCTAAATTCATAGTGCATTCTCCTTTACATCCATTTGATTTTTGGTTCATCCCCTTTAAATATGCGCACGATATTTGATCGATGTCTTACAAATAATATGATGAATATCGCGATTGAAATAACTAAAAATGGTATATCGCCTATTATAATTGCACCTATAACACAAAACGTCGCTGCAACCATACTAGATAATGATACATATTTAGTTAGGAATAATATAGCAAAGAATATAATTGCAAGCACGATGAGTAATATCGGATGAACACCCAATACTGCACCAGCACTTGTTGCTACTGCTTTACCACCACGGAATTTCAAGAACACTGGGAATACGTGACCGACAACGGCACACATTCCTATAAAAATACTAGGAATATCTAAATTAAACCATATTGGGAAGAAAACTACAATGAATCCCTTGAAAATATCTAAAAACATTACGATAAATCCAGCTTTTTTACCTAATACTCTAAAAGTATTAGTAGCACCTAAATTGCCACTTCCAAAATTTCTGATATCTTTTTTATAAAATAATTTACCTAACACGAGGCCACTTGGGAAACATCCAATCAAGTAGCTAAGTATAATAACAACAAATGTCATTATAAAACACTCCTTTGTTAGCAGGTACTAATAGTTTACCATAACTAGAAATAGGTTACTATTTAAAATATGATTTTACCATAAGATATAAAGTGAAATTGTACTACTATTAGCGATAGGACTTGCATTTTCCGGAGATTTATAACAAAATAACTAATGTATAGTAAAAAAACGAACGTACGTTTGTAGGAGGAGAAATATTGAATAAACAAGCAAAAGTTCAATATGGTGAAGATTCAATTCAAGTACTCGAAGGTCTTGAAGCTGTTAGAAAAAGACCTGGTATGTACATCGGTTCAACAGATGTTCGCGGACTTCACCATTTAGTTTATGAAATTGTAGATAACTCTGTTGACGAAATTTTAAATGGGTATGGTACTGAAATAGAAGTAACAATACATAAAGATAATAGTATTTCTGTTTCTGATAACGGTAGAGGTATGCCAACAGGATTGCACAAAACCGGCAAACCAACACCTGAAGTTATTTTCACAGTTTTACACGCTGGTGGTAAATTTGGCCAAGGAGGCTATAAGACATCAGGTGGATTACATGGTGTAGGTGCATCTGTAGTGAACGCACTTAGTGAATGGTTAGAAGTAACGATTCACAGAGAAGGCCATACGTATAAACAAAGATTTGAAAAAGGCGGTAGACCAGTTACAACATTAGAGAAAAAGGGGAAGACGAGAAAAACTGGAACAACTGTACATTTCAAACCAGATCCAACAATATTTAAAAATTCTACTCATTATAATTTTGAAACATTGTGTGAAAGACTACAAGAATCTGCGTTTCTATTAAAAGCGCTCAAAATTAAAATAAAAGACTTAAGAGGCGAAGAGCCTAATGAAGTTTTTTATCATTATGAAGATGGTATTAAAGAGTTTGTTAAATATTTGAATGAAGGCAAAGATGTGCTACATGATGTTGCAATGTTTACTGGCACTTCTAATCAAATTGAAGTGGATATTAGTTTTCAGTTTAACGATCAGTATTCAGAAACTATTTTAAGTTTTGTGAATAATGTTCGTACTAAAGATGGTGGAACACATGAAACGGCACTAAAAGCTTCTTTTACAAGAGTATTTAATGAATATGCTCGAAAAATTGGAGAATTAAAAGCAAAAGATAAAAACTTAGATGGTAGCGATATTCGTGAAGGTTTAACAGCTATTATTTCAGTGCGTATTCCAGAGGATTTACTACAATTTGAAGGACAAACTAAATCTAAATTAGGTACGACTGAAGCAAGAGCTGCCGTAGATTCAGTAATATCTGATCAATTACCTTTCTATTTAGAAGAGAAAGGACAATTATCTAAGTCATTATTAAAGAAAGCTGTAAAAGCATCTCAAGCGCGTGAAGCTGCACGTAAAGCTAGAGAAGAAGCGAGAAATGGTAAGAAGAATAAAAGGAAAGAAACGTTGCTCTCAGGTAAGCTAACGCCTGCTCAAAGTAAAAATACTGAGAAAAATGAACTATACTTAGTAGAGGGTGACTCTGCAGGTGGTTCAGCTAAATTAGGAAGAGATCGTAAATTCCAAGCGATCTTACCTTTAAGAGGTAAAGTTATTAATACTGAAAAAGCTAAACTTGAAGATATATTTAAAAATGAAGAAATCAATACGATTATTCATACTATTGGTGCGGGTGTAGGTGCTGACTTTAGTTTAGAAGACAGTAATTACAAAAAAGTTATCATCATGACAGATGCCGATACAGATGGTGCTCACATTCAAGTATTACTTTTAACATTCTTCTTTAAATATATGAGACCTTTATTAGAAGCAGGTCGCGTGTATATTGCATTACCACCTTTATATAAAGTAGAAAAAGGTAAAGGTAAAAAGAAACAAGTTGAATATGCATGGACAGATGAAGATTTAGAAGTATTAATGAAAAAGCTCGGTAAAGGTTTCACACTGCAAAGATATAAAGGTTTAGGTGAAATGAATGCTGACCAACTATGGGAAACAACTATGGATCCAGAAACAAGAACATTAATTAGAGTAAGCATAGATGACGAAGTACGTTCACAAAGACGTGTGACAACATTAATGGGTGACAAAGTTGAGCCGCGTAGAGAATGGATTGAAAGACACGTCCAATTTGGTATGCAAGAAGATCAAAGCATACTTGAAAGTGATGATATTCAGCTGCTTGATGATGAAATAGAAACAGAGGGGGAAGTTAATTAATGGTTGAACAAATACAAAACCTTCCTTTAGAAGATGTTATAGGGGATAGATTCGGTCGGTATAGTAAATATATTATCCAAGACCGAGCACTTCCTGATGTACGTGATGGTTTGAAGCCAGTACAACGGAGAATTTTATTTGCAATGTACAAAGATGGTAACACTTATGAGCGAAACTTTAGAAAAAGTGCGAAAACAGTAGGTAACGTAATCGGTAATTACCACCCTCATGGTGACTCATCGGTATATGATGCAATGGTTCGTATGAGCCAAGATTGGAAACTAAGACATGTATTGATTGAAATGCATGGTAACAATGGTAGTATCGATAATGATCCTCCAGCAGCAATGCGTTATACAGAGGCTAAACTTAGTAAATTAGCAGAAATACTGCTTCAAGATATAGATAAAGAAACAGTAGAACATGTTCAAAACTTTGATGATACAGCAATGGAGCCTATGGTTTTACCAGCGAGATATCCGAATTTATTAGTAAATGGTTCTACTGGTATTTCTGCGGGTTATGCGACTGATATTCCACCACATAATTTAGGTGAAGTTATTGATGCGACACTAAAATTAATAGATAAACCTACTACAACAATAGATGAACTTATTAAATTTATTAAAGGACCTGATTTCCCTACCGGTGGTATTATTCAAGGTTTAGATGGTATTAAAAAGGCTTACAAAACTGGTAAAGGTAAAATAGTTGTAAGAAGTAAAGTAGAAATAGAACAAATACGTGGCGGAAGAGAACAAATTATCGTTTCAGAAGTTCCTTTTGAAGTGAACAAAGGTAGTTTAGTTAAAAAAATTGATGAACTACGAGCTGACAAAAAAATAGAAGGCATCGTTGAAGTTCGTGATGAAACTGATAGAGAAGGTTTAAGAATAGCAATTGAGCTTAAAAAAGATATAAATAGTGAAGGCGTTCTAAATTATTTATATAAAAATACTGATCTACAAGTTTTATATCATTTCAATATGGTTGCAATTAATAAGAGAAGACCAGAGTTATTAGGACTTAAAGAGATTTTAGAGAGCTATATTGAACATCAAAAAGAAGTTGTTACTAAACGTTCTCAATATGAACTCTCTCAAGCTGAAAAGCGTATGCATATCGTTGAAGGTTTGATAAAAGCTTTATCTATACTTGATGAGGTAATAGAAACAATTAGAGCTTCTAACAATAAACGTGATGCTAAAGAAAACTTAATTGCAAAATATAAATTTACTGAAGAACAAGCAGAAGCAATCGTAATGCTACAATTATATCGTTTAACAAATACAGATATTGTATCTCTAGAAGAAGAATTCGATGAATTAAAGAAAACAATAGAGCGTCTGAAAGATATTTTAAATAATGAAAGTTCATTGTTAAAAGTGATTAAATCAGAATTAAGATCTGTGAAAAAAGAATTTAGTGATGAAAGAAAAACAGACATAGAAGAAAAAATCTCTGAAATTAAAATTGAAAAAGAAATTCTTGTACCAAGTGAAGAAACGATTGTTTCTATGACACGCGATGGATATGTTAAAAGAACTTCAAATAGAAGCTATCAAGCAAGTGGTGTTGAAGAAGTTGGCTTAAAAGATGGAGATTATTTGTTAAAACATCAAAAAGTAAACACACAAGATACGCTAATTGCTTTTACTTCGAAAGGTCATTATTTATTCATTCCTGTACATGAAATAGCCGATTTAAAGTGGAAAGAATTAGGTAAACATGTTTCACAGATGATTCCTATCGGTGATGACGAAAGAATTATAGATATATTCTTTGAAACTGATTTCAAACCAGAATCTAATTATATTATTGCTACAAAAAACGGCATGATTAAGAAATCGACAAATGATAAATTTAAAGCATCTAGAATTACAAGACCGTTAGTTGCAATGAAACTAAAAGATGATGATGAAGTTATTTCAGTATTGAAAATAACAGAAGATGAACTTTTAACAGTGATAACTGAAAAAGGTATGAGCTTAACATATGATACAGATGAACTATCAGACATAGGATTAAAAGCTGCTGGTGTTAAATCCATTAACTTAAAAGATAATGATAATGTGGTCATGACAGAAACTTTACCAAGTAACAAATCAGTATTCATTGTCACAGATCGTGGTTCAGTAAAACATATGAAAGCAGACCAATTTGTTCCCGCGAAAAGATCTCAACGTGGTTTAATGATATTAAAAGAATTAAAATCAAAATCACATAAAATTATAAAAGCTTTAACTCTTTCTGAAAATGAAACTTGTATAATTTTATCTGAAAAAGACGTCATTAAAGTAGACACTAAAGACTTTAATTACAGCGAAAGATATACAAATGGTAGATTTATTGTTGATGAAAGTGAGTTTGGTCAAGTCATAGATGCATACTTCGATGAAAAAGCACTTGAATAAAAAAATATAGTCATATACTAATTGTCATGGTAAAATCATGATAATGATTTATTAGACTAATTTTATTTAGAATTGAGGGATTTGTTTGAAAGACTTTGATAGTTATATCCCAAGATGGTTTCATGACTTTGTTCAATGGGGTAATGATTTAATTTGGACGCAAAACTTAATTTTCTTACTTTTACTGGCAGGAGTATTCTTCACAATTAGTTCTAGAGTTGTACAACTTAGATGGCTGCCAGAAATGTTTAGAATTATTTTTGAAAAGCCAGAAACACTTGAAGATGGGAAAAAAGGTATATCATCTTTCCAAGCATTTGCAATTAGTGCGGCTTCACGCGTAGGTACTGGTAATATTGCCGGTGTAGCTACAGCTATCGTTCTTGGTGGACCTGGTGCTGTATTCTGGATGTGGGTTATTGCATTTATCGGTGCAGCCAGCGCATTCTTTGAAGCTACTTTAGCTCAAGTATATAAAGTAAAAGATGAAGAGGGCGGTTTTAGAGGCGGCCCAGCATACTACATAGAACGTGGACTTGGTCAAAAATGGCTAGGTGTTATCTTTGCAGTATTAATTACAGTTACTTTTGCATTTGTATTTAATACTGTGCAATCTAATACAATTGCTGCATCTTTAAATGAGCAATATGAATTTTCTAATATTATAACAGGTGTTATTTTAGCTATTATAACTGGGATTGTTATTTTTGGTGGTGTTAGAAGTATTGCAACAGTATCTTCTTTCATCGTTCCAATTATGGCAGTCGGTTACATTATATTAGTAGGCTACATCTTAGCGATGAATGTTGATCAAATTATTCCAATGTTACAAAACATCGTAAAAAGTGCTTTTGGATTACACCCAGCATTTGGTGGTGCAATTGGTTTTGCATTAATGCAAGGTATTAAACGTGGGTTATTCTCAAACGAAGCTGGTATGGGTTCTGCAGCAAACGCCGCAGCAACTGCAGCCGTAAGTCACCCAGTAAAACAAGGTTTAATTCAATCATTAGGTGTATTTTTTGATACATTAATTATTTGTTCAGCTACTGCAATTATGTTACTGCTATATACTGACTTACAATTTGGAGCAGATGCAGAACAAGGTGTAGCAGTTACACAACAAGCTTTAACAACACATGTAGGTGAGTTTGGTGGTATATTCTTAACTATTGCAGTATTTATGTTTGCATTCTCATCTATTATTGGTAACTATTACTATGGACAAGCTAATATTGAATATTTAACGAAAAATAAATTTATAATGTTTATTTTTAGATTATTAGTTGTTGGAATGGTATTCGTTGGTTCAGTTGTACAAGTACAAACTGTTTGGGATACTGCAGATTTATTTATGGGATTAATGGCGGTTATTAATATCGTAGCATTATTCGGTCTAGCTACAGTCGTGTTTGAAGTAGCGAAAGACTATCGAGACCAAAGAAAACGTAAATTAAATCCAGTATTTAAAATAGAAAACTTAAAAGCAAACTTCAGTAATATTGAAGCTTGGGGCAATAACCCATATAGTAGAAATGAAGATACAGCAGTGAAAAAGAAAAATAAGCCAACTGTAGATTCAGAAGAAGAAAATGTTTCAGAAAATAAAGATGAAACTTTAAATGATGATAAGAAAGATCAATAATTATCATTTATAAAAAATGAATGAAAATGTTACTTAGGACTGCCGAGAAAATCGGCAGTCTTTTTTATGTTTTGAATGTAAAAATGAGGCTGAGACATGTATTTATGTCCCAGCCTCATTATTTTGTATATTCACTAAAATTATTTAAATAAATTAGCGATTGAATTAAAGATATCTTTAATTGCGTTGACGATTTTATCCCATAGTCCTTCGTCTTGTAATTTATCTTTAATGTTATTTCCTAAGTCTTCTGCTTTTTTCTTAGCATTTTTGAAATCATCTGACTTAACTATGTCATTAACATAATCTTTAGAGTTCTTAATAAAGTCTTTAGCATTTTCTCCATCGAAAATACCGTCTTTTTGAGCACTATCGATTACATTAACAATTTTGTTAACTTGATTTTCATTAATGATGTTTGTTAATCCGTTATCTTCAATTTTTTGATTTACGATATTTGTAATTTCAGTTACTGAAACATTCCCGGATTTTTCAGCAACTGCTTGTTTAGATTCTGCCACTGTCTTGTTAAGTTGTGATTGAGAGAATCCTTCTTGACCTTTATTCTCTTCAGATATCTCGTTTATTGTAGATAGCTCTTCTTGTGCTACTTGTGTTCTGTTTGAATCTATAGATTCACCTTGTGCTTCGAAGGCTTTATAAACCCCTGCAAGTGCACTTTCTCCTGTAACATCTTCACTTGACGCGATTGTAACGTCAGCATCTTTAATACCAGCTGTCATTAGAGCATTTTTGTAAGTATCTTCTGTAACTTTAGTGATTTGACCTTGATCTTGGTTGATTGTTAAATTCAAGCCACTACCTTTAGAAGTTTTCGTTATACGAATGCTAGATTTGAGTACATCGTTTGATGACTGCATATTCAAGTATTTATTTAAATCTTCAGCATTAACATATGTTGTTTTATCACTGTTTTTTGTACCTAAAAGATTTGAAGTTGTTTCTTTAGATGAAGGGTTATTCTCTAAAGCTGCTCCATAAACAGTAACTGCGTTATCCCAAGCTTCTTCAGTTACTGCTTGAGCTTGTTGCTTCGGATAAAAAATAGTAGCAATAACTAAAACGGATAGTATAGAAATAATGTATGTTTTTAAGTTTCTCACATGACTCACGTCCTATAAATTTATTGATATATTATATCTATCATTATATTAGCATCAATTGTATAATATGTAATAGGTCTTCAGAATGAGGTTTTTATATGGGAAAATATATTATCGAAAAAACACTCAATAATAATGTGTTAGTTGCTAACTATTATCAAAAAGAAGTAATTTTAATAGGCAAGGGGATTAGTTTTGGTAAAAAACAAGGTGAAGAAATTGATACAGATTTAATAGAGAAAGTTTACTTATTAGAATCTGAGAGAGATAAAGATAGATATACACAGTTATTAAACGGAACGAGTGAACACGTATTTAATACAATATTAGAAGTAGTAAATGGAATTGATAAACAGTTGGGCGGTAGTGTAAGTGAAAAAACGCTCATTTCATTAACTGATCATATTGTATTTGCAATAAAGCGAATAGAAGAAGGCATTCATGTTCATAATCCATTTTTAAAAGAGACAGAAGTGCTTTATCCAAGGGAATATCAAATTGCTGAAAACGCTGTTAAAGCTTTAAATGAAAAGTTAGATTTACAGTTTATTGAGTCAGAAGCTGGATTTATAGCATTACATATCCATTCAGCTGAAGAAAATCATTCACTTAACGACATAAATAATATAAAACAAATTATACAGAAGTCAATTATTATAATAGAAGAGGGCCTTGAAGTTAATATAGATAAGAATAGTATTAATTATAGTCGTTTTGTAAGACACTTACATTTTGCGATTCAAAGAGTCTTAGCAGATGAAAGAATTCCGGATGCAACTGATATTGAATTGTTATTGAAAGCGCAATATCCACTGTGCTATAATATTGCTGTAAAGATAGTGAAGATGATGCAAACACAGTTAAAGAGGCCAGTTTATGAATCTGAATTAGCATATTTAACAATGCACATCCAACGCTTTAATAATAACTTATAAATTGCGTGTTACTGTTTCGTCAGGCATGAGCAAATAAACATTACCTTATGGTAGGTTTCTTGCTCATGCCTTTTTTGTGCTGTAATTTATTGAGTTAAACAATGGGAGGGTTTTACAATGTTTAAGAAATTTTTTGGTCAATTACAACGTATTGGGAAAGCTTTAATGTTACCAGTTGCAATATTACCAGCAGCGGGAATTTTACTTGCGTTTGGTAACGCAATGAAAAACGCTCAATTTATTGAAATTGCACCTTGGTTAAAAACAGATATTATTGTAATGATTGCATCTGTTATGGAGTCTTCAGGTCAAATTATATTTGATAATTTACCTTTACTCTTTGCTATTGGTACTGCTTTAGGTTTAGCTGGAGGAGATGGCGTAGCAGGTTTAGCAGCGTTAGTAGGTTATCTTATTATGAATACTACAATGGGTGTTATAAAAGGCATTACAATAGATAACATATACTCTTATAGTAAAGGGGCTGAAACACTTAGCCAAGCTGCTAGAGAGCCATCACATGCATTAGTTCTAGGTATACCAACACTACAAACAGGGGTATTTGGTGGTATTATAATGGGAGCTTTAGCAGCCTGGTGCTATAACAAATATTTCAACATAAATTTACCACCATTTTTAGGGTTTTTCGCAGGTAAACGATTTGTTCCAATTATTACATCTGTAGTAGCCATCGTTACAGGTATTGTTTTGTCATTTGCTTGGCCACCGATACAAGAAGCTTTAAATAACTTATCTACATTTTTATTAGGTAAAAATTTAGCTTTAACGACATTTATATTTGGAATTATTGAGAGATCTTTAATTCCATTTGGACTACATCATATTTTTTATTCGCCGTTTTGGTTTGAATTCGGAAGTTATGTAAATAAAGCTGGAGAATTAGTTCGTGGAGATCAAAGTATATTTATGGCACAAGTTAAAGATAAAGTACCATTTACAGCTGGGGCATTTACTACTGGTAAATATCCATTTATGATGTTTGGTTTACCAGCGGCTGCATATGCAATATATCGTCAAGCTCGTCCAGAACGCAAAAAAGTTGTCGGTGGATTAATGTTGTCTGCAGGGCTTACTTCATTCTTAACGGGTATTACAGAGCCATTAGAATTCTCATTCCTATTCGTTGCACCAGTTTTATATGGAATACATGTTATATTAGCAGGTACTTCATTTTTAGTGATGCATTTATTACATATTCAAATAGGTATGACGTTCTCTGGTGGATTTATTGATTACGTATTATATGGTTTATTAAACTGGGATCGCACCAACGCAATATTGGTTATTCCAGTAGGTATCATTTATGCATTAGTTTATTATTTCTTATTTACGTTCGCAATTAAGAAATTCAATTTGAAAACACCCGGAAGAGAAGATAAAGAAACAGAATCACGTAAAAGTTCAGTATCAGAATTACCATTTGATGTGTTAGAAGCAATGGGTGGTCAAAATAACATCAAACATTTAGATGCTTGTATTACAAGATTACGTGTAGAAGTTTTAGATAAAACGAAAGTTGATAAATCAGAACTTAGAAGTTTAGGTGCTTCAGGTGTACTTGAAGTAGGTAATAATATTCAAGCGATATTTGGGCCTAAATCTGATCAAATAAAACATGATATGGGACGTATTATTTCAGGCGAAATTACGAAACCTAGTGAAACGACAGTTACGGAAGAAGGAGATAAAGAAAGTTTAGCTATTTTAGCTGAAGGCGGTGCAACAATTTATTCTCCTATTAAAGGTGAAATCATAGATATTAGTGAAGTGCCAGATAAAGTGTTTTCCGAGAAAATGATGGGTGATGGCATAGCAATTATTCCAGAAACAGGTGAAGTTGTAGCACCATTTGACGGTAAACTAAAAATGACATTCCCTACTAAACACGCTATTGGACTAGAATCAAAAGAAGGTATTGAGCTGTTAATTCATTTTGGTCTAGAAACTGTTCAGTTAGAAGGTCAAGGATTTGAAATATTAGCAGAAGCTAATACTGATATTATTAAAGGCCAACCTCTAATGAAAGTTGATTTAGATTATATTAAAAAACATGCAGATAGCACAGTAACACCGATTGTTGTAACAAACCTTAATGATTCTAAGTTAGAAACATTAGTTAAAGGAAAAGTAGAACAAGGCGATAAAATCTTTATTGTTAAATAGAATATATAAAGAGAAGAATCTTCAAATAGATTCTTCTCTTTTTTATTTTTTTATGATAAATCATAAAATTATTATGTAAACAATTGATGTAAAATTTTACTGTTAAACTTCGTCGATTAGGGTATAATAGACTATAAATTAATACAAGGAGGGCTATTCTTGGAAAAAGAATCACGAAGTCGAGGTTCGAACGGTAAAGAAACAAGATTTATGAGATTTTTTGGAGGCCGAGATATTTATTTTATTTTAGGTCTGCTTATACTCATTGGTTTAACGGTATTTATATTCCAAAAAGTTTCATTTATCTTCGAACCATTAATCACAGTAACGACAACTTTAATTGGCCCAATTATTGTTGCGTTTATAGCATTTTATTTATTTAACCCAATAGTAAACTTTATGGAAAGAATGAATATTTCACGATTATGGGGAATCCTTATTTTACTACTTATTATCATTGCTGGTATTACGTTTATAGTTACTTTATTGATTCCAGTCGTACAGCATCAAATAGAAAGTTTTTCAAAAAACTTACCTACTTATATAGATGAGTTTAGCGATAAAATTAAACAGTTATCCAAAAATTCGTTTATAGCGGATTATTACACTCAAGCTCAAAATTGGTTACAACAAAACTTTAGTGATATTCCTAAAAAAATATCAAATTCAGTAGGTAGTTTCGGAGACAAATTCCAATCATTTGTTTCTACTATTACGCATGTTGTTGTTATTATAGCGACATTCCCATTTGTGTTATTTTTCTTATTGAAAGATGGAGAAAAATTTAGAAACTATTTCATTAGTTTAATGCCTCCTAAATTTAGAAGAGATACACATGATTTAATTGATAAAATGAACCTTCAAGTTGGTTCATATATTCAAGGACAAATGATTGTAGCATTCTGTATTGGTGTATTACTATTTATTGGCTATTCAATCATTGGACTTGATTACGCATTAACATTAGCAAGTATTGCTGCTGTGACAAGTGTAGTGCCTTATCTAGGGCCTATGATAGCTATTTCACCAGCAATCGTATTGGCAGCGATTGATTCACCATTTATGCTACTTAAACTTGCAATCGTTTGGGCAGCAGTACAATTTTTAGAAGGGCATTTCATTTCGCCAAATATTATGGGTAAAACGATGAAAATTCATCCACTTACAATTATATTTGTATTGTTATGTGCAGGTAATTTAGCTGGCATAATAGGTGTTATTCTGGGAATCCCAGCATATGCTATTATTAAAGTAGCTGTAACACACGTATTTACTTTATTTAAACGCAGATATAATAAATATTATAAAGATGATTCAGGGCCATATGAAATAGAAGATAATAAGGTAATAAAAGAAAATTAATGATCTTCTACCATAAATCTAATTAAGAATAAATAAGACTAGCAGTGAAGAATTCTAATACAATAGAATTCTTCACTGCTTTTTTATATGTAATAGCTTTCAATCTATATATAAATACAAATTTATTGAAATTTATGGTATTATTTGGTAGAAGAAATGATTAAGAGGTCGAAATATGAAATTATTAAATAGTAAGAGCATTATTTCGTTTTTAAAAATTCCATTTATATGTCTAGTGTTTATAGTTGTCATTTATATTCTACATAATGAAATATCTAAAATTAACTTTAAAAAGACATTTGTGTTATTTAGAGAAATGGATACATTTATATTTGTCGGTATTGTTATTTTAGGTGTACTATCTGTCCTAATATTATCTTTATATGACGTGATGTTAAAGCAATCATTAAAAATTAAACTACCGCTACATAAAATTTTATCAATTAGTTTCATCATTAATACTTTTAATAGCATTTTAGGATTTGGCGGATTAATAGGTGCTGGAATTAGAATTTATTCATATAGAAATGAAGTCCAAGATAGAAAGGTGCTCATCAAGAGTGTGTCTTTATTATTACTTTCTATGTTAAGTGGGCTGAGTTTATTATGTTTATTAATTGTTCTGCATTTATTTAAAGTCGATGCATTATTAGATAATATTTCATGGGCTAAAATTGTTTTATACATCGGCAGTGCTTTTTTACCGATATTTATAATTTTTTCAATTTTAAAGCCTTCCACTGATAGATTATTAGGTGTTAAGTTCACAATAGTTTCAGCTTTCGAATGGTTAGCGGCGAGCTTTTTACTATATGTTATTTTACAGGCTCTAAATGTTCATGTAGATTATTCACATTTAGTAGGTATATTCGTTATTGCAGCTTTATCAGGACTAATGAGTATGATTCCAGGTGGATTTGGTGCTTTTGATTTAGTAATATTATTAGGCATTAAATCGTTAGGCGTACCAGAAGAACAAGTTCTATTGGCTTTATTACTGTATAGAATTGTTTATTATTTCTTTCCATTTATTATTGCTCTTGGACTGTCTACATTCGAGTTTGGGAGTATTATTAGAAAGTATATCGAAGAAAGCAAATTCTATACGCCTGCAATGGATACAACTTCATTTATTAAAGCTATTCAGAGAGATTTATTGACGAAAATTCCTTCTATCGCATTAGGATTATTAGTCGGAATAACTGGGTTTGTTTTATATTTTAATCATGTATTTATTTTATATGATGCTATTTATTCTCATCATTATACGTTTTATTCTATTTTACTAGCTTTACATACCGCTGCGACACTGCTTTTACTTATTTGTTCTAAAGGTGTAATGTCCGGGACAATGCGATCCACATTAATGAGTATTATATCAACGCTAGTATTAATGTTCGTGTCGATTTTAACGAACGGTACAATTATTGCATTTTTATGGTTAGCAATATTATTAATATTGTTATTTATAGGTTATAAGAATGCAAATGTCGTTAAAAAAATCGTTACACCTATAAAAATTTTGCTAAGTGGCTTACTCATTCTTGTCATGTTTATTTTCAACAGAATAATCACAGTGAATTATTTAAATTTATATCCACATGAAGTTACAAAATTTGATAAATATGCCGTATTTAGTCTGTTTATAGTTGTACTCGTATTATTATTACTTCTAGGAACAGTCATAACATTTATACTTTCTAAAAATAATCAAAGAAATTTAACTAAAGATTTTAATTTTGAAACGATTGAAAATATCATTCAAAAATATGAAGGTTCTTACGTGAGTCATCTAGCATTTACAGGCGATAAACAATTTTTTGTAAACGAAGATGAAGATGTATTTATTATGTATCGTCAAACAATGAATGCCGTCATTGTATTAGGTGATCCTATCGGAAATGAAGATAAATTTTCTGAAGTGTTAACTAAATTTTATGATCAAATGTATTTTTTAGGTAGAGACATCATTTTTTATCAAGTACAAACTAAATTACTTTCTTTATACCATGAATATGGAAATGTATTCTTTAAACTTGGTGAAGAAGCACTCATTAACCTAGATACATTTACCTTATCTGGAAAAAAGAAAAGAGGTATGCGCGCAACATATAATAAACTTGAAACTGAAGGTTATCGTTTTGAAATTTTAGAGGCGCCATATAGTGAAGAAGATATTCAAATGATGAAAACTATAAGTGATAATTGGTTAAATGGTAAAAAAGAAATGAACTTTTCAGTAGGCGCTTTTAATTTAAATTATTTAAATAAAGCTCCAATTGCTGTTATACGTCATGAAGCATATGGTATCGTAGGATTTTGTTCATTAATGTATACAAATTATAATCAGTCGATATCGATTGATTTAATTAGATGGAATAAAGATATTGATATAGCAGTGATGGATGCACTATATATTCACATGTTGCTTTGGGCTAAAGAACAAGGCTATAAACAATTTAATATGGGTATGGCTACATTATCAAATTTAGGTTATAACAAATATGCATACTTAAGAGAGAAATTTGCTGCTAAAGTTTTTGAAAATATGAACGGTATATATAGCTTCCAAGGTTTAAGAAATTACAAACAAAAATACCACCCAGATTGGGAACCAAGATTTCTAGTCTATAAAAAGTATAGTTCATTATTATGGAATTTAATAAGAGTGAGTTTAACGATAAATTATAAAATAAAAAATAACGATAACACCAAATAGCGAGGTGTTATCGTTATTTTTTAATCTGCACGTGTTTCTTTTATACGTTTAAACCAACGATATAGAACATATAATACAATAATCGCAATAATGATGATAAATAATTTAGAATATATACCTGCGAATTCAATTATTTTATGCCAATGACTTCCTAATGTCATGCCTAATACAATCAGTAGTATATTCCACATACCGGTACCGATTGCTGTTAATACAATGAATAAAGGTATATTCATTTTTGTGATTCCTGCAGGTAAAGATATCAAAGTTCTTACTATAGGAATAAATCTTCCGATAAATATAGCCCAATTTCCGTACTTATTTAGCCAAGTAATTGTTTTATCTAAATCTTTAGTTTTAATTCCTATATACTTACCATGCTTATGTATTAAACGATATATACGTTCTTCGCCAATCCAAGTACCGATGCCATATAATACTAACGCACCAAGCACCGCTCCAACAACTGCTAATATACATACGACGACAATACTTAAATTAGATTGTGTTGTCATAAATCCTGCAAATGTTAATACAATTTCAGAAGGGAAGGGATGTATAATATATTCTAAAAACACGAGTATAAAGATACCTACGTATCCATATTGGGTCATAAAATCAGTAATCCATTGTTCCATAATTAACTCCTTATGTAATGATTCATGTCAAAAATATAATTAACTTTAAACAGAAAAATAACAGTACAGTATACTATTGTACATACTTTACTGCTATTTAACTAAAGGTATATTTATTTTTTAAAACGACTTCTTTCTAATTGCTCTTCTTTATATCTTTCAGGATTTTTCTTATAAAAATCTTGGTGATGATCTTCTGCTTCATAAAATGTTTGATATGGTAATAATTTTGTTACAACTGTTTGATTTTCAGGTAATTTATCGTTTAACTGTGCGATATATTCTTCAGCTAATTTCTTTTGGTCATCATTTGTATAAAAGATAGCTGTTTGATATTGGGAGCCACGATCTTGAAATTGCCCATGAGCATCAGTAGGATCTATAATTGCAAAAAATATTTCTAATAATCTATTGTATGAGAATAATGCAACATCGTATTGGATTTCAACAACTTCGAGATGCCCTGTTTCTCCTGTCTTTACTTCTTCATAAGTTGGATTTTCTGTTGTTCCACCCATGTAACCTGAAGTGACTTTATCAATACCTTCATACTCATCGAATGGTTTAACCATGCACCAAAAGCATCCACCTGCGAAATACGCTTTATTCATATTCATTATAATTTTACCATCCTTTATTCAGTCTCAAGTCTTATTTTCCGATTGTTTCACAATTTTTTCTTGATTTTTAAACCATAAATTGGTTAACTTAGTGTATGATATTAATTATAATATAATTAATATCAATTTTGAAGATAAAAGGTTGGTAACAATGACTTCGCAAAATCAATCAGAAACAGATGACAATCGTCAAACAGATATACCACGAAGAACGAAAAAGCGTAGAATTAAAAAAGGGCCTTTTATTCTTTTAGGTATCATTTTGCTATTAATCGGGTTAGTATTCTATATAACTGCTTCATATAAGTCTGGCTTGAAAGTTTCAACTGAGAATGGTAAGGACCATCAATTACATAAGTTCCATAGTTCTACCAGAAATGATGGTAAGGTTAATGTGCTTGTGTTAGGGGAAGATCGTAAAGTTGATAACTCACAGCCTAGAACCGATTCAATTATGGTTGTTCAATATGATTACTTAAAGAAAGATTTAAAAATCGTTTCGGTCATGAGAGATATTTATTCTGAAATACCTGGTGGTTATAGAAATTACAAAATCAATACTGCATACTCACTTGGTGGACCAGAATTATTGCGTAAAACATTGAAGAAAAACCTTGGTCTTGATCCAGAGTACTATGCCATCATAGACTTTGATGGATTCGAGCAAATGGTTGATGAAATTGCACCAGACGGTGTTCCAATCAATGTTGAAAAGGACATGTCTGAAAAAATTGGTGTTTCTCTGAAAAAAGGTCAACATAACTTAAACGGGAAAGAATTATTAGGTTATGCGCGTTATAGAAATGACGAAGAAGGCGACTTTGGACGAGTAAGAAGACAACAACAAGTTATGACAGGACTGAAATCAGAACTATTAAGTGTAAATTCAGTTCTGAAAGCACCTAAAATTGCAGGTATTGCAAGAGGTTATGTTAATACAAATTTAGATGATCAAACAATTTATAAAACGGGAGCTAGCTTTATAGCTAGAGGCGATAAAGATATTAAGACTTTAACAGTGCCAGTAAAAGGCTCTTATACAAATGAAAATGATATTGAAAATGGTGCTGTTTTAAGTATTGATAAAGAACAGAATAAAAAAGCAATAAAAGAATTTCTTGATGAATAGTAGATGAGTATGGCATTTTATCCGTATTCAAAGTGAGAGGGAGCGAGACAGAAATCGTATTTTTTAAAGATTTCATAGTCTCGCTCCCTTTTTTTAATATATTTAAAAATTAAGAATCTGATTTACGAACGCCTGCTACACCATAGTGTTCAGGTTTCATTTCTTCAATGATAACGTGTATATTTTCTTTTGGAGCTTTAGCATTCTTATGTACTGCTTCGGTAACATCATTAACTAGACCTCTTAACTGTTCATCTGATCTACCTTCAATTAATTTAACATTTACGATTGGCATTATTTTCTCTCCTCATTATATTGTATATTTGCTGAAGGACCTGTATCACCGCGCCAGTCTTGCTGGCCATCATCTTCAATGAATTCGATATTAACATCCTCAACATGTGATAAGTCTAACAACTTTAATATAATCCGTTTTCTGATATCTGACAACTCTTTTAACGTAAAGTTCTTGTTTAACTCTAATAATGCTTCAATATGCAATGCTTCTCCTTCTTTAATGACAGCTAATCGTTTAATATCGGATACAGCTTTTTCATCTAGAATGATACGTGAAGCATGTATTTCTGATTCGTGATCAGCGATACCAAGAACACCTTGGGCATTTTCAACAAATATAATACCGACAATAATAAACATCATGATACCGATTATGACTGAAGCAATACCTTCAAGCATACCTAAGCCAGTTAATCGAGCAATGATAATGGATAATACAGCGATTATACCGCCACCAGCTGCTACTGTATCTTCCATAAATACAAGTTTTGTAGCGGGCTTTGCTTTGCTGATATTTAAATAACTTTTAGTGAAAGGTGTTAATAAACCTTTGCTAGATTCTCCAGCTTCTTCTAAAATTTCTTTGCCAGCTTTTCTTAACACTGTACCTTCTAAAACAATACCGATAACGAGTACGCCGATATTAATCCAGAAAAATAAAAGTGGGCCATCAGTATCATTAGGATGAATAATATGGTGAAAACCTTCTTTTACTGTTTCGTATGAAAGAATCCCAACAATTATAACTGCTATTAAACATACTAGATTAATAAGTCGACCATATCCAAGTGGGAATTTCTCATTAGGACTGCGTTTTGAAAAAGCAGAACCGAGAAACACGAATAATTGATTAGCTGCATCCCCAAAGGAATGCATCATTTCAGCAAACATAGCGATGTTGCCTGTAAAAATAAAAGCGAAGAGCTTTAAAAAACCAAGAATGAAGTTAACGATAGCAGCAGATAAAGAAGACATGCTACCTTTTTTAAGTAAATTGAAAAATCTGCTCATAACAAGCTCCTTTGCATATTAAATTTTTATAATGATAACATCTTAATTCCCATAATTTAATATTGCTAATCATTTTAGATACTTATAATTTTATTATGTAAACTATAAGTGTTGTTTGAAATTTCTTAAGACCATTAGCTAGGGAATATGTTATACTATAAATGTATAATGTTTGAATATGTCATACTATTTGATTACTATATTAATGTAGCTTAATACATTAAATGTCTTATTACACCTTATCTATGAGTTGACACTTTTTTAATATAGATATTAGGTTTATAATAGAGTTAATACATAAAATTATGTAAACAAATTTAATAACTGAAATTCTGTATATTTGTTATGGGCATATATAGATGAGTAAATTAATATTGAAAGGGGCTCTGTAGTTAATTATGAATTCAATACATAAGAAAACAGATGTAATATTAATTGGTGGTGGCATAATGAGTGCGACTTTAGGCACAATGCTTAAAGAATTATCACCAAACTTAGAAATTAAATTATTCGAAAAATTATCTAAACCAGCTGAAGAGAGTTCTAATGAATGGAACAACGCAGGTACAGGACATTCTGCTTTATGTGAATTGAATTACACTAAAGAAGAGGCGGATGGTTCCGTTAATATTGATAAAGCAATCCAAATCAATGAACAGTTTCAGTTATCAAAACAATTTTGGACTTATCTTGTAAATCAAGGTAAGTTAGCTGATCCAAAATCATTTATTCGTCCTGTTCCACATATGAGTTTTGTTTATGGAAAGAAAAACATAGAATTTTTGAGAAAACGTTGTGATGCTTTATCGAATAATCCTTTATTCACAGGTATGACATTTACTGATGATTTTGAAACATTAAAACATTGGATGCCATTAATGATGGAGGGACGTCCGACTACTGAAGAAATTGCAGCAACTAAAATAGAATCTGGTACAGATGTAAACTTCGGTAATTTAACACGTTCACTTTTAAGTAATTTAAAAGATGAAGGTGTAGAGTTATATTACAATCATTCTGTTCAGAATATTCGAAGAAATCAAGATAACACATGGCAGTTAAAAATTTATAATAGTGAAACGAAGAAAACTGAATATCATAACACTAAATTTGTATTCATTGGTGCTGGTGGCGGCAGTTTACCGCTGTTACAGAAGACAGGTATTAAAGAATCTACAAATATAGGTGGCTTCCCGGTTAGTGGTTTATTCATGGTATGTAATAATGAAGACGTTATTGCTAAACATGAAGCCAAAGTTTATGGTAAAGCTAAAGTCGGCGCGCCACCAATGTCAGTACCACATTTAGATACAAGATACATTGAAGGTAAACGAACATTATTATTTGGACCTTTTGCTGGATTTTCACCTAAGTTCTTGAAAACAGGTTCAAATTTAGATTTAATTGAATCTGTTAAACCTAATAATGTTTTAACAATGCTTTCTGCTGGATTAAAAGAAATGGGATTAACGAAATATTTAGTGGAGCAAGTACTTTTATCTGATGAAAAACGATTAGAAGAGTTAAAAGAATTTATTCCAACTGCAAAATTAGAGGATTGGGACATTGTAATTGCTGGCCAACGTGTGCAAGTAATTAAAGACACAGATGAAGGCGGGAAAGGGACACTTCAATTTGGTACTGAGCTTGTCACAAGTGAAGACGGTTCAATATCAGCTTTACTAGGTGCTTCTCCAGGTGCTTCTACAGCAGTACATGTTATGTTGCAGTTATTAGAAAAAAGTTTCCCAGAACAATTCCCAGAATGGAAACAAAGAATTAAACAAATGATACCTTCATATGAAGTACAATTGTCTGAAAATCCTGAAGTATTTGATGAAATTAATACATCAACTTCAAAAGCATTAGGATTATATAAATAATAGAACTATAAAATTTTGATATGCTTCTTTCAAAGCACACTCTAAAAAGTGAAATCTTTGAAGGGAGCTTTTTTGGTAATATAATGTGAAAGTATCGAAATACATGCACATTAGCGTATAATTTTCATGTATTTATAATCAGTATATTTAAGCGTATGTAACAAATTTACAAATTTCTTTAACTCTAAAATAAAAATTGATTTTATTCTCTTTAACTTTTAACCCAATCGCGTTAAACTATTCTTAATGAAGATTAAGGGGGGGTTCACTCTATGTTTGAAAAATTACTAACTTCTATTGGTATCGGTAATTTAAAAATTGATACGAGACTAGAAAAATTAACTTTTAATGAAGAAGAACCAATTAAAGGTAAAGTGATTTTTTATGGTGGTTCATGTGACATTAAAGTAGAATATATTATGTTATCTTTAATTGAAAGAGTTAACAACAAAGATGAAGATAGTGATTTTGCTGAATTTGATAATGTATTGCATAAATACAAAGTTAATAAATCTTTCGTTATTAAAAAAGGTGCACAACAAGAATATGAATTTGAATTCAAATTAGAACAGATTGATTTTAAAGGTGAACCTGAAGAAATCTTCTTAAAAACACATGTTCATATTGATCAATCTGTCGGTGCAGATGACGAAGAACGATTAATTATAGTAAGATAGTGTTCACTATTAGTTTATAAAAATATTGTTATTTTAGTATTGTAACGTTCATGCTTAAATTCTTAAAAACACACCACAAAAGTAGGGTAATCCTTAGCTTTTGTGGTGTGTTTTATTTTTATTTTGGAATAACAGGGATTAATAAGGGAAACCTTCTTTTGAACATCAACACATATAACGTTTCAGTAGATTAAAAACATTATTTATACAAAAATAAACGTATTAACGTTGAAATAGAACATATGTTCGTATATAATAAAAATATATTCAGTCGATTGAGGGAAGGTGACATTATGTATGATTATCATTTATGTGAGGACCGAGATATCTTATGTATAGATCAGAAAAGCTTCTTTGCGAGTGTGTCTTGTATTATGAAAGGGCTGGATCCGTTAACAACAAAATTAGCAGTAATAGCAGATACTAAACGACAAGGTTCTATCGTGTTAGCAGCTACGGAGCCTTTGAAAGAGTTAGGTGTAAAAACTGGATCAAGATTGTTTGAAATACCTCATAGAAATGACATTTACATTATTAATCCAAGTATGAAACGATATTTAGAATATTCTGTAGCAATTACTAAGATAGCTTTACGTTACGTCGCACCTGAAGATTTTCATCAATATAGTATTGATGAATTTTTTATAGATATTACGGATAGTTACAAACAGTTTAGTTCTACACCAAGAGCATTTGCTCAACGTTTAATGAGAGAAATCAAAGAAGAAACCCAAATTCAGTGCGCAATTGGCATAGGCTCTAATATGTTATTGAGTAAAGTTTCATTGGATATGGAGTCAAAGACAAATGAAGATTTCATTGCTGAGTGGAGATATCAAGATGTACCGACAAAGTTATGGCCCATAAATCCGCTTAGTAAATTTTGGGGGATTAATCATAGAACTGAGAAGAAATTAAATGCTAAAGGTATTTTCACAATTGGAGATTTAGCGCACTATCCACAGCAATATTTAAAGAGAGAGTATGGTGTAATTGGCACGGATTTACATTTGCATGCAAATGGTATAGATTTAAGCAAAATTAAAGAAAAACATCGTATTATGAATCCGACGATATGTAAGAGCCAAATACTGATGAGAGATTACTACTATCATGAAACGAAAGTTGTATTATTAGAATTAGTAGAAGAAGTTGCGATGCGTTTAAGATCAAGAGATTTATTAGTTAAGACCATATCTTTTTCAATGGGATATAGTGGAGAAGGTGGCGTCAATAAACAATACACTTTAAAAGATGGCACGAATTTAACGATGGATATATTTAGAGTGATTTGGAGCTTTGCAGAACAATTGTGCGATAAACAAGCAAAATATCGAACATTAAGCGTCACTTTAAATAACTTTGTGCCAGAAAGAGCAAGACAACTTAATTTATTTATTGATGAATTTGAAAGACAACGAGATGAAGCACTTGAGAAGACAATCGATAAACTTAAAAGAAAATACGGTCCTAATGTTGTATCTAGAGCTGTGTCATATACACCAGCAGCTACAGCAAGAGAAAGAGCAGGACTCATAGCAGGACATAAAAAGTAATTTATATAATAAATCTATAAACATAATATAAATGTGTGTAAAAATATAATATTTGACAAACTATACACACATTTATATACTTAATTTTGACCGATAATCAAATATGGGGAGTGGTGCATGTGATTAAACAAGTTACACCTTATCTTTACTTTAACGGAACTTGCGAAGAAGCATTGGCATTTTATAGTGAAGCGCTAGACGGAAGTGTAAGAGAATCGCAAACATATGGAGATGCTGGCATAACAGCAGAAGATCCTAAGAGAATTTTGCATGCACAATTAGAGGTAAATGGTCATATATTAATGTTTTCAGATGTTCCTAATAATGACGAGTCTCTCAATAAGAACCATAATATATATGTTGTTTTAGATTTTGAACAAGAAGAGCAAATTAAAGAAGTTTATGAAATATTTAAAAAAGAAGGTCAAGTACAAGTAGAACTTGATAAAATGTTTTGGGGTCAAACCTATGCTAAAGTTATTGATAAATTTGGAATAGGTTGGGATTTTTCATATACCCATCAAGAATAAATAATATAAAAAAGCACATCGGCTATAAAGTCGGTGTGCTTTTTAGTTATTCCTCTAAAGTCTCAGCTATCTCTTCCCAAGCTCTATTTCTATGTGATTGCATAGCAAATCTAGCCGCATTTTTATCTTTAGCTTCCATACAAGCTATAATAGCACGATGTTCCACAATAGATTGGTAAGGTATAGGGCGGTTATTGATTGTATATAATCTAGCTCTGTATAATTGATCAGAATGTATATTAATTACACTGCTTAGTCTAGTATTTTGTGCAAAACTAATTAAATCAGCATGAAATTGGTCATCTAGAATAGACCAATTATATAAATCATTTCGATCAAGACTTTCTTGTTGGAGAGATACAAGATGTTTTAAATGATTAATGTTTTCTTGAGTTATTTTTGAGGTAGCTAATTCTACTGCTAATCCATCTAAACTTTCAGTAATTTCATAAATCTCTTTTAAATCTTGCTTTTTTATCGGGTTGATAATAAATCCTTTTCTAGGAACGAGTGTGAGTAAACCTTCAGTCTGTAATCTAACTAATGCTTCTCTAACAGGAGTACGACTCATCTCTAGAACTTCAGCAATTTCTCGTTCTAATAATGTTTGACCAGGTTTTAATTTCAATTGTTTTATAGCAATCCGAATAATATGATAAGCACGAATAGGTAAGCGTTGTTCTTCAATCTGCTCAGCTATTTGATTTAATGTGACTTTCAATTTTTGATATTCAATTAGTTCGTCGTTTGACATAAAATCTCCTCCAAAATTAAACAATAAAAAAACGTCTATCTCGTATATTAGTTAAGTATATTATACCAGAAAGACGCTTTATCAAATATGAATAGAAGTTATTTATCTAATCTATTATTTTACAATTTTGGAATTTAAATTTTGTATGATAGCATTAGTCATTTCTTCAGTTGTAGTGTCTCCTCCTATATCTTGAGTAAGTGCGCCAGAATCAGTTGCTTTTTTTATAGCGTTATTTAATTGCATTGCTTCATCTTTGAGACCGAAATTATCTAACATTAATGCCGCACTTCCAATAGCACCAATAGGGTTTGCAATTCCCTGTCCAGCAATATCTGGCGCAGAGCCATGAACTGATTCAAACATACTAGGATATCTTCCGTCAGGATTTAAGTTAGCACTAGCTGCAATACCTAAACTACCAGCTAAAGCACTACCTAAATCAGATAAAATATCTGCTAATAAGTTTGATGCTACAACCACTTCTAAATCTTCGGGGTGAAGCACAAAGTTTGCTGCCATAGCATCTACTAACCATTGATCAGTTTCAACATCAGGGTATTCTTTACTTGCACGTTCAAAGACTTCATCCCATAGCACCATACCATATTGTTGAGCATTACTTTTAGTTACGCTTGTTACTTTCTTACGCTTTCTCTTTTTAGCAGTTTCAAAAGCAAATCTGATAATACGTTCACAGCCTTTTTCAGTAAATAATGAAGATTGTACTGCTACTTCATTACCGGGACCTCTACCAGTAAAGTTTCTTCCACCAATACCTGAATATTCTCCTTCCGAATTTTCGCGTATTAATACCCAGTTTAATGATTCAACATTGGGGTGATTAAGTTTACTTTTTACTCCAGGTAAAAATTCAACTGGTCGAATGTTTGCCCATTGGTCAAAGCCTTGACAAATCGCTATGCGAAGCCCCCACAAACTAATATGATCCGGAACATTAGGAAAACCCACTGCTCCAAAATAAATTGCATCATGATTTTTTATTTGTTCTAAACCATCTTCGGCCATCATTTTCTCATGTTCTAAATAATATTCACATCCCCAAGGAAAATAATCATACTCAAATGAAAATTTACCGTTTGATTGTTCTGATAAGTGATTTAAAACACGAATACCTTCATTAATAACTTCTTTACCAATTCCATCGCCAGGTATTACTGCAATCTTAAATGTATTTTTCGTATTCATATTATCTCTCCTTTTCCTTTGTTATAAACTTATTATTAAACAATGTATACATTAAAGTCAAGTTATAATGAATTTAATCGTATATTAAATAAATTAATTGACTTAATGTATACGTTAATGTAAGATTAGAAAAAAGAAAACGCTAACATAAATTTGAAGGGGGATTTTATTTATGGATGCATCAATAATCACGCTAATATTTTTAGTATTTGCAATTATCATGTTTGCTTGGGAGAAAATACCCTTGTCTATTACTGCTATGATTGTTGCAGTAGGTTTAGTTTTAACAGATGTTCTAACAGCAGAAGAGGCGTTTGCAGGATTTGTAGATAGTAATGTACTTTTATTTATGGCGATGTTTATAGTAGGGGGAGCATTTTTTGAAACTGGGATGGCTCAGCAAATAGGAGGCATCGTTACAAAATTCGCCAAAACAGAAAAGCAATTAATTGTAGCAGTAATGTTAATAACAGGTTTAATGTCAGGGGTATTATCTAATACTGGAACAGCAGCAGTGTTGATTCCTGTTGTTATTGGAATTGCAGCTAAAGCTGGATTTTCGCGTTCTACCTTATTACTACCTCTAGTATTCGCAGCAGCGATGGGAGGAAATTTAAGTTTGATTGGTGCTCCAGGTAATATGATTGCTCAGTCGTCATTAAAAAAAATAGGGGAAGGCTTTGGCTTTTTTGAATATGCAAAAGTAGGATTACCAATATTAATAATTGGTATTTTATATTTCGCAATAATTGGTCGTAAGTTACTTCCAAAAAGAGAAGAGACAGATCTGGATGAAGATTCTATATATGCACAACAAGTTGACTATTCAAATGTACCTAAATGGAAGCAAATTGTAGCATTAGATGTATTAATTTTAACTGTTATTGCAATGATATTTGAAAAACAAATTGGTATACCATTATATATATCAGCATGGATTGGAGCATTAATACTTGTAGCAACGAGAGTTATAACAGAGAAAAAAGCAATGAAAACTATAGATATGAATACAATACTTCTATTTGTTGGATCACTTGCTTTAGCAAAAGGAATAGATGTATCAGGAGCAGGTAAAGAAATAGCTAATGTATTAATAAATACACTTGGTAAAAATCCTTCCCCCTATGTATTGTTATTTGTAATTTTAGTATTATCTGCAGTGATGACAAACTTTATGTCGAATACTGCTACAACTGCTTTGTTAGTACCAATTAGTTTATCTATAGCAAATGGTATGGGAGCAGATCCAAGTGCTGTAGTAATGGCAACAGTTATTGGTGGATCTTTAGCATTTGCAACACCAATTGGTATGCCAGCAAATACAATGGTGTATGGTCTCGGTGGATTTAAATTTAAAGATTATGCTATCGCAGGTATTCCTTTAATCATATTATCTATTATTATTTCAATGATATTACTGCCAATTTTCTTCCCGTTTTATTAAACAAAGTTACAATTTTAATTATTTTATGTATCATAAGATATAAAGTGAATATAAATGAGGTGCGAAAATGAAAGTTTTAATTTCACCTGATTCTTTCAAAGGAAGTATTGATGCTTTAAATGCTGCTAAAGCAATTGAGTCGGGTATTCATAAAGTTGATTCTACAGTAGAAACTGAATTACTACCTATGGCTGATGGTGGAGAAGGTACTATGATAAACCTTGTGCAGGCAACAAATGGCACAATAAAGACTATTAATAGTAGAGATCCCTTGAATAGAGAAATAAAAGCTGATTATGGTATTACAGGTGATGGGCAAACGGCGATAATTGAATTAGCGACAAGTTCTGGTATTGATTTGCTTTCGGCTGATGAATTAAATCCGTATGTGACAACGACTTACGGTACAGGATTACTCATTAAAGATGCTCTTAAAAAAGGAATAAAGCACTTTATCATATGTTTAGGTGGAAGTGCTACGAATGATGCAGGTGTGGGGATATTACAAGCATTAGGTTATCGATTTTTAGATAAAAACAAACAAGAAATTAAATATGGAGGCATACATTTAAAAGATATTGAATCGATAGATGAGTCTCAAGTATTAACAAATTTAAAAGATGCACATTTTGATATTGCTTGTGATGTAACGAATGTTTTTGTCGGCAAACAAGGTGCAAGCCATATTTTTGGACCGCAAAAAGGTGCTACATACGAACAAGTAATGGAATTAGATCATGCTTTGAATCATTTTGCTAATGTCGTTGAAAAAGATAAAAATATTTTTATTAAAGAAATAGAAGGTGCTGGTGCAGCAGGAGGAACAGCTGGTGGATTAATGGCTTTCTTGAATACAAATATTGAAAGAGGTATCGAACTTGTAATAGATTTTGTGAATTTTCACGACCTTATAAGAACGCAAAACTTTGACTATATATTTACAGGAGAAGGTAAAATTGACGGTCAAACAGCAGGAGGAAAAGTTATTTCAGGTATTTGTAAAGTAGCCTCTGATTATAATATTCCAGTTATTGCAATAGGAGGTTCTGTAGAAAGTGATTTATCAGAATTACATAATCAAGGTTTAACAGCAGCATTCAGTATTACTTCAAAACCAGTTAGTTTAGAATATGCTATTAAAAATGCACAAAGTTTAATAGAACAACAGTCAGAACAAATATTCCGACTGATTTATCGCAAGTAATAAAATGAAAATGTTAGATATAAGGATAGTAATAGTTTTTTATTGTAGTTGGATTAACGAGGAAGAAAATCCAATAAGAGTATGGTTAGTTGGATTAATGTCATAGAAAATCCAATAAGAGTATAGTTAGTTGGATTAATGAGTAAGAAAATCCAATAAAAGTATGGTTAGTTGGATTAATGAGTAAGAAAATCCAATAAGAGTATGGTTAGTTGGATTAATGAGTAAGAAAATCCAATAAGAGTGTAGTTAGTTGGATTAATGAGTAAGAAAATCCAATAAGAGTGTAGTTAGTTGGATTAATGAGTAAGAAAATCCAATAAGAGTATGGTTAGTTGGATTAATGAGTAAGAAAATCCAATAAGAGTATGGTTAGTTGGATTAATGAGTAAGAAAATCCAATAAGAGTTGAAAGGGTGAGACATCTTTATGTCCTACCCTCTTTTTGTATATAAAATTGGTCATTTTGACTAATATAATTGTCAAAATGACTATAATAATGTATATTAGATGTCGTAGGTAGGTGGTTTAATGAAGAATAGAGTAAAAGAATTAAGAGCACGTGAGGGTTATAACCAGACGGAGCTTGCTAAAAAAGCAGGTATTTCTAGACAAACTGTTTCATTAATAGAACGTAATAATTTTATGCCATCAATACTGACTGCTGTGAGAATAGCTAGAATACTGAAAGAAAACGTTGAAGAAGTTTTCATATTCGAGGAGGAAGAACTATGAAAAAGAGTAAAATCATGTTATTTGGTAACTTGTTATTATATTTAATAATAGGCGGTATTATAGGTGGATTAACATCGGTTGTACTAAGCAATAATTATGAACTGTTTGAATTTAAATTATCAAAAACGCAAACAGATATAACGAGTGTAGTGTTGGCTATTATATATATTATTCTAGTAATCGCTCTAGTTAATGTATATAAAAAAGCACAAAGATTAAGAGAGACAGAAACAAATATTGATAATGAAGATGAAATAGAAATTCAGATTGAGCGAACGTTAATTTTAGCTCCAGTCATTTTAGGTATTAATACTGCAATTGCTTTATCTATTTTAAATATAACGATAAATGTGGCAGAAGAAGTAAGTATTTTATCTACGTTAATGGTAGTAGTAACACTATTTGTAACAGCACCATTAACATATATGCACATGTCTGCCATGAGAAAATTATATCCAGAACGTAATTATCCAAAGCCAGGTGATAAAAAGTTAAACGAAAAACTTATAAATATGATGGATAGTGGTGAACAGTATATTACATTGCTAGCATTACAAAAAACATATTCACTGAATCAACAAATCATCATTGCGATTATCGCTTTAGCATCTATATATTCATTGGCTTCACATGATAATCAATTTTTCTCAGTAACACTTATGATTCTGCTGTATCTTGTTAATACAATGTATTACACTAAACAAGTTTCACAAACTTTGTAGTAAATAAGAAGAGGACAGATACTCTAACGTGCAAGAAATTTTAAACAAGCTCGTTACATTTTCTAACGAGCAAGTGATTATAAACAAGCCCGTTAGCGCTATTAAAATCTTTGATTTTTATTAGTTTGTCTTAAATTTTATATGATATCAACGGCTAACGTGCAAGAAATTTCAAACAAGCTCGTTACATTTTCTAATGAGCAAGTGATTATAAACAAGCCCGTTAGCACTATTAAAAGCTTTGATTTTTATTAGTTTGCCTTAAATTTTATACGACATCAGAATATGTCCATATAATTGTGTAATAAAAAAAGAGCCAAATATAGCTCACTTTAGTACAATGTAATCGACTAAGAAAATATTGTAGAGGTGACCTA